>NZ_JBBMQL010000003.1:0-563758 GCF_038900015.1 Sulfitobacter sp. AS92
TCCCAAGAATGCTGCACGACGAACGAATGGCCGCTGTGGTGAAGCTGCACCGCAGCGCTCAGCCACGAGGCGAACGGCAGCTCTGGGCCGGGCGCTGCCTTCAACAAGGGCGGTTAGCAGCCCTTTGCTGCTTGCGCGAGCCATTTTCCCAGGATGCTGAACGCGGACGTTCCACGGGACAGAATTACGGCAATTTCTAAAGAACGACAGTCCAACTAATAGCCCGGACACAAGCTTGAGGGAGGACTGCGTTCACGATCCCTTGTTTTCGGTTCATCATACTGGACTTGCAAAATGCCTGGTCTGCATATGGGACGGGAGAACCAATTAGGGGGATCAGATGCCCACGGCTGGTGCGACGGAGGCAGATCTTGTTCGACGGCTTGCCCTCGGTGAGCGCTCCGCGTTCGAGCAAATCTATACCCAACACAACGCGTCCCTGATCCGTGTCGCAACCGGCATCGTCCATAGCCGCGCGACTGCCGAAGAGGTCACTCAGGAAACCTGGCTTGCGGTCCTAAGAAGCATTTCGGGGTTTGAAGGACGTTCGTCGCTGGCCAGTTGGATCTTCTCAATCCTGATCAACAAATCTCGGAGTCGAGCCAAGCGCGAAGGGCGCATCGTTTCGTTCGAGGGGCCGGGCGAGGATGACACCCTTGCGGCGGCCTTTGACGGGCGGGGGCGGTGGAGGGACATGCCCGAACTATGGGAAACCTTGACCCCTGAACGCATTCTGCAAGGGCGTCGCGTCATGGAACACGTAGACACTGCGATTGAGGCCCTACCGTCCGGCCAGCGTGCGGTCATCATTCTTCGCGCGCAACATGGGTTGGCGGCGCAGGAGGTATGCGGCCTGCTTGGCATTACCGAAAGCAACATGCGCGTTCTGCTCCATCGGGCGCGTTTAGGTGTGCGTGCCGCACTGGATGGCTTGATGTGAGCCAACGCCGAGCAAAGATTTTTTGCAGTTTACCTGTAACGCTTTGAGCGGTCGTTTGTCCTCTTCATGCAAGTCCAATGGAAAGGAGACCATCAGTTGTTGACGTGCAAGGAAGTGGCAATACGTACCAGCGCCCTAATCGATAGAGATTTGACCGTCTGGCAGCGCCTTCAAATGAAGCTGCACCTATCCATGTGCAAAGGCTGCGCCGCGTTTGTCGTCCAGTTAAGGACGACCCGAGATTTAACCGAACGAGTTTGCGCGGCGCCTGCGCTGAGGGGGACCAACGAGACCCATATCAATTCAATTCTTTCCCAATTTCACGGGGAAGCCTCACAAAAGAACGGCTGATCCGTTCAAGGTAGTAAACTCAGTCCGAACCCCCAGACTGCCAGCGGCACGGGCAAAACCGCCAAAGCGAGGGTCAGGGCGACACCGAACGGTCGGAAGAGGCGGCTGAGCCCTGCAAGAAATAGGATGCCGCCTCCGCCTCCGATGACCGCATTGCCGGGCAGATTGATGAGCGCCGCGAGGAATAGATACCGATACCGCGATATGACAGGTCGCAACCACCTCGGCGCACGCTCACAGAGCATCGAGACCTGCTCTTCGCGGGTCATCTGATGCATTCTATCAAGCAGGTCTGAGGCGCGACGCAATCGCAGATCATCGAAAATTCTGCGGAGCCGTCCATAGGGCATCCATTCGCCTGCGCTATAGGCGATGAAAAGCCCTGCAATCGACGCCAGATAGATCCAAGGCGCGATCCACGATCCGAGAGCCGCAAACATCATTAGACCGATCTCGATCCCCGGCACGAAGGGGATAGCGATTAACAGCGCATAGACCAGCAAGACGCCGACCAGCATGCTGATCTGCACCCCAGGATGGATCTCGGCCGTCCGGGCAAGGAACCAGTCGACCAGTAAGTGAATGCCAAAAACCAACAGTACCAAGAGGATCAGGCGCAGGCCCAACCAAACCAACCGCACGCGTCGGCTGGCCGGGGGGAGGTCGGAGGGCCTACCCATTTTGCTTCAAGGTGACGTGGCAATCGGTAGGTTTGGTATAGGTCATACGCCGCACGGGTGATCTCCCTCTTTGCTATCATTTTGGGCCGCAATCCGGTCAGCGAAGGCAAACACTGTCCTATCGGGAAAGCCTGCCGTTGAACGAGGAGGATTGGCGTTTGTCTCCCTGTCCTCACGGAATGGTGTAGCCCCATGGTGAAACGTTCGGTCTGTTCAGGTGTGACCCATCTACGACAACAAGGAGAATGACAAATGAAACGATCAATGATGATCGGCACGTTGGTTCTGTCTTTGACTGCTACGGGGACGGTCGCGCAGGGCATGCCTTTCGGCTCAGAAGAAGATGTGGACTTCGCTGCCCAAATTTGGACTTACCTGGAAGAAAGTAAACTCGCTGGGCCGGGCATGATCCGTGCCACACCCTATGAGGGCACTGATCCACATGGCATGATGCTTGAGACCTTCTACACTACCGCAGAGATCGACGGCCACGAGGGCGACCTCATCGTAAAACGGAACTTTGGCCCCGAAGGGGTCACTGAAGACGAAGTTCTGCGCAACCCGGAAGAGCACTTGGCTGCCTATACAGTCATGTTCCGTCGCACCGCAGGCTATGACCCCGAGAACGCAGATTGGTACTGGGTTAAATACCTGCCCGATGGCGCACTCGATCAAACCCCTGATGGTGTTGCGATGGCCGGGCAGGTGGCTAAGGGAATGGATGAGGGCTGTATCGCCTGCCACCAGTCGGCAGGGGAGGATATGGTTTTTACTTCCGACCACCACGCTGACTGAGCCATTGCTTCCCAGCAGTGGACAGGGGGTCCTGCGTCTGACCGGCGCGGGGCGCTCTTTCTCATAGGGATGAGAGCCAACCCCCACCTGTAACCGGAGAACCTTGATGCCATTCATGCTGAAAGATCGCTGCGACAGGTTGCTCAGCCGGGTTGGACGACGCATGGCGCGGGCTTTGAACCGGCCGAGCGTCGGCTATGCTCCTTTTACTCCGTCTGATTTCAAAACCCTGTGCCAATTTTTGCGTCCTGGGGATGTGCTGCTGGTGGAAGGGCAGGAACGCGTTTCAAATGCAATCAAGTATCTGACACAATCCACTTGGTCTCATGCGGCGATGTACATCGGGGACAGCCTTGATACCCCTTCCGATGACGCGGAATCCCATCGGCTGATTGAGGTCAATCTCGGCGAAGTATGTGTCACTGCGCCGATATCGAAATACGCGCGCTTCAATACCCGAATTTGCCGTCCCGTTGGTCTGACACCGCAGGAGTGCCGCGCGGTTACCGATTTTATGAAAGCGCGTGTGGGGATGAAGTACGACTTGCGCCACATCTTTGATCTCTTGCGCTACTTCTTTCCGACCCCGCCAGTTCCGGTTAGGTGGCGCAGACGCTTGCTGGCGTTCGGGTCGGGTGACCCGACGCGGGCCATCTGTTCGTCGCTGATCGCGCAGGCGTTTCAATCCGTCCGCTATCCGATCTTGCCCGACGCGCGCACCATAAAGGCGCGCCAAGGATCGCGGTTCGCCCACAAGGAGGTCCTGCATATCCGGCACCACTCGCTATTTGCACCGCGAGATTTCGACCTATCCCCCTATTTCCAGATCGTCAAACCACGCCTGAACGAGGGGTTTGATCCTCACCTTTTAAAATGGTCCGATGATGCGGGTTCGTCTGCGCAGGCTGACGCGGCTCCGGCAGCTTAAGCGAACGGGGGCTACGCGCAGATGGGCCGAGCAATCCATATTGGCTAATCTTTCATCAGCCGCATCTTCAGTAAATCACGCCAAACATTTCACGCGGAAAACGCCCATTTTGTCGACCGACTGACACCCTCTTCACTGTAACAAAATACACGTACAAGAGGCTTGCGCGGCGCTGTGGCCGGTCACGATTACGCGACAAAATCCATATCGGCTTGGAAGTGCGGATTGCACGAAATGGTTGGCGCTAAAGGTGCTTCAAATTTGCGGTTAAGATATTGAATAATAATAAAATAATGAGATCAGGCTGAATTGTTACACTCTCATCTCTTCCGGTCTCGGAGCGACACGGACCGGTGAGCCAAGTTGCTTTGTCAGAAGCCGTATCAGGCCTTAATCTTAGATGTATAGCAACCAAAGTTCTCCGTTATTCCCGCTCACGATCAGCCTACTATTGCCAAACGGAATTGCAGCGAGAACTCAGGTCAAACCTTGAAAGGAAACGACATGAAACACTTCATCACAACCGCTGCCGTCACACTCATCGCCACCGTTGGCTTTGCAGGCAACTCTACCCGTTACGAAGACCTCCGCCTTGATACCTCCGTTACTGCCAGCGTGGTCCATGCCGAAGGCGCCGGCGCTACTCGACCCGATAGCCGCCACGGCGACCTACGTCTCGAAACCTTTGCGCGGGGCAATTACCCAACGCCCAACCTCTCCACCCGCAGCGCAGTCAGCAGCAATGGCGAAGGTTTCGCCTACGGCGGCTTTGGCGAGGGCAACGACTCGCGCTGACCTATCTCCCAGCTTCAGCGCGATACCCAAAGGGTCCGGGCCGAAAGGTGCGGACCCTTCTGTCGACCGACTGCTGAGAGCCAAGAAGGATTATGATGCTATAACCATGGTCATAGAATATGATGTGACAACCATCGCAACCGCGTTCGACATTGATCTAAGTGATTTCTTCGAACTGACTTAGCGAATTTCACTTTGATAATTAGGTCGGCCATTTTCTACATCTGATTTCGGAACCTCACAGATTTTTGTGTTCATCGTGAATAGTGCATTGGAACATGGTCACAGTTGTATCGTTGGTTAATCGCGTGACTTAGAATAATAGCGAGGAAAATATCAGTGAAATTTCCAATGAGCAAAATCTCAAAAAATGCCCGTGCAGCAATTTTAAGAAGCGCCAAACATTACGGCGGTTTTGCCGCTTTGCGCAGTGGCTGTCGCAATCTGGATCGTGAGAACGATTACCGTGAAGCTCGACGCAAGGTTGCAGGCTAATTCACGGGTGAAGACACATCATATCCCAATGTAAGTATCATTAGGGGTTAAGGTTCTGGGCCGCTAAGATATTCCAAGCCGTGCGGAGCGCAAAGCAAACATCGGCGCTCGTTTTCTTGCCATTTCGGAAACGTTTACAAGACTTCAATCCGCCTCATCGCGCGTGCCCTTTCGGTTCCACTGCCATGAAAACATCAGGTTCAAAAGAAAGGCCTTCTTATGAAAATCGACAAAAAAAACGCCGCCTTAGTTGTGATAGACCCACAGAATGATTTTCTTTCTGAAACGGGCGTTGCATGGGATTTAGTCGGCAAAAGCGTCCAAGAAAACGGAACCGTCGAGCACCTTGGTCAATTGCTTGAAGTTGCAAGGGCAAACAGCTTTCTAATATTCATTTCGCCACACTACTATTACCCTTTTGACCATAAGTGGGAGTTTGGTGGAGCGCTTGAGGAGAAAATGCACGAAATCGGTATGTTTGATAGAAAGGGGCCTCTTTCAGTCGAAGATTTAGACGGCTCTGGTGCCGATTGGGTTGAGCAATACAAGCCCGTTATTGATCATGCAGATACGGTGATGGTGAGCCCCCACAAAGTTTACGGACCGCAGAGCAACGATCTGGTTTTACAACTTCGCAAACGTGGCATTGACACTGTGATACTCGCCGGGATGTCGGCAAACCTATGTGTCGAGTCTCACCTGCGAGAACTGCTCGAGCAAGGCTTTAAAGTCCTCGTAGTCAGTGATGCAACTGCCGCAACACAGCACCCGGATATGGGTGATGGATATGAAGCAGCCATGACTAATTTTCGCTATATAGCCAACGGTGTCAAAACTACCGCCGAGATTATCGAAACAATGAAACATGGTTAAATGGTGCGGTGCCCCATCGCTTGATGGAGCGCTTGCTGATCGCGCAGACCGGGGTTTCGACTATCCGTTACGGTAGGTTCGACGCCCCACACGCATCCTGATCGACACAAAACAAGATCGGAGATGCGTGGTGAGGGCGATGGATCCGATCTGTGCGTAAAGACGACCGATGTAAGGGACAGAATAATGACAAATCTTAAAAGCGGCTTCGTGGCCGGTTTCGCAGCAACTGTAGTACTTTCGGTGCTGATGGTTGCAAAAGGAATGATGGGTGTGATGCCCGAGCTTGATGTAGCAGCGATGCTCGCCTCGATGGTGGGAGCTCAAATTATAGTAGGTTGGACCGTCCATTTCATGATCGGTACGCTGGCTTGGGGGGGCGGGTTCACTGTTCTCTATAACGCAATTCCCGGCAATAGCGCGGCTATCAAAGGTATCGCATTTGGTATCGCTGCTTGGCTGGGCATGATGATCGTGGTCATGCCCATGACTGGTGCAGGTCTGTTTGGCATGAACTTTGGCATCATGGCACCGATCATGACGCTGGTATTGCATGTCATCTTCGGGGCCGTCCTTGGGAAGGTCTATGCGGCTCTCCCCGCGACAGGGCAGGCTGCCTGAACTCAAACCAGTTTCAGATTAAATTAAAGAAATATCTCTAACATGACCTTGAACGATATCCAGTCAAAGCTGTGCGATGATAACCAGACCGACTTTTCGGACCTAAAGGCAGTCGTCTTCAACACAAGTCTGAAACGCGAAGAAGCGAAATCGCATACCAAGCTGCTTCTCTCTGTTGCGGGCGATATCATGTCGCGCAACGGGGTCAGCGTGGATCATATCCACGCGGCCTCGCACCAAATCGCCTACGGTGTTTATCCGGACATGACCGAGCATGGCTGGGACAGGGACGACTGGCCCACACTTTGGGAAAAAGTCGCCGCTGCAGACATCCTGATCATCGGAACACCGATCTGGTTAGGCGAGGAGAGCTCCCTTTGTCGTGTGCTGATTGAGCGCCTTTACGGTATGTCGGGGATGCTGAACGATAAGGGCCAAAGCATCTTCTACGGCAAAACCGGTAGTGCGGTCATTACCGGCAACGGGGATGGAATCAAGCACTGCGCTATGTCGATCCTCTATGCGCTTGGCCATCTGGGGTATATGATCCCGCCGCAAGCTGACTGTGGCTGGATCGGTGAGGCTGGACCCGGCGCCTCGTATGGCGATGAAATCGAAGGCGGCCCTGCAGGCTTCGACAACGATTTCACACAGCGAAATGCCACGATCATGACGTGGAACCTTATGCACACGGCGCGCATGCTGAAAGATACAGGCGGGTTGCCTAATCACGGCAACGACCGTAACGCCTGGAAGGCAGGCTGCCGTTTCGATTACGAAAATCCCGAGCACAGGGTATGAGTCTGCCTGTGTTGGACACTCACAAAAAGCAGTCGCGCTGATTGGAACAGCTACCGCTCCTCTTTATTGCCGTTTTCCTCATGGCATTCTGCCTGCTGGGCAGATGGTTTGCCCGAACAATTGTCACGGCCCCAATGCTTGCACTGGGGTTCGGGGCGTTTTTGGCCTGGGGAGGGCTTGTCCCTGAACAAATTTCCAAGGCGCACTTGCATGGGCTGGCCGAGATCGCGCTGGTCATTTTGCTTTTCTTGGATGCCGCCCGTATTGATATTCAAAGCCTGCTTAAGCGCCATCGCTGGCCATTACGGACCCTACTTCTCGGCATGCCGCTGGCCTTCTTAGGGGGCACCGCAGTGATTTGGCTGCTCTTTCCTGAATGGCCACTCGCCGTTGCCGCATTGATTGGGGCAATTCTTGTTCCGACCGATGCGGCCCTTGGCCAACCGGTCGTGACAAACGAAGACGTTCCAGAACGCCAGCGTCGGGCAATCACCATCGAAAGCGGGCTTAACGACGGGATCGCCTTGCCGATGATCTTAATGTTGGCGGCGCTAAGCGCTTCGACAGCTTCGGCACCCTTCGGTGGTTGGGTATATTACGCCGTATTGCAGGTGACGCTCGGTCCGTTGGTCGGTGCTGGACTGGGTGCGTTGGGGGGGATCGGGTTGCTTGCGGCGCAAGAGCGCGACCTGACATCGCCATTGTATGAAGGGATCGCTACACTGTCGCTTGCCGCCGCGGCCTATTTCGCAGCGACTGCAGTAGGCGGTAACGGGTTCATCTCCGCGTTTGCAGCGGGTATCGGGTTCGCCTGCATTGTCAGGGACCGCTGCCAGTTCGTGTATGACTTTAGCGAGAGCGAGGGCCAGCTACTTTCTTGGGCGGCGTTCTTAGGCATCGGAGCGTTGCTCGTGCCCGATGCTATCGCCAGCCTCAACTTTCCGATGGCTGCCGCCATAGCTCTCAGCCTTGTCGTCGTTCGACCTCTGGCCATTTGGATATCTCTCATCGGTTCGGATGCAGATCTGTTTACCAGATTGTTTATCGGTTGGTTTGGCCCGCGCGGATTGGCTACTGCGCTTTTTGCGTTACTGGTGGTTGAAAAATTCGCACCTGAGCTTGGGGGACTCGTTCTTCATTTAGCTATCAACACAGTTTGGATCAGTGCCTTGCTGCACGGTGTCACGGCAGTAACGCTGGCCAAAGCCTTCGCCGCGCACCAGAGGATGAAGACGTCGCAGCGGTAGGGTTGCGTAAAAATATGATTTTTGCCGAGGCGATCACGCCGCGCCTTTTCTACAGTAAGAATCTTGAGCAGGCTTATCTAACGTAGCTCAGCCAGTCCCGAATGGGTTTGCGAAAATCGAAGCCATTATCGAGAGCAGGTTAACCCCATTTGGCCGCGTAGCCGTGCGGAGGTTGGGTTCTTCGATATCAGCCCGAAGATACTTCCTGATGGTATTGCGAGACAGCCGAGTACGCCGTGAAATCTCGCGAACGGGCATCTTGTCCCTTAAAGCTAATAGCCGAATTACGCTCAAAAATCCCATGTCTATTACTTCAATAACCTTCGACAAATCTAACCTCTATCTTGTCATCTTTTAGTGACCGCCATCAGTCCGGCAAGACTCAGCGCTGTCGCAAGACAACTGAACGAACGACTTCGAATAACATTGAGTTACCAAGCCCCAGCAGAACGGTTTAATGCATGTGATGTGTCGATCCGTCGAAACCACCACGCATATCGGTCATACGATCCGCGCGAACGCTGCGCGAAGGACCAAAGACCGGTTCGGTGACGCTGCGCTGCAAAGCGAACCACTTCCATAAAGGTACGGAAAGGGCCGAACTTACACTCCCCGCCTTCCGATCTTGTTTGAAGGCGATTCACCGCTCAACGATAGAGTTCCGGATTTAGGCGCTCTGGTCGTAATCCCAATCCGACGATCCGGCCAGGCAGGTTTCGGAGCAACGGCACGCGTGTCATCATCCGCAATAGAAATGGTGCGCGAAAATCCGACCCGCTGCGCAGTGCCTTCAGAAGAACGCGATTCTGGATCAGGACTTGCAGCCGCTGGGTTGCGCGCGTTGGCCATTCGCGACGGCGCTGGACTGCTGCCAGCTCGTCCCCTAACGGCGTGCCGCGCCGCAACGGCGTCGCCAGAACGTTGGCTGAGGCCAC
This sequence comes from Sulfitobacter sp. AS92, assembly GCF_038900015.1. Classification (NCBI taxonomy): domain Bacteria; kingdom Pseudomonadati; phylum Pseudomonadota; class Alphaproteobacteria; order Rhodobacterales; family Roseobacteraceae; genus Sulfitobacter; species Sulfitobacter sp. AS92. The sequence continues at coordinate 9,462 of NZ_JBBMQL010000003.1, forward strand.
CGCATCCTGCACCGCGAGGTTCACGCCGACGCCGCCCACCGGCGACATGGCATGAGCCGCATCGCCAATGCAAAGCAGCCCAGGCCGCCACCAGGTCTCCAACCGGTTCACCTGCACACTTAGGATTTTCACCTGCTCCCAGCTCTCCAATTCATGGACGCGATCGGCCTCGAACGGAGCAACTTTTGCCAGCTCCGCGCAGAATGCTCTGATTCCCGCTGTCTTCTTCTTCTCGAAGCCACCCTTGGGAATGACGTAGGCGCATTGCCAATAATCACCACGATTGATCATGATGAATATTTGACCGGCGTCGAAGCGGCCCTGCGTTTCATCCGTATCGGAATCGAGGCGCGACAGCCGGAACCAGAGCACGTCGATCGGTGCGCCGAGATCTCTCACCGTCAGGCCCGCGTCCGCCCGGAAGCGCGACCCACGCCCGTCGGCCGCGACCGTCAACGGCGCCTTGATATCGATCATGCCCTCGCGTGTCTCGGCACGGACGCCCGTTACGTTCCCGTCCTCGGTCAACAAGGCGCGGCCCTCGGCGCCCATGCACAGGCGGAAGCAGGGATATTCCTTCGCCTTCTCCGCCAGAAAGCACAGGAAGTCCCATTGCGGCATCATCGCGATGAAAGGGGCATGAACCGGCAGGCCGGAGAAATCTGCAATCTTCACCCGGTCCGGCCCGACTTGCCCGAAGAGCTTCGGCACCCGCTGATGAGGCAGGTCCAGGAATTCGGGCAGAAGGCCGAGATCGTGCATCAGCTCCATGGTCGATGGGTGAATCGTGTCGCCGCGGAAGTCGCGCAGGAAATCGCCATGTTTTTCGAGGACGACAACGTCGATGCCGGCGCGGGCCAATAGGAAACCGAGCGTTAGTCCGGCCGGTCCGCCGCCCACGATGCAACACTGCGCCGAAATCTCTTCCGCCATAGGTCGTGTCTCCTCAGATCAAGATAGTGCGTAGAGTATCGCACGATCTGACCGTCCCGACCACGTCCGGCCGTCACAGCAGCGGCGTGACAGCGCGGGTCGACGAGCTACGTCCGCCGGGCCGACCTGATTATCAACGCGCGATGGCGGCCGAGGTTTAACCCGCTAAGCGCCCACCTTTGGAAGCGCAGCGAATGATTGCTCCCGTGATTGATCTGTCGCAAGTGACATCGTGTTAAACGTCGGCTTTGGGCCGATCAGGCAGCTAATTTTGTCTTCTTTCAAGAAATTGGTAGGCGTCAAGAATGGTTGCTGTCAGTCCGTCAAAGAAGTGCGGTGAGGCGACATCGATCAAACCCGTGGGCGTGCTCTGTGATTTCGCTCCCCCTTCTTCGTCCTGCGTGTCTACCAACATCGCACTCTTGTTGTTTAGCAGCTCGCGGTGGCTCGCGCCCCGGCCGTGCTTCAAAACATTGATCGCTAAATAGTACTGGTGAAGTCGATCGGCGAGGTCGGCATGGCCAGCCGCCAAAAGCGCAGCCTCTACTTTACGTGACAGCGGGCCGCGTTTGAAATGGCGCTGCATCCGTGCTTCAAATACGGCAAAAATATCCACTGCAACCAATGTAATCGCATCCGTTTCAGATGCGATTTCTTTGATTTGTGCGTCCGACAGGGTTTGGCCTTCGGAACGTTTCAAAATTTCTGACATCCGGTCCAGGGACGTCTTCGCCGTGCTCTGCGCTGTGTGAACCAGTTCCGTTAGGGGCTGTGAGCTTGCCATTGTTTGTCCTTCTAAGAGTTTCTCTCCCAATACGCTAAAAGCCCCCCGATGGTAGGGACAATTGGGGTTAAGCGGCAACGCTACATCCGCATTCGGAAAGCCGCATCGCGGCGCCGACTGCGTTGATCGATGGCAGCCAAGGGGCGTACCCGCGCATGACCAGGCCCCCGTGACAAGCCAACGCTGCATCACATACGCGCTTGGTAACTTCCTGCGCTTGCACTCGCTCGAGACCACCTTCTACGACGGTGTTCAAATCCCGGTTTTCATTCTATGGTCGCCAATCTTTCATCCAAGGGGTTTCAATGTGCCGAGCTCAATTATTGAAGAAGATCTGATCATCGAAGGTAACATCAGATCAAGCGAGGGCAGTGTCGACATCAAAGGTCGCGTGATTGGGGATGTCAGCGTTGAGATGATTACTATTCAGTTGAGCGGCTCAGTTGACGGGGCAATGTCGGCAAGAAAGATCGTCGTTGTAGGCAGCCACACCGGCAGTTTGAAGTGCGACGATCTAAAGCTTGCATCGACCTCACGGGTTCAGGCTGATGTCGTGGCCAAGGTGATGGCAACAGAAAGCGGCGCCAAAGTTAGAGGCAAGATCGATATCACAGGGCGCCAATAGGACAATTCCAGTATCGCTACGCGGCAAAGTCACATTTAGGCTTTTGCAGCTAAATCACCTTAAATGCGGCGCGAAGCGCGAGTGACCGCTTCCGCAACGCTGCGATGCAGATTCCGATCGGTCGACGAGAGTCCGCAATGGGCCGTCCGTGAAGACGGCCCAGTCGTTTAAATTTCGATAGCTTCGGCGATAGCCAGCGCATCTTCAAGTTCAACGCCGAGGTATCTAACAGTGCTGTCCATCTTGGTATGCCCCAACAGAAGTTGGACCGTCCGCGGGTTGCCCGTCTTCTTGTAGATCTGCGTGACCTTTGTGCGCCGCATGCGCTGACTTCCAGGCCAATGGGTTTCACCCATTCTCGCACAATCCGCGCGTACTGCCGGGTCGGGAAATGGAGCCGTTCGTGAAAACGCCCAGGCCAAAGGTGTTCAGACCCGATCATGAGCGGCTCCCGCATCCACCGCGCCAGTGATGCATGGGTGCCTTCAGAGATTTCAAAGCGCACAGGCTTCTGGGTCTTGCTCTGCAGCACCGATGCGCGCTCCTTAATCTGACCTGAAGCCATGACATCGACCACCTTCATTTTTACTAGATCGCAGCCGCGCAGCTTGCTATCGATTGCAAGATTGAAAAGGGCCAGATCACGATAGTTCTCGGCCAGTTCGACCGCACCCTTATTGCCCAGACGTGTTTGGGCTAGAGTGGCCGTTTCTGGCAGACGATCCGGCCTTTGTTCCAAGCTGGGCCCAGTGCGCGGATGGCGGGTAAGTTTGGCGTTCCCATGATAGATCCTCCGATCCACCACACCCTTCCACACCGACAACCCGACGTTGACAGGGCATCATATCATATGATGCTGCGTTGCATCCGAGGTCGGCACTGAGCCAAGAGTCATCGATGCTGCACGATGTCCGAATGTCTGCTATCGTCGGTGGCTGTAAAGACACCGCTCGAGTAACCTATGCCTATGCCGACTTAGTCGGCGGTGCGGTTGCCCCAGCTTTGATAGTTCGCCGCGTCGTCGGAACACTCCTCCAGCGTCAACTCTTTGATCTGGTTGGTATCACTACGGCCCGGGCGTGTGTTTTCGCCCAGCGTCAGGCACATGCCGGGTGCTGCGGCCAGCGAGATCGTTCCTTTTCCGGTGAAGATGAAGTTCTGCGCGTCCGATCCGTCGCAGTCCATGAGATCTATTTCAGCACCCGTGTCCATAGATGCGGCCTGCGCGCAGACGGCGAACTCTGGCATGTAAAGAACACCATCAGCGAACTCTTCTGAATCGAAAGCCTGATCGACGTAAATCTCGCCCGAGGGGCTGTAGCACCTGTGGCCCTGAAGTCCGTCGGCGGGATCGGCTTGATCGCCTTGTGCACCAGAAATGTCTACGCAATATCCATCCTGCGTATTGTCGAGGATGTCGGTCGCATAGATTTCGACATTTTCGGCGAAGGCACCGGTGGCTGTAAGCGTCAGCACTGCAACGGTAGATGTGATGATTGTGGTCATTGGCCATTTCCCTTTGTTTGGGACTGGCTCGTCGCTCGTGCATGGGGCGTTAGCGGCAGTATTCGCCCTTTTGCAGTGATCCATTATTGGTGACGGTGCGTTTCTCGAAGGCATAGCAGTCAGACGTCTCAGTCGGGGCGTAACGAATGTAGAAATCCTCTCCCCGGTAAGTGTAGATCATGTTCCCGCCACTGTTCGGATCTTGTGTGTAGACCAGGTTTTCCACGCCGCCTTGGGGCGGCCTTCCCGGCGCAGCACCTGTCCCATCAGACGCTTCGAGGGGCTTTACGCGGGGTAATCTGTCGAAATCAGGGACGTCGCCCATCAGGCATTGTATGATATACGGCGGACCTTCCGATGTATGATAGCGGTAGCCGAATATGTCGTCCGGCTGTCCGTTGCAGACACTCAAGTCGCCCGCCGCGATCGTGCTGCCATCGGGGATGTCGTCACCGTAGATCGGGAAGCCATCGAAGGCCCAGCCGATGATCGGGTTCGCCTCCCTGTTGGGCATCTGCTCGATCATGCAGGTGGGCTTTACGTGGTAATGATAGTCATCCCCACGCCCCGCATGTCCGCCGCACATGTCGAGCTGTCCGGTCTGCAACGTGTCGTGCTGCGTCTGATGGTGGGCAAGATCGGCCTCTGTCATCTCACCGCCCCCGGTGTAGTCGTAGATCGGAACGCCGTTCACCGCGACGCCAAGCGCTGCATCGCGGGTGAGGGGCGTGGCGTCCAGCGTCGGCGACAGGATAACAGGTGCGTCGTATTCGGCAGGAACGGGCACCTGTTCATTCGTGCCGGTGATCCCGGTCATCAGCTCGTGGTCAGGATATGTGTCAGACGTGATCGTCGCGTGGGTGTCAGAACAGGTCACCGACACGCTGTCGGAGAATCCGGCCTCTGAAACCGAAGTCTCGACCTCCGCACAATGATCCTCGTGAGCGCCAGCCGGAGTTGATGCAAGTGCCATAAGTAAGACGAGATACCTCATGGCCTACTCCACCGTCAGACGGCACAGGACCGTGTTGCTTTGCTCAAGGTCCGGCCCCCAGATCAGTTCGGCATCCTCTGCCCAGGTGATTTCGTCGTAGCCCATTTTCGGGTCGACCTGACCTTCGGTGTAAACGGATGCCTGCGGCCAGTCGGACGCATCGAAACCGGCGGCATCCCAGCCGTCAGGTTCCTTCGATGTCTCAAATCCGCAGCCCCCTTCACCCGCGACGGGGTTCGCCTCGTCTTCGCAGGACTTGTCGAGCGGGGCTGTGTGGATCACCTGACATTGCCAACCGGAATCGCTGACGGCGACAGTGGTGCCAGCGGCATCCCTGATCTGCACGATCACGCCGCCGTCGCCCATCTGCTGACGGTTGGTGCCGATGTATTCGAGGCCGGTGTCGTTCTCCTTGAAGTCCATGGCGACGAGGCCGATGACGAAGGGGCGCTCGGCCTCGAAAGTGAAGCTCTCGGCGTTGAAGGATCGCTCGGTCGTGATCGGCACGCTATCTTCCGCGACTTGCACCCCGTCGATGCGCATCTCGAACCAGTTGTCGGCCCAAACGTCGGCGGAGAAGGTTTCCGCTGCGAGCGCCGCGGGAAGTAGACTTGCGAGGGCCAATGCGGGGATAAGGTGTTTCATCTTGTATCCTTTCAGGATCAATCGGTCGGTTCGGAAAGTGGCCTGGGGATCTCGGCCGGAGCGACGTCGAAGATGTCGAGCGTGTCGAACCCGTCTCCTGTTGAAGTTGGGATCGCCATAGGGTGATCCTCGGGTTTGATTTCGGTTACGGTCGCCCCCTTCGGACCGAAGCGTCGCAGGTGCCGTCCGCATCATCCAGCGTGCAGCCTGTCTGCGCGGTCAGGCAGCCGAGGATCGCGTTCGATCCGGCCTCGCCCGCGTGATAGCGATACGTGCCATCCTCGCCGACGCGGCCATTGCAGGCGTCGAGGTTGTCGGGTTGGGAGCCGTCCGCCATGAGATGCGGATAAATGAGGTGACCATCCATCGCGATGCCGATGGGTGCGCTGTCCTCGCCTGCTTCGGCAGCACCCGGCGCCGCATCAAGGCAATTGGTCACTGCGTGATAGTGATAGCCGACATGCGGATTCACATGTCCGCCGCAATCGTCGAATGGTGCGATGGTATAGGCCCCGAGGATCGCATCGACCGGCGCGGGGCCGTCCAGCCGCACGCCGTTGTATGCGACGCCCGAGCCGTTCTCCCCGGTGCGCGCAACCTCGTCCGCCGCGACCGGCTCGAAGGGGATCACATAGGTCAAGACCGCCTCTTTGGGGAGCGTTTCGGGCAGGCACTGGACGCAGTAGTTCTGGTAGGCCGGGTCCACGTCGGGCCGGGCCGCCGCCTGACATTCCTCCAGCGTGCCGGTGTAGCGGATGTCGCCCGATGCCTCGTCAAAGAGTTGCCAGTTGGTGTCGCCATAAATGTCGGCAAGACGGGTGATGAAGTCGCCGTCAACATCCACGGCCTCCCCGTCAAGAAACCAAATACCACCCGCCTCCGCCCCTTGCGACACGTGGGTCGGGCACCACGGGCCGGGGGTGTAGCTCTGCGGATTGGCGGCCAGAGTGATCGAGAAACACGTCGTCTGTGCGCCGCCGGACAGGGTGCAGTCCACGACTTCGGGACCGGCCCGCACGTCCGCCACCGAGAAGAACTCCGCGATGTGAGCGAGGCGGTCGTCGGTCTGAGCGACTGCGGTTGTGACGCTGAATGCGAGCAGGAACGCGGTGAGGGTCATCGTCTTCATGTCGTGATCCGATCTGGCAAATTGGGTTACTGGTTGGGTGGCGGCGGCAACGCGGCACGTAAGGACGCTTCGCTGACGCCCAGTGTTGCGGCGGCGGCGGCAAGGTCGGGTTGCTGACCCGGACCGCCGAGCGCTTCCATCAGCGCCTGCGGTTCGACACCCAGCTCAGCTGCGGCTTCTTCAAATCCCGGAGACATCCCGCCGGGGCCACCTCCTTCGGGGCGCGGCGCCTCGTTGCGGCCGTCTTCCCCGGCGCGTTGCGCACCGACCCCGGCGGTCGCGGTCGTGGTGAAGTTGTCCTGTGCCTGCATGCCGACAAGACAGGGCGGCAGGTTCGGAAAATCCGCGCTGGCGTGGTAGTGATAGGCGCCATCTTCACCGATATGACCGTTGCATTGGTCGAGCCCGACCGGTTGCAATCCATCCGCCTCAAGGCTGCCGAAAAGAGCGAAACCGTCGAAAGCGTAGCCAAATTGAGCCCTGGCATCCTGTTCCAGAGCGCAGTCCGCATCGACACCCTCGGCTAGAAACGTCGTCGTCATGTCCGTGGACGTCGCGTGCCAGTGATACCAGCCACCGGGGTCGATGTGTCCGCCGCAGGTATCCAACGCAGGCATGTGGCCCGTGACCTGAACTTCCGGCGCATCCGAAAAAATCGGCACCCCGTCGAGCGCCACGCCGACCTTGCCCACGGTGCCAAGCTGCGTCGGCGCGTCGGCCATAACCGGCTCGACCGGCAAAAGCATCGTGATCTCGACGCTTTCGTCAACCGACACGTTTATGCAGGCGTGATCGACCGTGGGCCGCTCGGTTGCGTTGTCGACGGAATAGACGTTCCCGTCGTCGTCGAAAAAGCGATAGCCCAGCCCGTCGAGCATCCTCAGGAAGTTGCCGTCGATGCGATAGAGCCCGGAATTCTCCCCGGTCCAATCCCAGATGCCACCCGCATCATCGAGCGTGGCCGGGCAGAACGGTCCGGTCTCCAGCCCGTCCGGGAGGTAGCCGACCGTGATCTGGTGGCATTGCGTTTCGGTGCCGTCTTCCAGCGTGCAGTCCACAATTTCCGGAGCTTGAAGGAAGGCGGATTGCACGAACGCGTCAGTGTCCGGATGCGCAAGAACCAGGCCTGCAAGTGCAAGATAGGCACAAGCGGCAAGCGGCAGGTTTCGAAGTGCGGGGTTCATGTCGTTTCCTTTCGGATAGTCGAGGTGTTTGCGCCGGGGGCGCGACCGCCGAGGCTGTCGCGGAGAGCTCGTGTCAAACGCGCCAGCGTTTCGGTTTCAGTCGGCCCGATCTGTTCAGCGATCAACGCATCCATGTCGCGCCAAGCGGCGTGGATGTCCGACAACAAGGCGCGTCCGCGTTCGGTCAGGCGCAGGACGTTGCTGCGCGCCTCGTCAGGATGGGCTTCGCGTGAGATGAACCCCGCCTCGATCAGCCGGACGGTCATCGTGCTCATGCTGGCAGGGGTGACGTCGAACGCCCGTGCGAGCGCGGCCTGCGACGCAGATTCCTTTTCAGAGAGAGCCTGGATGATCCGAGCCTGTCTTGGCCTGATACCGATTTCGGCGAGGCGCTCGCGCAATCGCTCCTCCACAAGGGAGGCCGAATGCAACAGGAAATGAAGGGTGCATGAGTCGGTTGTCATGCTAACGGTTAGTATGCTAACCAATAACAAATGACAACCGCCGTCTTCTCGGGGTAGGCGATTTTGAGCGATCGGAAATGATCTTGGTGAACAGGCAGACCCAACAAACGACTGCGGTCATGCAGTTTCAAGCCGGTCTTGTCCTGCGCACGATGCTGCCGACACTCGCGCTGGTGGCAGCCTTCTGGTCGATATCGAGTTGGGGATACTATGCGCTGGTTGATGCTCTGGCCTTGGAGAATGGCTACGACGATGCCCCGATCCTCTTTGCGGGCTACTACGTCTGCTGGGCCGGAATAGGCTTGCTGGCTTTTCGCAACGCCTTCGCGAAGCAACTCAGCCGAACCGCGCTGTTTGATCATGCCGTGGCACTTGCGCCAATCCTCGTTGCCTATGGCGCGTTCGTCGCACTTGCTATTCCGCTCTTGCCGGATGTCTCGATCTATCGCGCGCCGCCGAACCCACCGGAATTTATGTTCGCAAGCGCCTGGTATTACCTGCCCAAATCCGCCGACATCCTGTTCCAGCAGGTTCTCGTCGCCGCCATGGTCATGCGCGCGCACCGTGCCCGCATCCCGCTTCGGATGATCTGTCTGTTGATGGCCGTCCTATTTGGCGGCTTTCACCTGACGCTCGCGCTTAATGGGTTCACGTCGCTCTATGTGGCGCGGTTCACAGTCGCCGCGTCCGTCTTCGGTCTGGTGATCCCCTTGCTCTACCTCCGCACGCGTCACGGATTTCGCTGGGCTTACTGTCTTCATTGGGGCTTCTATACGCTGGACGCGGCAATCACGCATCTCGTATTGGCAGTGCCGCAGTGGGCGATGTGATTGAGCTTGGAGCGACGATCTAAAGGTTTTTCCCGAACACAAGGCAACCGAAACAGACCACCTTGCTGACAGGCAAAGGCAATAAAAACTGGTCATAATGCCTGCAACGATCAAACTCAGCCGTTATGGTCACCGGCGGAGCCGACCCTTTTTGTTAAACTGCCGAATGCGGCCGTTGAAGTAACCGCAGCTAAGGCTCACTTTGTCAGCCAAGCAGACCTCAGTGCTCAATGGAGCTAACGGCAGGAACGAGCCCACTTTGACAAATGCTGCAAGATGAACAAAGGTCTGCTTTCTTTGGTCTCGACATCAATCACCCGCGAGAGTGATTGTCGAAATTAGTCGCTTTGCGTCACGTCTGCGCAAGTACGCCGAGGATCGCAGCGCGGACATCAAACGAAAATCATTGACGTCTCAACCTAAATTTATTGCTTGCCTGCAACAATCCGGTCAAGGATCAAGGCGCAAAAGAGGATCGCCAGGCCAGCCAGGATGCCTTGACCCGCTGCAGCGTATTGCAGTGCTTCGAGAACGTCTTCCCCAAGACCTTTGGCGCCGATGAGCGACGCCACCACCACCATCGCGAGGGACATCAGGATCGTCTGGTTGACGCCGGCCATGATTGTCCTTGAGGCCAGGGGCAGGTCGACGCGCCACAGAAGGTAGCGTGGCGTGGCACCAAAGGCGAGAGCCGCTTCGCGGACGGTTTCCGGCACCTGTTGCAAGCCGAGGACAGTGAAGCGGATGACAGGCGGGCTGCCGAAGATCATTGTTGCAACAACGCCTGCGGGCTTGCCTGCGCCAATGAACGCCACAACCGGGATCAAGTATACGAAGCTTGGCATAGATTGCATGAAGTCCAGGATAGGACGCACGACTGCGAAGGCCTTTGGGCGGCGCGCACAAAAAATACCAAGCGGAATACCAAGTGAAATGGAGATCAGTGCCGCAGCGCCGAGCAAGGCGATTGTCGTCATCGCTTTTTCCCAGAAGTCGAGTAGACCCAAGTAAGCCAATGCGGCGCAGGTGAAGATGGCCACACGCGGGCCTGCACTGAAGTAAGCCAGAAGGGCGATCACCAGGCCCACAACAGGCCAGGGAGTTTGCACCAGAACGACCTCTATCCAATCCAGCAGCGTTCGCATGCCGAATGTGATGCTATCGAAGAAACCGCGACCATTGGTCTTGATCCAGTCAAAACCGGCTTGCACGCCATCCCCGACGTTAAGGCGCCAGTTCCGGTTTGTCGGGAAGGCGTTCAGGATCGAGAAGGCGTCGGGTTGCGCAAACCTTATGGTGGACATCAGCACGATGCCGACAAAGATGGCGGTCGCAAGAACGCTGCGAGCTAATGACCAACCGCTCGCGACCGATGGATCGGAACGCCAGCGGACGAATTGCCCCTCCAATGTCCAGTTGGCAATCGCCCCTGTGACAAGCTTGAAGGCTATCAGCAATGCGAGACCGAACAGGATGTAGGTCACACCGCTTGCATCTGCCTGTACCGCCGCTTCCTGTGCCTTGCTGAATGCACCTTCCAGCGATTCTGTTGCGCGCTTCAATGACTCCAGCGAGGAGGCGCCAGATTGTTCGGCTGCTTCGATTTGTTGACGGCGAAGGTTGAGAGTTTCACCGATTTGCCCTGCCCGAAGCCGCGCTTCGCGGCCAAGGTCTCCGAACAGGCCGGTGCCGATCTGGATGAAGGCAAAGGTTTCCAGAAGCATGAAGCCCAGGAACCAGGACCATAGACCGCGTGCCCCGAACCAGACGGGCCCCAGCAAGGCTGCGGCGATGTTGAACGTAAAACGGTAGCCGGGCGCTTGCATCATGTATGCAAAAGTCTTGCGGTAATACGGAGAACCTTGGCCGACAAACTCTTCAACCAGATTTCCGATCCGCTCGGCTGTTGCGGGCTTGATATTTGACATGTCGAACTCCTTACGCCTGATGGCTCTGGATGGCACGGATAAGGCCCTTGCGGTTGATGATGCCAACGGCTTTGCCATCCTCGACAACTGTCAAGATGCCATGCCCTTCGACACAAAGCGTCATTAGGCTGTCCAGATCCATCTGCGGATGCGCGACTTTGGCGTCAGCGGGAACAGGTCCGTGCGCTGCCTCGTATTCTGCGACAGGCGTCATAACCGAGTGGGCAAAGATCAAGTGTAACTTGGATATACCTGCAACAAAATCAGAGACATACTCATCGACCGGGTTCAAGATAATTTCTTCAGGCGTTCCGATCTGCACAATGCGTCCGTCTTTCATGATCGCAATCCGGTGACCAATTCGAATGGCCTCATCAAGATCATGCGTGATGAACATCGTTGTCTTGTTCAACTCTCGGCTGAGTTCCATGAACTGGTCTTGAAGCTGCTTGCGAATAAGTGGGTCGAGCGCAGAGAACGGCTCGTCCATGAGAAGGATTTCCGGGTCAGAGGCTATTGCGCGCGCCAAGCCAACGCGCTGCTGCATGCCGCCCGACAGCTCATGCGCGTATTTGTCTTCCCAACCTTTGAGCTCCACGAGTTCCAGAACGCGGTCCGCCTCTTCCCAACGGCGCGCCTTTCCAGTACCGCGAATTTCAAGTGGCATAGCCACGTTATCGCGCACCGAGCGGTGGGGCATCAGACCGAAATTCTGGAACACCATGGCGACACGACGGTTCCGCAGATCGCGCAGGCCCTGCGCGTTCAAATCCATGACATTTTCGCCACCGATCAGAATTTCCCCGGCCGTTGGCTCTAGCAGTCGGTTCACATGGCGAACGAGAGTCGATTTTCCCGAGCCGGATAATCCCATGACGCAAAACAGTTCGCCGCGTTCGATTTGGAAGCTTGCATCGGCAACACCGATGACACAGTTAAAACGTTCCAACACCTCGGACTTGCCGAGGCCCTCGGCATGAATCGCCGCCAGCGCCTCTTTGGCGCGCGCCCCGAAGACCTTCCAAACGCCGCGTGCGTCGATTGCAATTTCCTGAGTCATCCCGCCACCACCGATTTGGTTTGTTCGGCGACAAGAGCCGCCGAACCTGATTTCAGTTTTCAGGAATTCAGTTGAGACCTAGCCAAGTATCGACCGTCGCGCCGTTTTCAGAAACCCATTTTTCGGCCACCGCAGAGATTTCCCCGCCTTCCACGACAACGTCGTAAGTAAGCTGGGAGAGTTGTTCTGCATCCATGTCGATGTTCGCCAGGAAGGACGCCGCAGCCGGGCGGCGTTCCTTGAGCGAGTTGGAATAGGCGACAGTCACGGACTTGACGAGTTCGGCGCTATCGACGTGGGACTTTGCAAACCAGTCGGCATCTTCGTTCGGCTGCACCATGACGTAGGTGTCCGGGTTGTGCTCTGGCTCTTCAAGCATTGTGACATCGTAAAGCGCATGCACATAATGCGGGGTATAGCAGTAGAATGCGGCGCCTTTCCGCTCTGCGATGAGATCTTTCAGACGGGAGAAGAAGATGGTTTCGTCTTCGGTTGTCGGGGTGAGGAATGGCTCGATGCCATAATCGCGCACCCGCACTGCGAAAGTATTCAATGAGGCAGCGCCCGGTGATCCGATCCAGATCTCGCCCATGCCGTCGCCATCGGAATCAAACAGTACCTGCGCATCCGGCGTCGCAAGGTCATAGATTGATTTGATGTTGTGCTCTTCGACCATGTAGGTGGGAACACATACGCCGGCGCGGCCCTCATAGCTGCCCGATGCCAGGCTGACGGTGCCTTTTTCGTCCACGAACTCATTCGTAAAAGATGCCTGGTTTGGCAACCAAACGTCGGGATGCACGTCAATGTCGCCCCGCCCGCCATCCATAGCAGCGAAAATCACCGCATTTGTTCCCGGCGCATAGCCGACTTCCACACCCAGGCGGGTTTCGATCACGTTGCCGATAATGCTTGCCATGATCTTTGCGCCGGGCCAACCTGGCTCGCCCACCATGACTTTCTCTTGTGCCATTGCACCATTGCCCGCAAGGGCCATGGTCAATGTAACTGTCAGATTTTTAAGTGTTTTCATCTTGCTTTGTCTCCTTGTTGGTTGAGTTGTGTGTCTAAGCACGTGCCCGCTTGCGTTGCGGATCGATAAAGGGAATGTCTGCGACGCGTGCGCCCAAACGCTTCATGTGCCCATCCAGTTGGCCGATTTCCAGCTGTGTTCCGTTGTCCGCGTATTCGACGGAAATCCGAGCGATCGCGATTGCATGTTCCAGCGTTGGCGAACGTGTAGCAGAGGTCACTACGCCGACTTGCCGCTCGCCCGCCCAAACCGGCGCACCATGTGCCGGAACATCGTCGCCGTTCAAAAGCAGACCTTTGGTGGCCCGGCGGGGGTCTTTCACATTGCGCTCAAGCGCCGCTTTGCCGGTGAATTCCGCCTTCGTCATATCGACGGCAAAGCCGAGGCCCGCCTCGAATGCGTCAACGCCGGGGGCAAATTCCGCACCCGCCGCCGCAAGTCCTGCCTCGATGCGAATGGTGGCAAGTGCCGCGGTTCCCATCGGCAAGACGCCAAACTCTTCGCCGGCCGCCATGATAGCATCCCAGATCGTCAGGGCATCTGCCTTTGCGCAGAAGATTTCATAGCCCAGTTCGCCCGTGTACCCCGACCGCGTCAACATGAAGGGCGCACCGTCACGATCGTTCAGGCGTGCGACAGTCGCGCCAAACCATTTGAGTTGCTCCAAAGCCGGAAGGTGGGGCTGCGTGAAGACGATCTTCTTCAGCAGATCACGCGATTTCGGACCTTGAATGGCAAGATTGGGCATCGCGTTTTGCAGCGCATGCACACGCACCTGGAAATTGTGTTCAGCAGCAAGGGCCCCCAGGACGCGCCCACTTTCTTCGGTTCCACAGCACCACCGGAAAAGGTGCTCTCCCAGGCGGAACAGGGTTCCGTCGTCGACTACGGCACCTGTCTCATCGCACATAAGCGTGTAGGAACCGCGCCATACCGGCAGCTTGGCGACATTGCGTGTGGTCGCAAGTTGCAGCAGTTTTTCGGCGTCGGGCCCAACCACGTCGTATTTGCGCAACCCGCTCATATCCTGAACGGCGACAGCATTCCGACAGGCCCAATATTCCCCCAACATGCCGGTCGTTGGAAAGCTGACCGGCGCCCACAGGTCGCGTGCAGGAGAGAAATGGTTGGTCAAGGGCGCCAATCGCTCATGAAACGCAGACTCCTGACTGATAGACATGAGCGAATCTTCCTTCTCTCGGTAAGCTACGGCGCGGCGGATCGGTGCGTCAGACCGATAGATGCGCACGTGAATGTCTGTGGGGTTCCACCCGTTCACGGGATCAATTTCGTCCGGACAAGCGGTGGAAGCGCAAACCAGGTTGTCCATCGCACGCATCACCACATAGTCGCCTGCGCGCGAATAGCTCTCCTCGGTCATGTACTCATGCGAGTTCTGATCGATCCAGGTGTTCCAGAAGAAATTGATCGCGGGCCAGGCAGGCCGCTTTCTTACCCCAAATGGATCAAGCGCATCTGAAATGTTGTCCGAACAGTTCACGTGCCCGGGGAAACCGCGTTCTTCGTAAACCCGTGCCGTACAGGCGAGGCCAAAAGTATCATGTCGCCCGCATGTGTCCTGCACCACATTGATGAGTGGGCGCGCATCCTGGTCGAAAAACTTGTCAAACAAGCCGGGTGTCGGGAACGCCCGCCGCGACATTGAACGCGAGGCGGTGCCGTCGATCATCCATTCTTCGCCTCGATCCAAACCGTCCGACCGAAACGCCACGAAGTCAGAGCATTGCTGCCCTTCGACGTCTATAATCTGGAAATATTCGCCTTTCTTGAGCTCATAGGCGATGCCCGTTCCACGCGGGATTGTGAATTCCTCACGGACTTCGCCAAGCTCTGGGGGCAGAATGACGCTGCTTGGGTTTGCAGGTTGGTGCGTCACAGTAGTCGGCCCGCAAGCGCTGCCGGCAACAAAGGTTGACCGGTCAATCGGACGCGCAATCCAAAGGGCAAGATCCATCCGGGCCTTAAGGACCACCTGATCCGAGACGTCATTCAATACGGCTACGGGGATAGCGGCCGTTTCGTCGCCGCCTTTGGCAGACACCCATCCGGCAAGGGCCTGTGCATCAATTTGCGTCATGTCGAGCGCTTGCGTCCCCTGCAGCCCCAAGCCCTGAAGCGCATTTCCGCCATGCGGATCAAAAGCCAAGATATGCAAGCTGCCGCCATGGGACGACTGCGGAATGCTGACCAGATCGCCCGTTTTCATCTCAATACGCTTTACCTCGCGCGGCGCGATGGAATGGGCCTGTGCAGTGGTGTTTTTTGCGTAACCAGGAAAGGAGCGTTGGGGCGAGATGAGGCCCCTGTTGTCGCAGGCGTGGATGAGTTGATAGCCATACATTTCTGAAGCGCCCTTCAATGAAACCAGTTACATCGTTGCTGTAACCGGTTTCATGTGTCAATGATTCTGAGAACTTCTCGGAAATCTCTGGGCTAGGAACAAACAATGGCTTCAAAAAATAGCAGAAAAAGGGCCAACCTGCGTGATGTCGCCAGCGCATCGGGCGTTTCGGTGGCGACCGTGTCTCGGGTTCTCAACACGCCGGATCTTGTCACGGCCTCGACCCGTCAGGCTGTGCAGGCAGCCATTGATGCCTTGCACTTTGTTCCAAGCGCCGCGGCGCGTTCTATCAATTCCGGCCGCACCCATGTCGTTGGCGCTTTGGTGCCGACCCTGGACAATGCGATCTTTTCCAGCTTTTTGGGTGCCCTGGAATCCCGGCTAGGCGCGCATGGACTGTCGCTCGTGATCGCGACAACCGATGGCGACCCAGATGTTGAGACGCAGAAGGCACAAAGGTTGGTAAACATTGGTGCCGAAGCACTCATTGTCTCGGGGGTCACCCGTAGTCCCGAATTTGACCGGCTTGTTGCCCTTACACGCATGCCAACTGTTGCGACCTCGTTCTTTGACGCAGACTATCGCTACCCGACAATTGGGTATGACAATACTGCTGCATCCCGAAAAGCGTTGGAATTTCTGATCAGCAAGAACCATCAGCATATTGCAGTGTTTCACGGCCCGATCGAGCGCCACGACAGGATGCGCGCGCGTTTGTCGGGGTTGCATGGACAGGGCGAACTTCACAACTTCGAAACCGACCTGACCTTCGAAGGGGCAGCTAAGGCGGTCTACGAGCTTTTTCAGTCCGCACCGCATATCACTGCGATTCTTTGCCTCTCCGATGTCCTCGCCCTTGGTGCCTTGTTCGAGCTTCACCGACGTAACGTCCGGATTCCGGATGAAATGTCACTGATAGGTATTGATGACTTGCCATCATCGGCCAGCGCCTTTCCCTCTATCACAACCATTCAGTTGCCTGCGGTCGAAATGGGTATTCGAACCGCTGATGCGGTCTTTGAATGGGTAGAGCACCAAGTTTTACCGGAGCCTTATCTCATAGATACGTTTTTGATCATAAGGCAATCCACGTAGTTGCAGTCACCTCCCAAGCCAATCAGCCGAGAGGTTCGATCAACTGGTATGCCCAATAAGAATTCACCAGAGACAGCGAATAACAGCCTTGAAAAAGCCGCCGCTCAACTTGGAACAGGTGCACCTAAAATATACTGATCTAGCGGGAATTGTCTGATTTCGCCTTGTTTCAAAGCGGACAGTGGAGCATCCGCAGCGAAAGCTCACTTTGTCCGCTGTCGGTCGTTGCCCAGTGCCACAACAACGTCTGCATCCAAAACGCTATGCCACATTCGAAGAAATTTTCGGGTGGAAACAATTACAAAAGCACGTCACATCAGGGATGTTCCAGAGCCCTATCAACATTTACCGCAGGAGCTGGCTCTTACAAGGAGTGGTATTTTTTGTGGTATTAGAAATTTATTGCGTAAGATAAGTATTAATAATCAGATTGTTGAGGGAGAGGCAAACACTCCTGAGGCCTGCTTTGACGTATCGAAGACCGAAGACATGTCGTGTTCACCTGCCGCGAGTTCTCTTGGAATATTCCATGGTGCTGAAACTCATGCGCCTTAGCTGGAGTGGGCACCGCGCCATTCTGCCAAAGTGTCCAAGGCCGCACGGATCGTGACATCCATATCCATATACCGATAGGTCCCCAACCGGCCTATGAAGGTTACGCCTTCCTCTGCGGCGGCGGCCTCTTGGTACTGTTCTAATAGCGTATCTCCATCGGTGCGGTGGATCGGATAATACGGGATGTCGTCGGGTTCACAGGAACGGCTATATTCGCGGAAAAGAACTGTTTCGTCATGCGCCTCCCACGGACTGAAATGCTTATGCTCTGTGATCCGAGTCCAAGGCACGTCTTCATCGGTATAATTCATTACCGCGCAGCCTTGGGCATCGCCGCTTTTCTCGATGCGTTCGAAGTCCAGTGTGCGGTACTGCAAACGCCCGAACCTGTGCTTGAAATAGGCGTCTAGCGGGCCCGACCAGAAAACGTGGTCATAATCTTCGACATCCGAGGGGTCTAGCTTCGTGTTCAGGTTCACCTCGATGTTGGGGTGATTGAGGATATTCTCGACCATTGCCGTATAGCCATGCTCGGGCATGCCTTGGTGACGGTGGGCGAAGTAATTGTCGTCATAGTTGAACCGCACCGGCAGCCGCTTTAAGATTGAGGCTGGAATTTCTGTGGGTTCCTTGCCCCATTGCTTACGCGTGTACCCTAAAAAGAAGGCTTCATAGAGTTCCGGCCCGATGAACTTCAGGGCTTGTTCTTCAAAGTTCTGTGGCTCTTCGATGGATGTGTCAGCACGTTCTTCGATGAATTCACGTGCTTCTTTGGGCGACATCGTGGAGCCAAAAAATTGGTTAATCGTCAGCAGATTGATCGGGAGCGAAAATACCTTGCCCTTTGTCGTCGCTTTAACCCGGTTTACATAGGGTTTGAAGCTCATGAACTGGTTGACGTACTCCCAGACTTCATCATCATTTGTATGGAAGATGTGAGGGCCATAGGCGTGCACCATCACGCCAGATTTTGGGTCTCGCTCCGTGTGACAATTTCCAGCAATATGAGAGCGCGATTCAAACATCGTGATCTTATGACCACTCTCAGCAAGGCTCCGCCCAATCACGGCGCAGGATAATCCTGCCCCTGCCATTCCAATGTGCATATGAATAAACTCCCTAGCCCCACAACAGTGTGTAGCCTACACAGCTTAAAGTTGCCTAGCATGGTTTTCTATGTGCCAATGCCCTTTATTCCGATCAGAGGCAGATATGTCCAAACTTACCTTAAGCTCAGACGCTGGCGTGCCTTCGCCACTTGTGCGCAAATCAAGGCGTGCGATACGTTCTTTGCTAAATACAGGGGTTGCCACACGCATTGCTGCTAAACGGGCCTCTGTGTCTGGGCGCAAATCCCGCAGAGTTCTACTTCTCAGTGACGGAATGAAGGTGACCAGCGAACAACAATTTGCCCCCCTGCGCCGTTTCCGTCAGACAATTGCGGTCGAACTAGGCCTGATTTTTGAGTTCGGTTCCACAGACCGAATTGCGTCGATCAGCAAGGAACAACTGTCTGGCTATGCCGCCGTTGGATTGAAGCTGGCCTTTGACACGCCCGCCGACAGGGCGGCAGCGCTTGCACAAAGCTTGTTTGCCGCGGCACGCGCGGCGGGCGCGAAATGCTTGGTTTTTGACGGCGATGACGATCAATGTGTGATCTGGCCGCAAGTAATAGATGCCTGTGATACCTATATCAAAAAACACCAGTTTTCTGACGTGAAAGCGTATAAGCGCAGCTACCACGGTAAGACCAACTTGACCGACTACGCACATCAGACTTTCGGTGTGGACTTTAGCGCCAACATCATCTCCGAGACTGCCGCCCTCAACGACGATCAAATCGCAAAGATCATATTGGGTTGGAACATTGGGCTGGATGACAAAATCTACGACCTTTCTCGAGATATCTCCGCAGATAGTCTTAGCAAACCTAAGACGATCGACATCTCCTGCCGCGCCAGCGTCACGCCCGATAATTGGATCTACGGTATGCGCAATGGTGCAGTAGAGGCCATGCGCGCCCTCGAGGGTAAGATGCGCGTGCATGCGCCCAACAACCGAGTGCCCCAGCAAGATTATTACAGTGAGATGCTCAGTTCTTGGCTTACGCTTAGCCCGTTTGGCTATGGTGAACTGTGTTGGCGGGACTTTGAAGCCATCCTCTGTGGCAGCATTCTGGTAAAACCGGATATGTCCCATGTGGTTACTTATCCGGATATATTTATACCTGGTGAAACCTATCTTCCGGTGGCCTGGGATTACAGCAACCTTGAAGAAGTCTGCACCGGAGTGCTGCAGAGCACGGAACAGCGCGACCAAATCAGGCACACTGCGCGTGAAACGCTTTTGAAAGGGCTGACGTCCCAAAGCTTCATCGCGCGGCTGGAAAACACTATGAAAGCTGCCGCCGTCTTGGATGCATAAGATCAAGGGGGCGCAGCGCGCGCGCTAGCTACACCTCGGAGCACCTGGCGGCGAAAAACTCATACGTTCTGCCACTGGCGAAAACGACCGTTTTTGACCGGCTCTGATCACCGAAGCGGACCCTGGCGCAACTGCAGCTAAATGGTGCATTGTCCCATTCTGCCGACCTCGGACTGGAGATGATGCTGCGCGTTGCCTTCAAGGACCATTTCGGAGAAGCTGCGGCGCAGCGATGGCCAGCTTGGCGAATGTCCGGAGAGGGCCGTTCGTGCTGATCTGCACCAAGGGCGGACATCGGCCATTCTCTAAGGGGCGCAAGAGAGCCCCCCGCGACATTAAGAGCAGACGCTCGCGCAATGCATCTGACATACTTGTTTATGACGTCCTTGTGGTCATGTTAGGGTGCCGCGTCGCATGCTCTCGAAGCGGGGGTTGGCAGCAACTTGGCGACCTTAGAGCATCGAACCGATGTCCGACGCCCCCGTTGGATATGCCGCGGGCATCGCCTTGATCTGATCAACCGTGAGCCCCAGCTTAATCGCCAGTGAAAAGATATTGATGAGTTCCGCGTAGTCCGGACCGAACATATGCGCGCCCAAGATCTTGCCCTCTGCATTCGAGATTATCTTAGCGCCTGCATGGGTCTCGCCCAGACGTTTCTGGGAGAACCAGCCGGAAGTATCTGTGAATGATACCTCCACATCGCCGGTCTCGCGCGCTTCCTCTTCCAACATGCCGACCCGTGCGAGTTCGGGGATGGTGAACACCACGCTGGGCACGCCTGTGTAATCCGGCTCGGTCTGCTTGCCTTTCAGCATGTTGGAAGTGGCGATCTTGCCTTCGAAGACGGCCACTGGGGTTAGGGGCTTGCCCGGGGAGGCCGCGGCGTCTCCTGCTGCGTAGACGCGGGGGTTGGAGGTGGATTGCAGCCAAGGGCTAACCTTCACACCGCCATGCTCAGTTTCGATTCCAGCAGCGCTTAGATTCAACTCATCGACGGCCGGCACGCGACCTGCGCCGTGAACCATGAGGTCGGCCTCTTTAACATGAGTATTACCGTCTTTGCTGTAGAAAATGCGCTGCGCCTTGCTTGCAGCTTCAATCCGTTCGGGCTTAGCTTCGGAAATAATTTCGATCCCCACCGCGCGGCTGCGCTCCAGCAGCATATCGACAAGATCAGGGTCGAACATCTTGAGCTGCCCTGCGCCGTGGTCAAGGATCGTGACCTCGGCGCCCGCTCGTGCGGCGATATGAGCAAACTCGAAGGAAATGTAACCGCCCCCAACGAAGACGATGCGCTTTGGCAGTTCCGGCAGGTTCAAAAAGTCTGTGCTGTCGATCAGGCGCTCGGCACCGGGAAAATCCAGCGGACGCGGTTTCGCGCCAGTGGCGATCAGCGCGTGACCGAATGTGATTGCGCCGTGGCCATCGATTTCGATCCGATCCGCTGCGGTAAAGCGGGCTGATCCATGCAAGGTTTGCACACCGGCCTTCTTCAGCCCGTCCTCCATGTTCTCCGGCACCGGGTCCGTAAAACTTTCCTTGTGCTTCATCAGGGCTGGCCAGTCGATCCGCGTGTCACCGGCCACTCCCTTGCCGCTCAGCAGCCGCGCGGCGTCGACCGCCTCGGCCCCGGCGCGCAACATCTTCTTTGGATCGCAGCCCCGCAGGGCACAGGTGCCGCCGTAGGGCAACTCGTCCACAATGGCGACGGACCAGCCTGCGCGCGCAGCCTTTTTCGCAGCGTTGACCCCGGCCATGCCGGCGCCGATGACAATCAGGTCAAGTGTTTCAGTCATGAAATTTCCTTAAAGTCGAGAGTTCGGAAGGCGTCTGTTGCAGGCTCAACGATATCGGCCGAGCATTCGTTCACTAAGCCACCAGATCCCAGGCACGCCGAGACCGATCGAGAGCCCAAGCCAGCGCCAACCGTCGCCGCCCAGCGGCAACACGCCAGCCCCGTACGCAAGCACCGGCAGCGTCATCGCCAGCAGGAACGGCCCGGTGTAGCGGCAGTGCACACGGCCACAGCGATGGGCATTGCGCAGACAGGCGATGCCCATCCAAGCAAGTGCGGCGACCCAGATCGCGGTTTTGGGGCCATCGGCAAACGGAATCGCCAGAAGCATCGCGCCGATGGGGAGCCACCAAGCAAGCAGGCTGTCGCGCCGGGTGCTCAGCCAATCGTGGTTAGAGTGATCTGTCATGTCTTCACCCCGCACAGCAAGACAGGGCGGCCACGTCCTTCTCGAAAGTCAGTGCCGCCAGTTTCAGCCCTTCGACCGTGGTGAGATAGGGCATGATCGTATCGCCGAGTTCCTCGTAAGTCAGCCCGGCTTTCAGCGCCAAGGCCGCGGTTTGGATGCTGTCGGCCCCCTCCGGCGCGAGGATCTGTGCGCCGAGCAGCCGTTTGCTCCCGGCTTCGGCCACCAGCTTGATCAACCCGCGCGTATCGCGGGCCGCCAGCGCACGCGGCACAGCGTCAAGTGGCAGCACGGAGGTCACGACCTCAAGGCCAGCGGCACGGGCCTGCGCTTCACTAAGCCCGACACCGGCCACCTGCGGATCAGAAAAGACGACCCAAGGCATGGTCGCGTTGTCGTAGGTGCGTGTCTCATCCGCCACAGCATTCCGGGCGGCGATCTTGGCTCCATAGGCGGCCATATAGACGAACTGGTCGCGGCCAGTGACATCACCTGCCGCCCAGATGTTGGGGTTAGTGGTGCGCATCTGTTTGTCAGTCGAGATGCCTCCGCGCGCATCCACCGTAATCCCGGCGGCAGCGAGGTTCAGCCCGTCACTGTTTGGCGCGCGGCCAGTTGCGAGCACGAGCCGTTCTGCTGTCAGCACTTGGCCATCCGAGAGGTGCAGTGCGATGGCGGCGTCTTGCTTCGAGATGCGATCATAGCCTTTTGCACGCACCAGTCGGATGCCCTCGTCGGCCAAGTAGCCCTCCAGCGCTGCCGAAACCTCAGGCTCCGCTTCGGGAAGCACGCCGCGGCGGCTGACCAGCGTCACGGCAACACCGGCCCGCGCGAAAAGCTGCGCCAGTTCCACACCGATATAGCCCGCGCCGAGGACTAGCATGGAGGCTGGCAGAGCGGTCAACTCCAGCGCTGACGTGCTGTCGAGCGTATCGACCTCCTCAATCCCCGGGATCGCAGGCACATGTGGGCGGGAGCCAGTGGCGAGGATGACTTTTGCCGCCGGAAAGAGGCTGCCATCGACCGTCAACTTGCCTTCATCATCGAATGTCGCCCGGCCTTCAACGTAATCGACATTCTCATGCCGGGGCAGCACATCCGCGTATTTCGTTTGGCGCAACTCTTCGACCAGCGCCTGTTTCTGCGTAACTGTAGCCGCCCAGTCAGTCACGCGGGCCTCGGCCTCTATTCCGTCAAATCGACCCGCCGCACGCGCGTGATGCAGGCTCTCGACCGCGCGGATCAGGGCTTTGGACGGCACACAGCCCACGTTAACGCAGGTGCCGCCGATGGTGCCTGCGCCGATCAGTGCCACGCGCGCACCGGCCTCGGCCGCGGTGATGGCAGCGGAAAAGCCAGCGGAGCCGGCGCCGATCACGGCGAGATCATAGGGGCCGTTTTGGGGTGAATTGCTATCGTTCATGAGGGGTTCTCCCAATTGCGGCGCTTCCAGAGCGCGTAAATTGTAATGCCGATAAAGATGGCGAGCGCGGGCAACAGCACGTAGTCGAGCCAACCCAGCAACGCCGAAAGTCCGACCGCACTGAATAGGATTACTAGTACAGGCGTGAAGCAGCAGAGAGCGGCGATGACCGTGCCGATAAGACCAACCTTGAGCAGACCGCTCTGGTTGCCGGGTGCCTTTGCCTCCTTCACGATCCGCTCTCCGCGGCCAATGACGCGCCATAGCCAACGCCAGTCACGGCAGCGATGATGACCTCAGGGTCGGTGAGCGCATCGTCATAGCGCAGGACATAAAGACCGTTTTCCGTATCGCCCTCGATGAACTCAAGGATTTCGACGCTTTCCACGCGCTTCATCGCGGTGGCGACGATGTAGCTGCACGAAGGGCAAGTGAGCCCCTCAACATCGACGCGTGTGGTGGCCTCTGCGGCCATTGCTGCGCTGGCTGAAAGGATGAGCGCAATGGTGGAGATAAGAAGTTTCATGGGAGACCTCATGGTCAGAATGTCAAAAGGAAGGGCGAGAGTGCCGGAAAGGCCAGAGCAAGAAGCACGACAAGCAAAGCGCCCCAGAGCAGCCCGCGCTCAATCGGGCGCGCACAGGTGCCGTTCGCGCAGGCGTCAGTAAGGACTGGGCGGTAAGCTTTCCAGAACCCATAGGCGAGCGCCGCTGCCGCGAAGCTCAATGTCACCCACTTGTAGGCATAAAGGGCGGTAAGCTGACCGATGAAGACCCCGGTCACACCCAGACTGACCAAAACAAGCGGCAGGATGCAGCAGGAAGTCATGGCGAGCGCGCCGAGCACGCCAGCGCCTGTGGCGAGCCAACCAGATCGATCCTCGTGCTGGTTGGTTGTCGCGGGGGTGTGATCTGTCATCGCTTTGCTCTTTATTGCCCTGTGATGACTGGCAAGATAGGGTCTGTAGCAACTACAGGATCAAGGAGAAAACGCATGTCTGATGATCACGGTATTGCGAGCGACCTTAAACGCTCTGACCTTGCGCGCCTGACTGGCTGCAACCTTGAGACCATCCGCTATTATGAAGGCGTCGGTCTGATGCCCGACCCACCGCGCAGCCCCGCCGGGCACCGCCGCTATGGGGCGGCACATGTTGAGCGGCTTGGCTTTATCATGCGGGCGCGTGAACTGGGCTTTACGATGGAGGAAATCCGAGGCCTGCTCAGCATGGTAGATCGCGGCAGCCATACCTGCGCGGAAGTTGAGAAGCGTGGGCGGCATCATCTCGATGTTGTGCGGGCAAAGATAATGGATCTTCAGAACATCGAGGCCGTCTTGGCGGAAACGATTGCGAAGTGCAGCGGTTCGGACAGTCCAGAGTGTCCTCTCCTCACGGTGCTGTCGGATGGGACTGTAGGCGAAACAGATTGATCCGCACTGGTCGAGACATGAAGGATTGTTGTGTTCAGCGTTTGAAAGTGCGGCAAACACGCGAAGGTTGCCCTTTGGATTCCAAAGGATCAGAACGTTCGCCGACCGCAGTGGAATGTCGGCTTTCTGCATGCTGTTGCGCAGCAAGTTTCTAAGACCCGGACGGCAGCTACGGGGCCGGAAACCGCCTTCGTAAGATGGGTTGAGTTAAATTTTCTCTGCGGGCGCGGGAGCGTAGAAATCGACTGACCGAAGCGTACCTGCAGCGAGAGAGGGCATTCAATCGCGAGTATATCTCACTGAAAGGTTACCCAGTACAATCAGGGATTGGCGACGCGTACTGCGTGGAAAATGCTCAAAGATCTGGAAGTGGAAGTTGTCGCGCCTAAAGCAATCCTCGGATGTAATATTTACCGAAGATCCGACATTCCCAGCTAGTTCAATAAAGTCTTTGAGTAATTTAAATAAGGCAGCCCTTCGGGCGGCCTTATTTTATAGGTTTTTTTATAATTCTTAGGAAGAAATATACTGTGCATAGTGGAAAATCTGGCGGCCTAAATGAAATTCCGAACCAGTAAAGTCAATAGGTTAGGCTTTTGGGTGGGCTTGAATTGCCTGACTTTTCAGATGATTTGACTACCAATTAATAGCCATCGGCCGGGTTAAAGTCGCCAATTTACAAGCATTAAGGCTCAATCGGGCGGACACGCCCGATTTTCTCGTTTTAGCGAACCAAGTGGTATACGCACTGGTTCGCCCTTGTCCTGAAGGACATGGGGCGATGAAGCGGCGTTCAATAACGGATTTAAGAGTTTTTCTCCAACTGGCGTCGCTCCGGTCGTCAGCCTAAAGCCAGACGCCTCAAATTCCACGGTGCGCGAGCTGTCAGGGGCGGGGAGTTTCTGGAGGGTTCGTCCCGCGGTGACTCGTCGAATTGGTCTCTTGACGCTTTCTGGTGTGCTCCAAGAAAAAAGAGCGGCTTGCGCCGCCCTATGTCAGGAATTTCCGATTTCTCTATTGTGAACGCCAGACCCGTAGCGCGCTTTCGATGCGCACATAGGCTTTCAGCGCTTCATGCCTTGAGTGATATCCGCATATATCTTGCTGATTTCTATAGCCACACCGGGCGCCCGTCCGTGGTCCACGAGCTGCTGATCCGGATGCTATTGGTTGGCGCCTTAATCCCGCCGATGAAAAGACGCCTAATGCGTGAGGACAAGAGACCCGGTTCGGTGACCACCACACTGCGATCCGTCCTATTCAAAAATGAGTGCTAGACGCTCCCATGTTATCCGATACATCAGCGGGCCAAACGCGCAGTGCTGCTACGATCCCGAGCGCGGCCAAACTACCCAGCAGTATCAGCGCTGGAACCGTACCGAATGCGGTCATGCTCCAACCTGCCAGTGGATAAGTGAGCAGCCAACAAGCATGAGACAGCGCGAATTGCGCCGCAAAGACAGCAGGCCGGTCTTCTGGCTGAGCCGAGCGGCGCAAGAGACGGCCAGATGGGGTTAGAACCGCAGAATTGCCCAAACCAATCAGCAGCCAGATCGCCAGCAGGAGGGGCCAAGATAAGCCGAAAACCATGATGCCCGCTGCGATCCCAAACAGAGCAAGCATCATCAGCCAAGCCCCTGTCAGCATGACGGGTCTGTCTGGAAATTTGTCCAGCAATCTGGGCAGAGCCAGCGCCGCGCTCATGCTGCCAGCCCCGAAGGCAAACATCGACCAAGCCAGTGCCGCATCATCAAGCCCTAGGTGCCCCCGCACCAGCACGACCGAGTTCACCAGAACCATCGCGCCTGCAGACGACACAGCGAGGTTTAACCCCAGTAGTCCACGCAACCGGGGCGTTGCGAGGTAGATCCGGAGCCCCCGCGTGGTGCGGTCACAAATCCCGCGCGGGACTGTCGCTTTGGGAGCGGGTAGAACGACCGTCAGCACCAGCAGCGCGGAGGCCCCGAAACCTGCGACCGTCCCGAGAAACAGGGTGTTGTAGCTCATCACTGTCAGCAGCACAGCGGCCAGCGCGGGGGAGATGATGTTCTCCAGGTCATAGGCCAAACGGGACAAGGACAGCGCTCTGGTATAGCGCGCCTCGTCGGGCAGCACGTCAGGGATGGTTGCCTGAAAGGTCGGCGTGAAGGCGGCTGAAGCCGATTGCAGGAAGAAAATCAGGATATAGATCTGCCAAACCTCGGTCACAAAAGGGAGGGCCAAGGCCACCGCAGCCCGCACCAGGTCCAACGTGACCAAAAGAGCGCGGCGCGGCAGGCGCTCGGCAAAGGCGCCGGCAATGGGCGCGATGGCGACATAGGCCACCATCTTGATCGTGAAGACGGTGCCCAACACCATAGCCGCCCAATCCCCGGCCAGATCATAGGCCAACAGGCCAAGCGCCATCGTTGACAAGCCAGTCCCAAGTAGCGCGACAACTTGGGCAAAGAATAGATGTCGGTAGGTGCGATCCGATAGAACAGCCAGCATAGCGCCCTCAGAGGTAACGGGTGATCGCTTTGAGTTCGGCGCGGTCACTTTCGGAGCCATCGACCTCAAGGCAATGGTCAATGTGGTCATGGATCAACACGCGTTTGGCGTTGGTCACAGCCTTCTCAACGGCCTGAAGCTGCTGCGCCACGTCGACGCAAGGCTTGCCTGCCTCTAACATCGCAATCACCGCCCGTAGATGCCCATCGGCACGTTTCAGCCGGGCGACGAGGGCGGGATGACTTGCATGAATATGGGTGTCTGACATACTAAGACCGTATCCCCCTAGGGGGGATAGAGCAAGACGGCGAAGAGCGCCGCGCAATTGACGAGAGGGCAGACAGGACAGATGACTTTTCTACGGACAACTGGGCAAGCCGCTTTTGCGATGCTTCTCTGTGTGGCCGTGCTTGTCTGGTCTGTGGTGCCTACCTCCTCCCATGTTCCTGCGGTGCTGAATGTTCTTCAAGAACATGAACAGATGATTGCGGATCACGGGCATTCTCACGGGTTAGAAGAAGACCTTGCTTGGGCCATGCATGGGCACAGTCACGACAGTGCGGACCATGATCATAGCCAAGCCGTCGTGTTTGGCCGCGCCTTGGCCGCGCAACCCGTCGATGTCTTCAGGGCCGCATGGCGGCTCAGTGCCGCTTCTGCAAATACCTCAAGAGTTTACCTGATAGAACGACCGCCGCGCGTGTGACTGGCCGCGCCACTGGCGCTCCATTCCTCACAAACCACATACGCGGAGTTCAATCCATGAACACAGTCCCACGGGGCTGGACCGATTTTGGCGCACGCCGGATCGCGATCCTGTCCCTTGTCACAGTTACCTTGCTCATTCAGAGCGCAAGCTATGCATTGGCGCATAACGTCACGCCCGGGGATGCGGGCTATATTCAGGAAATCTGGGGGGTGAACATCATTCCCTTCATGTATCTCGGTGCCAAACACATGGTGACGGGTCACGACCACATCCTGTTTCTGTTCGGCGTCGTCTTCTTCCTCTACAAGATGAAAGACGTCGGCATCTATGTCAGCATTTTTGCTGTGGGGCATTCGACCACGATGCTGGCGGGTGTTTGGTTCGGCTGGGGCATTAATGCCTATATCGTTGATGCCATTATTGGCCTGTCGGTTGTCTATAAGGCGCTCGATAACCTTGGCGCCTATCAACGCTGGTTCGGCGTGCAGCCCAATACCAAAGTCGCAACGCTGATCTTTGGCTTCTTCCACGGCACCGGTCTGGCCACCAAACTTCTCGACTACGAGATCGCCCCGGACGGGCTTTTGGCCAACCTTCTGGCGTTCAACGTGGGCGTCGAAATCGGCCAGCTGATGGCGCTCGCCGTCATCCTTATCGCCATGGGCTTTTGGGGGAGATCACCCAACTTCTTCCGCCAGGCCTACACAGCAAACGTCATCATGATGGCTATGGGGTTCATCCTCATGGGCCTTCAAATCACCGGCTATTTCGTAGCTGCTTAAGCAAATAGGAGAACCACATGTTCAACGCAGATAAACCAAGCCTGAACGAATTGCCCACCTCCGCGCAGCTCATCCGCTCCACCGCCATTGCAGCGGCCAGCGCTGTCGCGATCCTCGTGACCGTGGTGCTGCCCGCCGAATACGACATCGACCCCACCGGGATCGGCGGCGTGCTCGGTCTGGCCAAAATGGGTAAGATCAAGAGCCAGCTTGCCGCAGAGGCGGAAGCGGACCGTATCAAGGCACTGGAAGAGCAGGGCGCGCTTGTGACCCAAGAGCAGTCCAGCCTGATGAACGACATCTTCAGCGTCTTCGTCGGGGCCGCCCATGCCGAAGAGGTGCCGTTTGAACCCGTGCAAGAATGGCGCGATGAGATCACATTTACACTGGCCCCCGGCGAGTCTGCCGAGTGGAAGTTGGTGATGGAAGAAGGCCAGACCGCGCAATACGCTATGTTGGTCGACGGGGGGCGTGTGAACTTTGATCTGCACGGTCATGGTTCGGGCCAATCCGAAACCTATTACAAAGGCCGCGGCTCGACCGGTGAAGAGGGCGAAATCACCGCCGGTTTCGCAGGTGAACACGGCTGGTTCTGGCGCAACCGTGACAAGACCGAAGTGACGGTGACCGTTCAGGTGCGCGGCGAATACGACGAATGCAAAGACGCCAGCTAAACCGCGTGGCTGCCGGCCTTTTTAGAAGGGTCGGCAGCCTATCCGGCGCGGGGCGCGAGAATAATCACCGCTGCGCCAAGAATACAAAGGCCCGCCCCGGCAGCATCCCAAAGATCAGGCCGCTGCCTTTCTACAGCCCACATCCACACAAGCGATGCCGCGATATAGATGCCACCATAGGCCGCAAATGCGCGCCCGGCGAACCCGGCCTCGACCAAGGCCAACAACCCCGCAAACAGCGCCAAGCTCAGCAGCCCCGGCACCAGCCACAGCGGCGATGCGCCGCGCCACCACGCCCAAACCGCGAAACACCCGACGATCTCGGCCAATGCCGCAAGCGGATAGAGCAGGGCGGCGGGCATCAGGCGGTGGCCCCGTGGTCAGCGAGACATTCCTCATGATCGCGCAGCACCTCAAGGATGCGACAATCGGCAACCCGATCCGCATTGCACGCCCCGATCATGCGCTGCAATTCAACGCGGAGGGCTTCGAGCCGCACAAGCCGTGCCTCGACCTCGCGAAGTTGCCTTTGGGCGATGGCATCGACCTGCGCACAGGACCGGTCGGGCGTATCAGAAAGGTCCAGCAACTCTCGGATCGCCTCCAACGAAACGCCGAGTTGGCGGGAATGGCGGATGAAGGAGAGGCGGTCCAACTCGGCAGCGCCATAGCGCCGCTGGCCGCCTTCGGTCCGGCAGGGTTCAGGCATAATGCCGATCTGCTCGTAATAGCGGATCGTCTGCACTTTGGTGCCAGTGCGCTTTGCGAGTGTGCCGATGGGGAGCATGTCTGATCCCTTCAATTCTACAGTCTCTGTAGGTTTTGGAAGGGTGTCGCGCAAGCTGGCAGCCTATGAATGGGGTGACAGCGCGTCCTGTGAATTCTGCAACGCGCTGTATCACGGTCCGCCTTAAGACCATTCGCGCAGCCTATCGCCATGGAACTTGACCGAGAGAGAAAAAGGTCGACAAATCGCTTGAAGCTACAGTTGCTGTAGGTCTTATTTCTGCTTCTGACGGAACGCAGCGGTTCTGACCCCAAACCGGTAGGAAGCACAGATGGCACATGATCACGCCCATATTGACCCCGAAAGCGGGGACCGCAGATTATCACTGGCCATCTGGGCGAATGCGCTTCTGACGGTTGCGCAGATCGTGGGCGGGGTCTTTGCAGGGTCGCTCGCCCTTATCGCGGACGCGCTGCACAATTTTTCGGACATGGCCTCATTGGTCATTGCCTTTGTCGCCCGTAAAATCGCGCGGCGTCCGGCTGATGCGCGGATGACCTTCGGTTATGGCCGGATCGAAATCGTTGCGGCTTTGATTAACTACACCACGCTCATTCTTGTCGGGATATACCTGATCTACGAAGGCGGGATGCGCATGATTGATCCGCCTGCGGTGGCGGGCTGGACGGTGGTCATTCTGGGCGGGGTCGCGCTTGTCGTCGATACGTTGACGGCGCTGCTGACCTACTCGATGCAGAAGGGCAGCGTGAATATCAGGGCTTTGTTCTTGCACAATCTGTCAGATGCGCTGGCCTCGGTCGCGGTAATTTTCGGCGGTACGCTCATCATCCTTTACGATCTGCGTTGGGTTGATCCGGCGATCACCATCGGTATCGCGGTCTATATCCTCTATCTGGCACTCACTGAGATCGGCGGTCCGATCCGTATGCTGATGCTGGGCAGCCCGCCTGACATGGATGCGGGCGCTGTGGTTGAGGCGATGACCAAGGTCGCTGGCGTCAGGGACGTGCACCATGTTCATCTTTGGCAGATGCAAGAGCATGAGGTGGCGCTTGATTGCCATGTCGTGTTGGAGGGGCAGGATTGGGCGGACCTTGATGCTGTGAAGCAGGCAGTCAAGAAAACGCTCGCGGATGACTTTGGCATCACCCATTCAAGCCTTGAGTTTGAAACCTCTGCGAATGCCCAT
The DNA here is from genome assembly GCF_038900015.1 of Sulfitobacter sp. AS92. Classification (NCBI taxonomy): domain Bacteria; kingdom Pseudomonadati; phylum Pseudomonadota; class Alphaproteobacteria; order Rhodobacterales; family Roseobacteraceae; genus Sulfitobacter; species Sulfitobacter sp. AS92. Next base: position 40,663 of record NZ_JBBMQL010000003.1, read on the forward strand.
CAGGATGCCGCGTTGTTTGGGCATGAGGGCGGCCCGGCGCGCGCTGGCAACGACGCTGAGCACCGCGATGGGGCGTCGCATGACCGCTGAGGCGCATCGCAATGCGCTGTGTCTTGCCGATCTGCGGGCCTGCAATGGATCGCTCACCCTCACTTTCTGGTGAGGGGATCGACACTACCGCATCGGGTTCCTATATCTCAGCCATGCGCATCCTGCTTCGCCTTGCCACATTCTGCCTCTCGCTCGTTCTTTTGACGGGCGTATTGGCGCATAATTTGGCGGCGGCGAACATGTCCTTGCAGATGTCAGGTGTCATTTCATCCGCGACGATGGAAGAGGGCGATAACTGCACCGCTTGTTTGCAAGAAGATCAGGGTGAGATGGTGTGTGACATTGATTGCACGGCACCCCTCTTTGTGGCCTCGCAGATGCTTCAGTCCCAACCCGAGAGCGTGCAGCGTTTCTTCGCGCCTGTGCCGGGTGATCTTGGCCTCGCTGGGGTCAACCTCGGGTCCGACCCGAACCCGCCGCGAACCACCTCCCTAAGTTGACCGGCCGCACCGAAGGGTGACGGCCCGGTCTCGCGACGCTTGATGCCTTTGGGCAACAACGCGCTCGACCTTATCCGTCACTTTCGGGAACGACCTTTATGTCTATTCATTCATCGCGCGATATGTCGCGCAGGCGTATGCTGTCCGGCGGGCTTGCGGCAGTTGGGGCGACGCTGATCCTACCTCATGTCTCCCTTGCAATGACAACGGGGGAGTCGATCCTTGCCCTTCAGTATGACGGCGATGCACTCGTCGCGGCTTCAAAGCGCAAGCTTTGGCGCATGCCCGCCCCAGGCGACATCCAGCATGTGTCGTTGGAGCGATCAATCACCGCGATCACCAGCCATCCAGAGACTCCGGGCACTTTGTTCGCGGCAGTTGATCCTTTCGGCCTTATGCGCAGCCGGGATGGGGGGCGCACATGGGCAGACGCCAGCGCGGGCCTGCCTGCGACCCGCGTCACCGCGCTCACTCAGGCCGCGCTTGAGCCAGATATGCTCTATGCCGCCTTTGCGGATGACGGGCTTTGGCGCAGCCAAGACGCGGGCGAAAGCTGGGAATTCGTCATGGACCGGCCCTACCTTGGCGGGGCCGAACGTGAGGTGTTGACGCTCGTCTCGGTGGGCAATCCGACTGGCATGGGCGGCATCTGGCTCTATGCCGGGACCGACGCCGGGCTGACCCGCGTGCCGGATTGCTTTTGCCGCTGGCAGGATGTGACCGCGGGCGACGCGATGGATGCGCTGGCTGCGGGCAAAACGCCGCCACCTGCCAAACCTCTGCCCGAGGGCCAGCCGATCACTCATCTGGCACTCTCCCCCAAAGCGCCTGAACGGCTTTACGCTGGGCTGGCGAATGGCCTTTGGGCCTCGCCCGACGCGGGTGTGAATTGGACGCGCGCAGCGGCGGGAAAGATCGACGCACTGGCTGTCGATCCTGCCGATCCTGAACACCTTGCCACCGTTCGCGACGGCACCCTTTCGGTCAGCCGCGATGGTGGCCTGACCTTTGACCCCCTTAACATTCCTCAAGGAGACCAGACATGAACAGTAAATTCACCCTCGGCGCGGCCGCTGCCCTGACCGCTGCCGGTATCATCGGTTTCGCCACCTTCGGCATGGCCGAAAGCTACAACATGCCGCCCGCCGATACCGCAGCCAGCACCGTCCCGGCAGATCGCCAAATGACCATCTGGCGCGACCCGTCCTGTGGCTGCTGCGACGCCTATGCCGACTATGCCGAAGAGAACGGCTACCACATCACCCGCATCGACGACCGGGATTTCGACAAACGCTCGGTTGAGGTCGGCGTGCCGGAACAGGGGCTGGGGTGCCACCTTGCCGAGGTCGATGGCTACTACGTCAGCGGTCTGGTGCCCGTGGAGATTATCCAGCGCCTGACATCCGAGCGCCCCGAGATCACCGGCATCACGCTGCCCGGTATGCCCCAGAACGCGCCCGGCATGGCAGGCAAGAGCGGCACGCTCAAAACCTACGCCTTCGGTGAGGACGGCGTGGCCGTGTATTCAAATGAATGAGGTTGGAACGATGGACATGATGAATGGAACTATGATGAACGGAACTATGATGAATGGGCCGATGTCGGTCGGAATGATGATCGCCTGTGGCCTGCTTTTCCTCTTGGTGCTGGCAGTGCTGGTGCTGGGCGTGTTGGCCTTGGTTAAATATCTGCGGCGGCCCGCATGAACCGGTTGGGTCTGACCGCCGCTATTGGCATCGGGGGCGCGGCGGCGGTCGCTGTCTGGGCCGGGGGGAAGGAGGACAGCCCCCCGGTGCTCGCCGTGCTCGGCGTGCCCGTGGACGCAGAGATGATCGAGCTTGGCGCGGGTCTTTATGCCGAGAGCTGCGCCTCTTGCCACGGCGCCGATCTTGAAGGTCAGCCGGACTGGCGCAAACGGCTCGACAATGGCCGCATGCCCGCGCCGCCGCATGATGAAACGGGCCATACTTGGCATCATGCCGATCAGCAGCTTTTCGACATTACCAAAAACGGGTTGGCTTCGGTCGTGCCCGGCTATGAGAGTGACATGCCGGTGTTCGACGGGATCCTGAGCGATGCAGAGATCACGGCCATCCTCGGCTATATCAAAAGCACTTGGCCCGAGCGGGAGCGCGGCTTTCAGGCCGAAGTCACTGCCAAGGATGAGGGCGGGACATGAGCAAGGACGGTCAGCCCGTCCGCAAACTACGGTGGTCGCGACTAATCGCGGCCCTTCCGGCGATGGTCTTTGGGGCCATCGCGGCGGCGTTTCTCTGGGGGCTTTTTAACAACGATGATGGCCTGCCCAGCACGATGATTGGCCGGGACATTTCCGAGTTTGATCTGCCGCCCATCGAAGGGCGCAGGAAGGGGCTCACGACGGCTGATCAGCGCGGCGAAGTGTCTCTCGTGAATGTTTGGGCATCGTGGTGCGTGCCTTGTCGGGTTGAGATGCCCCTGTTGGTGGAACTGGCCCAAACCGACAGCGTGCCGATCCACGGCATCAACCTCAAGGATAAGCCCGCCGCCGCCCGCAGGTTCCTTGCGGAACTTGGCGATCCTTATGGCCGGATCGGTGCCAAAGGGCGCATCGCTTACAAAGATGTCGGCCCGTTCATTCGCCGCTCTCTGGAGGAAGATATCCTTCCTGTGGTGCGGCGTTTGCAACAGGAGCAGTACGCATGAGGCGGCGTGGTTTCTTGGGCGGCGCGCTAGCGCTTGGGGCTTCGCCAGCCGCCGCGCGCACTGTCATGGCGGAGCATCAAAAACCCCTGCCGATGCTGTCGCCGCCCATCACGGATGGGGCAGGGCGGAGCCTGACTTTGGCGGACTTTCGTGGCCGAACGGTATTGCTCAATATCTGGGCGACATGGTGCCCGCCTTGCCGCGATGAAATGCCGACCCTCGACAGGTTGCAAGCGCGATTGGGCGGTGCGGAGTTTCACGTTCTCGCGCTCTCAATCGATAAAGGCGGGTTCGACGCTGTGCGCGCCTTCTATGCAGAGATCGGCATCACGCATCTCGACCTTTATCTGGCAGACCAGTTGCGGGGGATGATGGCCTTTGGCATTGTCGGCCTGCCCACGACGTTGCTGGTTAACCCCCAAGGCCGCGAGGTTGCCCGCAAGGTCGGCCCCGCCGCGTGGGACAGCCCGGCGGCCATTTCCCAAATCCAACGCGTCATCACAAAGGGATGAACCCAACAGTGACCCAACTCTCAAAAGCAAACCGGCCCTCATTCGCGATCCCTATGCCCTCGCGGCGCCAAACCCTCATCCCGTTCATCGACGCGGGCCTAACGCCAATGTTGCAATGGCTCGTCGTGCCGTCTGCGGCTTACTTCGGTGCGCTCAGGCGCTTATCAAAGGGGAAGGGGGCGCCGGGTGCGTGATGTCTCCTCTCTGCGTTCTCAAATAAGTCGAAATCTTCAAACGCATCCGCGACCGTGGGGCCGGTCACTGTGATGCCCTGTCGATGTGCCGCGGGAGTAATAACCGCGAACGTTTCAGTCAAAGTTTGTCCCGAAGGCTCTGTCGACCTGATCCAGCTCAATAAGGCGCTTGTGACAGCCAACGCCGTTTAAACCGCGATATCAGCGCCCTTTCCAAACCGGATCCCGTTTCTCCGTAAAGGCGCGCGCGCCCTCGGCGTTATCCTCGGACCCGTAAAGGACATCGACAGTTTTTAGCTGGCGTTTGGTGATCCGGTTCATGGCATCCTGAAATTTGCTATCCTCTGAATCGCGCACAATTTCTTTGATTGCGGCAAAGACCAGCGGCGGACCCGATGCCAACTTGCGGGCCATATCCCACGCCTGTGCCATCAGATCATCCGCAGCGTGGATGCGGTTCACAAACCCCCAGCGGTGGGCTTCTTCGGCGTCCAGCCAGCGGCCTGTAAACAGCATTTCCATTGCGATGTGGTATGGGATGCGCTTTGGCAGTTTGATCGACGCGGCGTCGGCGACGGTGCCAGAGGTGATTTCGGGCAGCGCGAAACTTGCATGATCTGCCGCCAAGATAATGTCGGCTGACAGGGCCAATTCAAGTCCGCCGCCACAACAAATACCGTTCACTGCCGCGATCACCGGTTTGTTCATGTCGCGCAGTTCCTGCAGGCCCCCAAAGCCGCCAACGCCGTAATCGCCATCAACCTCATCGCCATCAGCGGCGGCTTTCAAATCCCAGCCCGGGCAGAAAAATTTCGAACCTTCCCCTGTGATAATCGCAACGCGCAAATCAGGGTCATCGCGAAACGCAGCAAAGGTTTCCCCCAGGACACGGCTGGTTTGCAGATCAATGGCATTGGCCTTTGGGCGGTCCAAAGTGATTTCGAGAACGGCACCCTCGCGGCGCGTTTTAACGGGACTTGTCATGTTGTTCCTTTCACCAAAAGCGCATCGGCGATGATCGCACGGTCTTTTGTACAGATGAGTGGATTGATTTCGATTTCGGTAATCTCGTCGGCGTGGTCAGTGACAAAGTTTTGCAGCCTTAAGACCGCGTCGACAATGGCATCTGTGTTGGCTGGTTCACCACCGCGAAAGCCGATCAATAGCGGGTTTATTTTTAACTGCCCCAGGGCGTGGCGAATATCGGCATCCGTCGTGGGCAGCAGCAAGGATTGACCGTCCTCCAGAATTTCCGTCAGCGTACCGCCCGCGGCCAAGGTCAGGACGAACCCGTGGGCGGGGTCCGCGACGACGCCGATCAAAAGCTCTGCGACGGTGCCGGTAATCATTTCTTCGACAAGGAAGGTTTCGGCCTGCATCTCCTGCGCTGCCGCTCTGACCTGCGCTGCGTCTGCGAGGTGCAGCTTTACCGCGCCGACTTCCGTTTTATGGGCGACACCTTCGCCCTTCAGGACCACGGGAAAACCGATCTTTTCGGCGCAATCGACCACATCCGCGCGCCCTACGCCTGCACGGCTTTTAGGGACGTCCATGCCGTAAGTTGCAAGGGCCAGTTTGGCATCGCCTTCGGTAACCGTGGTGGTGGTTGCAAAGCCTTGCGCGCGCAGCAGGGGCTGATGATCTTGGTTCAGCGACATGCACGCGGCGCTGATCGCTTCACAGGTCGTGCCAAAGTCGCACAGCGGCACAATCCCCGCGCCGAGCAGCCGTTTTGCGATAGCTTCGGGAAGGTTTTCGACGATCGACCCAACCACGCCAAATGGGCGACCCGTTTGAATGGCCGCGTCCTCAATCGCCTCGATCGCGATCATCCAGTCATCAGCGGTGCAGCTATCCAAGCGTGGGAAATCGAGCACCACAAGCGCCAGATCAATATCATCGCCTGTCATTGCCGCAAATACCGCCGTCATAGCCGCCTTATCGCGCCAAATTTGCGTGTGGTAATCCAGAGGGTTCGCCAGATTGACCAGTGAACTGAGGTGCTGCGAAAGTGTGTCTGTCTGCTGGGATGTCAGCGGTGGAAACGTCAGGCCATATTGCGCGGCGGTATCTGCCATGACGCTCGCCTCGCCGCCTGAACAACTTAAGGACGCAATTCGTGTCCCGGACAGGCGGCCATGGCAATGAAACAGCTTCAACGTTTCAAGCAATGCTGCGGGGGAGCCGACCCGCGCAATGCCAAGCCGCGCCAATACCGCGTCCGAACCAGCGCTGCTGCCAGCGAGCGAGGCCGTGTGCGAAATGGTCGCCAGTTGAGATTCCTGCGAACGGCCCACTTTCAACGCCACGATCGGTTTGCCTAGCGCACGCGAAAGCTGCGCCAATTCTTCGAAGGCCGCGATGTCGCCAAAGCTTTCGATGTAAAGCCCAAGCGCCGTCACGCGGTCGTCGCGGATGACAGTTTGGGCGATACTGGCAAGCCCTTGTTGGGCCTGATTGCCCGCAGTGATGGTATAGGCAATCGGCAGTCCGCGTTGCTGCATCGTGAGATTAATCGCGATATTGGACGACTGCGCAAGGATCGCCACGCCGCGTTCAACGGGCACCAGCCCATGTTGATCCGGCCAAAGCGCCACCCGATCCACGGCATTCAGAACCCCGTAGCAATTTGGCCCCAGAATGGGCATTCCTCCTGCTGCGGCCAGCAATTGGTCGTGCAAATCCGCACCGTCGGCGGTTTCTTTGAAGCCACTGGCAAAACACACAGCGCCACCGGCACCCATCTGGTTCAATTCGCTGACCAGACCGATGGTTGCGGTGCGGTTCACACCGATAAATGTCGCATCTGGCGCGTCCGGCAAATCAGCAAGCGTTTTGAAGGCTGGCAAACCACCAACAATGTCCTTTTGGGGATGAACGGGCCAAATATGGCCCTTGAAACCAATTTTCTGGTTCTGCTCGATCACGGAGTCACACCATGCCCCGCCACCGACCACAGCAATGGATCGTGGGCGCAGGAGCCGTTCAAGATCACTCATACCCGTGGTCCTATGCGCCAAGGGGGCGCAAGAGATCGCGGCTGATGATGTGGCGCTGGATCTCAGATGTCCCGTCCCAAATCCGCTCGACCCGCGCATCACGCCAGAAGCGCTCAATGGGGAAATCATCCATCAATCCCATACCGCCAAAGATTTGCAGCGTGGCATCCGTCACCCGCGCCAGCATTTCTGACGCATAAAGCTTTGCACTGGCGATTTCGCGGTTGGCAGGCAGGCCTTGATCCAACCGCCATGCCGCTGCCAATGTCAGGTGCTCTGCCGCATCGATTTCGGTGATCATGTCGGCAAGCTGAAAGCTGATGCCCTGATATTTACCGATCTGTTGCCCGAACTGTTTGCGTTCGGCCGCGTAATTCAACGCCATGTCAAAACAACGACGGGCGCGCCCTACAGACATCGTGGCGACCGTGATCCGCGTGGCGTAAAGCCATTCGTTCATCACCGCAAAGCCGCCATCCACCTCGCCCAGAACCTGAGCGTCGGGCAGGCGGCAGTTGTCAAATTCGAGGATCATGTTCTTGTAGCCACGGTGTGAGACGGATTTGTAGCCATCGCGGATGGTGAAACCGGGCGTGCCGCGGTCGACCAAGAAGGTTGTGATGCGCTTTTTGGGGCCACGCGGCGTGTCGTCTTCGCCGGTTGCCACAAAGACGATCACAAAATCCGCGTGATCCGCGCCAGAGATGAAATGTTTGGTCCCGTTCAAAACCCAATCACCGCCTTCACGTTTGGCCGAACATTTCATGCCCCGCACATCAGACCCGGCATCGGGTTCGGTCATGGCCAAGGCATCCATCTTTTCGCCGCGAATGGCGGGGGTGAGATAGCGGTCAATCTGATCGTCCTTGCAGGCCATCAGGATATTCTGCGGCCGCCCGAAAAAGTGGTTCAGCGCCATAGAGCCGCGGCCCAATTCGCGTTCTACCAGCGCGAATTCAAGATGCGATAGACCGGCTCCACCAACGCTTTCGGGAAAGTTGCAGGCATAGAAACCAAGATCTATGGTCTTTTGTTTGATCGCCTGCGCAACGTCATGGGGGACTTCGCCTGTGCGCTCTACCTCGGCCTCGTGGGGGTAGATTTCGTTTTCGACAAAGGACCGCACGGTGGAAACGATCATCTCTTGTTCTTCGGTCAATCCAAAATGCATCAGGTAAGCTCCGGCTTGGGCAGGGCGGCCTGGGCCGCGATGATCGAGGTTAGTTTGTCACTAATATGCGCCGCAGGGTCACAGGATTTGCGGGTTTCCAAACTGACGTGCAGCAGGAATTGATTGCAGGTTGCCACCACATCGCCATCGGTATTTTTTAATTCATGGAACAGCCGCAGCTTTTTACCTGCGCCCTCAAGAATGGTTGTGACAACTGTGACATTGTCGCCGGCATGGCATTCATTGCGGAACTTGGTGTGGGTATCGGCGGTAAAGTAGCTGAAGCCGGTTTTGATGTAGGCGGCATCGGCCCCGATCATGCGCATGAGGGCGTCGGCTGCATCCGACCACAGCTGCCCATAGCGGCTTTCGTTCATGTGCCCGTTGTAATCCGTCCAATCAATCGGGATGGCGCGGGCGACAGTGATGATGGGTTTGGTGAAGTCGGGTTCGGCTTTGGCTTCGAGGCGGGCGTCATGTGCATTTAGCAACGCACCTGCACCCCAGTCGCGGCCTTTCAGGGATCGCATCATCGACACCAGATTGTCGTCGCGAATGCGTTCAAGCTCGCGGATCGTATGTGCACCTGATTGCGCGTCCGATTGACTGGCGATCATCTGTACCAACTCGTCGGTCAGTTCAGGCACATCCATCAATTTGGTCCAAGGCCATTGCAGGCAAGGCCCGAACTGTTCGATGAAATGGGCCATACCGGCTTCACCCCCCGCAACGCGGTAGGTTTCGAACAGGCCCATCTGCCCCCAACGCAGCCCAAAGCCGAACCGGATCGCGTCATCAATTTCTTCGGTTGTGGCGATCCCGTCCTTGATCAGCCAAAGCGCCTCGCGCCAGACAGCTTCGAGAAAGCGATCGGCAACATGTGCGTCGATTTCTTTGCGCACTTTCAATGGCTTCATGCCGATTTCAGCGAGCACCGCATGTGCGCGTGTGGTCGTGGCGTCGTCACCGACCAGTTCGATAAGCGGCAGCAAATAGACCGGGTTGAACGGATGCGCGACGAAAATCTGGTTGGGGCGCAGCGCCCCTTGCTGAAGCTCGGACGGTTTGAACCCCGAGGTCGAAGACCCGATCAGCGCGTCTTCTCTGCAATGGGTCTGAATGTCGTTGAAGATCTTGTGCTTCATCTCAAGCCGTTCCGGCGCGCTTTCCTGAATCCAGTCTGCGCCTGCGACGGCTTCGGCAATTGTGGGGACGATCTTAACCTGCCCCTCGGGCGGCAACGCGACCTCGGACAAGGCGGGCAAGGACCGGCGCGCGTTCGCCATGACTTCGCTGATTTTGCGTTCGGCTTCGGGATCAGGGTCGAAAATCGCGACGTCCCATCCAGACAAGGCAAACCGCGCGGCCCAGCCGCCGCCAATGACGCCACCGCCGATGATTGCTGCTGTTTTAGTCATCGTGGCGCCTGCTTTGTCAGGCCAAGTTTTTGGCGCACGGCATCAGGGCCCATGATGGTTGCCCCCATGTTTTCGATGATCGACACGGCACGCGAAACAAGCGCCCCATTGGTGGCAAGCTCGCCCTTGCTGAGCCACAGGTTGTCTTCAAGCCCGACGCGGACATGGCCCCCTGCCAAGACCGATGCGGCCACATAGGGCATCTCGTCACGGCCGATTGAAAACGCGGACCAGTTCCAGTCGTCAGGCACATTGTTAACCATCGCCATAAAGGTGTTCAGGTCATTGGGTGCGCCCCACGGAATGCCCATGCACAGCTGCACCAGCGCGGGCGAAGACAGCACGCCATCCTTAACCAGTTGTTTCGCATACCAAAGGTGGCCGGTATCAAAGGCCTCGATCTCCGGCTTAACGCCAAGCGCTTCCATACGCGCGCCCATTGTCGTCAGCATGCCGGGCGTGTTTGTCATCACATAATCGGCTTCGGCAAAGTTCATCGTGCCGCAGTCGAGAGTGCAAATCTCGGGAAGGCAGTCTTCGATATGCGCCAGCCGTTCTTCGGCGCTGACCATATCGGTGGCATCATTCAGCGGCAGCGGCGCGGACGGCGGGCCAAACACCATGTCGCCGCCCATGCCTGCGGTCAGGTTCAGCACCACGTCGACTTCGGCATCGCGGATGCGGTCGGTCACTTCGCGGTAGAGTTTTGGATCACGTGAGGGAACGCCGGTTTCGGGGTCGCGTACATGGCAATGCACAATCGCGGCACCCGCTTTGGCAGCGGCGATGGCCGAATTGGCAATCTGCTCGGGGCTGCGGGGAACATGGGGCGACCGATCTTGGCTGCTGCCTGATCCGGTCACGGCGCAGGTGATGAAAACATCACGGGTCATGTGCAGGGGCATCTTGGTTTCCTCTTAGATTTCACCTGAACACTACACAGATTGATCAGATTGACTGTGCAGTGTTAGACATAACCATGCATGAAATGACAAAATCGCCGTTCGAAACCTTAAAAATCGACGTGCTGCTTTTCGATGGATTTTCCAACCATTGCCTGGCCAACACGCTGGAACCGTTTCGCGCTGCAAACACCATGACCGGGCAAGCGCGCTATGAATGGCGACTGCTTTCACTCGAAGGCGGCCTTGTGCGGTCTTCAAGTGGGATGCTGGTTCAAACCGAGATGGCCACAGCGATGAAGCCGCCGTGCGATTACCTCATGGTGACAGCCAGCTATGGCCACCTCGCACTGTGTAGCAGTCAGGTCCTGACCGCCCTCCGGTCCCTTTGCGCAAACGCAAAGTGTCTGGTGGGGCTCGATACGGGGGCTTGGCTGTTGGCGGCGGCAGGGCAGTTGAACGACAGGCCTGCGACAATCCATGGGCATCTGTTCGAAAGCTTTTCAGAGACGTTTACGCAGGTAGATGCCCAGCAAGAACGGTTTGTGATAGATGGCAACCGGATCACCTGCGGTGGTGCCATGGCGTCCTTCGACTTGGTGCTTACCCTGATTGGGGCGCACTGTGGCGAGATCATACGTCTCGATGTTGCAGCGCTGTTTCTGCATGAAACCGAACAGCCGTTTAGGGATGCGGACAAAAAATCTGTGCGTTCCAAACTGGTTTCTCGTGCCCTTGTCCTTATGGATGAGAATATCGAAACGCCTGTGCCAATCCCGACAATTGCACGTCACTTAGGGTGTTCGCTGAAAAGCCTCCAAAGACGGTTCGCACGCAGCTTGAACGCGACGCCGGGCCAAATCTATCGGCATAGACGCCTGATCGCTGTCAGAAGCTTGGTCGAAAGCACCGATCTTTCCATTGCGGAGATTGCCGCGCGATGCGGTTACGAAAACGCAAGTTCGATGACACGGGCTTTTAAGACCCAGTTTGGCACGACGCCAATGGATATGAGAGCTGACTGATTGGTAACTCCCGGTCTCTTATCCCGGCACCCGGTTTTCGAACCGCCGAAACATCAATGCGATAACCCCGGCGATGATCATATAAAACACAGCCAGCAAGATCAGCGGCTCATAGACGATAAACGTATCCGACCGGACGCGCGAAGACACGGCATAGAGCTCAACAACCGTGATGGTCGCGACCAGAGGTGTGGCCTTGAGTTGCAGAATGGTTTCACCGCCCAGTGTCGGCAGGACGTTGCGAATTGCCTGCGGCAGCCAGATGCGGCGGAACATGGTGAAACGCGGCATCCCGAATGCGTTTGCGGCCTCAAGCTGCCCCTTGTTCACACTGGAGAACGCGCCGCGCATGACCTCGCCTTCGTAGCCCGCATAAGACAGCGTCAGCGCCAGCACCGCGTAGGGCCAAGCTTGGCGCAGGTAGGGCCATAGTTCACTGCCGCGAATCCAAGGGATTTGCGGGAAAAGCGAGCCGAGGCCGTAGTAGAGCAGCCAGATCTGCAAGAGCAGTGGCGTGCCACGGATGACGGTGCAGAATACCCGCGCAGGGACGGATAGGTACCAAGGCCCGATGGCCTGCGCGAGGCCCAGCGGGATCGCCAAAAGAAACCCCAGCACACAGGTCACGACCAAAATCCAGATCGTGCGCCAAAGGCCTTCCAACGCCAGTGGGGCGTATTCCGGTATCCAATCCCACCGCAGCGCCACGGCGCACCAGATCACCGCGCCCAGCAAAAGCGCCAACATGACAATGCGATGGGGCTGCATCAGAGCGCGAAAAGAGATCATCGGCTCGCTCCTTTCAGCGACGGCTGGCCGCGCCGCGCCCATTTTTCGATCCGGGCAAAGACCACACCCGAACAAAGCGTCACAATTAGATAGAGCGCGCCCGCGGCGAGAAAGAAGGTGAAATAGGCGCGGGTGCTGGCAGCGGCCTGTCGGGTTTCGAGGGTCAGCTCGCTAAAGCCGACGATGGCCAGCAATGCGGTATCCTTGGTCGCAATAAGCCAAAGGTTCGCCAGCCCCGGCGTGGCAAAAGACATCATCGCGGGGATCGTAACCCGGCGCATCAGCATCAGCGGCGGCATACCATAAGCGCGCGCCGCCTCAATCTGGCCCGGTGGAATGGCTTGGATCGCGCCGCGCAACACCTCGGTGGCATAGGCACCCTGTACCACGCCGAGCACCCAGATACCGGCGACGACACCGCTGATCTCAACCCGACCATAGCCCATCGCCTGCGAGAGCTGATTGATAAGGTCGGTACCGACGTAATAGAGGATTAGGATCAGCACCAGTTCAGGCACCGCCCGGATCACAGTCGTGTAGACAGCGAGGAGGTCGCGCAGGACCACCCCGCCATAGAGCTTGCCGTATGCTCCAAAGAGCCCGATCAGCAGACCAAAGCCGAAGGCGCCAAACGCGATCTGCAAAGAGTTCGCGAGCCCGCGCAGAAGGTTGCCTCCCCAGCCCGGCGGGCTGAGGGACAAGAGTTTCGCACTTTCGGTCAGACCGAGCGTTTCGAAGAAGAACTCCACGATACAGGCTTACTCAGCGTAGATGCTTGTATCGAAATAGCGCCCGGTGATCTCTTCGTGGGTGCCATCTTCGAGGATTTTCGCGATGCCCTTGTTCAAGCTTTCGCGCAGCGCATCATCGCCTTTGCGCACCCCGGCGCCGACACCTTTGCCCAAGATGGCCTCGTCATTCTTTACTGGCCCCTTGATCTCGCAGCAGGTGCCGATGTCGGAGTTGACGAAATCCGCCATCGCGATGCTGTCGGCCTGTGTGGCGTCGATCCGACCCGAGACGAGATCCTGATTGGCTTCGTCCTGCGTCTGATACACCCGGATCTCTGCCGCATCGCCGAAATATTCGTTGGCATAGGCTTGGTGAATTGTTGAGGCTTGGATACCGACGATCTTGCCCGCGAGGGACTCGGGCGTAGGCTCAATGTCCATCGACTTATCCGCCACGATCACTGCAGGCGTATTGTAGTAGGGATCGGAGAAATCGATCGTCTGCTGGCGCTCTTCGGTGATCGACATGGAGGCCATGATTGCATCGACCTGCTGGCCAGTCAGCGAGGGGATGATGCCATCCCATGCGACGGGCGTGATCACGCAATCCAGTTCGGCCGCGGCGCAAACCGCGTTGATAACCTCAACTTCCCAACCTTCCCATTCGCCAGAAGCGTTGAGGGAGGCAAAGGGGGGATATGGCTCTGCGGCGATGCCGATCTTCACCTCTTCGGCGGCCACGGCACCTGCGCTGACGATTGCTGTCGCGAGTGCGGTCGTCATAAGTTTCTTGAGTGTCATGATTAGTCTCCCTGTTTTGTTTTTGGTGGTTTAACCGACTGTCTGCAAAAACTGCTGAAGCCGGGCGGATTGAGGGTTGCCGAAAAGCTCTTCCGGCGGCCCCTGTTCTTCGATGCGGCCCTCGAAAAGGTAGACGACGTGGGTCGCCACCTCGCGGGCGAATTTCATCTCATGGGTCACAAGCAGCATGGTGCGCCCTTCGGCGGCCAGATCACGGATGACCGTGAGCACTTCGCCCACCAACTCGGGGTCGAGCGCGCTGGTCGGCTCGTCAAAGAGCATCACACTGGGTTCCACCGCGAGGGCGCGGGCAATGGCCGCGCGCTGCTGCTGGCCGCCGGATAGAAACGCTGGAAAGGTATCCGCCTTGTCGCCCAGACCGACCCGCTCAAGCAGCACCCGCGCGCGCTTGATCGCTTCACTCCGTGGCACCTTAAGCACATAGACCGGCACCTCTATGACGTTCTCTAGCAGGGTGCGGTGGGTCCAAAGGTTGAAGGCTTGGAATACCATGCCAAGGCGGGTTCGGATGCGTTCGATCTGTCGTCGGTCGACGGGTGTGCCGTCTTGGCGCATCTTGATCTCTTCGCCGTTGACGACGATCTGACCCGCGCTTGGGGTTTCTAGAAAATTGATACACCGCAGGAAGGTCGATTTCCCCGAGCCGCTGCCGCCGATAATAGCAACAACATCGCCCTTTTGCGCCGTGAGAGAGACGCCTTTAAGAACCTCCAGCGTGCCGAAGGACTTGTGCAGGTCAGTAACCCTTATGGCCTCATGTTGCCCCGCGCTATCGGCATCTCCGGCCTTTTCCGTGGTTCCGATCGGCTCTCTCTTCAAAGCGTCCGCGCCCCCAGTTTGTGTGCCCCAAAATTGTGACTTGTAGTAAGGCCCGTATTTCGTAATTATGCAAGTGTATAATTACGAGGTCTGGATAACGCCCGTGTCGGACAGCACTCCCAAATTCAAGCGTGAGCCGGCGGAGCACCGCAGGGAGGCGCTGATTAAGGCGACCCTGTCGCTGATCGCCGAAAAGGGCGTTCATGCAGCAACGGTCCGGGCAATTTCTGCCCGCGCCGATGTGTCACAAGGTATGATCCGGCATCACTTTTCGTCCAAAGAAGACCTGATAACCGCGGCCTATGAGTATCACATGGACCGGTTGACCGATTTGACATCGGCTTTTGCGGGCGCCGACTGTGGCGCACCAGCAGCGCGGCTCGCGGCCTTTGTCGTGGGGAGCCTGACACCGCCGGTTGTTGACGCCGGGTCTGTTAGTCTTTGGGCGGGCTTCTTCACCAAGGTCCATGCTGACAAGCAGATGCGGGATACGCACGAACGGACCTATTACAAATTCCGCGATCGGCTCGAAGTGCTGATTGCAGCTGTATTGAGCGAAGCTGGCACGCCACGAACGCCGCAGGAGCTGCGTCATCTGGCAATCGCCTGCAACGCCGTGATCGACGGATTGTGGATGGAAGGCGGCGTTCTTCCAAGCGCTTTCGCGCCGGATGAACTTCCGGACATCGGGATTGGATCAGTCGGCGCAATCCTCGGAATAGACCTTACAAAGGCTGGGCAACAGACATGAAACAGACAGATATAACCAAACGCCTTGCAGGGCTTGGCGGCGCGAAATGGGAAGTCCATCTGAAGGCCCGCGCGCTTGCCGCACAGGGCCGCGATGTCATTGAACTGACCATTGGCGAGCCTGATGTGCCGACGCCCGATGCGCTTGTGGACGTTGCCGCAAATGCGATGCGCCGTGGTCGAACTGGCTATTCCGACGGCCGGGGGGAGATGGGGTTGCGCGCCGCACTGGCCGAGCGCTATTCGCGCACCGCGGGCCGCCGCATCACGCCGGATCAGGCGATGTGCTTTCCCGGCACGCAGACGGCCCTTTATGCGGTGCTGCTGGGTGTTGCAGAGGCCGGTCAGCAGGTTCTGGTCGGCGACCCGATGTACGCCACTTATGAAGGGGTCATCCGCTCTAGTGGTGCTGAGATGGTTCCGGTCCCGCTGCGCCCGGAAAACGGCTTTCGCATTCACGCCGATGACATCGCTGCAAGGATCACCCCGCAGACCACGGCGATCTTGTTAACCACGCCGCATAACCCCACTGGATCGGTGCTGACCCGCGCGGATATAGACGCGATTGGAGAACTGGCAATCGCCCATGACCTCTGGATCATTTCTGACGAGGTCTACGAAGATCTTACGTTTGACACCTCCGATTTCTGCTCGCCCTTGTGGCACCCGCAACTGGCTGACCGTGTCATCGTTGTCTCTTCGATCTCAAAGTCCCACGCAGCACCTGGCTTTCGCAGCGGTTGGTGCATAGGGCCAGAAGCCTTCACCGAGGCACTTTTGCCGCTGTCGGAGACCATGCTCTTTGGCAACCAGCCCTTTATCGCGGACATGACCGAAAAGGCAGTGCGCGAAGGGTCACCTGTGGCCGATGGGATGAAGCACCGTTTCGCCGCGCGGGCCGAGCGTCTGCACAGCCGCCTCTCTGACGAGAGCCAATTGAAGGTGCACCGCCCAGAGGCTGGCATGTTTGCGATGATCGACGTTTCAGCCACGGGCATGAGCGGCACCGACTATGCCCTTCACCTGCTTGAGCATGGTGGCGTTGCGGTTATGCCCGGCGCGTCCTTTGGCGAGACACTCGATGCTTGGGTGCGGGTGGCGCTGACCACCGGCGATGCGGCATTCGACACAGCCTGTGACCGGATCATCCGCCATGCGGCGCAACTGCAACTGGAATCCGCATGACCAGCGTCGGAGAGGCATTTGTCGCCCAACTTTCAGAACGCGGGGTCGACTGTGTTTTTGGCATCCCGGGCGTGCATACGATTGAGCTCTACCGGGGCTTGGCTGCCTCTGGCATTCGCCATGTGACACCCCGGCACGAACAGGGCGCAGGATTCATGGCGGATGGCTACGCGCGGGTATCCGGAAAACCCGGTGTTGCCTTTGTCATCACAGGGCCGGGGCTAACCAATACGCTGACGGCAATGGGGCAGGCGCGGGCCGATTCCGTGCCGATGCTGGTGATCTCCGGCGTCAACACGCTGCCCAGCCTCGGGCAGGGCAGGGGCCACCTGCACGAATTACCCGATCAACGGGCTATGGCACGGACCGTGGCGCTGCTTTCGGAGCGTGTTGAAAGCGCTGATGAACTGGCGCCGATGCTCGCGCGGGTGTTTGAGCCGTTTCACAGCGGCCGACCCGGCCCCACACATCTCGAAATCCCGCTGGATGTCGCCGGTGCACCCTATACCGCAGAGGCGCAGGTCTGTTCTGAGACGGCCCCGCCTTCTCCGTCTGCCGAACAGATCGCAAAAGCCGCCGCGCTATTGGCGCAGAGCAAGGCACCAGTGATCCTCGCCGGGGGCGGGGCCCGTCGCGCAGGGGCGGCCCTGCGCGCACTTGCCGAAAAGCTTGGTGCCCCGGTTGTGCAGGCGGTGAATGCGCGCGGCTTAATGTTTGAGCATCCTTTAGGCGTTCCGGCCAGCCCCAGCCTGCAGGCCGTGCGCAGGCTGATCGCCCAAGCCGACGTCGTACTGGCATTGGGTACTGAATTGGGGCCGACCGATTATGATATGTATGCCACCGGCACGATGCCTGAGATGCAAAGGCTCATCCGCATTGATGTATGTGCTGAACAGCTTGCCCGCCATGCCGCCGAGCTGTCGATCCTCGGCGACGCGACCACCGCAATTGACGCGCTGAATGCGGCTATAGACCGGGAGGCGGCTTCAGATGGCGCGGAACGGGCCGCTAAGGTCCGCCGCGAGGCTTTCGAAGAAATCGGCCCAGAAATGCGCGCGCTTTGCGATGTCCTTGCCGAAGTGCGTACGACAGTTCCGGGGGCAATCATGGTCGGCGATTCCGCTCAGCCGATCTACGCAGGCAACCTCTATTACGATCACGACCGCCCCGGCGGCTGGTTCAACGCCGCCACCGGATTCGGCGCGCTTGGCTATGGCATCCCCGCCGCGATTGGTGCCGCAGCGGCAGCGCCAGATACGCCGGTGATCTGCATCGCAGGTGATGGCGGCGCGCAGTTTAGCCTGCCGGAGCTGATGTGCGCCGTTCAGGAAAACCTGTCGATCTGCTTCATGATCTGGAACAACCACGGCTATCAGGAAATCGCCACCTCCATGCAGGATGCGGGGGTGAGTGTAGTCGGCTGCGACCCGACCCCGCCAGATTTCGCCGCTGTTGCGCAATCCTGTGGCTTGCCCTTCTGGCGCTGCGGGCCAGAGCCAGAGGCCGTCGCAGACGCGCTCCGCACGGCAACAGCTCAAGGCGGACCAACCCTAATTGAAATTCAGGCCCAGCCATTCCTGCGCCAGTGAACCAGAGAGCATGACATGACAGACCCCACCTATGAATTCAGCCGCGCCGTCACCCGCCGCCCCGCTGCCAGCATCGTCAACGGTCTGCGCGCCGAGGACATCGGCACGCCCGATCTTGCCCGAATGGAAGAAGCCCACAGGCATTACGTTGCGACGCTGAAAGAGACTGGCGCCGAGGTGATCGAACTGCCCGCACTTGAAGCGTTTCCAGATTCCGTCTTTGTCGAGGATACCGCGCTATGCCTGCCCAAGGGAGCGGTTCTGATGCGCCCTGGCGCACCAAGCCGGATGGGAGAGGTCGCCGAAATGGCACCGACGCTCGGCGCCCTCTACGACGAATTGCGCCAGATCGATGGCCCCGGCCACATCGAAGGAGGCGACATTCTGGTCACCGGGCGTGAGATTTTAGTAGGCCGATCAGACCGCACCGACGCCGAGGGCGTGGCCGAGCTGACGCGGATCGTCTCGGACTGGGGATATAGCCTGCGCGAGGTCTTTACCCCGCCCGGCGTGTTGCATTTCAAGACCGATTGCTCGCTGCTCGACGGTGGCACCATTCTCAGCACCAAACGGCTCGACGCTTCGGGCTGCTTCGAAGGCTACCGCGTGCTGCACACCGCCGAGGGCGAAGAGGCCGCCGCAAATAGCATCCGGTTCAACCAATTTGTGCTTTGCCCCGCGGGCTTTCCCCGCACCGCCGAAATGCTGACAAATGAGGGCTATAAAGTCGTTGAAATCAGCAATTCCGAGTGCGCCAAACTGGACGGCGGCATGTCGTGTTTGTCTTTAAGGTTTTGATCTGAAGGTCGCTTTGTTCAGGGACTGGTCCGCACTCGCGTGATGTCTGTTTCTTGCAGCGTCGACGGATCAATCTCTGCTTTGCTCGGAGGGAACTGGCCACCGCCATAGGTCAACAACCGCAGCGCCATCCCCGGCAGGAGCGAGGCTGAAGGTCACCCGTGTTTAGGCATAGAGCGCGGTAAACTGACCAACGAAGGCCAAGGTCACGCCGAGGCTGACCATACCAACAGCAGAATGCAGCAAGATGTCATGGCCAATGCGCCAGACACGCTGGCACCGGTGGCGAGCCAGCTGGAGCGATCCTCAAGCTCGATCGGGGTCGCTGTCGTGTGATTTGTCGTTGCGGTGCTCACAGTTGCTTTCTTCATGATCGGCAATGCAGGGTCTGTATATGATCCGCTGGGTCACGGGCTAACTGTTGTCGCCGGGTCGACTGGCAGACGTCCGCTGACACAAACCTAGTTGCCTGTATTCTCTATGGCGCTGCCGATGCGCGGGTCGCTTCTGGGTGGAAATTAATAATCAAACCACATATCGACTAAGGACAGTTACACGAGGCCTTCAGCTTTGCCCGACCGTATTTCGCCCCTGATCCTTTTCCGCAACCAGACCTTCCGATCTTTGTGGATCGCCGCGCTGGCGTCGAACTTTGGCGGGCTGGTGCAGGCGGTGGGTGCTGCGTGGCTTATGACCTCGCTGTCGGACTCGCAGAATATGGTGGCGCTGGTGCAAGGCTCTGTCGCTTTGCCGATCATGATCTTCTCGTTGCTGGCGGGTGTCTTTGCCGATAATTTCGACCGCCGCCGGGTCATGTTGATCGCGCAAAGCTTTATGTTCGGCGTCTCGATCCTGCTGACCTTCATGGCATTTGAGGGCTGGCTTACACCTTGGTTGCTCTTGGCCTTTACCTTTTCCATCGGCTGCGGCACGGCGCTGCATAACCCGTCTTGGCAGGCGACCATGGGCGATATTGTCTCTCGAGAAGAGCTGCCCTCGGCGGTGTCGCTCAACTCTATGGGATTCAACCTGATGCGCAGCATCGGGCCGGCGGCAGGCGGAGCGATTGTTGCGATTGCGGGCGCGGCGGCGGCCTTTGCCGTCAATGCGCTGAGTTATGTGGCGATCATCCTTGCCCTGCTGCGCTGGAAAGCGCCGCTGCGTGATACGCATTTGCCGCGTGAGCCGATGGGCAGCGCCTTTTCCGCCGGGCTGCGCTATGTCGCGATGTCGCCCAATCTGATGCGGGTTATCCTGCGCGGCTTTTGGTTCGGGCTGTCGGCCATTGCCCTGCTGGCGCTGCTGCCGGTTGTGGTGCGTGAGACGCTTCAGGCAACGGCCTTCGTCTATGGCATCATGCTGGGGTGTTTCGGCATGGGGGCGGTGTTTGGCGCTCTGGCAAACGCAGGGCTGCGGGCGCGGTTTCGCAATGAGATGATCGCGCGTGGCGGTTTCGTTGGCTTCGCCCTCAGCTGTGCCGTGCTGGCAGTCAGCGCGCAGCCTGTTTTATCGGGTGCCGCGCTGATGCTCGCTGGGGCGTGTTGGGTGCTGTCGCTGTCAATGTTCAACGTGACGATCCAGCTTTCAACGCCGCGATGGGTCGTGGGCCGGGTGATCGCACTTTACCAGACAGGCACTTTCGGGGGCATGGCGGCAGGCAGTTTGATCTGGGGGATTGTCGCCGACCGGGGCGGGCCGGAAACCGCGCTTGCCGGGGCCAGCGTAATGCTGCTGATCGGTGCGATGATCGGCCTGCGGCTGCCTTTGCCTGAGTTCAGCGGGCTCGACCTTGACCCCCTCAACCGTTTCAAAGAACCCGACACGCGGTTTGATCTTAGCTATCGCAGCGGGCCGGTGATGGTCATGGTAGATTATGAGATCGCGCAGTCGGATGTGCCGGAATTTCTAACCGCGATGAGCCTGCGGCGGCGGGTGCGCATCCGCGATGGCGCGCAGCAATGGGCGCTGCTGCGCGATCTGCACCGACCAGAGCATTGGAGCGAGAGCTATCATGTGCCCACGTGGGGTGAATACGTCCGTCACAACGAGCGGCGGACCAATGCAGATGCGGAGCTATCGGATCAGATCAGTCGGCTCCATCGCGGCGAGGCACCGCCCGAAGTGCATCGGATGATTGAGCGCCAAACCGTGCCACTGCGCGATGATATGTTGCAAAAAGGGACTTAAACGACGCGACTCCCTAAGGCAGTCAGCGTTCATGGCCCGCCCAGTCGAACGTCAGAAAAATGCCAAGCTGGCGTGAGAACGCAGGCGTGTGGCTGTTTGCCCTGCGATCCCAGAGCCAAATGAAACTGGCAGTGACCATCGAACGGCTATTGGCGCGAATAAACCAAAGGCGCGTTCTTACCCCTCAACCCACGCCCGGCGGCTGAGCATGCGCACCGCGGCGAAGCCTTGCGGGCAGGGGGAGGGTGATGATTGCAAGGCAGCCGATGACCAGTGCCACCCCGACCCAGCCAAGCGGGGGCAGGCGCTCTGCGACAATCAGCACGGCCAGTACCGCGGCCACCACAGGCTCAAAAAGGGTTATGACGGTTGCCGTGCTTGCCTCTACCCGGGCAAGGCCGTAGCCAAAACTGATGTAGCCCAGAAACATCGGCACGGCAGCCATGTAGAGACCCACGGCAGCGTTGCTCCAAGAGGTGAGAAAAGCGTCACCTGAAACAAGCAGAACCGGCATGAGCATCAGCCCACCCAGTCCAAAAGTGGCCCCCATGGCCACCGAGGATCTTGTTCCTTGCAACATCATCTTCCGCGCGCTCCACGAATACAGCGCGTAGGTAAACCCCCCGACCAGCCCCAAAAGAACGCCCAATGGGACGGATGCGGCGTCCGCTCCTCTATCATGCGCGGCCCCTTCAGCGAGGCAGATCAGCCCCATGCCAATCAACCCCACCACCGCACCGAGGGACCACCTTAGGGTCAGGCGGCGGCCATCAAGCACGTATTCGATCAGCGCCGACAGCAGCGGTGCGGAGCCGATGGTAATAACCGTGCCCACCGTCACCGCCGCCAACCGCATCGCGCCGTAAAAGGCCAAAGGATAGACCGCGACAGCAAGTGCACCGATCACCAGCAAGCGGCGTTGATCCCAAAGCCGCGCGCGTTGCTGCAAAATACCCCGCCCGGCCCAGAGCGCCTGTGCAATTCCGCCCAGCCCCATGGCCGCCGCCCCGATGGCGGCAGCGCTGACATCGGGTGCGAAGGTAGCAGCCGTGCCGGTTGTGCCCCAGACCACAGCGGCGAAAAGAATGGCGATCACGCCCCAGCGGTTGCCCTGCATCACTCTTACGCCCTGTTTCTCTTTAGAGGTGCCAAACGGGTACCCTTAGTCAGTAGGCCGTTCAAGGCTTCGCTATGCCCCTGTGTCCACCAAGAGGCGGTCAGGTCTGCTATCGCCTTTAGGCGCCCATATAGAGCGCCCGCGGCGTTAATCTTCCGATAAGTAAATAAGAGTGATTTAATTATTGACTTAGCCACGTGCATTTGGGATTTGTGCGAGCGAAGCAGCGCAGAAACCGGAGGGGAGGCCAGTTTGCAGCACATCCAAACATTCGCCGACCGAACCGCGCGCGGCTCAAACCAAAGCGGGATGCGGGCGCATAACGAACGGCTTGTTCTGTCGCTTGTCCGCCGTAGTGGCCCGACCTCAAAGGCTGAGATCGCCCGTCTGACGGGCCTATCTGCGCAAACTGTTTCGGTCATCATGCGGGCGCTTGAGGCGGATGGGCTTCTGAAAAAAGGCGCGCGGGTGCGGGGCCGGGTGGGGCAGCCTTCGGTGCCGATTAGCCTCAATCCAGAGGGGGCGTTCTTTCTGGGGTTAAAGATCGGGCGGCGCAGTGTGGAACTGATCCTGACCGACTTCGAAGGGCAAGTGACGCACCACAGCCGCGAGGTTTATCAGCATCCGACCCCTGCTGCCGTCATGGGGTTCGCAACCCTTGCCCTGCAAAACTCGCTTGCCTCGTTGACCGCCGATCAACAGGCGCGCGTCGCGGGTATGGGCATCGCGCTGCCCTTTGGTATGTGGGAATGGGAAGTGACCAGCGGCGATCTGAGCGCATGGCGTGATTTTGATATCGCCGCGGCTTTGGCCAAGGTTGTCGATCTGCCGATCTACATCTGCAATGACGCTTCCGCCGCCTGCGGGGCCGAGCTGGTCTTTGGCACGCAGGATAAACCGCGCGATTTTCTATATTTCTACATCGGCTATTTTGTCGGTGGCGGGCTGGTGCTGGATAGCAAGCTCTACACTGGCAAAACCGGCAATGCGGGGGCGCTGGGCTCCATGCCGCTGGCCGGAGGCGCGCCGCGTCAATTGGTCGACGTCGCCTCGTTGGCGACATTAGAGGCGGCGTTGCAACAGGCCGGAGAGACCCGCCGCGCCAGTTGGAGCGACCCGGCAGCTTGGGTCATCTCAGGCGACATACTGGAGCGGTGGCTCGACAGCGCAGCCGATGCGCTGGCACAGGCGATCCGCATGACCGCCTGCCTGATCGATTTCGACACGGTGATGATCGACGGCTCCCTCCCTGTGAAAGTGCGCGCGGACATTGTCGCGCGCTGCCGTCGCCACCTTGCAGCACAGCCCCTCCCGGGTGTGACCCTTCCTGAATTGCGCGAAGGCACCGTTGGCAGCGACGCCCGCGCACTTGGTGCGGCGAGCCTGCCGCTTTCTGACCGTTTCCTCGTCGACCGCGACGCATTTTTGAAAGGCTAACAGATGATCCTTTGTAGCGGAGAAGCCCTGATCGATATGATCCCAACCCCCACCACCACAGGACCAGAAGGGTTTGTGCCCCATGCGGGCGGGGCGGTTTTCAACACGGCAATCGCTTTGGGGCGGTTGGGGGCGCAGGTCGGGATGCTCTCGGGCCTATCGTCGGACATGTTCGGGCGGCAATTGGTTGATGGGTTAAAGGCCAGCCATGTCGACGTGTCGCATCTTGTCGTATCCGACCGCCCGACGACCCTCGCTTTTGTTCGGCTGGTGGGCGGCCATGCAACCTATGATTTTTATGACGAAAACTCCGCAGGTCGCATGATCACGCCGGGGGATATGCCCACGCTCTCGGGCGAGGTTTCGGCGCTGTATTTCGGCGGGATCAGCTTGGCCTGCGAGCCGGGGGCAGATGCCTATGCCGATCTGCTGGCGCGCAACGCCGAAGGGCGCGCGGTGATGATCGACCCCAACATCCGCCCCGGTTTCATCAAGGATATCGAGCGTTACCGTCAAAGGCTCGACCGGATGCTGGCCTTGTCGGACATCGTGAAGGTGTCGGATGAGGATCTGAACTGGATCAACCCCGCGCCCCTGTCGCTCCGCGATAAGGTGGCCGAGTTGTTGGCCAAAGGGCCATCGGTGGTCATCCTGACCCGTGGGGGCGAGGGGGCAATGGGCTATCTGGCAAATGGAGAAGAGGTGCAAGTTCCTGCCGTAAAAGCGGAAATCGTCGATACGGTGGGGGCGGGCGATACGTTCAACGCAGGCGTGTTGGCGAAGATGTCGGAGCTTGGGCAGTTGCATAAATCCGCTCTGGCCAATCTCTCGCCTGAGGTGCTGGCAGAGGCTTTGGCCTATGGCGCCCGGGTCGCCGCTGTGACCGTTTCGCGCGCCGGTGCGAACCCGCCTTGGGTCGAGGAAATATGATATGTTGATGAAGCACCTATCTTTTTCGCTCAGATATGTTAGCGCTACCAGTGAGCGCTCAAAGGAGGGGGTTTGGAAAATGGCGATGGCTTTGGACAATCCAAGAATCGGTGCCTCAGTGCATCCTCTCGGCCAGGAGGCCTGACCAATGGTTTCACGCGTTATCCCCGTCGATCCTTTCGACCTCGTTATCTTTGGCGCCACGGGTGACCTTGCCCGGCGCAAGATCCTGCCCGGTCTTTTCCATCGTTTTACCGTGGGCCAGATGCCCGACGCGGCGCGGATCGTCGGCGCGGCCCGCTCTGAGTTTGATGCCGAAGCCTTTCGCAGCATGATCCGTGATAGCCTGCTGGAGTTTGCCCCCGCGCTGGCCAAAGAAACCGCGCTGCTGGAGCAGTTCCTCGGTATGGTGCAATACGTTCGCGTCGATGCTGCGGGCGATGCGGGTTGGGCGGACCTGAAAGACCTGATGCGCGATGATGTTGTACGGGCCTTTTACCTCTCGGTCTCCCCATCGCTTTTTGGCACGATTGGCGGTAAGCTGCACGATCACGGGATCGCTACCCGCGAAAGCCGCATCGTTGTCGAAAAGCCCTTTGGTCATGATCTGGAGACCGCGCAGGCGCTGAACGCCGATCTGCGGGCGAATTTCGACGAAAGCCAGATTTACCGGATCGACCACTACCTTGGCAAAGAGACCGTGCAGAACCTCATGGCGTTGCGCTTTGCCAATGCGCTGTGGGAACCGCTGTGGAACTCCACCCATATTGACCATGTGCAGATCACGGTGTCCGAAAGCCTCGGTGTTGAGGGGCGGGGCGAGTATTACGACCGCTCGGGCGCGATGCGTGATATGGTACAAAACCATTTGATGCAGCTGTTGTGTCTGACGGCGATGGAGCCGCCTTCGCGGTTCGACCCCAACGCGGTGCGCGACGAGAAGGTGAAGGTGATCGAGGCGTTAGAGCCAGTGGCGCAAAAAGACCTCGCCCGCGGCCAGTACCGCTCGGCGAATGGCGAAGGCAGCTACCGCGACCACGCAGGAGATCCCGACAGCCGCACTGAAAGCTTCATCGCGATGAAGGTGAAAATCGCCAATTGGCGGTGGGCGGGCACGCCTTTCTACCTGCGCACGGGCAAGAAGTTGCGCGGGCGTAGCTCCGAGATTGCAGTCATCTTCCGCGATCCGCCGCATATGATTTTTCCGGCGATGGAGGGGCATAAGGGCAATGCGCTGATTATCCGCCTGCAGCCGGATGAGGGCATCACCCTGCGCAACACGATTAAAGACCCCGGCCCCGGCGGCATGCGTCTGGCCGAAGTGTCGCTGGATATGACCTTTGCCGATGCCTTGGGCGAAGAGGCCACGCCACAAGACGCCTATGAGCGGCTGATCATGGATGTGATCCGTGGCGATCAGACGCTGTTCATGCGTGGTGACGAGGTCGAGGCCGCTTGGGCCTGGGCCGATCCGATCATTCACGGCTGGGAAGAGACCCGGCAACCTCCGTACCCCTATGACCCTGCCAGCTCCGGCCCCGAAGAAGCGCTGATGCTGATGCACCGCGACGGCCGTCGCTGGCGCGAGATCACAAGAAAGGACGACCAATGACCCTGCATTCAACGATTGACCGTGTAACCGACCGTATAATCGCCCGCAGTGAGGCGACCCGCCGCCCCTACCTGGATCGGATGGAAGCCGCCCGCGCCAAGGGACCGGCCCGCGCGCATCTGTCCTGTAGCGGGCAGGCCCATGCCTATGCCGCCTCTGGCGAAGACAAGGACCGACTGGCGACCACCAGCGCAGGCAACCTCGGGATCGTGACCACCTACAACGACATGCTCTCGGCGCACCAGCCGTTTGAGCGTTACCCTGATTTGATCCGCGACGCGGTACGTTCCGCAGGCGGCACCGCGCAGGTAGCGGGCGGTGTGCCTGCGATGTGCGACGGGGTGACCCAAGGCGAGGCGGGGATGGAACTGTCGCTTTTCTCGCGCGATGTGATTGCGTTGGCGGCGTCGGTAGCACTCAGCCACAACACCTTTGACGCTGCCGTTTACCTTGGGGTCTGCGACAAGATCGTTCCGGGGCTGGTGATCGCGGCGCAGGCCTTTGGCCATCTACCTGCCGTCTTCCTGCCCGCCGGGCCGATGGAGAGCGGGCTGTCGAATGATGAAAAAGCCAAGGTGCGCCAGCAGTTTGCCGCAGGCGAAGTTGGGCGGGACGCGCTGATGGCTGCCGAGATGGCCGCTTACCACGGGCCGGGCACCTGCACCTTCTACGGCACCGCGAACACCAACCAGATGCTGATGGAGTTCATGGGTCTGCACCTGCCGGGAGCGAGCTTTGTGCCGCCAAACGGGATGTTGCGCGATGCGCTGACCCAAGAGGGGGCGAAACGTGCGCTGGCTCTGAGCGCTCTGGGCAATGACTACACGCCCGTGGCTTCGATCCTTGATGAAAAAGCGTTCGTGAATGGGATCGTCGGGCTCAATGCAACGGGGGGGTCGACCAACCTGCTGATCCACCTTATCGCTATGGCGCGGGCCGGGGGGATCATTCTGGATTGGGAGGATTTTTCGGACATTTCCGACATCACGCCGCTGCTGGCACGGGTCTATCCCAACGGTCTGGCAGACGTGAACCATTTCCACGCGGCGGGCGGCTTGGGCTATATGATCGGCGAATTGCTGAAATCTGGCCATCTGCACCCCGACACCCATACCGTCGCCGGGCAGGGGTTGGAGCATTACACGTCTGAGCCGAAGCTAAAGGCTGACGGTCTGGTTTGGGAAAAGGGAGCAGGCGAAAGCCTCAACGAGAAGATCCTCCGCCCTGCCAGCGATCCCTTCCAATCGACGGGCGGGCTGCGGCGCATGGCCGGGTCTTTGGGCACGGCCTGTATGAAAGTCTCTGCCGTGGCACCCGAGCACCATATCATCGAAGCCCCGGCGCGGGTCTTTGCTGATCAAAACGAAGTCAAAGCGGCATTTAAGGCAGGCGAGCTTACCGACGACGTAATCGTCGTGGTGCGCTTTCAAGGGCCAAAGGCCAATGGCATGCCTGAGTTGCACAGCCTGACCCCGCTCCTGTCAATCCTTCAAGGTCGCGGGCAGAAGGTGGCGCTGGTCACCGATGGGCGCATGTCGGGCGCGTCGGGCAAAGTGCCTGCGGCGATCCATGTCAGCCCTGAGGCGGTCGACGGCGGCCCCATCGCGCGGGTGCGGGACGGTGATCTGCTGCGCGTTGACGCGGTGGCGGGCACGCTCGACGTGCTGGCCGATGGGTTCGAAGACCGTCCCAACGTCACGGCGGACCTGTCGGCCTATCACGCAGGCACGGGGCGCGAGTTGTTCGAAATGTTCCGCAACACTGTCGGTTCCGCCACCACCGGCGCAACCATTTTTGGAGGCTGATCCATGACCCTTACTGCAAAAGACGCCAGCCGTCGCACCCGCGAAATCTGCGCACTCGCCCCGATCGTGCCCGTTTTGGTGATCGAAGACGCGGCCCACGCCCGCGCATTGGCCGAGGCGCTGGTCGCCGGGGGGCTGCCCGCCTTAGAGGTCACCCTGCGCACACCTGCTGCACTCGACGCGATTGCGGCCATGGCCGAAGTCACGGGCGGGCATGTGGGGGCGGGGACGCTGATCACTCCTGAAGATGTGCGCGCGGCGAAACGGGCAGGGGCGATCTTTGGCGTCTCGCCCGGTGCCACCGACGCGCTGCTCGCCGCCTGTGAAGAAGAGGACCTGCCGCTGCTGCCCGGTGCTGCCACCGCCAGCGAGGCGATGCGGCTGCTGGAGCGCGGCTATGACATGCTGAAGTTCTTTCCCGCCGAAGCTTCTGGCGGGGCACCTGCGGTCAAGGCCATTGGCGCCCCGCTGCCGCAGATCACTTTCTGCCCGACCGGCGGCGTCAGCCCCGAGAACGTAGAAAGCTACCTGAGCCTGCCAAATGTGCTCTGCGCCGGGGGCAGTTGGGTGGCACCGAAAAACCTGATCGACGCCCAGGATTGGGCCGGGATCGAAGCGCTTGCACGGGCAGCGGCACAGTCTGGCAAGTCTGGCTAAACCCGTCGGGGGCAGGGGCAAGGAGCGGTTTTTTCACAGTGGATGCATGGGCTGTGAAAGGCCTGCCGCATTCAACGCTCTTGCTGGCTGAGCAAACTTATCCCTATATTGACTTTAGTTTACGCGCGCAGCGTTTCGTCAAGGGAGGGTTAAAATGGGCCAGCAAAAGATCCGCAATATGGAGGAATTTGCCGCAGTAAGTGGCATTTCCCGGCCCACCCTATCGAAATACTTTAACGATCCCGACAGCGTGCGCCGCTCTACCCGAGAGCGGATCGAGACGGCGCTGAGCCAGCATGATTATCGCCCCAACGTCTATGCCGTGAACCAAAACCGCCGCAAAACCCGCAACATCGGCGTTGTCGTGCCCAACCTCGCCGACCCGTTCTTTTCCGAGATTGGCCGCGAGGTGGAGCTGGCCTGTCTGGCTGCAGGGTATAGCCCGATCTTGCTCAGTTCGCACGGCAACCCGGCGCAGGAACGGGCCAATCTGGATTCGCTTCGGGCGCTGAAACCTGCGGGCGTGCTGTTGGCGCCGTTCGGCAAGGCCTCAGACCGAGGGGCGATTGAGCGCTTCTGTAGGGACGTGCCCGTCGTCACATTTGACGCGACTGTCGAAGGGGTTTGCGAGGCTTTCGTCGGGACTGATAACTTCCAAAGTGTCGAATTGATCGTCGAATATCTGTGTCGCAGCGGCGAGCCGCCCTGCTTTTTCGAGATGAAGACCCCCAGCAACCCCAATGCCAATAAACGCCGTCAGGCTTATCTTGAGGCGATGGAGCGGCACGGCTTTGCACCGCATATTCATCAAGTCCCAGGCGAGGGATGGAATTTCGAGGAGATCGGCGCGACCGAGGGCGGGAAGCTGATCTCAACCGGTGCATTTGAGACGGATACAGTACTGTGCTCGAACGACCGTCTAGCCATCGGGATGCTGTCGGCGGCTTATGAGCTGGGTCTGCGGGTTGGCCACGGCAAGGATTGCGTCATGCGGATCGCAGGGCAGGATGACCACCCGTTCTCGCGCTACACCTGCCCGCCGCTGACCACCATCGCACAGGATTATGGCGCCATCGCGAATCGTGCGGCCAGCACCCTGTTCCGCATTATCGAAAGCGAAACGCGGCTGGCTGAGCGCGAAGAGACGTTATTTGAGGGCAAACTTGTGATGCGGGCCTCTGCGTAACCCCTTGAGTTCGCAAGTTGCCTCAAAAATAATTAACGCGCGTAAAATTTAAGTTGACGGCGCGTTATGTGGATCGCTAGTCTTGCTTCATCATCTATAGAGGGAGGAACTATCGATGTTCTCGAATAAATCATTGCAAGCCGCGACAGCCATGTCCCTGATCATGGGCGGCGGCGCTTTTGCCGAAACGATCACCATCGCCACCGTGAACAACGGCGACATGATCCGTATGCAGGGCTATACCGACAAATTTACCGAAGAGACCGGCCACGAAGTGGAGTGGGTCACGTTGGAAGAAAACGTGCTGCGCCAGCGCGTCACCACCGACATCTCGACCAAGGGCGGCTCTTTCGACATCATGACCATCGGCATGTATGAAACGCCGATCTGGGGTGCGAACGGCTGGCTGGTGCCGCTGGATGACCTCAGCGAAGACTATGACGCAGACGATATCCTGCCGGCCATGGCCGGTGGTCTGAGCCACGAAGGTACGCTTTACGCCGCACCTTTCTATGGCGAAAGCTCCATGATCATGTACCGCACGGATCTGATGGAAAAAGCCGGCATGGAAATGCCGAAAGACCCGACTTGGGAGTTCATCCGCGAAGCCGCGGCTGCCATGACCGATCGTGAAAACGACATCAACGGCATCTGCCTGCGCGGCAAAGCCGGTTGGGGCGAGGGCGGCGCGCTGATCACGGCGATGTCCAACTCCTTCGGCGCACGCTGGTTCGACGAAGACTGGAACGCCCAGTTCGACACCGAAGCTTGGGCCAACACGATCAACTTCTACAAAGACCTGATGGATGAGAGCGGCCCAGCAGGCTATGCCTCCAACGGTTTCAACGAGAACCTCTCGATGTTCCAGCAGGGCAAATGCGGCATGTGGATCGACGCCACAGTGGCGGCGTCCTTCGTGACCAACGGTGAAGAGTCCACCGTGGCCGACAAGGTTGGTTTTGCGCTGGCACCGGACACGGGCCTTGGCAAACGTTCCAACTGGCTCTGGGCATGGGCGCTGGCGATCCCGGCGGGCACTCAAAAAGAAGATGCCGCGAAAGAGTTCATCGAATGGGCCACGTCGAAAGACTACATTGAGCTGGTTGCCGAGAACGAAGGTTGGGCAAACGTCCCTCCCGGCGCGCGCAAGTCTCTCTATGAGAACCCCGAGTACCAGAAAGTGCCCTTCGCACAGATGACACTGGACTCGATCCTTTCGGCTGATCCTGAGAACTCCACCGTCGATCCGACGCCTTATGTCGGTGTTCAGTTCGCCGCGATCCCAGAGTTTGCAGGCATCGCGACAGACGTGAGCCAAGAGTTCTCTGCCGCCTATGCCGGTCAACAGACCGTCGAAGAGGCACTTGAGAAGGCACAAGCCCTGACCAACGACGCAATGGAAGCCGCCGGCTACCGCTAAGCCGCCGCTTTATCGGCACAAAGGGCGGCGGCCACCGCCGCCCTTTTTCGCCCCACCACAAAATATGATACCCTTCACCTAAACGCGGCATCCGCCGCCAGCAGAGGAGATGTGCCCGATGGCTACCCAACATTCCCGATCAGCGGCACGCCTGATGATGGCCCCTGCGGTGGTCTTGCTTCTTGGATGGATGCTCATCCCGCTTTCTATGACGCTCTATTTCTCGTTCAAGAAATACCTGCCGATGCGCGGCGGTGATCTGGGCTGGGTGGGGTTCGACAACTACGTGCGTTTCGTCACCTCGAGCGCCTTTTGGCCCTCGGTGATGACCACGCTGATTATCGTCGGCGGTGTGCTGGCGATTACTGTTTGCCTTGGCATTGTGCTTGCCATTCTCCTGAACCAGCCGATGTGGGGGCAGGGCTTTGTCCGCATCCTCGTGATCGCGCCCTTCTTTGTCATGCCGACCGTTTCGGCGCTGGTGTGGAAGAACATGTTCATGGACCCGAACTACGGGCTTTTCGCCTACCTTTGGGAATTCTTCGGGGCGACCCCGGTGCAATGGATGAGCCAAGCCTCTTTGACGTCGATCATTATCATCGTGTCATGGCAGTGGCTGCCCTTTGCGACGCTGATCCTGCTCACCGCGATCCAGTCGCTCGACCGCGAGCAGCTTGACGCAGCTGAGATGGACGGCGCCCCCGCAAGCAAACGTTTCGCCTATATCACCCTGCCGCACCTGGGCCGCGCGATCACCGTGGTGATCTTGATCCAGACGATCTTTCTCTTGTCGATCTTTGCGGAGATATTCGTGACCACGGGCGGTGCCTTTGGGACCAAAACACTGACCTATCTCATCTTCCAGCGGGTGCTGGAAAGCCAGAACATCGGCCTTGGATCGGCAGGCGGTGTCTATGCAATCATTCTCGCCAATATTATTGCCATCTTCCTGATGCGCATCGTCGGCAAGAACTTGGACGCCTGAGGAGGAGACATCATGGCACGCTCAGTCACCAAACAACGCAAGATCGTCAACACGGCCATCGCATGGGGCATCGGTTTCCTGATCTTCTTCCCGATCCTTTGGACCATCCTCACCAGCTTCAAGACCGAAGCACAGGCCATCGCCGATCCGCCGATCTTCCTCGGCTTTGATTGGACGCTGGCCAATTACGAGGCGGTTCTGGAACGCTCGAACTACGGGCGGTTCTTGTGGAACTCGATCATCATCGCCGGGGGCTCGACCGTCCTTGGCATCCTGATCGCGGTGCCCGCCGCATGGTCGATGGCCTTTGTGCCCGGCAAGCGGACCAAAGACATCCTGCTCTGGATGCTCTCGACCAAGATGCTGCCCGCGGTGGGTGTGCTCTATCCGATCTACCTGCTCTGCATCCAGTTTAGTGTGCTCGACAGCAAGATCGCTTTGGTCATCATCTTGATGCTCATCAACCTGCCGATCATCGTCTGGATGCTTTATACCTACTTCCGCGAAATCCCTGGCGAGATCTTGGAAGCGGCACGGATGGATGGGGCGAGCCTGCGTGAAGAGGTGCTCTATGTCCTCACGCCCATGGCGATCCCCGGCATTGCCTCCACGCTGCTCTTGAACTTCATCCTCGCATGGAACGAAGCCTTCTGGACGCTCAACCTCACAGCGGCCAAAGCGGCACCGCTCACGGCCTTCATCGCGAGCTATTCCAGCCCCGAAGGCCTTTTCTACGCGAAACTCAGCGCGGCCTCCACCATGGCCATCGCGCCAATCCTCATCCTCGGCTGGTTCAGCCAGAAGCAGCTTGTCAGCGGCCTGACATTCGGCGCAGTCAAGTAAGTAAGGGACAGTCACATGGGACAAATTAAACTCAATCAGGTTTCCAAAAGCTTCGGCGACGTGGAAGTCATTCCGCCCCTTGATCTGACCATCGAAGATGGCGAGTTCACGGTCTTCGTCGG
Source organism: Sulfitobacter sp. AS92 (assembly GCF_038900015.1). Lineage (NCBI taxonomy): Bacteria > Pseudomonadati > Pseudomonadota > Alphaproteobacteria > Rhodobacterales > Roseobacteraceae > Sulfitobacter > Sulfitobacter sp. AS92. The sequence goes on from NZ_JBBMQL010000003.1 coordinate 73,904, forward strand.
CCCCTCGGGCTGCGGGAAATCGACACTGCTGCGGCTGATCGCGGGGTTAGAGGATATCACCTCGGGCCATATCGACATCGACGGCACGGATGCGACCCATGTGCCGCCCGCGAAACGCGGTCTGGCGATGGTGTTCCAATCCTACGCTCTTTACCCGCATATGTCGGTGCGCAAGAACATTGCCTTTCCGATGAAAATGGCCGGGCTGCCTGCTGATGAACAAAACCGTCGGATTGAAGCGGCTGCCAAAGCGCTGAACTTGACTGACTACCTTGACCGTCGTCCGGGCCAACTGTCAGGCGGCCAGCGCCAGCGGGTCGCGATTGGCCGTGCCATTGTGCGGGAGCCTTCGGCGTTCCTGTTCGATGAGCCGCTGTCGAACCTCGACGCCGCGCTGCGCGTGGGGATGCGTCTGGAGATCAGCGAGCTGCACAAGCGGCTGGCCACGACGATGATCTACGTCACCCACGATCAGGTCGAAGCGATGACCATGGCCGACAAGATCGTCGTGCTGCGCGCGGGCTATATCGAACAGGTCGGCACCCCGCTTGAGCTTTACTACAAGCCGCGCAACGAATTCGTTGCGGGTTTCATCGGCTCGCCCAAGATGAACCTGATCAAAGGTGCCGAAGCCGAAGCGCGCGGCGCGCCGACCATCGGCATCAGGCCCGAGCATTTTGACGTCTCCACGACTGAGGGCGCGTGGGAAGGCACCATCGGCGTGGCCGAGCATCTGGGCTCTGACACCTTCTTGCACATCCACGGTGTCGCGGGTTGTGACCCGATGACCGTGCGCGTGGATGGGGAACTGCCGGTGAAACATGGCGACCGTATTTTCCTCACCCCGCAGGCGGACAAGCTGCACCGGTTCGACGCACAAGGCCTTCGGGTCGAGTAATGCAAGCGACAGGAACGACAGGCCGACCCCCGCACCCTTTCCCCGGTGCGCGGCCCTACAAGGATGTGGATCATGGATAAATTGGTAGACCTCTCGAACGCGACGCTGGGTGATCTCGACATCGCACGCCCCACCTATAATCGCAGCGCCCTGACCCCCGGCATCGTGCATATCGGCGTTGGCAATTTTCACCGCGCGCATCAGGCGTGGTATCTGCACCGTTTGATGCAGAACGGCCAAGCGCATGACTGGGCGATCCTCGGCGCGGGCGTGCGCCCCTATGATGCGGCGATGCGGGAAAAGCTCCTGGCGCAGGACTGCCTGACAACGCTGATCGAACTCGACCCCGCGCAAACCTCTGCCGAGGTTGTGGGCTCCATGATCGACTACCTGCCGATCGAGGAGGGCAACGGCGCCTTGATCCGCGCCATGGCCGACCCGGCCATTCGCATCGTCGGGCTGACGGTCACGGAAAGCGGCTATTACATTGACCCGGTGAGCAAGGGGTTCGACGCTACCCACGCTGATATCGTCCATGACGCGGCGAACCCTGACACCCCGCGCACGGCCTTCGGGGCCATCGTCGCGGCCCTGCGGCTGCGCCGCGATGCGGGGCAGGGGCCGTTCACGGGGCTCAGCTGTGACAACCTGCAAGGCAATGGCGATATCCTGCGCCAAGCGGTCGTGTCGCTGGCGCGGATGTCCGACCCGGCGCTGGCCGATTGGATCGAGACGAACGCCAGCTTCCCCAACTCCATGGTCGATTGCATCGCCCCGGCCACCGGCCCTGCCGAGATTGCGCAGGCGCGGGAGTTCGGCGTGAACGACGCGGCCCCCGTCACGCATGAGGCCTTCCGCCAATGGGTGATCGAAGACGATTTCTGCGCAGGCCGCCCCAACTGGGATCAGGTGGGGGCCACCTTCTCGGACGATGTGCATGCCTATGAAAAGATGAAGATCCGCATCCTCAACGCGGGCCATCAGGTTTTGGCGAACGTCGGTGAAGTGCTGGGGATCGAGACGATTTCGGCCACTATGGCGCATCCGGCGATCCGCGCGATGTTCCACCGCGTACAGGCCGAAGAGATTACCCAGACGGTCGCCCCGGTGCCCGGCATGACGCCGCTGGCGTATCTTGAGCTGATCGAACAGCGGTTCTCGAACCCGCGTATCGTCGACACAACCCGCCGCGTCGCATTTGACGGCTCTGCACGGCACACCGGTTTTGTTCTGCCGATCTTGCGGGATCAACTGGCGGCGGGGCGCTCAGTCTCTGGCTTGGCCTTGGTCGAAGCGCTCTGGGCGCGGATGTGTGCAGGCACGCGCGAAAACGGCAGCGAGATCGTGGCGAATGATCCGATCTGGGATGAATTGCAAGCCGTGGCGCTGGCCGCGCGGGAGCGGCCTGAGGCATGGCTAGAGCAAGACCGCCTTTATGGCGATCTGGCGCAAGTCGACGCCTTCCGTGATGCCTTTGTCGCTTGGCTCACGCTCATCTGGGATGAGGGGGCGGTCGCGGCGATGACCGCCTATACGCAGGACGGTCAAAGCAACGGTCGCGCCAGCAAGGCAGGGTGACCCCCAACTAGCTCTGGTCGGGTTTCAAGAACCCGACCAGCAGCGCCGACAGGGCCACCATGATCGCCGCCGCCCCCAGCATCAGGGGCAGCCCACCAATTTGATAGCTCAGCCCCGACATCAACGTGCCCAACAGCCGTCCTGCGGCATTGGCCATGTAGTAAAACCCCACATCCATCGTCACCCGCTCGGCCTTTGTGAAGGACAGGATGAGGTAGGAGTGCAGGGACGAATTCACCGCAAAGACCGCGCCAAAGGCCAGCAGGCCAACGACCAGCGCCGCGCTAAGCCATGTCTGCGGTCCGTCGCTGAGCAGCGCGGCGAGTGTCAACGCCGCAGGCACGGCGGCGAGCGACCATGCCCAGCCCTTCGCGGCTGAGATCAGGTCTTCCGCCGGGCGGGATTTGGCGCGAAGCAGGCGTGGGGCGTAGATCTGCACCATGCCGTAGAGGATCACCCAGACCGCCATGAATGTGCCGATCATGAAGAAGGCCGCGCGGTTGCTTTCTTCCGTGCCGTCCGAGAGGACCGCGTAGAAGTAGATGGGGATGCCCACCACAAACCAAACATCCCGCGCGCCGAACAGAAACACCCGCGCTGCGCTGAGCCAATTCACGTTGGGGGATTTGGAGAAGACTTCGGAGAACTTCGCGCCCTTGCGCCCCTTCGGCAGGCCAGGCGGCATGGCGGTCAGGACGGCGATCAGGATCAGCGCAAGGATCGCAGCCATGCCCAGCATGGCCCAGACAAAGCCGAGCGTGGCCAGCAAAGCGGCCCCCAGCAGAAAGCCTAGACCCTTAACCATGTTCTTGGACCCGGTCAGCAGCGCGACCCAGCGGAACAACCCGCCATCCTCAGCCGGGGCGAGCAATTTGACCGCGGATTTCGACGACATCTTGGCCAAATCCTTGGCCACCCCGCTTGCACCCTGCACCAGCATGACAAACACCACCGAAGCACCAACCGCCCAAGACGGATCAAGCTGCGCAAGCGCCAGCAGCGCCACGATCTGCAAGCCCAGCCCCGCATAAAGCGTGGATGCCAGCCCAAACCGCGCCGCGATCCAACCCGCCCAGAGGTTGGTGACAACGCCCGCGATCTCATAAAGCACAAAGAGATAGGCCAGTTGCACGGGCGAAAAACCAAGACGATGAAAGTGCAGCAGCACCAACATGCGCAACGCGCCATCGGTCAGCATAAAGGCCCAATAGGCCGCCGTGACCGCGATATAGGCCGAAAGCCCCTCGGGGCGGGTCGCGCTCTGGCTCACAGACTTGCCCCGACCATCAGCGCCACATCGACCAACCGGTGCGCATAGCCCATCTCGTTGTCGTACCACGCATAGATTTTCACCTGCGTGCCATTCACCACCATGGTGGAGGGCGCGTCGATGATGCTTGAGCGGGTGTCGTTGGTGTAATCGGCTGAGACGAGCGGGCGCTCCTCATAGCCGAGGATGTCTTTCAACTCGCCTTCGGCTGCGGCTTTGAACAGGGCGTTCACCTCTTCCACGGTCGTCTCACGCTCTACCTCGAACACGCAATCGGTCAGCGAAGCGTTCAGCAGTGGCACCCGCACCGCATGGCCGTTCAAGCGGCCTTTGAGTTCGGGGTAAATCAACGTGATCGCCGTGGCGCTGCCGGTGGTCGTCGGGATCAGGGAATTCAGGGCCGAGCGTGCGCGACGCAGGTCTTTGGCGGGGCGGTCGACGATGGTCTGCGTGTTGGTCACATCGTGGATCGTAGTGATGGAGCCGTGCTTGATCCGCAGCGCTTCGTGGATCACCTTCACCACTGGGGCGAGGCAGTTGGTCGTGCAGCTTGCCGCCGTGACGATCCGGTGACGCGCGGGGTCATAGACATCATCGTTGACGCCATAGACGATATTGGCCGCGTCACCGTCTTTCACCGGAGCCGAAACCACGACCTTTTTCACGCCGGCATCGAAATAGGGGGCCAGCTTGGCCTCGGTCTTGAAGACCCCGGTGCAGTCGATCACCACATCCACCCCGTCGAGAGGCAGCACGCTCAGGTCGCGCGTGCCGATGAAGGGCAGGCGGGTGCTGTTGATGCTCACGCTGTCAGTGTCATGAGCAAAGTCTGCCTGCCAGCGTCCGTGAACCGTGTCGAACTCCAGCAGATGCGCGTGCATCTCCGGGTCGCCTACGGCGTCGTTGATCCATGCGATGTCCGCCCCATGATCCAGCAGCGGTTTCAGGGCAAGCTTGCCGATGCGGCCAAGGCCGTTGATAGCATAGGTGGTCATGCGGGGTTTCCTTTTTGGTCAGTTTGGCCCGCCGCGTCGAGGGCCTTTTGCAGCGAGATACGGTCGAGCGAGGTAAGCGGCAGGCTGGTAAAGCCCAGCATGCGATTGCGCAGGGTGCCATAGGCTTGCTGGAACGCGAGGCTTTTTTCGGCGTCGGACCCTTCGATCTTCACCGGATCAGGCAAACCCCAATGCGCGCTGATCGGCTGGCCGGGCCAAGTGGGGCATTCTTCGTTCGCCGCCTGATTGCAGACGGTGAAGACAAAGTCGAACGCCGGCGCATCGTCGGTTTGAAATTCAGCCACGTTCTTTGAGCGCAATTGCGATACGTCATGGCCCTTATGCTCAAGCACCTGCACGGCAAAGGGGTTCAAGTCCGACTGTGGCCGAGTGCCTGCGGAGTAAACGTTGAAACGGTCACCTGCGAGGTCGCGCAGGATGCTTTCGGCAAAGATCGACCGCGCCGAATTGCCGGTGCAGATGAACAGGACATTGAACTTGTCATCAGGCATGGGAAGGTTTCCATCTGAAGAGGTGAGGGGGGTGCAAATCTCCGGCCGGCCGCGGCAGCAATCGTTCAGCAGATAGCCGATGGTGTCGCGGGCCGCCTTTAGATCAATTGCATAGCGCAGCGACGTGCCCTGCCGTTCTTGAGTGACCAAGCCGGACTGCAACAGCGCGCCGATATAGGTCGAGAGCGTGTTGGGCTTTAGACCAAGCGCCAGTGCCAGTTCGGTTGCGGGCACGCGATCGGGGTAGCGCCGCATCAGCAGCCGAAAAAGGGCGAGACGCTGCGGATGGCCAAGGATGGCAAGGCGGTTGGGGACTGTTTCTTCCATAATTCGTGAATTACGGAATTAGGTGGATTTGGGCAAGTGATGTTTTTGTAACAGAGATGCGGGCGATAGGATCATCCGGCGCCGCATCGCGATGATTCACCGACCCTGTAAATTCTACCAGCTTTACACAGGCCAGCCGTGGAAATCAGCCGAAGTATGCCGAAAATTTAACCAAACCATAACAAATGCTTAAGGATCGAGGGGGCGAATCTTGTTATTCGTGTTTGCGGCTGCAGTGAATGAAAGCCAGACAAGAGTTGCGTGCTACGGCTGACGCAACCTTTCAGCAGGGCCTGCCATTTGGCTCTGCCGCGGTCCTCGCCATGGAAATCGCGCCCCTGTCCGGTGTTTTGGACGACTGAGTTTTTGTAAGGGGTGCAACGGTTTTCAGGCGGGGGCCGCAATACGCTGCACCGCGCCCAACGCCCCCCCTCGCATAGTGGGGGTGAGTTGCCTCTTTTACTTCGGAAGATGGGGGTAAATATGCAACGCTTTGGCCTGTTTCGCGTATACCGGGAAGGCATTCGCCTCGCCGCATGTTCCCTCACGGGTTGTATCGCCCTATAAAGAATGCTCAATTTAATATCGTTTGAGTAGTTGAACGCCGCCCCATGGTGACCCCCCTTTCCGACCGCTATCTCGACTTGAAAGAGCAGCAGCCAGATCTCAAAACTTCTGAGATTCTCAATGTTTTGGCGCAGGAGATGGGGCTTAACAATCTATCTTATCTTGGGTTTCACAAGGACACCTGCGGCGGCAGTGACCCAGTCATCCATACAACCTATGACCCCGCTTGGCTGGCCCGCTACCAAGAGGAAAACTATCATCTGATTGATCCCGTGGTGGACAGATCGCTTGAGGGCACCCTGCCCGTGGATTGGAGCGAATTGCCCAAAGTCGACCGGATGACACGGGACTTTTTTGGGGAGGCGATGGAGTTTGGCGTGCGTCAGAACGGCGTGTCGATCCCCATTCGGGATCATGTGCATGGCAAGGCGGTGCTGACGCTGAACTCTGATCTGCGCATTCACGAATGGCGCAAATACAAGCGCGGGATCATCGCCGATGCGATCTATCTGGGCTGCCTGCTTCAGAGCGATATGGTGGCTGGTATCACCGGGGGAGAACCGGGGCCGAGGTTAAGCCGCCGTGAAAAGGAAGTGCTGAAATGGGCCGCCGTGGGCAAAACGGCTTGGGAGACGGCGCAGATCATGACTGTGTCCAACAGCACCGTGAACCACCACCTATATAACGCCTGCGCTAAGCTGGACGTGGCCAACAAGACCCATGCGGTGGCCAAGGCAATCCGGGCGCAGCTTATCACGATCTGACGCGGGTCTTTGCAAAACCCGGCGCGTCGCGGTAGGCCGCTGCCAGCATAGGAGAGCGATATGGAACTGCGCGACAAACGTATCTTGGTCACTGGCGGCAGCGACGGGATTGGGCGACACATCTGTCTAAAGCTGGCAGAGACTGGCGCGCGGCTGGCCATTCTGGGCCGGGATGAGACGCGCCTTCAGGCGGTGGCCGAAGCCTGCAAAGCCGCAGGCGCGCCAGAGACCATCGGGCTGACCTGCGACCTCCAAGACCCCTTGGCAATTGATCAGACCGCCGCGCAGGTGGTGGAACGCTTTGGTGGGCTCGATATTCTTATTAACAACGCGGGGATTTGGCACAAGGCCGGGCCGCTCGACACCATTGCACCCGAGATGTTGCAGGCCACAGTGCAGACCAATTTGACCGGGTTAATGCAGATGACACAGGCGACGCTGCCTGCGCTGCGCGACAATGACGAGGCGATCATTCTCAATGTCGTTTCCAAATCCGGTGTCGTGGCGCAGGCGGGGCAGTCGGTTTATACGGCCACGAAATACGGTGTGCGTGGCTTTACCGAAGTGTTGAAGGCGGATGAGGAAAGCACCGGCGTGCGGGTCGGCGGGCTTTATCAGTCGGGCACCAATACAGGCATGTTTGCCAAGGCCGGAGAAGACGTGCCGAACCACATTTTCACTGAACCGGATGATTTGGCCGACGTGGTTGTCTTTGTCCTGTCACGCCCGCCAAAGCTGTGGATTCACGACATCCGGATTGAGCTTTAGAGGCGGTCAGGTGGTTATTTGTAGCGTGTTGTCTTCATCTTGGGGCGCGGGGTTTTCCTCTGCCCCGATGCCGAACTCGACATGGAATATTGATCCGACGTCGACTTCGCTTTCGTAAAACAAGTCTCCCGCCATCTGCCGCGCCAGTTGGCGGGAGATATGGAGGCCAAGGCCGGAACCTTGCGTTGATTTCTGGCCGTCGTCATCAAGCTGTCCAAAGCGACCAAAGACCCTTTCTTCCATCCCCTCAGGAATACCGCGCCCGTGATCGCGGATAGAGATCCGCACGCGGCCTTGGTTGGTCGTCAGTGTGCCCTCCACAGTGTTGCCCACATGGGAGAATTTAACCGCGTTGGAGATCAGATTGTCGACCACTTGCCGGATGGCGAAGGCATCGCCCAAGACGACGGCAGCTTGATCGATTTTACCAATGTCGAGCCGCACGCCACGCTCGTGGGCATACATACGGTTTTCCTCAATGCTGTCGCGCAGCAGGGCAGGCAGATCAACGGGCAGCCACTCAAGCGAAAGTGCCTGAACCTCAAGCTTTTGCACCAAAAGTATATTATCGACCAACCGTGACAGGCGAACGCCGTTGCGGTGGGCGATGTCGAGCGAGGACCGCAATGGTCCTCTGACCTCGCCGAGCTTGCCGCTCAGCGCCAAGGCCAACCCCCCCTTTAATGAGGTGAGTGGCGTACGCAGTTCATGGCTCACAACAGAGATAAATTCATCCTTGGCGCGGTTGGCCTCATCGGCCTCCCTCAGCGCCTGCTCAAGGGCTGTCGTGGTGGCGATCCGCTTGGTCACATCGACAAAGGTAACGCTCCAGCCGATGGCGGGGCCAGCGGGGGCAAGCGGGTTTTCGATGGGGTGAACGCGCGGCTCGTACAGGCGCTCATTGTAGGTAATATGCGAAGAGGTGCCCTTGGCAGTCTGTGCGTCGATCCCGGCAATGAGGTCAGTGCCCCAGTCCGGATCAGAGAGAATGCCGCTGCGCTTTGCCGCCGCGTTTGAACGGACTACTCGGCGCCGCGCGTCAAGCAGGACCAGCGGCTCGCTCATTGTGTCAAACAGGGTCGATTGCCCGACCGAGGGCATGTCCATCGTCTTGTTCGTCACCAGCAACCAAGAAAAGGCGAGAATACCCAAGGTGAACATGAAGGCCGTCGGATCGAGCCCCATCACCGTAAATCCAAAGAACGCATAGGCCGCATTCGCCCCCAGCGGGGTCAACGTAATGACAACCAACATCGTCAACAACGGCCAAGCGGCCCGCTTCGCCCGAAAAAACGCGCGGCCAAGCCAGATGAGCGCCGCCATCACGAAGCAATAAAGTACGGCAAGGACAAGGAAATACCCCGCCCCATGCACAAACGTAGTCCGGTCTGAGCCCGGCAAGATCGCCGTTTCTGAGGTATAGATCAGTTGGTGCGAGCCGTTTGTCGCGGCCAAGCCAAACGCCCCCAGCGGTACAGCTACAAGGGCCAAAAGGCTGATCCGCCGGTGCGCTTTGTTTGAGGGGCCGACATAGTCGAAGATAAAGAATGCCCATGCGACGGGCACCAGACCATGACCCAACCAAGCCAGTTGCGCCTGTTGCATCTGGCAGTCAAAGGCGACTGTTGCAGCTTCGGACCCGACCATTATGAGGGTCCAGATCATTCCGACGAATGTCAGTGCATAGTAAACCTTGCCTTGAAACTGCTGAAATCTGAGCGTCCACAGCGCGACAGCTGCGGCGATCGTACTGACGGCAAGCACGGCCCAATAGACCGGGTCCAGCATCAGTCCTTGAAGACAGGTTAGCATGGCGGATTTACCTATGAGCTAAATACAATGTGCGCAGATCAGCATTAAAATGCGGCGCAAATTAGACCGGGTAGTGGCGCATTGTGGCAGGTAAGCGCAACCCTTGGATGTGAAGGGGGCTATTTTGCACAGGTTGTCTAAGGGCAGGGGGCGGCGATTGAGATGGCATTTGGCTCTGTATGCCCGTCGGGTCCGGTATCCTGTGACAATTTGTTCGGGGATGCGTCTGGCCACAGCAATGAAGCCGCCGCATGTCACATGGTGAGAAATCACACTGCTTTTTGCCGCTCGCATTAGGGCTGGTGCATTTGAGTGCGCAGTGTCGAATTAACGTTAAAAAGAACCCACTCGGACAAGGTTTCGCCGCATTCCTTGCGCAAGATAGTTTGATTATCTTGAGGTTAAAAATGCTTACAGTTGCTCATTCTATGCACTCCAACCACGATACGACTCTGGTCTTGCTTGCAGCGCTTTTGTGCACATTCGGCAGTTGGGTGATTACAAATCTTTACCGGCACGCGCTTAAGCAAACGCCGCGTCAGGCATTGTTGTGGTATTTCATGACTGCCGTCACCTCTGGAATTGCCATTTGGTGCACGCATTTCATCGCCATTCTCGCGTACCAACCCGATGCTCCGGTAAGCTTTGATCTGGGCCTCACCTTCACATCGCTCGTGATTGCAATTCTTGGGTGCACCATCGGCATTTTGATTGCAGGAATGTTCCGCCTGTGGATCACGACCGTCCTCGGAGGGGTGATCTTGGGGCTGTCGATCTCGGCCATGCATTACACCGGGATGGTCGCCTATCGTGTCGAAGGCATAATCCATTGGGATAAAAATTACCTTATCGCGTCTGTCTTGCTCGCGATGGTCTTTTCCACTGCCGCCCTGTTCTTTGGCGCGCAGAACCACCGGTATACCACGCTTAAGATGACACTGGCCTTTGCGCTGGCGATTGTTGGTCTTCATTTCACCGGCATGGCCGCGTTTCACGTGACACCGACGACTTTGATGGGGGGCTACAGCAACCCTGATGAGTTCAAGTTGCTGGCACTGGTGATCGCAGGAACTGCAGCGATGATCGTGCTGGGCGGGCTGTTCACGTATTTCATCGAAAACCGCACACGGATGGAAAACATCGTCGAGCTGCGTCAGGCACGGGATGAGGCGCGCAATGCCAGCCGCGCCAAATCAGAATTCATGAGCGTTCTGAGCCATGAGCTTCGCACGCCGCTGACCATTATCAATGGCTACGCCAGCTTTCTTACGAACCTCAAAGGGCATACGATCGCCAAGCTGAAACCGAACGAGCCGATCTCTAAGGTCCACTTCGATGACCTAGGCGACCAGACCGAGCGTTACGGGGGCCGCATCAAATCGGCAGGCGATCACCTGCTGACGATCATTAATGAAATTCTCGACTACACCAGCATCGAGTTGAACTCGATCAAACTTAACAAAACCTCGTTCCAAGCTGGTGATTTGCTGGCCGAGCTAGAGGAGCAGTTTCAGGGCTTGGCGAAAGAAAAGCAGTCGTTAATCGAGATTGAATTTGATGAGTTCAACGTGTTGGCCGACCGTGGGCGCTGCAAGCAGATCCTGATTAACCTCCTTGGCAACGCGCTGAAATTCTCCTCGGCCTCTAACATCCGCATGCGTGCCAGGATGATCGGAGAGACGTGCCGCCTTGAGATTGAAGACAACGGATGCGGTATGCCGAAAGAAGACCTAGAGCGAATTTTTCAAGCCTTCATCCAAGCCGAAACTGCGACGAAAAGTACGGACGGTGGCACCGGTCTGGGTCTCGCGATCAGCAAAAAGCTTGCCGCGGCGCATGATGGGGACATTCATGTAGAAAGCACTATCGGGGCCGGGACAAAGTTCACCGTGGATTTGCCGAATTGTGCCTTCATCGTAGAGATGGAGAAGGCGCGTGTCGCGGCTTAATTGACCAGAGGGGCGGTGTCGGGCGGGATAGGCTCGACGCCAAAGCTGCCCTTCGGCCAAATCGGAACCGGTCTATCTGGTGGCCTCGCAAATTCTGCTGATGGCCCGTTGTTCGGCCTTGCGAAAATGGCGCTCCCTGAAGGATTCGAACCCTCGACCTGCCGATTAGAAGTCGGCTGCTCTATCCAGCTGAGCTAAGGGAGCACTCGGCCGCTTATAGGGCCAAGCTTTGGGTCGCATCAAGAGGAACCCGACGTGGCCCGGAGGGGTTGTGGTTTCATCTGACATAGAACCCAACGGAGGAAAGCCATGTATCTGCGCAATATCCTACTCGGGGCCGCCTTGGTCACAACTGGCGCCGTAGCGGCGCAGGCCGAAGGCCACATGCAAACGGCGGCGACCGCTCAGGTGGCTGGCAAATCTGACGATATCACTGGGAGCGTTACGTTGAACACGACGGCCTCAGGCCGGACGCTGGTCAAGATTGATGTGACAGGTGTGCCAACAGGGACGCATGGCGTGCACCTCCATGAAACCGGCGACTGCTCTGCAGAGGATTTCACCTCGGCTGGTGGTCATATCGCGGGCGACCATCAACATGGTGTGCTTGTCGAAGGCGGGCCGCATCCGGGTGACATGCCCAACATGGTTGTCGGTGACGACGGTGTGCTTCAGGCCGAAGTGTTCCTTGATCTGCTCGATATCGATGGCATGATCAAAGACGATGACGGTGCTGCCTTTGTCATCCACGACGGTGCAGACGATTACACGTCACAACCCGCTGGTGATGCCGGTTCGCGCATTGCCTGCGGTGTGTTTGAGGCGTCCTAACACAACCTACGAAATGAAATTCAGCACCCCTGTCCGTTGAACCGGGCGGGGGTGTTTTGCGGTTACATATTTGCAACGCTGCTCAAGCCCTCCTAATTTATGTCTCATCTTCGCCATATTTCCAGGCGACATCGGGCTCCTACGAAAACGAAGGTCTTAAGGCCTCGGCATCTATGGGACGCGCGCAGTGGGTTATCAGTTTACCGTCTATGATTGGTCTATGTTTAAGACCCCATCGGATTTGTCAGAAGCCAATCTGACCGGCGATGTGCAGGCCAATGACAGCGCGGCGCGGTACTATGATGCGTCAAAGCCCAGCTGGCTGAACCAAGATTTTAAATTTAAAGGCGGTGACGGCACAAATATCGTCATCAACGACGATGACAGCCATTTCGAAGACGGCTATGTCGAAGAGGGCGGCGCACAGACCCTCGCACAGCCGGTAACGATCAATGGGGTTACCTATCCCGCCGGGGCGGTTCTTGAGAATGAATTCTCTCTGATTGATGCATCCGGTACAGAAGTCTACGTCCTGCGCATTGATGGGCAGAATGTAGGCTTTGTCTACCCGGCTAAGGAGCAACCCAAGGCTGGCGAAAGCTTTTCAGCCACATCCTCTCGCAACGGCGACGCGATGGACAGCGCCGATGGGGAAAGCTCTTCGGTTCGCTATGCCGAAACCGACACGCGGCCCGGTGTTGTTGATGGCACCTCTGGCGATGACAGCATGGATGCGCACTACACCGACGCCGATGGCGACAGCATCGATGACGGGCGCGGTGGCGGTACTAAAGGCAATGACGACGTGGTCTATGGTGGCGACGGTGCAGACAAGATTGATGCGGGCTCGGGCAATGATACCGTCTATGGCGAGGAGGGCCGTGATTACATTCGAGGTGGGGCAGGTGACGACTCACTCGAAGGGGGCGCGGGCAGTGACACCTTGGTCGGGGGCGATGGGGCAGACACGCTTGAAGGCGGCGCATGCAACGACGTGCTCAACGGCGGCGCGGGTGACGATGTCCTCGAGGGCGGCAGCGGCCACGACCACCTTTGGGACGGCGCGGGCAACGACTACGCTGAGGGCGGTGCGGGCGATGATATCTTCTATATGGGTGCAGGCAGTGACACGCTCCATGGCGGCACAGGCATGGACAGTTTCGTGGCCAGTGACGGTTTTGGCAACGATACAGTCGATGGCGGCAGTGGTGATGGCGACCACGATTACATCGATTTTCGCGGCCACAGCCAAAGCGTCGAAGTCACCTTCACTGGGTTCGAGCAAGGCACCGCAAGCGCGGGCCACGATCAAATCACCTTCACCGACATCGAAGCCTTCTATCTGTCCGGGCAATCTGACCGAGTTGACGGTTCTGCCAACAGCGGGGACATGGGGGTCAGCGCCGGCGACGGGGACGATACTGTGCTTGGCGGCTCCGGTGATGACTATATTCTTGGTGAGGGTGGCCACGACCAGCTTGCGGGCGGTGAGGGGAACGACACGATCTATGGTGGCATCGGGGATGATACGATTGACGGCGGGGCCGGGAATGACCGGCTTGATGGTGAGGAAGGCCATGACAGCATCAGCGGCGGCGACGGGGCGGACCTGATCTACGGCGGCGCGGGTGATGACACGCTGCAAGGCGGTGCAAACGGCGACACGCTTTATGGCGGTGACGGCGCGGATACGATTGACGGCGGGACGGGCAATGACCTGATCTACGGTGACGCGGGCGACGATTCTCTAGAGGGCGGCGCGGGGGACGACATCCTTCATGGCGGCGCCGGAGAGGACGTGATCTCAGGCGGCGCTGGCAACGACAAGCTCTTTGGCGACGCAGGCTCGGATCACATCAGTGGCGGCGAGGGAAATGATTATGTCGATGGGGGCTACGGCAACGATTACCTTTCGGGCGATAGCGGGGGTGCGGGCGGTGGCCACGACACCCTAGTAGGCGGGGCCGGAAATGACACGTTGGATGGTGGCGCGGGCAACGATCAACTGATCGGCGGGGACGGCAATGACCTTTTCCGCGTCAGCGAGGGCCATGACACTGTCAGCGATTTTGGTTTCGGAAATACCGGACGCACCGGCGATGGTGATCCCAGCAACAACGATGTTCTGGGTCTGGGGGACTATTACGACAGCCTCGATGAGCTGCGCGCCGACCAAGCCGACGACGGTATACTGAACCAGTCCAACACCCACGACGATGAGGGCAACGCTGTCGATTACACCGACAACGCGCGGTTGGAGCAGAGCTCTCTCACGGTGAAGAATGCCACGCCAGACAGCTATACCTATGACAACACCGGGATTGTCTGTTTCGCCGCAGGGACCGAGGTGCTGACCCCTCAAGGTCCAGTGGCGATCGAGACGCTCAAACCCGGCGATCTGATTGAGACCTTGGACCACGGGCCGCAGCCGCTTTTGTGGATCGGTCAACGTCATGTCAACGATGCCGAACTCACCGCCAACGAAGAGTTGCGCCCGATCCGGATTTCCAAGGGTGCCCTAGGCAACCACCGCGCGATGTTTGTGTCGCGCCAGCATGGAATGATGATTGGGAGTGACCACCTCGTGCGCGCAATCCATCTCGCTCGCGATATGCCCGGCGTGCGCATCGCCCACGGCAAGCGTGAGGTCACTTATGTGCATCTGTTCTTTGCCCAGCATGAGATCATCTTTGCCGAAGGCATCCCGAGCGAGAGCTTCTACCCCGGTCGCACCGCATTGCGGATGCTGTCGCCCGAAGCGCGGGCTACGTTCGACCGCATGATGCCCGCTTTGGCCAACGCGGAATCGGCAGGGCAGGGTGATCCAGCTGAAACCGCTTATGGACCCACCGCACGTCCCTTTGCTAGGTTATGTGACGTGCCGCTCCCCACGCTCGCTGCATGAAACTTTCGTAGGCTCCGCGCTACGGCGCATGCGTCCACGGCCCGTGCGTGACGCAGCGTATCTGGTTACATAAGAGGTACATGGAACTGCTGGAGAGAATTGACCTCTTGCACTCAGACTGGCGCGCAGCGGCGGGCGTAAGTCGAGAGACCATCAGCGGTGCTAGGGGCTGCGTATCCGACGAAGGGGAGGGTTCATGGTGCTGCTGGAGAGAATTGACCTCTCGCACTCAGACTGACGCGCAGCGGCGGGCGTAGTCGAGAGACCATCAGCGGTGCTAGGCGCGAAGTATCAAGCGATGTAAGGGGTTCATGGTGCTGCTGGAGAGAATTGAACTCTCGACCTCTCCCTTACCAAGGGAGTGCTCTACCTCTGAGCTACAGCAGCGCCGTGGGCGGGTGATTAGCCGCAATCGAAAAGGGGCGCAACCCCTGATCTGGACGCTTCGTGCACCCTGCGCTAGATAGGCGGCATGGCAAAGCAAAACGCCCCAGAAAAGACCGCAAAAACGCCGAGCGCTCGTGAGGCGCGGTTGAAGGCTGCGCTGAAGGCCAATATGGGCCGGCGCAAGGCTCAGGCGCGTGCGCGGGCCGAGGATGTGGCGCAGGATACAGGCAATGACCCCGAAGGGTCGGAAAAGGACAACTGAACGATGGATTCGATTCTGGTCAGAGGCGGCGGCGAGCTGAACGGGCAAATTCCCATTGCGGGGGCCAAGAACGCCTGTCTGGCGCTGATGCCTGCGACATTGCTGAGCGAAGAGCCGCTGACGCTGACCAATGCGCCGCGCCTAAGTGACATTCGCACCATGACCGAACTGCTGCGCTCTCTGGGTGCCGAAGTGGCGTCTATGCAAGACGGCAAAGTCATTACGATGGCCAGCCATGGGCCGATCAACACCCGTGCGGAATATGACATTGTGCGCAAGATGCGCGCGTCGAACCTTGTGCTTGGGCCGCTGCTGGCGCGCGAAGGCCATGCCGAAGTTTCGCTGCCCGGTGGCTGTGCTATTGGCGCGCGACCGATGGATATTCACACTGACGGTCTGGCCAAAATGGGCGCCGAGATTGATCTGCGGGACGGGTATCTTTACGCCAAAGCCGACGGCGGCAAGCTGAAGGGCGCGGTGATCGACTTCCCCTTCGCCTCGGTTGGTGCGACCGAGAACATCCTGATGGCCGCGACGCTGGCCAAGGGCACGACCGTCATCAACAATGCCGCACGCGAGCCCGAGATCGTCGATCTGGCGGACTGCCTGCGCGCTATGGGGGCGCAAATCGAAGGCGATGGCACGCCGAGCATCACAATTCAGGGCGTCGACAGCCTGCATGGCGCGACCCACAAGGTCGTCACCGACCGAATCGAGCTTGGCACCTATATGCTGGCGCCCGCCTTCTGCGGCGGCGAAGTCGAACTGCTGGGCGGACGGATCGACCTGTTGCAGGCGTTCTGCGAAAAGCTCGACGCGGCGGGCATTGAAGTGACCGAGACCGAAGCGGGCCTCAAGGTGGCGCGCCGCAATGGGCGCATCTCGGCGGTCGACGTGACCACCGAACCTTTCCCCGGCTTCCCGACCGACCTTCAGGCGCAGATGATGGCGCTGCTTTGCACGGCGGAAGGCACATCGGTGCTGGAAGAGAAAATCTTTGAGAACCGCTTTATGCACGCGCCAGAGCTGATCCGCATGGGCGCACGGATTGACGTGCATGGCGGCACGGCCACAGTCAACGGCGTCGAGAAACTCAAAGGTGCGCCGGTGATGGCGACCGATCTGCGGGCTTCGATCTCGCTCATTCTTGCTGGGCTGGCCGCCAGCGGAGAGACCACGGTAAGCCGCGTCTACCACCTTGATCGCGGCTATGAACACGTCGTGGCCAAGCTGCGCGGTGTCGGGGCCGATATCGAAAGGATCAGCAGCAAATGACCGAAGATGCACGTTTCGAAGATGGCCGCGAAGCGCCGTTAAACCTTGGCGCATTCGACGCCGAGGATCTGACGGTGATCGCGTCGCTGACCCAAGATGCGGTCTTTCCGGCCTCGGAAATGCGCTGGCACCGCACCGGCGCGCGTTTTGCACTGCTGCTGAACCGGTTGCGGCATGAGGATACGGGCGCTGCACGGCACGCGCCCGAACGTGTGCAATCGATACTGATGTTCAACAATGTGCAGCGTGTGGCCAGCCAAGGCGTGCCCAAAGGTGACGCCGACACGATCCTGTCGCTGCTCGACATTACCTTCGAGGAAAGCGATGCACCCTCGGGCCAAGTCACGCTTACCCTTGCGGGCGACGGCGCGATCCGGCTGGAGGTCGAAGCGCTAGAAGTGACCCTCAAGGACGTTACGCGCCCCTATGTCGCCCCGTCCAAGAAACGGCCCGTTCACCCTGAGTGACATCGCGTCACGGTGCCAAGGATCGCGAGATGCCTGAACTCAAACAGAATAGATTTACCCGTGGTCGCGTGGCGGCCCTGATGACCGAAGCGACCGGCTGGGCGCTTTTGGTGCTTGGGTTGGCATTGGCGGTGCGGCACCTTTTGGGCACCGTCACATTGCCGGGCTTGTTGGCGCCTGCGGCAGCGATTGCAGGCGGGCTCTTTGCCATTCTTGCGGCCCATGTTGCGCGGGCCGTTTTCGAAAACGCTCAAGACACCCGCGCCATGCGCCTCGCGCAGCGGTTCGCCCCCAGTGCCGCCGTCAAAACCTCAGGCCTGCGTGCTGAGCCCAGCCTGCGCCGACCATCCGCGCCTTGATACCTTTGGGCCAGCCCGTTGCGGTAGCCCCCCATTCGAAAGCCTAAACCCATGCCTGTCACGCTCGATGCCTCCGCTGCCGATTTTGAAGCTGCGTTCGATAAACTTCTGAACGCCAAACGCGAAGACAGCCCCGATGTCGACGCCGTGGTGGCCGATATCATCGCCGACGTGCGTGCGCGGGGCGATACTGCCGTTATCGCCCTGACCGAAAAGTTCGATCGCGTGACCCTGACGCCAGACACGTTACGCATCAGCGCGGCAGAGGTCGACGCAGCCGTCGCCGAAGTTTCCCCGGAAGATCGCAAAGCCCTAGAACTCGCCGCCGACCGCATTCGCGCCTACCACGTCCGGCAATTGCCCGAAGATGCGGAATGGACCGATCCTGACGGCGCCACGCTGGGCTGGCGCTGGACGCCCGTCTCGGCGGCGGGGCTTTATGTGCCGGGCGGGCTGGCGAGCTACCCTTCGTCGGTCTTGATGAATGCGGTCCCGGCCAAGGTCGCGGGTGTTGAGCGCCTCGCCATGGTGGTGCCAGCCCCCGACGGTGTATTGAACCCGCTGGTGCTGCTGGCCGCCCGCATTGCTGGGGTGGATGAGATTTACCGCATTGGTGGCGCGCAGGCTGTGGCCGCATTGGCCTATGGCACCGATACGATCCCCCCGGTGGACAAGATTACCGGGCCGGGCAACGCCTTCGTCGCCGCCGCCAAACGGCGTGTGTTTGGCAAAGTGGGCATCGACATGATCGCGGGTCCGTCGGAGATCCTTGTGATTGCGGATGGCGACAACGACCCGGATTTCATTGCACTTGATTTGCTAAGCCAAGCCGAACACGACGAAAGCGCACAGAGCATTCTGATCACCACCGATCCCGCCTTCGCCCGCGCAGTGGAGGAAGCGGTGGAGAAGCGCCTGCTGACCCTTGAACGCCGTGCGATTGCGGGCGCCAGCTGGCGCGACAATGGGGCGATCATCACCGTGGCCGATCTGGATGTCGCTGCCGCGCTCAGCAACCGCATCGCGCCGGAACACCTTGAGCTTTGCGTGGCCGACCCAAAAGCGCTGTCTGAAAAGATCACCCATGCGGGGGCGATTTTCCTTGGCCAGTGGACACCTGAGGCGATTGGCGACTACGTCGGTGGGCCGAACCACGTGCTGCCCACGGCGCGCTCGGCGAGATTCTCATCGGGCCTGTCGGTGCTTGATTTCATGAAGCGGACTACGCTGGCGCAGATGACCCCTGCGGCGCTCAGGGCCATCGGCCCCGCGGCAGAGCGGCTGGCCCAATCGGAGAGCCTTGAGGCGCATGGGTTGTCGGTGACCGCGCGCCTGCGCAAGCTGAACGACTAGGGTCGTGGGCGTGCATATGTACTGCCTTTCCCATCTCGCATTGCCCCGCCCTCGGGGCTGCGCTATCCAAGACGACGTATCGCCAGCAAAAAGGATGCGTCGATGACCCGCATCACCCATATCGCGCTTGATGACGCGAACATGCCGCCCCCCACGCCCGAGATCGATCAAGAGCGTAAGGTGGCGATGTTCGACCTGCTGGAAGAGAACAGCTTTGTCCTGCCGGAGCGCGAAAAAGGCCCGGTGCCATCGGGCCCGTATCACCTGTCCCTGTCGATCCGCGACAAGCGGCTGGTGTTTGACGTTGAAACCGAAGCGGCTGAAAAAGCAGCGGAATTTCACCTGTCGCTTGGCCCATTTCGGCAGGTGGTGAAAGATTACTTCCAGATCTGCGAAAGCTATTTTGAGGCGGTCAAGAAACTGCCCCCCAGCCAGATCGAGACGATCGACATGGCCCGGCGGGGCATCCACAACGAAGGCTCCCGCGTGTTGCAAGAGCGCCTCTCCGGCAAAGCCGAGATCGACACCGACACCGCGCGGCGGCTTTTTACCCTGATCTGCGTTTTGCATTTCGGCGGTTAAATGACGCAGCAGCTGCCTCAATCCGTTCTCTTTTGCTGCGACCATAACGCCGTCCGCTCGCCCATGGCCGAGGGGTTGATGAAGAAATTCTACGGCACCGGCACCTATGTGCAGTCCGTGGGCGTCAAGAACGACATGGAGATTGACGGCTTTTCCATCGCTGTCTGCGCCGAATTAGACGTGGAATTGGCGCGCCACCGCAGCCGCAGCTTTGACGAGATGGAGGAATGGGGCGACGATCTGGGGTCATTCGATCTGGTGATCGCGCTGAGCCCCGCCAGCCAACGCCGGGCGCTGGACCTGACGCGGTTTTATCATCTCGACGTGGAATATTGGCCGATCCTAGATCCCACAGGGCTGGGCGAGGGGCGGGAGGCCAAGCTCACGCAGTTCCGCGCCGCCCGCGATCAGATCGTCGGACGGTTGATTGACCGGTTCGGCGCGCCATTAGACGAAAACTAAGCGATTAGGTGTTGGAGCAGGCCGCCGCAGCGCTCTGGCCGAAGGCTTTCCATGTGCTCCAGAAGGCGTTGTGGCTTTTGTTGTCGGATTGGCGCATTTCCTGCAATTGATGCGGATCGCGGAAGATTTTGGCCCCCTGCCGCTGATCTGAGCGGGACAAGGTCTGATCCGCCACAGCCTGCACGCAGCCACAGCGCGTGTGGCTCGATTCCCGCCGCCCATCGGCCAAACATGCCTTTTGGATTGGTCCGGTCGCGAAAAGCACCGGAGGGGGCGAAAAACGCCCCACGGCCGCATCGCTGGAATACCGCGACCCGCCACAGCCCGCCAACACGACGAGCGCCATCAAACTTACAACTGTCCGCATTGATTTGCCCTATTGTTTTGGACCACGGGGTTTTCCCCTTGTCGGCCCGGTCTGCTCTGCCTTCCTTTATGCCGCAAAAGGGGGCGTCGCGCAATTCTCCTTTGGGGTCGAACGCGCAGGACGTTGCGATAAAGCGCCATGTGGGGCGGGTAGGGGCCTCTGACACGCTCAAGGCCAATTGACGCAGGCGCGGCTCTGCGCCATATCCCCCTGCATGACACCGCTTGAAAACATCCGCAATTTCTCCATCGTCGCGCATATCGACCACGGGAAATCCACGCTCGCCGATCGGCTGATCCAATCCACCAAAACGGTGGCCGACCGGGATATGAAGGAACAGATGCTCGATAGCATGGATATCGAGCGCGAGCGGGGCATCACGATCAAGGCCCAGACCGTCCGGATTAACTATACCGCTGACGACGGGCAGGACTATGTCCTCAACCTGATCGACACCCCCGGCCACGTCGATTTCGCCTATGAAGTCTCCCGCTCCATGCGTGCGGTCGAAGGCTCGCTTCTGGTGGTCGACAGCACCCAAGGGGTCGAGGCCCAGACTCTGGCCAATGTCTACCACGCCATCGACGCGGACCACGAGATCGTCCCCGTCCTCAACAAGATCGACCTGCCTGCCGCCGACTGCGACCGCGTGGCCGAGCAGATCGAAGATGTCATCGGCATCGACGCGTCTGAGGCAATCCGCGTGTCGGCCAAAACCGGCATCGGCATCAAGGAAACACTCGAAGCCATCGTCACCCGTTTGCCCGCTCCCAAAGGCACGCTCGACGCGCCGCTCAAGGCCATGCTGGTGGATTCGTGGTACGACAGCTACCTCGGTGTCATCGTCCTCGTCCGCATCATGGACGGCCAGCTTAAAAAGGGCGACCGCGTCCGCATGATGCAAAACGGCTCCGTCCACCATGTCGACCGCATCGGCGTCTTCCGCCCCGCGATGACAGAGATCGACGTGCTCGGCCCCGGCGAGATCGGCTTCCTGACCGCCTCAATCAAACAGGTCCGCGACACCCGCGTGGGTGACACCATCACGCATGAGAAAAAAGGCACCGACAAAGCGCTGCCGGGCTTCAAACCCGCGCAACCCGTGGTCTTCTGTGGCCTCTTCCCCGTCGACGCGGCCGAGTTCGAAGACCTGCGCGACAGCATCGAAAAACTCGCCCTCAACGACGCCAGCTTCTCCTTCGAGATGGAAACCTCCGCCGCCCTCGGCTTCGGCTTCCGCTGCGGTTTTCTGGGCCTGCTGCACCTCGAAGTGATCCGCGACCGGATCGAGCGCGAATATGACATCGACCTCATCACCACCGCTCCGAGCGTCATCTATGACATCCACATGAAAGACGGCACCGTCGAGCAGCTGCACAACCCTGCCGACATGCCCGACCTCACCTATGTCGACCACATCGAAGAGCCGCGCATCAAGGCGACGATCCTTGTGCCCGACGAATACCTGGGCGATGTGCTGAAACTCTGCCAAGACCGCCGCGGTATGCAGCTCGACCTCACCTACGCCGGCTCCCGCGCGATGGTGGTTTACGATCTGCCGCTCAACGAAGTGGTGTTCGACTTCTACGACCGCCTGAAATCGGTCACCAAGGGCTACGCCAGCTTTGACTACGCGATGATCGGCTACCGCACCGACGCGCTAGTGAAAATGTCGATCCTCGTGAATGACGAGCCTGTCGACGCGCTGTCGACCATGGTCCACCGCGACCGCGCCGAGACGCGGGGCCGTGCGATGGTCGAGAAACTCAAAGACCTGATCCCCCGCCACATGTTCAAGATCCCGATCCAAGCGGCCATCGGCGGCAAGGTGATTGCCCGCGAGACGCTGTCCGCGATGCGCAAGGACGTGACCGCGAAGTGTTATGGTGGGGACGCGACGCGGAAGAAGAAGCTGCTGGAGAAGCAGAAGGCCGGTAAGAAGAAGATGCGCCAGTTTGGGAAGGTGGATATCCCGCAGGAAGCGTTTATTTCCGCTTTAAAAATGGACAGCTAAAGCTGGCCATTTTTAGAGCGCGCGGGAGGCTGGGTCTTGCGAAGCAATGCGCGTTCCCGCTCGGTTGTGTTTGGGGACTGTTGCAACACCATTCTCCGAAAAGCATTTCAGTTGTGCCGCGACCTCCAGGCGAGCAGTTCTGCTGCTATACCCATGATACATTCCGTGCGAGTGAGTGTTGTCAAATAGTGTTTGAGCCGGTTAGCCTCGTTTCATGAGATAAATTGGAATGGCGGTTTGGCAAAATGAGTGAACAGCGAATATTTAAGGTTCCAAAATTCTGTAGACCCAATTCGCTTGCTGCGTTCTCAATGGAGTTATCTGAGGCTCCAGAATGCAAAAAAGTAATAATAGATACTGGGTTAGAGCGGTTTCTCACCC
Organism: Sulfitobacter sp. AS92; assembly: GCF_038900015.1. Taxonomy (NCBI): domain Bacteria; kingdom Pseudomonadati; phylum Pseudomonadota; class Alphaproteobacteria; order Rhodobacterales; family Roseobacteraceae; genus Sulfitobacter; species Sulfitobacter sp. AS92. The sequence continues at coordinate 96,989 of NZ_JBBMQL010000003.1, forward strand.
CAACAGCACTCATATTCATTGCTAAAGTGTGCAGGGAGCGCAGGCGCCGCTACCCTGAAGAAAGAGTGTTATACAGAGGGTTAAAAGAGCATAAATATGCTAATAACCTCGGCTTTTCGGAAGCGTTAAACATCAAGGATAAGCCGTATCCACAGGGGGCATTTGGCGGCAGAACATATATTCCTATAAGCGTGATGCAACGTGATAGTTTAGAAGCTTATGCTGCAGAAAACTGGGTTGAACTAGGCGATGCAATTCAAGTTAAGTGCGAAAACCTCGCTAGGGTGGTGTCGCAGGATAGGTCGGATGCACTCAGAAAGCTGCTTGCGGATTCTTTCAGAGAGATTTTCCGAAATGTATTTGAACACGGTGAGGTGAATACAGCGGTATTCTGCGTTCAATATTGGGCTAAACCAGATAAAGTTGAGATATGCATAGCGGATAGGGGAGTAGGGGTCTGCAATTCTCTAAATACTAGTAAGCATACTAAGCCTAGCAGTGATCGCGAGGCTCTGTATTTTTCATTGATGCCGGGCGTTTCTTCAAAAGCTTGGAGAAATAAGAAAAAGAAGGCGCATCAAAAGTCAGACTGGGATAACTCAGGGTATGGGCTCTTTTTTGCTCACCAGCTTTTCGGGGAATTGGGTCATTTCTTTCTAGCCTCGGGCAGTGCTGGCTTGTTGCTGATGGGAAAAACCGTGCGCGACGTAGACTGCTCTTTGGAAGGTACCTTGGTGTCGATGTCTATTGACCTAAGCGATGAAAAGAAAATCAAAAACGTTTTATCGAAGATTCACGGCGAAGCACATCGTGTAAAGCAGAAACTTGGGGTCAAAAGTGTTAGCTTCCAGAGTGTTGAGGCGTACCTGAACGGAAAACTTTAGTTCTTTTCGCAGAATGCCAAACCCCAAGGGTTTGGCAGCGCTCGAACCGCCCCCACGGGGCGGGCGCTTAACTTGTTCCCCACCCCTCGGTTCGGGCGCGGCAGTCCCAATCAACCACACCCAATCCATCCCCGGCCCAATTCTCGCGAATTCTGCGTTCGACATTTTGAACAGTCCCCCGGACTGTTCAATCCGGCTGCGCCGGACTATGCCTCACCCCCATGACATGCCCCCTCTGCGCCACAGCCAGCGCCCCGCTCACCCAAGCCCCGGTCCCCGGCGGCCCCGCTGACGCCACAGCCGATATCTGCGCCACCTGCGCCGAGCAGACCGCCAGCGACACGCCAGACCCGGCCCACTTCCGCGCCTTGGCCTCGACCATGTGGTCCGAAGACCCCGCCATTCAGGTCCTCGCCGCCCGCACCCTCGCCAAGATCCCCGAGCCTTGGGCCCGCGACCTTGCCGAGCAGCTCTACCTCGACGACGAGACGAGAGCATGGGCCGAGAACATCCCCCAGCCCTCCGCCCACCGCGACAGCAACGGTGTGCCGCTGGCCTCGGGCGATACCGTGGTGTTGATCAAGGATCTCACCGTAAAGGGCGCGGGCTTCACCGCCAAGCGTGGCACGGCGGTGCACCGCATCTCGCTGGTCGCCGACAACCCCGCCCATATTGAGGGCCGTGTCGAGGGCCAGCGCATCGTGATCCTGACCGAGTTTGTGAAAAAGCGCTAAGCCGACACCCGCGGGCCGCGTGTGCCGTTGGGGGAGCATTATAGAGCGTTCCCCGCCAAACCCTCCCTCGCGCCGCCGCCCCACCCGCACAACCGCGTGGGTTCCCCAATCTCCGCCCGGCATAAGCTTGCCGCATCATCAACGCTGCGTTGAAATGCAGGTCGGGGCAGCTATGTCCCGTATCAGCAACCAACAGGAGCCTGAAATGTCCCACACCCGCCGCCATTTCCTTGCAACTTCCGCTGCCGCCGCTGGCATCGTGACGCTGCTGCCCTTCGCCGCCCGCGCCGCCGCGCACAGTGGTGATACATTCGACACAGACGCCGGCCCGATCACGGTACATCCCGTCGATCACGCCTCTATCGTGCTGGAGACACCTGCAGGTGTGATCTATGTCGATCCGGTGGGCGAGCCCGCGCAATACAGCGATTTCCCCGCTGCCGATCTGATCCTCATCACCCATGAGCATGGCGACCATTACAACGCCGACACGCTTGCCGCACTGGCCGGGGATGACGTGCAGATCATCACCAACCCTGCCGTTTTCGACATGCTGCCCGAAGCGCTCGCTGCTAAGGCCAGCAAGGTTGCCAATGGTGAGAATACTGAGTTCAACGGCCTGCCGATCAACGCGATCCCGGCCTATAACATCACCGAAGAGCGCAAAAATTTCCATCCCGAGGGCCGCGACAACGGTTATATCCTCGGCTTCGACGGGTTCCGCGTTTATATCTCGGGCGACACCGAAGACACGCCAGAGATGCGCGGGTTGACCGACATCTCGCTGGCCTTCGTCTGCATGAACTTGCCGTTCACTATGGATTCCAACGCAGCGGCCTCTGCTGTGTCCGAGTTCAAGCCGACCTATGTTTACCCCTATCACTTCCGGGGCAAAGATGGCGGCACGCAGGATCCAGAAGAGTTTGCCAAGCGCGTCGGCACCGATGTCGAGGTTAAATTCGGCGACTGGTACGGCAGCTAAGCCCTCTCGGCCACGCCTTAACGGGCGTGGTCGATCACAGTGCCATCGCCAAGCGCGGACTGTTGCATAGGTATGTCCCACGGCATGGGGAAGATTGTCTCTATGCGGCAGAAGTCGTGGCCCAGCCCAATGACGCGCGGCATTTGGGGTAGGGCGGCAAGAGTGCGATCATAATACCCGCCGCCATTGCCAAGCCGGTAGCCTGCGGCGTCGAGGCCCAAGAGCGGCGCTATCACCACATCGGGAACAACTGGGCTAGCGATCTTGGGCACCGGAATATTCCACACCCCACGGGTCATCTCAGCCGCTGGCGTCCAGCGGTGAAATGCGACCGGCGCGTTCTTTTCCTCCACAACCGGCAGCGCGATCTGTGCACCGTGATTGTGCATCTCTGTCATCCAGCCGCGCAAGTCCAACTCCCCCCGGATTGGCCAATAGGCTGCGATGGTCAGGGGCGGGGCGATTGCGATCAACTGCCTTAACGTTTGCGCCACCCGTCCCGACTGCGCGATCAGGTCGATCGTCGACAGCGCCCGCCGCGCGGCCATCAATCGGGCACGTTCCGCACGGCGAAAGCGGGCCACGTCGCGCCGTGTTTGCGGGTCGACAGGTTGGCCGTTCACCATAAGATGGACAAAGCAGGGGGCACTTTCCTGGGTCATATAGACAGCCTGCCGTGCTGCGGCGTTCCGCGCAAGCGGCGCAGTTTTCGCCTGCTTGATCTTTTCATACAGCGTTTTCAGACGCCTATAGCTTATGGCTCAGTATGTACGAAGTTTTGCTTGATTGGTTCGGACCTGCAGACTAGCGTGACTTGCGACAAATGCGAAACAATGGTTCGCATTGCGAAACAAGTCTCTGGGAGGAGCCTACATGACAATTTTCAAACACCTGAGCTGCGCCGCAGCTCTGGCGCTGGCTGGTGGCGCGTTGAGCGCTGAAACCGTATTGATTCACGGTGAAGCCGGGCCAAACCGTGGCGCACGCGCCGACGCTTTGCAGTGGTTCGCCGATCAGGTTGCCGAACGCTCGGACGGTGACATGCGATTCGACATTCAATGGGGTGGGGCGCTGTTCAAAGCCAACGCCGCCGTGCAATCCATCGCCGATGGCGTGGCTGACACAGGCTCGGTCATCGCTGTTTATTACCCGCAGGAAATGGCGGGCTACGGCATCGCTGACCTGCCCGTAAACAACCCCGACGCTTGGGTCGGCATGCGCGCCACGGATGAGCTGATGCGCTCTAGCCAAGCAATCCAAGACGATCTGGCCGACAAGAACCTCGTCTACATCGGCACTTGGACGACCTCTCAGGTTAACATCGGCTGCAAGGGCGGCGCGATTAAATCTGTGGCGGATATCTCGGGCAAGAAGGTCCGCGGCGTGGGCGCATACGGCAAGGTCTTCGGTGAGCAGGGCGCGAACATGGTCAACATGTCGATCTATGATGCCTACCAAGGTCTCGACACCGGGCTGATCGACTGCTCGCAGGGCTACAGCTATGCCGTCGCGGCGCTCAAGCAGGCTGAAGTGATGGACAGCTACACGATCCTTGATTGGGGTCAGGTCGGCGGCCTTGGCATCTTTATGAACAAGGATATGCACGACAGCCTGACATCCGAGCAGCAAGAAACGCTGGCGTCTGTTGGTTCAGACATGGCGGATGAGTTCGGTCGTCTGATAACTGAAGCCAACGAAAAGGCCATCGCTTCGATGAAAGAGCAGGGCGTCGAGGTTATCACCCTGCCCGAAGAAGATCGGGCCACACTGGTCGATGCGGGCAAAAAGTTCCTCGACGAATGGGTGCAGACCGCCAGCTCCACTGGCCTGCCGGGTGAAGAACTCTTGGAAGAGTACAAGGGTCTGATCACCAAATATACCGAAGCGCGCGATGCTAACGGCTACCCTTGGGAAGCTAAAAGCAACTGATCGCTAACTTGGGGAGGGGCAGCAAATGTTGGTAAATCTGGAAAAAATCCTGTTGGGACTGGGGGCTTTGGCGGTGATCGCCTTGGGGGTGTTGATCACCTCCAACGTGATCGCCCGCGCGCTCTTTGCCAGTCAGGTGCCCGATAGTGTGACCATGGTGCGCGAGCTCATGGTCGCCGCCATCCTGCTGCCCCTCGCCGCTGCGACCGCTGCACGCGCGCATGTTTCTGTCGCCTTCGTGACGGACCGGTTTCCAGACCGCGCCCGCTCGGTGCTGATTGTTGCAGGCTCTGCCATCGGGATGCTGGCGCTGGCCCCGCTGATCTATTCCGGCGGGCGCGAATTCTTTGCTGTGGTCGAGAAGGGGAGCTTTTTCTACGGCGACCTGAACCTGCCGAAATGGCCCGGGCGGCTGCTGTTCCTTGTCGGGATGATCGCCACTTTCCTGCGGCTTGCTGAGCTTACGTGGCGCGACGGACGTACTGTCCTTTCGGGTGGGGTCGTCTCGGACGAACAACAACATGCTGCTGACCTGATGGTCGAAAAGGACGTGCTGTAATGGATGCCTCGACCATCGGAATGATCGCCTTTGCCGCGGTTCTGATCCTGCTCGCCCTGCGCGTGCCAATCGCCTTTACGCTGGCCGCCGTTGCGACAGTCGCCACCTTCTTTATCTTCGCCTTCCGCACCGGGACTTTCATGCCCGAACGTGCGATCCGGGCGACCACCTCGATGGTGTTCTCCAACTCCTTCGACCTTATTCACTCTTACGATCTGTCGATGATCCCGCTTTTTGTGGCGCTTGGACATATCGCGTATCGGGCTGATATCACGACGAAAATCTACCACGCGGCCAAGGTCTGGCTGACCCGTCTGCCGGGTGGCGTTGCCATGGCGAGCGTCATGGGCTGCGGCGGGTTCTCGGCGATTACCGGCTCGTCCATCGCGTGCGCCTCGACGATGGGGAAAATCTGCACACCCGAGATGCTGCGCATGGGCTATGACCCGCGTTTGGCGACCGCCAGTGTTGCCGCAGGCGGCACGCTCGGCTCGCTGATCCCGCCGTCGGTGCTGTTCATCATCTACGGTATTTTTACCGAAACTTCGATCTCGTCGCTGTTCCTTGCAGGTATCCTGCCGGGCTTGCTGACGCTGGCGGGATTCATCCTTGTCATCGCCGTCTGGGTCTGGCGCGATCCGGCCATCGCGCCCTCGACCGCCCAACGCTATAGTGTGGCGGAACGCTGGCGCGCGGCCCTCGACAGCTGGCCCGCAATCCTGCTTTTCGTGCTGATCATCGGCGGTATCTACGGCGGTATCTTCACCGCGACCGAAGCCGCCGCCGTCTGCGTCGTTTCGGCCACGCTCATCGGTTTCGTGCAGGGCAAGCTCAACTGGTCGGGCCTGTGGGAAGCGGTCAAAGAGACTTGCGTACAGACTTCCGCGATCTTCCTCATCGCCGCCGCCGCTAAGATCTTCGTGGCCTTTGTTGCGCTGACTGGCGTGGCGGGCACCATCGTTGGTTTCGTGTCCGATGCGCAGATGTCGCTTGTGGTGCTGATGATCTGCATCGCGCTGATCTACCTGCTTTTGGGCATGTTCCTTGATCCCATTGGCATCATGGTGCTGACCCTGCCACTGATGATCCCGCTGGTGGAAAGCTATGATCTCAACCTCATCTGGTTCGGCGTTGTGGTCATTAAACTGCTGGAGATTGGGCTGATCACACCTCCTGTTGGCCTCAACGTTTTCGTCATCGCCAATGTGGTGGGCCGCGAGGCGCCGATTGATAAGATCTTCGCCGGCATCACTCGGTTCTTGAGCGTCGATTTCATCGTGCTGATCCTCATCATGTCCTTCCCAATGATCTCGCTCTTGATCCCGATGGCCGCGCGATGATTCAGACGGCGTCAGATACTGTCACCGACCGCAAGTTCGCCAACACACTGGCGCGGGGCCTCGGGATTCTGCGGGCCTTTCGCGCCAGTGACAGCGGACTGTCGCACGCCCAGATCGCCGAGCGGACGGGGTTGCCCAAACCCACCGTTTCGCGGCTGACCTATACGCTGTGTGAACTGGGCTATCTTGCCCACGGCGGGCGCAACGACAAATTCCGGCTCGGGCCTGCGGCGATTGCGCTCGGCTCGGTCGCCTCCGTCGCGGTGAGCTTTGTCGATATGGCCTCGGACGCGATGCAGCAATTGGCCGACGAGACCCGCACGCTGGCACTGATCGCCGTGCGCGATGGCGACCGGATGATGTTGGTGCGCACTTGGCGGCCGCATACCGCCTCGACCATCTGGCTAGAGCCGGGGCACCGCATCCCGGTCTATGGCTCTTCCTCGGGCCTCGCCACTCTGGCCAGCCTTGACGAAGACCGTTTCGGCGCGCTTAACCCTGATGAGCGGCTGCGCGATTTCCGCCGCGATGGCTATGAACAACTGCTGGCGCAGGGCTTTGTCCTCGCCCCGCCCGAAACCCGCTATGCCCGCAGCATTAATGCCGTGAGCGTGCCCTATTACGCAGGGGAATTCGGCGAACCTGTGGCCTTTACCTGCGGCGCTTTGCCCGCCGACTTGCCCGACAGCCGCATTCTGTCACAAGTGGGGCCAGCGCTGCGTGACGTGGTCAGCGGCATCGAACAACGCACCGGACGGGCACCGGCCCTGTCCCGGCGCGGATAGAACAAGGAGTTCTCAAAATGACTGACAAGATTGCCTATTCTCGCCATGACGACATCGTCGTGCTGCGCATCGAAAACCCGCCCGTTAACGCGCTGAGCCAGGCCGTACGCCAAGGTCTGGCCGAGGGTATGGACCGCGCCGAGGCTGAAGACGGCGTGCGCGCCGTGATGATCGTGGGCGAAGGCCGCGCCTTTATCGCGGGGGCCGACATCACCGAATTCGGCAAGCCGCCGATGGAGCCTTTCCTGCCGGACCTGTGCAACCGGATTGAGGCCTCGCCCCTGCTGGTCGTCGCCTCCATGCATGGCGTCAGCCTCGGCGGCGGTCTCGAAGTCGCGCTGTCGGCGCATTACCGCATCGCCCAGCCTTCGGCCCGGGTCGGCCTGCCTGAGGTGCATCTCGGCCTGATCCCCGGCGCTGGTGGTACCCAGCGTTTGCCGCGTCTGATCGGTGTCGAACCCGCGCTCGACGCGATCACCACAGGCCGCCACATCAAAGCACCGCAGGCGCTGGAGATGGGCATCGTCGACCGTGTGGAAGAGGGCGATCCGCAGGAAGTGGGCCTCGCCTATGTCCGCGAGTTGCTCGACAGCGGTGCCGAGCGGCGCCCGATCTGCGACATGCCCGCGCCTGCGCCCATCGACTGGGATGCCGCCTATGAGGCAACTCTGAAAAAGGGCCGCGGCCAGATTTCCCCCGCCGAGGCCGTGCGCGCCGTGCAGGCGGGTGTTGAGAAGCCCTTTGCAGAGGGCATGAAAGCTGAGCGCCGCATCTTCTCGGAACTGATGAACACCGACCAGCGCCAAGGCATGATCCACGCCTTCTTCTCTGAGCGTGCCGTTAGCAACCTGCCCGAACTTAAAGGTGTCGAGCCGCGCGAGTTGAAAGCCATTGGTGTCATCGGCGGTGGCACCATGGGCGCGGGCATCGCCACGGCGGCGCTGCTGTCGGGCTTTTCTGTCGTGCTGATCGAGATGAAGGACGAAGCCGCCAAGGCCGCGCATGACCGTATCTCCGGCAACCTTCAAGGCGCGCTGAAACGCGGCAAGATCGACCAAGCGAAGTTCGAGACGCTGACTGGTGAGGCGTTGACCGTTTCCACCGATTACGCGAGCCTGTCGGACGTCGATCTCGTGGTCGAAGCCGTGTTCGAGGACATGGACGTCAAAAAGCAGGTCTTCGGCAAGCTTGACGCGGTCTGCAAACCGGGCTGCGTGCTGGCTTCAAACACCTCCTATCTGGACGTCGACGAAATCGCCGCCAGCACCTCGCGCCCCGCCGATGTAATCGGGCTGCACTTCTTCTCGCCCGCGCATGTGATGAAGCTGCTTGAAGTCGTGGTGGCCGATAAAACTGCGCCCGAGGTCGTCGCCACTGGCTTCGCGCTCGGCAAGGCGCTCGGCAAGATCAGTGTCCGCGCGGGCGTCTGCGACGGTTTCATCGGCAACCGCATCCTCGCCACCTACCGGGCGGCGGCGGATCATATGGTGCTGGATGGGGCCAGTCCCTACAAGATCGACGCGGCGCTGGAAAAATTCGGCTTTGCCATGGGCCCCTTCGCCGTGGCCGACCTCGCCGGGCTCGACATCGGCTGGGCCACGCGCAAGCGCAAGGCCGCGACGCGCCACCCCGAAGAGCGGGTGCCGACCTATATCGACCGTCTTTGCGAACAAGGCCACTTCGGCCAGAAGACCGGCCAAGGCTACTACATATACGAAAAGGGCAAACGCGGCGGCACGCCGAACCCGGAAATTACTCGCCTGATCGAAGAAGAGCAGAAAGAGCGCGGCATCACCCCGCGTGAATTCACCGAGGCCGAGATCGTGCGCCGCTACATGTCCGCCATGGTCAATGAAGCCGCCAAGGTGTTGGGCGAGGGCATCGCGCGTCGCCCGCTCGACATCGATATGACCCTGCTCTTCGGCTACGGCTTCCCGCGCTACTGGGGCGGCCCGATGAAATGGGCCGACATTCAAGGTCTGCCCAATGTCCTCGCCGCGATCGAAGGCTTTGCCGAGAAAGACTCGTGGTTCTGGCAACCGGCCCCTCTGCTGGTCGATCTGGTCAAGACCAACCGCACTTTTGATGATCTGAACAAGGAAGCTGCCAAATGAAACAGGCTGTCATCGTCTCTGCCGTCCGCACCGGGCTGGCCAAATCCTTTCGCGGGTCGTTCAACATGACCCACGGTGCCACCATGGGCGGCCATGTCGTCGCCGAAGCGGTCAAACGCTCCGGCGTCGATCCGTCGGCCATCGAAGATGTGATGATCGGTTGTGGCTACCCTGAGGGGGCTACGGGCTCGAACATCGCGCGGCAGATCGCCTTGCGCGCGGGCCTGCCGGTCACCGCTTCTGGCGTGACCGTGAACCGCTTCTGTTCGTCCGGCCTGCAAACCGTCGCCATGGCTGCCAACGCCATCTGCCAAGAGGGCGCAGGCCCGATGGTTGCGGGCGGGGTGGAAAGCATTTCGATGGTCCAACCCGACGCCAAATCGGTCAAGGAAGCCTGGCTGATGGAGCATAAGCCCGAAGTCTATATGGCGATGATCGACACCGCCGACATCGTGGCGAAGCGCTATAACATCTCCCGCGAGGATCAGGACGCCTACGGTCTGCGCAGCCAACAGTTGATTGCCGCAGCACAGGAAGCGGGCCTCTTCGATGATGAGATTGCGCCGATGCAAACCACGATGGGCGTGCAGGACAAGGAAACGAAAGAGATTTCCACCCGCGAAGTCACCGTGGACCGCGACGAATGCAACCGCCCCACCACCACGCTCGAAGGGCTTGCAGGCCTGACACCCGTGCGCGGCGAGGGGGCATTCATCACGGCAGGCAACGCCAGCCAGTTGTCTGATGGTGCCGCCGCACTGGTCTTGATGGATAGCACGCAGGCCGAGCAGCAAGGTCTGCAGGCCATGGGCGCTTTCAAGGGCTTCGCCGTGGCAGGCTGCGAGCCCGACGAGATGGGCATCGGCCCGGTCTTTGCCGTGCCGCGCTTGCTGGAGTGTCATGGTTTGACCGTTGATGACATCGACCTGTGGGAATTGAACGAAGCTTTCGCCAGCCAAGCGCTCTACTGCCGCGACAAGCTGGGCATCGACCCCGACAAATGCAACGTCAACGGCGGCTCCATCGCCATCGGTCACCCGTTCGGCATGACCGGTGCGCGGATGACGGGCCACATCCTGCGCGAAGGCAACCGCCGCGGCGCAAAGCTGGGTGTCGTGACGATGTGCATCGGCGGCGGCATGGGGGCGGCTGGCCTCTTCGAAATCTACTGAAAAGGGGGCCGACATGGACCTGAGCTATTCTGACGAAGAACGCGCCTTTCGCGAAGACGTGCGCGCATTTCTGGCCGAGAAACTGCCCGAAGACCTCGCCGACAAGGTCAAGCGCGGCGAAGAACTGGGCAAGGAAGGCCACGAGCGCTGGCACGCGATCCTGAACGACCAAGGCTGGCTGGCAACGAACTGGCCCAAGGAATTTGGCGGGGCCGCGTGGAACGCCGTGCAGCGCCATATCTTTGAGGAAGAGGCCGCCGCACACCACGCCCCACGCATCGTGCCGTTTGGCCTGTCGATGTTGGCCCCCGTGCTGCAAAAGTTCGGCTCGAAAGAGCAGCAGGACTACTGGCTGCCGCGGATTCTGTCGGGCGAAGACTGGTGGTGTCAGGGTTATTCCGAGCCGGGCGCCGGGTCGGACCTCGCCTCGCTCAAGACCACCGCGGTGAAGGACGGCGACCACTACATCGTCAACGGCCAGAAGACATGGACCACACTTGGCCAGCACGCCAACATGATCTTCTGCCTCGTGCGCACCGACAAGGACGTGAAACAGCAAGAGGGCATCTCCTTCCTGCTGATCGACATGGACACGCCGGGCATCACCGTGCGCCCGATCATCCTGCTGGATGGCGGCGCCGAGGTGAACGAGGTCTTCTTTGATAACGTGAAAGTGCCCGCCGAGAACCTCGTCGGCGAAGAGAACAAGGGCTGGACCTACGCCAAGTACCTATTGACCCATGAGCGCACCAATATCGCGGGTGTTGGGTTCTCCCAAGCCGGTCTGTCGGCAGTCAAACGCATCGCAAAATCCGAAATGGCCGGGGGCCGCCCGCTGATCGAAAACCCGCATTTCGCCGCGCGTGTGGCACAGGCAGAGATTGATCTGATGGCCATGGCGACGACGAACCTGCGCATCATCTCCAAGGCCGCCGCAGGGCAGGCACCGGGGGTGGAAAGCTCCATGCTCAAGGTTAAAGGCACCATCATTCGGCAAGAGATCAATGACCTCGCGCGCCGGGCGGCTGGCGTCTATGCCATGCCCTTTGCCTCGGAAGCGGTCGCGGGCAGCAACGACGCGCTGCCTGACCCGAATGAAGCAGGCCCGGTGGCCGCTCAGTATTTCAACAACCGCAAACTGTCGATCTTTGGCGGCTCGAATGAGATCCAGCGACAGATCATCGCCAAGACCATGCTGGGAGGTGCAAAATGAACTTCGACCTGACCGAAGAACGCCAGATGCTGCAAGACAGCCTGCGCCGTTTCCTGCGCGACAAATATGACACCGCCACGCGCAATGGCATCTTGGAAAGCGAAGCGGGCTTCTCTGCTGACATCTGGAACGGCTTGGCCGAACTGGGCGTGATCGGCGCGCTCTTCACCGAAGAGCAGGGCGGCTTTGGCGGCGCGGGCTTCGACATCACCACGGTGTTCGAAGAACTGGGCCGCGCAGGTGTGGTTGAGCCGCTGCTCGATTCCGCTGTGCTGGCGGGGGGGCTGATCGCGGACCTCGGCAATGAAAAGCAGCAAGAGCATATTGAGGCGCTGATCGGTGGCAAGTTGCAATTGGCTTTTGCGCATGGCGAGCCGGGCAGCCGCTATGACCTCAACCGCGTCACCACCACCGCCGCGCAGAATGGCGGCGACATCGTGCTGAATGGCCGTAAGGCCGTGGTGGCGAATGCTGAGGCTGCCGACATGCTCGTCGTCTCTGCCCGCGAAAGCGGGGAGGCCGGGGATGAGGCAGGCATCTCGCTTTTCCTTGTCCCAGCCGACACCAAAGGCGTCACCATCACAGGCTACGCGTTGCTGGCCGGGGGCCGTGCCGCCGAAGTGACGCTGGACGATGTGACCCTGCCCGAAAGCGCCCGTCTGGGTACAGCAGGCAAGGCGTTCGACGCCATCGAGGCCCGCACCGCCGTGGCCACCACCGCGCTTTGCGCGGAGACGCTGGGCGCGATGGAAACCGCCTGCACGCTGACCCGCGAATACCTTGGCACGCGCAAGCAGTTCGGCCGCCCTATCGGCAGTTTCCAAGCCTTGGCGCACCGCATGTCGGACCTACTCATCGACCTCGAACAGGCCCGCTCTGCCGTCATTAACGCCGCAGGCCATCTGGCCGACGACCGCGCCAGCCGCGAGCGTCACGTCTCAGCCGCCAAAAACCTGATGGGCCGCGTGGGCCGTCTGGTGGCCGAAGATACGATCCAGATGCATGGCGGCATTGCCATGACGCAGGAGTATGAACTGGCCCATATCGCCAAACGCATCACCATGGCGGACCACCGCTTCGGCGACGTTGACCATCATCTGGAGCGGTTCATTGCACTATCCGCCGCATGAGGCACCGACCAGCGGGGTTCAGCAGCTCATCGGGTTTCAGCCCGATCTGTCGAACCCCGATGGCAGCACCCGCGTCACACTCGACCTTGGCCCGCAGCACCTGAACGTCTCGGGCGTGCTGCACGGAGGGCTGCATACGTTGCTCTTGGATGTGGCCACAGGCTTTGCCTGCGCGCGGCACTGCGCCATGAGCGGGCCCTTCGTGCCGATGCTGACCCTGTCGCTGACCACCGATTACATCTTGGCAGTGCGCGCGGGGCAGGTTGTCGCGACAGGGCGCGTGACAGGTGGAGGGTATAAAATCCTCTATGCCGAGGCGCAGTTGCACGACGCCGAAGGCAAGCTGCTGTCGCGGGCCACAGGCGTTTTCAAAAGGGCCAAGACATGAGTGCGCGGATCGAAGACCGGGGCGACAGGCTGATCGTCTGGAACGGCAATGCCGAGAAACGCGGGGCGCTGACGCCCGAGCTTTATGAAGCGATTGCCGAAGCCATGACCGTAGCCGAGGAGCCGCGCATCCGTGCGGTGATCCTCACTTCTGAGGGGCGGTTTTTTTGCGCGGGGGGCGACCTCAACGTGCTGATCGAGCGGCGCAAGCTGACCGAAGAGGTGCGCCGCGAGCGGGTCGACGGGCTACATGATCTGGTGCGCGCCATGCGTGCCTGCCCGGTGCCCATCATCGCGGCCATTGAAGGGGGCGCTGCCGGGGCGGGGCTGTCGCTGGCGCTGGCTTGCGATATGATCGTGGCCTGCGAAGAGGCGCAGTTCACCGCCGCCTATGTCAAAGCTGGCTTAGTGCCGGATGCCGGTCTCACCGCGTCGCTCGCCCGACTTTTGCCGCGCCCGCTGGCGGCGGAGATGTGCCTTTTGGGCCGCCCCGTCATGGCGATGCGCTTTGCTGAACTGGGCGCGGTGAACCGCATTTGCGCCAATGGCAAAGCCTTGGACGAAGCGCTGATGCTGGCCGATACGTTGGCCGCTGGTCCGCGTGAGGCGCAGGGTGTGATCCGGCAGTTGGTGGCGCAAGCCTATGAAGCCAACGAGGCCGATCAGCTTGATGCCGAACGCGACGCTATGGCGCGTGCTGCTGGCGGAGATGAGGCCGCCGAAGGGATCGCGGCCTTTTTGGAAAAACGTAAGCCCCGGTTTTAGACCAGGCAGCGCCACCCGGGGAGGGGCAGCGCTTTTAGGCAGGAGGAGACACCCATGAACGCCAGGGTACAGGATTTTCTAGCTGAGCAATTGGCGACCCGTCCAGAGGCGCCCGCGCTGAGTGACGCCAGCGGTGCCGCTTGGAACTACGCCGATCTGGACCGCGCGCGGGTGGCTTTGGCCGCTGAGCTGCGCGGTGCGGGTGTGCAGGCGGGCGACCGCGTGCTTTTGATGGTGGAAAACTGTGTTGCAGCGGTTGCTTCGCTCTATGCTTGCTGGGAGTTGGACGCGGTGGCGATCCCCGTGAACGCCCGCCAGACCGAAGCCGAAGTCACCCGCATCATCGACCATGCCACCCCCGCAGCGGTGCTGCTGACCTGTGATGTCTCCCCCGAAGCGGCGGCTCATGCGGCGCGTTTTAACGCGCGTGAGGTCTCCGGCGCTTTTGGCAGCCTGCATTTGGCCACGCCGCTGCCCAGCAGCCCGGACGCTGATCTGCATGACGTGGCTGTACTGCTCTACACCACCGGCACCACGGGCGACCCCAAAGGCGTGATGCTGACCCATCAGAACCTGCGTTTCGGCGCGCGGGCCTCGGCGGACCTGCGACAGATGGTGCCGGGTGATGTGGTCTATGGCGTATTGCCGATGACCCATGTTTTCGGGCTGGTTTCTGTCTTGATGGCGGCAGTGAGCGCGGGTGCGAAGGTGCGGCAGGAGTCGCGTTTTTCCGCAGCCAAGCTTCATGCCGCGACCCACGAAGATGTGACCATCCTTCCAGCGGTGCCGCAGATGCACGCGCTGGTGATGCAATACTCCCGCGAGGGCGGCATGGCGAAACTGGCCAGCCCCACGCTGCGCTATGTCTCTTCGGGCGGCGCACCGCTTGATCCTGCGTGGAAACGCAAAGCGGAAGGATTCTATGAACTGCCGCTGCAAAACGGTTTTGGCATGACTGAGACCTGTTCCGGCGCATCGGCCACAAGCAACGCGCTTGGCTCGCCCGACACCTCTGTCGGGCCGGTCACGCCGGGCACTGAATGCAAAATCGACGATCAAGCCCCCGGCGGCAATGGCGCAGGCGAAGGGGAGGTGCTGGTGCGCGGCCCCCATGTGATGAAGGGCTACTACCGCAACCCGACAGAGACCGACAAAGCGATCGACGCCGAAGGGTGGCTGCACACCGGCGATCTGGGCAAGCTCGACGAGAATGGGCGGCTGCACATTCTCGGACGCTCGAAAGAGCTGATCATCCACGGCGGCTTTAACGTCTATCCGCCCGAGGTCGAGGCCGCGCTGAACGATCACCCGCGTGTGGTGCAATCGGCGGTGGTCGGACGGCAGCGCGACGGGGATGAGGAAGTGCTGGCCTTTGTACAGGTCGCCCCCGGCGACGATGTGACGGTGGAAGAGTTGCGCGGCTTCGTCAAAGAACGGCTGACCGGCTACAAACGCCCTTCGCAGATCATCATCGCGACCGATCTGCCCGCAGCGCCCACGGGCAAGATCCTCAAGCATCGTTTGCTGACGGCCTTTGCCGATCAACTGACATAAGCAGGTAGGACGCGGGTGCTCCGCGCCCCGAGGTGTTCTTAGACGTAGGTGCCTTCGGCTGCGGCGCGGATCGCGCGGATGTTGTCGCCGTAGGGCGCGGGATTGCTGACAGAGCCACCCTTAAATGCCGCCGAGCCTGCCACCAGCACATCGGCCCCGGCCTGTGCCACCAGTGGTGCAGTCTTTGGGTCGACGCCGCCGTCGATCTCGATGTGGATTGGACGGTCGCCGATCATCTCACGCAGGGTTTTGATCTTGGCGGTCATGTCGATGAACTTTTGCCCGCCGAAGCCGGGGTTCACTGTCATCACACAGATTAGATCGGTCATGTCGAGGATATCTGCCACAGCACTTGCTGGCGTGCCGGGGTTCAGCGCAACACCGGCTTTTACGCCCGCGCCACGGATCGCTTGCAGGGTGCGGTGGATATGCGGGCCAGCCTCAACATGGGCGGTGATCACATCGGCCCCGGCCCTGGCGAAAGCGTCGATATAGGGATCGACGGGCGAGATCATCAGATGCACGTCCATCACGCCCTTGATATGGGGCCGGATCGCCGCGCACATCGCGGGCCCGAAGGTGATGTTGGGCACAAAATGCCCGTCCATCACATCCACATGCACCCAGTCCGCGCCTTGCGCCTCAATGGCTTCGCATTCGGCACCAAAATTGGCGAAATCAGCGGCGAGGATGGAGGGGGCGATCTTGATCGAACGGTCGAAGGTCATGGGGGCAGCCCTTTGTTGCAGAGGTTGGCTTCTCTTAACGGCTGCGCGCTCTTTGCGAAAGGGGTTAGAGATCGAGTTCCACCACTCCGCCGGGCTGGGCCGCGCGGGACTGGCAGAGGATGATCGCGCCTTCGCGCTGCTTGGCGGAAAGCACGAAGTCGCGGTGTTCGACTTCGCCGCCGCGCAGCCCGCATTTACAGACGCCGCAGATGCCATCGCTGCATTTCAGGTCCACTGGCACGCCTGCTGCGATGAGGGCGTCGGCGGCGGTCTCGTCCTTCGAGACGTGAATTTCGCGGCCCGAGGTGAGTTTCAGCGTGAAGGGGTGGTTCACATAGTCCGGCACCTCGGGGGTCGAGAAATACTCCAGATGCCGGGCGTCTTCGGGGATGCCCGCAACCTCGGCGGCGGCCATGACCGCTTGCATGTATGCATCCGCCCCGCAGGTATAGACATGAGCGCCCGGTACTGCGCGTTGCATGATTGCAGATAGGTCGGCGCGGGTGTTCTCAGATGAGATATGCAGATGCACCCGGTCGGCCCAAGGCGCTTGCGCGAGTTCCTCAGCAAAGGCAGCGGCTTCGCGGGTAGAGGCGGAATAATGCAGGTCAAAGGGCCGCCCAAGGGCGTGCAGACGATAGGCAAAGGCGATCATCGGCGTGATGCCGATGCCGCCGCCCATGAGCAGGGAATGGGGCGCACCTTCGACCAGTTCAAAGTGGTTCACCGGCTTGCCGACAAAAATGCGCCGCCCTTTGCTAAAAACCCGGTGCAGCAGCGCCGAGCCGCCCCGGCCCGCGTCCTCGCGCAATACCGCGATGCGGTAGCGTTTGCGGTCGGACGGGTCGCCCAGCAGCGAATAGGGGCGCAGGAATTCCGGCGCGACGACCAGATCAAGATGCGCGCCAGCGGACCATGCGGGCAGGTCATGGCCCTCGGGGTGGGCGATGTCATAAAGCGCCGTGGTGGCGTTCAGGCGGGTGACTTCGGTGATGCGCAGGTCGAGGACCGGGGTGTCGCTGCCGCCTTTATAAAGATGCAGATGGTCGGTGTCGCCCGCTGCTGTCTTGCGGCGGTGTGCGTCGGCGCTGATCAGTGCGGCATGGGCCTTGATCCCAGCCTCGCGGTTCATCGGGTCAGGATAGGGCCAAGGGTGCGGGGCCAGCGGAGCGGGGTAGACGGCGAGGGTCTGGTCTTCGAATTTGAGGTCGAGATCGGGTTGCAGGTCACGGGCGTTCACCGGCTGGGCAGGCGTGTCGAACTGGCCCGTGGGTTTGCGCTCGATGTCCCACCACCACTTTTTGACCGGGTTCAGACGGCCCTTGCCGACCTTGTCGTCCAGCTTGGCCAGCAGAGGTGCGGCGGCGGGGACGTTGGAGGCGGCCCAACGGAAAGGCGCTTCGGCGAACAGCCCCTCAAGGTTCCACGGGCAGGTCTTCATGCAACGCCCACACATCGCACCACCTTGGTTGGTGATCCGGTAGGTGGCGCATTTTTGGCTGTCGGATTTCCAGATTTCATAGCCGTTGAACATGCGTTTCGGCCCGGCGGTGATCGCCCCCGAGGGGCATTCGCGGGCGCATTTGTTGCAGGCTTCGCAGAACCTTTGCAGGCCGAAGTCGATGGGCTTGTCGTGGGCTACCGGCAGGGTGGTCGTGACCACGCCGGATTTCAGGCGCGGGCCGAGGAAGGGGTTCAGAATTACCTCACCAATCCGCGACACTTCGCCCAATCCCGCCAGCAACAGCAGCGGCGGTTGCAGCACATCGCCATCCATCACCGTATGCGCTTTGGCGGAATGGCCGAGGTTGCGCAGGTGCTGGGCCATCACGCCACCCAGCATCGAAAACCTTAGATAGGCCCGCATAGATTGCGAGACGGCGATCCAATCGTCGCCCGAAGACCCCTCCATCGTGTCAAAGCCTTGGTCGATGATAAGGCTCAGCGCTTGGTCATGCGGCGGGGTGATCGGGGTGCCGGTGGCGTCATGGCTGTACCAAGTCCAATCAGGGCAGGCCGAGAGGCCGGCTGCATCGGCGCCGAGGAAATAGCTTGCCGCCTTGAGGTTCGCGGCATTGCGGGCGCTGTCCGTCATCGCGGGCGCGGCGTCGTTCACCGGGCCGTCTTGCAGCAGGATCAGCGCACCCAGCAAGCGGCGCTGCGCGGCGGAGGGGGCGGATTTCACCACATGGTGCCCGCCTTTCATGGCGTTTTGCACCTTCGGCCCCATATCGCCGAACTGCCCGCGTGCGAAAAGATCGCCACGTTTCGGCACGCGCGGGACGTTGGGCGCGTCGATATAGGTTGTCGGTTCGTCCACCCGTTTAAGCGTCTCGAAAGGGTGCGGGCCTTCGGCATAATCGCGCCGTGCATAAGGATCGACATCGCGGGCGCTGACGCCGCCGTGGGTGCCAAGAAGCCAGTGCGGGCCTTTCAGCACCGACCACGGCTGCTCGGCGAGCGGACGCAGCGGCATATCAGGCGCAAGCACCATGTCGGTGGTAACAACCGCCAGCCCGAAACGCGCGCCGATCCACGGGGCATGCAATGTGTTGTCTTCCCAAACCGCCAGCCCCGCCGCCACGGCCAATTGGCCGAGGTTCACATCGGCGGTGGTGCCTGAATGCACCTTGGCCGCGAAGCCCAACTGACGGATGTATTCGGCCAGCACCGTGGCATTCTCGGTGCCGCGTAGGCAGGCGCGCTCGGCTTGGGCGTCGATGATCCAATCGCTGCCTGGCTCACCCGCGTGCGGGTCACGGGGGTAGGCGGTGAGGATCACCAGCGCGTGGCTGTGACTGTCGATCGCGGTTTCGGGCGCGTCCACCGCATCGCGCAGGTTCGCCATGATGACATCGACCCCGGCGGCGAGCGTCTTGGTCTGGCGGTTGCGCAGACCTTCGGCCAATTGCGCGGTGCCTTCGCTGCGCCGGGGCGTGGCTAGATGCGCCTCTTGTGGCAGAGCGCAGACGCCCATCATCGAGGCATCGTTGTAATAACCGAAAGATTTGAGGTGGTTGGCGCGTTCCACCGGGCTTTCGGGGATCACCGCGCCCGCCTTGTTGACCGGCCCGTCGCGCAGCACGTCCATCATCGCTTGAAAAGGCGCCATGGCGTTGCAGATGCTTTGGGGCGTCTCGGGCCGTTCAAAACGCAGCACCGGCATGGGCGCGTCCGGCAGTTGGTCATGGGGTGCATGCAACCGGCGCAGCCGCTCCAATGGGAAGGGGCCGAAGTGCATGGGGCGGGACTTGGATGAAAAGAGCTTCATGGCAAATCGATGCCATGCTTTGAAATGAGATGCCAGTCCTGGTTGTGACCGCTGAGGGCGCTCTCGCTTGACTTTCGGCATAGCCGCCTACCATGCTGCGGCAAAATTGGAGGAGTGAGATTATGACCCTGTTCAACCGCCGTCAGGCCATCGCAACTTTGGGCGCCGCAACGGCCGTGGGGCTGGCGGCACCGGCGCTGGCGCAGAACCGCAAGATCACCGTGGGCGCGCTGCGTTTCACCAGCCACGCGGGCAGCTTTGTCGCTTTCGAGCGGGACTATTTCAAAGAGGCTGGGTTGGACGTTGAACTGCGCTTTTTCGAGGCCGCGCAGCCGATGGCCGTAGCGATTGCCAGCGGCGATGTGGATTATGCTGTAACCGCGATCTCGGGCGGTCTGGTGTCCTTAGCGCAAAAGGGCGCGGTCAAGGTTATCGGTGGCGCATTGCAAGAAGAGCAGGGCATCGACGGGCAGAAGTTCCTTGTCTCCGACGCCGCCTATCAGGCGGGGATCACCGAACCGGGCATGCTGGATGGCAAAAGCTTTGGCATGACGCAGGCCGGGTCGTCCTTCCATTATATGGGCGCCAAAATGGCTGAGGCCGAGGGGATCAGCCTCAAATTCAAGCCGCTGCAAAAAGTCGGCGCAGTCATTGGCGCGCTGAAGACGGGGCAGATCGATGCGTGGTCCATCGTGCCGCATATCGCCAAGCCGCTGGCAGGCTCAGGTGCCGTTCATATCATCGGCGATGTGGCGACCTATCTGCCGGATTATCAGGTCACCACGGTCTTTACCTCGACCAAGAATGCCAGTGACGAACAGGAAATGACCAAGAATTTCCTCGCCGGGTATTCTAAAGGTGTCGCCGATTATAACGCCGCGATGATCGCCAAGGACGGCGGAGATGCGGGCGTGGATGAGATGGTCGATCTGATCCATAAATATGTCTACACCGACCGCCCGCGCGACAAGGCAGCGCCGTCGATCATCAACGGCACCATGCGCCTGAACGAAGGTGCGATGCTCAATGTCGCTTCGGTGCGGGATCAGTTGGAGTGGTTTCAGTCCGAAGGGCTGGTCGATGCCGACATCACGTTGGAGACGCTGATCGACACCTCTTATGTCGAGACGATGGGCAGTTAAACGCTTCACCCGCGTGATATGATTGCTTTGGAAAGGCGCGTCCCCCACGGGCGCGCCTCTATCTTTTGCTCCCGCAGGTTGGGATTCCGGCAGGCATCACTGGCAATGCAGCCGCGCCAAGATACCTTTGGTGCTGATGCAGGGCCAAGCCCCTGACCATAAAAGGGGATGTGCAGTGAGCGACGGCAGTTTTTTCGCCCTGAACGGTTATCATTTCGCTTTGGGGGCCGTTGGGGCCGTGGTGATCCTTGCCCATTGGCTGCCCCGCTTTTTCAGTCGGCGAGAGCCTGCGGCATCGGGGCTTTTGATACTTTTAGGCATGGGCGTTTTTGCCCTTGTTCCCGGGATGCCGAGTTTCCCCGACCCGCGCGCCACCCCATTTCCATGGGAAATCGTTTCGGAGCTTTGCGTGATCGTCGCGCTCTTCGCGACGGGGCTGCGGATCGACAAGCTTTCCGATTGGTCCCGCTGGGGGCCGACTGCGCGGTTGTTGGCGCTGACCATGCCGCTGACGATCTTGTCGGTCGCCGTAATGGGCTGGGCCTTTGCCGGGATGACCGCAGCCGGGGCGATTTTGCTGGGCGCGGTGATGGCACCCACCGATCCGGTTTTGGCCGCCGACGTGCAGGTTGGCCCGCCGCAGGAAGGGGGCGAGCATCCTGTGCGCTTTGCCCTGACCACAGAGGCAGCGCTGAACGATGGTTTGGCCTTTCCCTTCGTCTACCTCGGGATTCTGGTCGCGGCCGAGGGCTTGGCCCCGGCGTCTTGGGGCATAGAGTGGCTGGCGCGTGACGTCTTTTGGCGCATTGCTGTCGGCACTGCCATGGGCGCGGCAGGCGGTTGGGCATTGGGGCAGGTGTTGTTCGTCGTGCCGCGCAAGGCGGTTCTGGCCGAGACCTCCTCCGGCGTGGTGGCCTTGGCGGGGGTGCTTTTATGCTATGGCACCACGGAATTGGTCGAAGGCTATGGTTTTATCGCCGTGGCGGTGGCCGGTTTGGTGATCCGGCGGGTTGAGGCGGACCACGAATTCCACCGCCGTTTGCATGACTTTACCGCCGCCGTTGAACACGCGCTGACAGCGCTGCTGCTGGTGGCGATTGGCGCGGTGCTGCCCGCCTTGCTAGCCGACCTGACCCTTGCCGGCGCGGTGATCGTGCTGGCGCTGATCTTTGTTGTCCGCCCATTGGCGGGGTGGCTGTCGCTTTTGGGCTCACCTCTTGAGCAGCGCCCCCGTTGGATCATAGCACTCTATGGCATACGCGGCATCGGCTCGATCTACTACCTTGCCTATGCCGCTGGAAAGGTTGAGTTTTTGAACGAGGAGCCCCTTTGGGCGATGGTTGGGTTTGCGATCCTTGTGTCGACCTTGGTGCATGGCTTTACCGCCGGGATTGCGGTCGATGGGCTGAGCGGCAAAGAAGGAGAGCAGCCTTAAGAGCGCCATTGGCGAAGGGCGGCTGCCCCTGCGCGCGGATCGCGCATTGCATGCACAGCGTTTTTGCCGGAAAAGGGCGGCATGGACCTCAAGCTTTCCTCCGTCAGCCATTACTATGGCGATACCCAAGTGCTGCGTGACATCACGCTCGACATTCCCTCTGGCCAGATCGTTTGCATCGTCGGCCCCTCGGGATGCGGCAAATCCACCCTGTTGCGCATGCTTGGCGGGTTGGAGCGGCCCAGCGAAGGCCGTGTGTTGCAAATGGGCGACGCGCCCGAGGGCTGTCTGAACCCGCTGACCTATATTTTTCAGGACTTCGCCCTGCTGCCGTGGCGCACGGTGCGCGGCAACGTCGCGCTGGTGCTTGAGGACCACGGGTTGGGCAAGGCGCAGCGTGAGGCGATCATCGCCGATGTGCTGGCGCGAACCAAGCTGACCGATTTCGCAGATGCGCTGCCCAAACAGCTTTCGGGCGGGATGAAGCAGCGCGTGGCGATTGCCCGTGCGCTGGCGGTCAACCCGGCGGTGATGCTGATGGATGAGCCGCTAAGCGCGCTCGACAGTCAGACCCGCGAATTGTTGATGGATGACCTCGTGGCACTCTGGACGCGGCAGCCGTTCACGGCGGTCTACGTGACCCACAACCTCGCCGAAGCGGTGCGGCTGGGGCATAAGATCGTCGTGCTCTCGCGCCGTCCGGGTGAGCTGCGCGAGGTGGTGGAGCTAGACATGCCCTTGGCCGAGCGCCGCCATGGCGATCCGGTGTTGGAGGCACAGCAACAGCACCTATGGGGGTTGATGCGCGATGAGGCTGCGGCGGCGGATGCGGAGTTGATCGATGGTTGAGATGACAGATGTGAATGCCCGCGAAGTCACTTTTCGCGGCGGTGGGTTTCAGCCCGGCACGCGGCGCGGCGTAGGGCTTGCGGTTTTTGTCGTGCTGATCCTGCTGGCGGAATGGGGCACGCGCAGCGGCTTTATCTCGGCCCTGACATTGCCCCGACCCAGCGATGTGCTGCTGACGTTTCAAGAGCTTTATCAGTCGGGAATGCTGTTCAAACATCTCGGCCCCTCGCTGTCTCGTTTGGCCATAGGCGCGCTAATTGGTGCTTCACTGGGGATCGGGATCGGCGTATTGATCGGGCTGTTTTCCTTGGCCCGCGCGGGACTGGTGCCCTTGGTGGCGGCAATCTTTCCCATTCCCAAGATCGCGCTGCTGCCGCTGTTTGTCATTTGGTTTGGCATTGATGAGATGAGCAAATATGCCCTCATCGCCTTTGGCACTTTCACGCCCACGGTGGTCGCCACCTATGCCGCGGTGGACAATGTGGACCGGGTGCTAATCCGTATGGGGCAAAGCTTTGGCCTCGGCTGGTGGTCGATCGTGTCGAAGATCGTGGTACCCGGTGCGATGCCGGGGATCCTTTCGGGGCTGCGGATTTCGCTGACGATTGCGATTATTCTACTGGTGGCCGCCGAAATGCTGGGCGCGGAATACGGGATCGGGGCGTATATTTTGCAGGCCGGGAGTCTGTATGATCTGGAGCGTTTGTTTGCGGGTGTGGTGATCCTGTCGCTGCTTGGTGTTGCTGTGTCTTCGGTGGTCGCGGCGATTGAGCGGCGGGTCTTGAGCTGGCGGGTCTAGCACGAGGGCCAGCGCCCGCCTGCAGAGACGCCAAACCGCCACGACCAGCGCAATTGGGCGCTCTATAAAAGCCAGAACAAACACGTGGGATCATGGTCAGTTCGCCTTGCTGGCGCTCTGGCATTCTGCCCCGCGCATGGGCCGCGAGCGCCACAGACAACAGCGCCACTGCCCGAGAGGCAGTGGCGCTGTAGCGGGCCGGTCCCCGCCTTGCGGCGCCTCATTGGGATCGACGGGCTTAGTGGTTCATCTCATGGTTTGAGTGTTCCATCTCATCCGCATTATGGCCCCGGCGGCTTTCAACGTTGAAGGTAACGTCGAGCGTGCCAGCCTTCTCAAAGGTTAGGGTCGCGAGGATTTTCTCACCGACCTCAAACGGATCACCGTCAAGGCGCATAAACATAATATGGAGCCCGCCGGGCGCTAGCGTAACCGTCTCGCCTGCGGGCAGTTCGATGCCCTTAACATGCGACATGCGCGCCACGCCCATGTCGTCGGTCGTGGTCTCATGGATCGACACTTCGTCAAAGCCTTCGGCGGTGATGCTGACCAGACGGTCAGCGGTGTCTCCGCCATTGGTAATCGTCAAGTAGCCGCCACCGACGCGGGCGGTTTTCGGGGTTTCAAATGCCATCGGGTGATCGACGACAATGTCCCCTGCGGTATATTCATGCGCGGCGGCTGGCAGCGCGAGAAGAGCAGCCAAAGCTGCGGTGTAGAAAGTTTTCATGTGAATTTCCAATGTCTGATTAAGTGCTTGTAAGGGCGACAAATCAGATCATCGGCGGACCCCGAAGGGGTGGGGGCGTTCCGGCAGGGCTGCGCGGAATCCAACGCGGGCGCACAGCCTGAGGCGCGGCAAAGCCTGCCTGCTCTGAGGGCAGCAAAACATCTGCCCGCGCGGGCAGCATCAACGCATTGACGATCCGGCAGGCTTCGCAATCCAATGCGGCATGGCTTTGACCGTCGAGCGGGCCATCGCAAAGGTCACTTAGCGTACCGCCAGCTTGGATAAAGGCGATGAATGCCGGGTCTTGCTGTGTCTGCGCGGTCGCGCGGTGCGCGAAAGGCAGGCTGGCAAGGGCCAGAACCAGCAATAGGGTCAAAGCAACCCACAGCGAAGATATGCGCGAAGCGGCGGTCATAGGGAGGTGATATCGCCATGGATGCTGCAACGCCAGTGCGCGCGGCGGTCTGCGACGTGATGTCATAGGGCGGGGCCATCGGGGGAAAGTGTTGGCTGAGATGGGTGCGCGGCTAAGAAAAGTTAGGGGGCGAAATCTACGACGAGCGCATCATTTTGTCGGCTCTCGGGCGTGCATATTGCGGCCCATGACCCACTCGTAAAGTGAGGGCGATAGGCGAACGAGCAATGCCGCCAAACGCGCGACGCGGCCCACCGGTATAAAAGCACGCCCCTTCAATGCCCCTTGCAGGATTATCTTGGCTGCATCCTCAGGGGTCATTTGATCCATGCTGTCCGCTGCAGCACCGGGGCGCATGATTGCGTCGTCGCCCCGTTCAGCCCGGCCCACATTTGTTGCGACAAAGCTTGGGGCTGCGATCAGACAGCGAACCCCGAACGCGCGCTCTTCGGACCGCAGGGTCGTGAAAAAGCCCTGTAACGCGTGTTTCGACGCGGCATAAGCGGTGCGGCCATAGAGCGGCGAAAAACCAGCAACAGATGAGATTGCCAGATGCGTGCCACGGCTTTGCCGGAGCGGGTGCAGAAAAGCGCGGGCCATCTCAACGGCGGCGAAATAGTTGATCTCGAACACCCGGCGGTGACTGTCTGCGGTCGTTTCCCCGAACGGGGCGATCTGCGTCACACCGGCGTTGTAGATCACCATGTCGATGGAGGGGCGCGTGGCAGTGATGTCTGCCGCCGCGGCGTGCAGCGCGCCAGTATCAGTAAGGTCCACTTTAATAGGCGTGCGGCGCGCCGTGGCCTGCAGGCCCGTGATGCTCACATCCATCAGCACACAATGCCAGCCCTCTGCCTCAAGCTCATCGGCCAAGGCCCGGCCCAATCCACCGTTTCCCCCTGAGATGACAGCGGTTTTCATAGCCCTGCTTCCCGCCGCCACAGGTCGAATACGTCGGCGGAACTCAGTTCAGGGGTATAGCCGAACACCTGTTTCAGCCGGTTGTTGTTGAGCACAGGGCGGTACTGCAAAAAGCGTACCTGCTCAGGCCCGTATTGTGACAGGCCCAAAGGCCTTGCCACCCCAAGGGCCGCCTTTAGCACCCAAGCCGGTAGGCGTAAGATGGGTTTGCCCAAGGTTGCGGCCAGCGCGTCGACCGAGAGCCAGCCATCCCCGGCCACGTTGTATATGCCAGTTGGTCCCTCTGTCGCCGCACGTTCGACAATCCGGGCAAGGTCTTGCGTCCAGATGAACACAAAGGGGCTGTCGCAGCCCTTGATCGCTAGCAGCCGCTTGCGGCGGAACAGGGATGTGATCTGATTGTCCGTCCCGGCACCGAGGACTGTGCCAACGCGCAAGACCACCTGTTCCAATTCGGGATGGCACGCGCGCGCTTGCGCCAACATCTCTTCGACCTGTCGCTTGTGGTCTGCATAGGCAAACTCTGGATTGCCGCGACAGGGTTGGTCTTCGGTCAGCGGGACGGGGTTGTCGGCATGATACCCATAGGCCGCGCCTGAACTGGTCACGACAAGGCGTTTGACTCCGTGCTTTAGGCAGGCGGCAAGCACATTACGCGTGCCCGTCACATCAACGGCGAATGCCTCCGCGGGGCTCATGCCCGGTGGCGGGGTCACGATGGACGCGAGATGCACCACGACTTCAGGGCGCTGCTGTCCGATAATCCGATCAGGATCATTCTCTGTCACGTCCATCCGCGCGAAGGGCAGGTGGTCGGGCAAGCCTCCGCGCGCGAGGTCTGTTACGATGATATCACCGCCCTGCAAGGCCTCTGCCAGCGCGCGGCCCACCATTCCCGCGCCGCCGGTGATCAACATCCGCGTCATGCCGATGCCTTGGTGCGGGACATAAAACTGGCAAGCACAAGGCCGGAAATCGCATGCCAGACGCCCCAGAATGCCGCGACGATGGCCATGCCGCCAAGTCCGCCAAAAAAGCCAAAGATAAGAACCAGCCCCAGACCTGAATTCTGAATGCCGGTTTCAATTGTGATTGCCCGGCGGTCAAACGGGGATAGGCCGAAGAGTGCCGCGGTCAGATTGCCGCCGGTCAGAGCCAAGGCATTGTGAACGACGACAAGCCCCGCGATGCTGCCAGCGTAGGCAAGGAACAATCCCCAGTTGGCCGCAAGCGCAAGACCGATAAAGGCGATGAAAATGCCCATCGACAGCCATTGCAGAGGCCGGCGTATTTTTGTCGCGATGTCCGGGCGGCGCGTGTTCAATGTCACACCAAGGATCAGCGGCAGGATCAGCATCAGGCTGATCGTTATTGCAATGCTAACCGGATCAATCGACGTCTCCCGCAGAATGGCTGCCGAAGGTGCGTAAAGGCTTCCCCAAAAGGCGATATTGATCGGTGTCATGATGATCGCGCCGACGGTGGCAAAAGCAGTCATCGACACCGAAAGCGCGGCATTTCCCCCCGCGCGGTGGGTGATGAAGTTTGAGATATTGCCTCCCGGACAGGCCCCTACAAGGATCAGACCCAAAGCGACAGAGGCCTGTGGTTGGGCCACTAACACCAGCAGGAAAGTCAGCACCGGCAGCACGATGAACTGTGCGCCTAGACCAACAATCAGCGGTTTGGGCGCGCGCGCCAAGACCTTGAAATCCCGCGGCTTGAGATCAATCGCGATAGAAAACATCACAATCGCGAGGATGGCGTTGAGCAGTGTCAGCGATCCGGCAGAGAAGTCGAGTACGGCCTCGTCAATCATGCCTGTCGCCCCCTGAGTTTGTCGATCCAACGGGTCACAGCTTTGCGGTAGGTTGCTTTGTCGACGTAATAGGCCATTCGGGGCAGGTCGATATAACTCATGCCCCCGGTTTCGCGCTCATAGCCCTGCGCTTTGGTCTGCTGCAGCTGGCGTGCATCTTCTGATCCCTCGCGCAGCCCCTTGATATAGCGCACGACCATCTCGGCCTGTTCATGCCGCCCTTGCCAGCCAAGGCCAGACGCCTCGACCATGCCCAGCACAAAAATGTCGTCGCGTTCAGGGTGCATGCAATTGAGGTAGAGATGCGGTGCGTTACCCTGCCAGTTGAGCAGCGTGTCTTCGATAAACGGGTAGTCGAGCTTGTAGCCTGTCGCGGCGAGGATCATATTGTAATCCGTCTGCGTCCCGTCTTTGAAATGCACGGTCTTGCCGTCAAACCGGTCAATGTCGGGGCGGATGCTTAGATCGCCGTGCCCTGCGTGATAAAGAACCAGTGAATTCACGACCGGGTGGCTTTCGTAAAGTTTGTAGTCAGGCTTTGGAAAGCCGTATTTTTGTGGATCACCCACAAACCACTTAAGGATCGTACCATCTACAATCCGCTTAAGCGTCATGGGCAGTTTGATCGCGCCGCCCATCGTATCCGCCGGTTTGCCAAAGACGTATTTCGGGACGAAATAGTACCCCCGCCGCATGGACAGGTCGCAAGACGCGCCGTGGTGGATCGCATCAACAGCAATATCGCAGCCGGAATTGCCCGCGCCGATGACCAGCACGCGTTTCCCAGAGAATTGGGTTGGGCGGCGGTAGTCGGAAGAATGGATCATCTCACCGGTAAAGGTGCCCTTAAAGGTCGGCATGTTGGGCTCAGCCAGGGTGCCGTTTGCGATCAGCAATCCAGCGAAGTCCTCGACGTGCTCTCCCGCATCGTTGCGCCATACAATCCGCCAGCCGTCATCAGGGCCGCCCAAAGGGGTGCAAGAAACCACCTCGGCGCCAAAGTGATAGTGCTTATTGAGGTCGAAATGGGCCGCGAAATCCTGAAAATACCGCCGCATCTCACGGTGGGAGGGGTATTCGGCCACGTCCTCTCGCATCGGGAAGTCCGCGAACTCTGTCATCTTCTTGGAAGAAATCAGATGCGCGGTCTCATACATGGTCGAGCGAGGGGCATCGATGTCCCACAGGCCGCCCACGTCCGAATTAAGCTCAAACCCCTGAAAAGGCACCGCATGTTCGACCAATAACTTTGCTGTGGCCAATCCCATCGGCCCCGCCCCGATTAGGGCAAGCCGTCCCTGCGCGTCTCCCATCGCGTCCTCCCTTGTTGTTGAGTAGCTTGAACAAACGTTCAATCTAAGGCAAGGTTTATTCATGACGGTATCGCAACCCCCTGAATCAAAACGAAAGAGAGCCTTGTCCGCGCGGGCGCTGGCGACGCGACTGCGCGTTTTCGACGCCGCCGAAAAGGTGTTTGCCAAGAAAGGATTCGACGGGGCCACAATCCGCGAAATAGCCACGGAAGCTGGTGAGCCTGTTGGAACGATTCACCACCATGGCGGCGGCAAAGCGCTCTTGTTTCAGCGAACCGTTGCGCGCCGGGCCGAAACCCTGTCGACCAAACGGCTCGAGGCGCTTGAGCGCGTCCTCTCCGAAGGCGACCCGTCCCTAGAATGCGTCCTCGGCGCTTTCATCCGACCGTTTTTTGACCTGTCTGCAAAAGACCCGCGCTGGCGCGATTATGCGCGGCTCGTGGCCTATGTGTCGGTCGATGTTCGTTGGGTGGATGTGTCTAAGGAGTGTTTCGACCCGGTGGTCGAGGTCTTCATCACCGCAATCAGTGAGCTGTTACCCGAGCGGTCGAGACAGCAAACTGTGGAAGGCTTTGTTTATTCGGTCTCGGCCATGCTCTCGCTGCTGACGTCGCAAAATCGGATGATTTCCTTGGGTGCGGCTAGCGGTGCAGAGAGCACGCAAGTTGACCATCTTGTCCGATTTTGCGCAGCCGGATTTCGCGGCTGAGAGCGCGTGGGCTTGGGTGAATAGAGCCGACTGATATTGCTCTCATAAAAAGCGCCGGGTCAGCTTTCACGTTGCACCGGTTTGGGTGGCGATAGCGATAGAAGCTCTACATCGGTGGAATTTCTCGGCGCGGAGTCCGGCCGCAAGAAACGTGGTTCGCCGCCCTTTTCAAGTTCGGCAATTGGGATCGCTTCGGGGTTCTTCACGCGCCATTGTTCTAGGGTGAACTCTTCCGATAATCCGGTCACACGAAATTCCCATCCGTCGGAAATAAGCGCATTGGCTTCAAAATAGGTCTTGTCCCCGCCAATCGCTTGACCGCCCAATGTGGCTGGCAAAGCGTGGCGCGCGCTGGACTCTCGAACACGTTTCAACTGAAAGACGTTCTCCCGACCGAATTCTGGTGCCAAATCAGTGGCGACGAGTGTGTTATAGGCGTCGTTGTCGGTGGCACAGATGATCTTGTCATAGGCCACCAGGTCGAGCCGTTCTTCGGCTTCTTTTGACAGAATATCGCCAAAGAACGTCTGCACTCCGGCATCTCGTGCACTGCGCAGATGGGCATGGTTTGGATCAGCAATGATCACCTGCAAATCCATTTTCTTGAGCGCTTCAGCCAAGGCGACAGACCAGCGAGATCCGCCCAAGATGATAACGCCCGGACTTGCGGACGCGGTAAGCCCAAGCAGCCGTGCCAAGGGTGTCAGTGTGAATCCGTGCAGAACGACCGTTGCCGCAACAAGCGCAAAGGCGAGGGGGGCAATGCTGGCAGCATCGGTGATCCCGATCTCAACCAGCCGCTCGCCGAACAGCCCCGCAACCGCAACCAACACCACGCCGCGGGGGCCGGTAAATGCAACCAAAAGGCGCTCGCGCCACGGCACGTCAGAAAAGGCTAAGGCGATAAGCACCGGCAAAGGCCGGGCAATCAAGATTACCGCAAGCACAAATAGAAGAGCGGTCATGTCCAACGACCGTAGCGCGGCCCAGCTCATATTGGCGGCGAGAAGGATGAAGACGCCCGAGACAAGAAGGACCGTCGCCTGTTCTTTGAAACGCCGCAACTCTGTATAGCTGGGCAAATGTGCATTGGCGATCCAAATGCCCATAATCGTGACCGCAAGCAAACCAGATTCGTGCAACACGAAGTCCGCCAGGGCAAAGACCGCGAGCAGGACGACGAAAAGCACCGGAACCTTCATATATTCAGGCACATAGGCCAGACGGAAGGCGCGGGCGATGCCCCAGCCGCCCGCAATGCCAAGCAGCGTTGCCACAGCAATGCCAATGGCCAATTCCTGTGCCGCCCCGCCAGCGGAACTGGCGGTTTCAAGCACCATCACCACTTGGAACGCCAGCACGGCCGCTAATGCGCCAACCGGATCGTTGACGATAGCCTCCCATTGCAGCAGGGCAGCGGGGCGTTTTTGTAATTTGGCTTGCCGCAACAAAGGCGCGATGACCGTTGGGCCCGTGACAATCATGATCCCGCCAAACACCGCCGACGTGGCCCAACTTAACCCGGCGACGAAATGCAGCGTCAAGGCGGAGGCGAGCCAGCCAAGCGGCGCTCCTAAAACCACCAGCCGTTTGACGCCGGTCGCAGCGTCGCGCAGCGTGTGAAAATTCAGGGTAATCCCGCCTTCGAAAAGGATGATGGCCACCGCAATGGCAATTACCGGCCCCAACATATCCCCGAATTGTTCTGCCGGGTTGAGAATGCCCAACACCGGGCCAACAATCAGCCCGGCAAGCAGCATCAGCACAATCGATGGCATCCGCAGACGCCACGCCAACCATTGGCTCCCCACACCCAGAGCGCCCACAAGAGCAAATGCCAAGACGGGGGCCAGCCCTGCTGTTTCTGCTAGTGCCATATAGTCTTCACCGTTCTTTTCTAAGCGCTACGCTACTCGGTCGCGCGGATGCCCGCTACCCTCTTAGGGGAACGCTCTGCGATTGCTATGGTCAGTATCTGTTCAATCTTTGGTTGCAATGAACGCAGTTGAGCAGGCAGTGCAGAAGGTAAGCTGATCATCCAATAGTCAACCAAATCTGTGTAAAGATCGAGTACGGGAACCCCGAGATCGGCGCAGTACGGTGTGATCCGAGCGACTTAAGATACGCCAACATGTCGGCGGCACGGTCTCGGCTGATCCAGAAACCCCGGGCAATCTGGCACCTATTTAACCCAACCTCAAAGTGCGCGCGCCCAATCTTCAAATACAATTTCACCCTCGCCGGGATATTGCGTGTCGAGGGTCAGTGACAGAATGAATTTTCCCGAACCCTCCCAAAGCTAAAGGGCAAAAGTGGCTGACATTTATGCGGCCCTGGTCAAACATCTGCCGGCTTACGGCCTATCCTCTGGCGCTGTGGCATGGGGGTTTTCTGCCATCGATCCGCTCTGAAGGAGCCAATCACGAAACTGTCGTACAGCGTAAGATGTATCCTTCAACGGCGGCAAAATCAGGTGATATGCATATGAGGTGTCAAAGCTGCAGTTAAAAGGGCTGACCAACGCCCCGCTTTGCAACTCCTCTTGCACGACCCAAGATGCGAAGAGCGATATGCCCAATCCATTGATGGTCGAACTGAGCTGGAAGTGACGGTCTTCTAACATCATTTGCGGCTGGTTTCGCTCAAGCGTCACCTTGTTCAGGGCAAACCATTCCTCCCACATGCCGGTATCGTCGACATGCAGCAAGGTGCAGCGGGTTACGTCTGTTGGTGTCTTGACGGAATGGTTTTCAAGATATGCAGGGCTGCAAACCAGCGTCAATCTTTCTGGCCAAAGTCGATGAACCTCAAAACCTTTCCAACCGCCAGTCCCCCACTGAATTCCGACGTCTGCGAAATTTCCGGGGTCGGGCATGTAGGCGTAGTTGTTATTGTGGTTGTGCATCGACAGCCGCATATCAGGATACTGTTCAATCAGGCTCCCAAGTTGCGCCGAGAGCCATCGGCTGGAAAACATCGGCAGGAGTGCGATACGGATCGTCCCTGCTTGTGTCTGTACGCGGTCTATCCCAATCTGAATCATCTCCAACCCTTTCGCGACGTGCCGCGCAAGATCAATGCCCTCTTCGGTAAGAGACAGTCCTTGCTTGCTACGGTGAAAAAGTTGGTAGCCGAGGTCAGATTCCAATTTTTTGATATGATAGCTTACAGAGCTTTGGCTGATGTTCAAAAGCTGGGCCGCGCGGGTGACGTTCCCCGTCTCGGCGGCAAGGCTAAATACCTGAACTGATTTGATATTCCGGATCATTCTCATTGGGGGTGTTTCCAAGTCGCTGGTATTCTCGGTTCAGCTAATCATCTAATTTTTCGATAATAAAGAAAAATCTTTGAATTTGCCCTGAGCCGCGTCACCTCGCTACGCTCCTCAAACCGCAGGAGGAGCGGGGAGGGGAATTTACTATGGCGACACCTGTTTTAAGGGTCGAATCTTTGTGCAAGTCGTTTGGCGGCGTGCATGCGATCCGAGACCTGTCCTTTGATGTGAACGAGGCGCAGATCCTCGGCCTGATTGGGCCGAACGGCTCTGGAAAATCGACCACGGTCAACAGTCTGGCGGGGTTGTTTCCCATCACATCCGGCGCGATTACCTTGGGCGGCGCCAAGATCGACAATCTTCCGGAATATGATCGTGTGGCGCGTGGCCTGTCGCGGACTTTCCAGACGGCCAGTACCTTCACAGAATTCACCGTACGCGACCATGTTGTGCTGGGATGCAACGTGACCCGCACTTCACATCCGCTGTCGTCCGTATTTGGTATCGGCCGGAAGTCGAGCGAGGAAAAGGAACTGGCCAACCGCGTCGACCGAATTCTTGAGATCACCGACTTGACACCAGTACAGGATCATCGCGTCGGCACCATCAGTTCGGCGCAGCAACGGTTCTTGATGATCGCCACGGCGCTGGCCTCAAATCCCAAGGTGATCTTGCTGGATGAACCGGCAGCCGGGCTTGTCTCACACGAGCGCAAGACCCTAAGCGACCTGATCAAGAAGATCCGCGATCTGGGCACATCTGTGCTGGTGATTGAACACCACATGGCGCTGATCATGGAGGTCTGCGATCGGATCGTTGTGCTGAACTTTGGCCAGAAAATCGCCGAGGGCACGCCCGAGGAAATCCGCAACAATCCCGTCGTCATCGACGCATATCTCGGCGAGGCGGCCTGACATGTTGAACGTATCCAACCTCCACGTCAGCTACGGCGCGATCGAAGTCATCCACGGCATCGACTTGCAGGTGAACCAAGGCGAATGCGTGGCTCTGATCGGCGCGAATGGCGCGGGCAAGTCCTCCACACTCAAGGCGATCTGCGGGCTGGTTCCGGCCAAGGCGGGAACCATCGAGTTCGAGGGCCAAGATATCACCAATCAAAGCGGCCACTCCATCGTTAAGGCGGGGATCACCATGTGCCCCGAAGGGCGTCAGGTCTTTCCGCAGATGACAACGCTGCAGAACCTCAAGATGGGAGCCTATCCCCGCAAGGACGCGGAGCAGGCAGCCGATGTTGAAGAAATGATGGACATGTTTCCTATCCTGCGCGACCGCGCTGGCCAAGCGGCGGGCACGTTGTCGGGTGGGGAGCAAGAGATGTTGGCGATTGGCCGGGCGCTGATGGCGCGGCCCAAGCTGTGCATCTTTGATGAACCATCGTTGGGGCTTGCCCCGAAAATCGTCGCGGAGGTGGGGGAGACCATCGCGAGGGTCAAAGAGATGGGGAAAACCATCCTGTTGGTCGAACAGAATTCGGCCATGGCGCTGCGCCTTGCGGATCGGGCCTATCTTTTCGAAGCCGGAGAGATCGTGCTGAGCGGGACGGGCGCAGAGCTGCAATCACATCCAGATGTCGCAAAGGCGTATCTGGGCCACTGATACCAAACGTTTCTGGGAGGAGACAGAACATGAGACTGACAGCATTTACCGCTGCAATGGCCATGACGGCGGGTGCCGCATGGGCCGAAGAAAAGACACTGGACATCGGGGTCAGCGACGCGCTGACCGGGGGCGGGGCCGTTTACGGGCTGCCGCAGACCAATGCGGTGAAACTGGCCGCGAAAGAGATCAACGCCAGCGGCGGGATCAAGGTCGGCGAAGACAACTACATGCTCAACGTCATCGCCTATGACGACAAGGCCAACCCAACCGAGGCCTCTAATGCCGTGCGCAAGCTGATCGACCGAGACGGCGTTAAGTATATTCTTGGTTTCTGCTGCTCGGGAGCGACCGGGGCGGTGGCCTCTTTCATCGAATATGAAGATGCAGTGATGCTGGTGGGCAATGCGGCTGAGCGTTCGATCACGACCCGTGAAATCCCGAACCTCACACGCACGCGTCCGCCAGCAGATTATACTGGTGCGGCGGCTGGTACCTTTGTCGCCGAAAAGGGCCACAAACGCGTCGCCGTGTTGGGTGCGCTCGATGTAGGGTTCTACGCCAGCTACGTCGACGCCTTTGAAAAGGAACTGGAAAAAGCGGGCGGAGAGATCGTCAGCCGCGAGGCCTTTGGCCTGAAAGACCGCGATATGTCTCCGCAGTTGACCAAAATTCGCGGCCAAGAGCCTGACGCGATCCTCGTGGTCGGCTATGTGGAACCGGCGGCCTTTATCTATCGTCAGGCGGTCGAACTGGGCATCGACGTGCCGCGCTATGGCTTCACGTCCGGTAGTGAAGATCAGTTCACCCGCGTGGCCACTTCCGAGCAGATGGAAGGCGTCTGGGACCTGCGCCCGACCGAGCTGACGCTGCTCTCCGCATCCGAAAACGGGAAAGCTTACCACGCGAACTATACCGAGGAGTTCGGCATCGCGCCGTCGCCAAGCTCACCATACTCCTATGACCAGACCTATGCGCTGAAGGATGCCATTGAGGCCGCCGGCACCGTAGAGGACACCGAGGCCGTTGCCGAAGCGCTGCGCGAAATTGCGGTGCCGGATGAGGTTGTCATGCAATACCTGCCCGTCAATGACAAAATGTTCGATGAAAACGGGCAGGCCTATACTTCCAACGGCGCCTTTCAATGGCAGGGCGGCAACTGGGTCTTTGTGCAAGACCTGCCGTCTGACGCCGCCGCGTACTCGGCTTTCCTGAGCACGTTGGACGACTAATCCCTCCCCGGGCGGGGCGTGGGCAGGTTTCCTGCGCCCCATTCTTTTATCTCCTTTAATTCGCAGGGTGCGGCATGGTTGAGGTATTTCAACAGATTATTAACGGCATCGCCATCGGGGGTGTCTATGTGCTGATCGCACTGGGGCTGACCACGGTATTCGGTATCCTCGGCATTGCGCATTTTGCCCATGGATCAGTCTCTATGTTCGGGGGCTATCTGACATTCTTTTTCGTCACCAGTTGGGGCATCCCTTTGCTGCTGGCGATCCTGATCGCGCTTTTGGTTGGCCTCGTGCTTGGCGTGCTGATCGAACTGCTGGCCTATCGCCCGGTACGAGATGCCAATCATATCAACGCCTTTATTGTGGCACTTGGCCTGACAATGATGGTCGAGGGGATCAACCTTGAGCTTTTCGGGCATGAACAAGTGGTTATCCCAACCGACTTCTCCCGCGTGTTTAATATAGGCGGCGTCACCATACCCGAGCTTCGGCTCTACGTGATCCTTGCTGCCGCGCTTTTGATTGCCGCGATGACGGTCTTTGTGGAAAAGACAAAAACAGGCCAAGCGATCCGCGCCGTGGCCGAGAACCGCGACGCCGCGATCCTTATGGGGGTTAACGTAAAAACCATCCCACTGGTGGTCTTCGCGATCTCCACAGCGCTTGGTGTCTGTGCCGGGGTCATGGTGGGGTCGCTCTTTGCGATTGCGCCGGGCATCGGTGAGGGGCTGGTGGTCAAGGGCTTTGCCGTGCTCATTCTGGGCGGTCTGGGCTCGATCCCCGGCGCCGTGGTGGGTGGCCTCGTGCTCGGCATCACCGAGGCGCTCGCCGCTGGTTTCATTTCATCCGCTTATAAGGACGTGATCGCATTCGTCGTGATGATCAGCGTTCTGTTGTTCCGGCCTCAAGGCCTGATGGGGAAAGCATAATGGCTCGCAATCGTACCTTCATCCTTTACGGTCTGGCATTGATTGGCTTCGTGTTGCTGCCGCAGCTGATCTCCGTGAAATACTACATTCACCTGAGCGTGCTGGCCCTGATCTGGGTCATCGCAGCGCAAGGGCAAAACCTGATCCAAGGCTACACCGGCTATGTTTCCATCGTGCAGGCCGGGTTCATGGGGATTGGGGCCTATTCGACGGCGCTGATGGGCATGCACTTTGATCTGCCGGTCTGGCTAACGATCATCCTCGCGCCCTTCGTTACTGCCTTCTTCGCGCTGCTGACGGGCTATCCCAGCCTGCGGGTCAAAGGGCACTACTTTGCCATCGTCACGCTGGCGTTCAACATGGTGATCTTTATCGTCTTGATGAACTTCCACGAGCTGACCCAAGGCGAGGCTGGCATCACCGGTATCCCGAAGCCCGGCGGTAAGGATGCGCTGTTCAATTGGCGCGACCGGGAGACGTATTACTACTTCGTATTGATCATCGCGGCACTGATGACGGGGTTGGCGGCATTGATCGTTCGTTCGCGGATTGGGCAGATCCTTGTGGCGATCCGTCAGAACGAGGATCTCGTCGGCGCGGTGGGCATCGCGGCTTGGAAGTACAAGCTCTTCGCCTTCGTGACCTCCGCGATGTTCGCAGGACTCGCCGGGGCGATCTATGCGCATTACCAAAGCTTCATCAATCCGGAGATCTTCGGTATTGCGCAGTCGCTTGATGCGATCCTCGCGGTAATCATTGGCGGGTCGGGCACCATTGCCGGGCCAATCATCGGCGCGTTCTTCGTGGTTTTCCTGCCCGAATATCTGCGCTTTGCCGATAGTTTCCGGCTGATCCTCTACGGACTGGTGCTGGTGCTGGCGACGATCTTCATGCCGCGCGGCATCGCCGGTATCGCCCGTGATCTGATGGAAAAACGTCGGGGCCGGACATGAGCCAAGCCTTTCTGGATCAGGTCACGCACTTCGCCAGGGGCCGTGTGGCCCCGGAGGCCGCCGCATGGTCCATAGGGGCCGCGCCGGACCCCGCACTTTACCGAGAGGCCGCCGCTTTAGGCCTTCTGGGCGTCGAGGTGCCTGAGGAAAAGGGGGGCAAGGGCTTCGGCTTTGCCACCCGCG
The DNA here is from genome assembly GCF_038900015.1 of Sulfitobacter sp. AS92. Classification (NCBI taxonomy): domain Bacteria; kingdom Pseudomonadati; phylum Pseudomonadota; class Alphaproteobacteria; order Rhodobacterales; family Roseobacteraceae; genus Sulfitobacter; species Sulfitobacter sp. AS92. The sequence continues at coordinate 134,859 of NZ_JBBMQL010000003.1, forward strand.
CTGCAGCCTTGGAGGTGTTGGCCGGAGCGGATTTCGGTTTTGCGATGTCCCTGGTCAACACCCACAACATCGCCCTGAGGCTCTGTGAAGCGGGACAGGATGCCGCCGCCGCACGGTATTTGCCCGCTTTGCTTTCTGGCCGGATGCATGCCTGCACTGCTTTGACCGAGCGCGGTACCGGCAGCGATTTCGCCGCCATCCGAACCACCGCGCGGCAGGTTGCGGGCGGCTGGGAGTTGGAAGGCGAAAAAGCATGGATCATCAACGGGCGGCAGGCGGGGCTTTCGATCGTTTATGCCCAATGCGCAGAGGTGGGCGACAGCAGTGGCATCGCAGCCTTCCTCGTTGATCTGAATGCGCCGGGTGTCACCCGCTATGCCATCGACAGTGCCTTTGCGCAGACCAGTCTGGGCACCGGAGGATTTCACCTTTCGGGGGTCAAACTGCCACTTGAAGCCATGCTCGCTGCACCCGGCACGGCTTTCAAAGCGATCCTGCAAGAGATCAATGTCGCGCGGACCTATGTCGCCGCAATGTGCGACGGCATGATGCAAGCGGCACTCGATAGCGCTGCGGCCTATGGCGCTGAACGTTGCAGCTTCGGTAAGCCGCTGAACGCCATTCCGCGCTGGCAGACAGAGTTCGAGGCGGCACAGACCGCTCTAATGCAGGCCCGCACTGCCACGCGGCAGGCTGTCGAAAAGGTGACACAAGGCGCGGATGCCCAGCTTGCGGCTGCCGAGGCCAAGATCGGTTCGGTTAGCTGTGCGCAGACTCATCTTCCAAGGCTTTTGCAACTGATGGGGGCCGAAGGTTTGCGCCCGGAGCACCCCTTTACCCGCCACATCGCCGCCGCGCAGATCGCGGGCTTCACCGATGGGGCGACAAATATCCTCAAAGATAGGGTGGCACGTTTGACCGCCCGAAAGGAGACCTGAACCATGCGTGTATTCCAAATTGAAGGCGACTGGGGATTCGACAACCTCAGTTTGACCGAGCGCGATGAGCCAAGGTGCGGACCAGGGCAGGTCATTGTTGAGATGCGGATGGCGTCGCTCAACTCGCGTGATCTTATCGTGCCTGAACGGGGCTATGGCCGTGCGACAGGTGAATTGCCCCTGATCCCCGTATCCGACGGTGTGGGCGAGGTGGTCGAAATCGGCGCGGGCGTGACCCGTGTGGCTATCGGCGATCGGGTTTGCCCAACGTATTTTCAGAATTGGACCGGCGGTACGCCCACGCCTGAGCGGTTTTCCTCGGCCCTCGGGGGGCCACTCGACGGTGTCATGGCCGACCGCATCTGCCTGTCTGCGGAAGGGGTGGTGAAAGTCCCCGACTACTTGACCGACGCCGAGGCCGCGACCTTGCCCTGTGCCGCGGTCACGGCATGGAGCGCGGTGGTCACCCACGGCCAGACCCGCGCCGGGGACAAGTTGCTGGTCCAAGGCACAGGCAGTGTTGCGCTCTTCGCCTTGGCCTTTGCCAAGATGCAGGGGGCGCATGTCACGGTGATTTCCTCCAGCGACGACAAACTCGCGAAAGTCTCTGAAATGGGCGCCGACGCGACGATCAATTACCGCAGCGAAGAAGACTGGGCACGCGCCAGTCGGCCCATCACCGCCGACCGCGGTGGCTATGACAACATCATCGAATTGGGCGGGGCGAAAACGCTGCCCCTGTCTTTGCGGGCCGTGCGGCCGGGCGGCACATTGTCGATGATCGGTGTGCTATCGGGTCTGAACATCGAAGCCTCGCTGGGCCCGATTGTTGCCCGGCAGGTCCGTCTCCAAGGGGTCACTGTGGGCCACCGCGACGGGTTCGAAGCGATGCTGCGCGCCATGGCCCAGCATGAAATGCGTCCCGTTCTGGGCGAGACCTTTAAGTTCGAGCAGCTGAAAGAGGCGCTAACGCATCTGCGCGCCGGCGGTCACTTTGGCAAAACCCTAATCGAGTTCTAACATGTCTCACATTGATACTTCTTGGCAGCCTCGCCATCATCCGGCGGATAAGGCAGCCTTCGTCATGGCCGCAACTGGTGAAAGCGTCAGCTTTGGAACGCTCGAAGCTCGGGCCAATCAAGGCGCGCATGTGCTGCGGAGGATGGGGATCAAAGCGGGGATGCATTTGGCCATCCTTATGGAAAACCGGCGGGAAATGCTGGAGATCTGTTTCGCCGCCGACCGGGCAGGGGTGTATTATACCACCATCAGCACCCATCTAGGGCCGGACGAGGTAGCCTATATTCTTGGCGACTGTGATGCGCGGCTGCTGATCACCAGTGGACGCTATTCCGGGCTGGTCCCGGCGCTGCGTGCAAATCTTGGCGACGCATGCGATTTCATGGTGGTTGGCACGGACGACCCCTGGCTTTGCAGTTGGGACGCGGCCATCGCGGACGTGCCCGAAACCCCGATCCCGGATGAGGCGCAGGGGCTTGATATGCTCTATTCATCGGGCACGACGGGACGTCCCAAGGGGATCAAATGGGAGCTTGAACCCGCGCCGATTGGCACACGAACGATGCTGGTCGACTTGCTGACCACTCTTTTCGGCTACGGCCCGCAGGCCCGTTATCTTTCGACCGCGCCGCTTTATCACGCAGCCCCGTTGCGCCATTCGATGGTGACGATCAAAGCGGGGGGCACTGCCGTCATCATGGATCGCTTCGACGCCGAATTGGCACTGCGCTTTACCCAACAATACCGGATTACCCACAGCCAATGGGTGCCGACAATGTTTGTGCGGTTGCTCAAGCTGCCAGAAGAGACGCGCCGGAAATACGACCTATCGTCGATGGAAATGGCCGTCCATGCTGCTGCGCCCTGTCCGGTTGAGACAAAGCGCGAGATGCTGGCTTGGTGGGGTGATATCATTCACGAGTATTATGCAGGCACTGAGAACAATGGCTTTACTGCCATCACCAGCGGCGAATGGCGGGACCATCCCGGCTCAGTGGGTCGGGCAAAACTGGGGGTCATCCACATTTGCAACGAGGCGGGAGAAGAGCTTCCTGCCGGGGAGGAAGGCGAGATATTCTTTGAGAACGGCCACCAGTTTGCCTATCATAAAGATCCCGAAAAGACCCGGCGCGCCACCAATCAGAAAGGCTGGACGACCTTGGGGGACATCGGCAGGGTCGACGCACAGGGCTATCTTTATCTAACCGACAGAAAATCATTTATGATTATCTCCGGTGGCGTAAACGTTTATCCGCAAGAAACCGAAGACGCTTTATTGAACCATCCAGCCGTTCTTGATGCGGCAGTGATTGGCATTCCCCACGAGGACTTCGGAGAAGCGGTCCATGCGGTTGTGCAGCTTATCCCCAAAACCGAAGCGTCAGACGCATTGCGTGAAGTCTTATTTGAATTTTGCCGATCAAGGCTGTCGTCGATTAAATGCCCACGCAGTATCGAGTTTCGCAGCAGTTTACCCCGGACGGAGACGGGAAAACTGCACAAGCGGTTGCTGAGGGCGGAATACCTGCCCCCCAAATGAGATGTGTGTGTGTGGTGATGGGAGGTTCTGAAGCGCGGATCATCGCACATGCATTAAAGACGGGAGATGCGAAAAGTCCCGCAGACCAAGCGCTTGTCGCGTCATTCGCTGCTGAGCTGCAGGCGTACCAGTCGAGGTACGACCCCTAGCCAACAAAAACGGATGCTGCAGCCTCGCCCCAAAGCCGCTAAGCTGAGGCTGATATTATTTAAAAGAACGATTTTGGGACAAACCGTTGCACAGGACTGAGCGCTTTGCCCTATATGTCGCGCTGACGGCGATGACCGCATTGGCCATCGACGGGGTGCTGCCCGCGATGCCGATGATCGAAGCCGATTTCGCATTGATACCTCCTTATTCCGGCGGGCAGATTGTTACTGTTTTCGTGCTTGGGATGGCGCTCGGAGAGCTTTTGATCGGCCCGATCATAGACGCAACAGGACGGCGCCCCGCTGTGATCGCAGGGCTTGTTATCTTCGCTTTTGCCACGATCTTGGCAGGGACAGCCGACACCTACGAAGCGGTCGTATTGGGGCGTTTCGTGCAAGGGGTTGGCGTTGCTGGGCCGAAGATCGGAACGCGCGCGATGATCCGCGATAGATATGCCGGAACCGATATGGCGCAGGTTATGTCCGTAATCTTTACCTTGCTGATTTTCATCCCGATGGTCGCGCCCGCCATCGGGGCCGCAATTGCAGCCACGAGTGGCTGGCGCGGTGTGTTTTGGGCCTATCTGGTGATGGCGGTGGGGCTCGGTGCTTGGCTTTGGCTGCGTCACCCTGAAACGCTCCCGGTCGAAAATCGGGTCCCTCTTCAGTTTCGCGCACTTGTAACGAACACTCGGGCCGTGCTCGCGCGTTCTGATGTGACGCCGGTCATCATCGCAACCGGACTGATTTTCGGCGCGCAGCTTACCTATTTTGCAGTGGCGGCAGAGCTGTTCACTGCGGTTTACGGCGTTTCGACATTGATGCCCGCGTTCTTTGCACTCTTCGCCACGGGCACGGGGGCGGCACTTCTTCTCAACAGCCGGTTTGTAGGGCGCACGGGGATGGAGGCTCCGGTTCTGATGGGTCTGGCATTGCTCGCCCTTTCGGGAACCTTGTTGTTGGCTGCAGCCGCACTCACCAATGGCCACCCAACGTTCGGGATTTTTCTGGGCTTCGGCTGGCTGGGGTTCTTCGCTCTTGGCCTTTTGTTTGGAAACCTGAACGCTTTGGCGATGAGACCCCTTGGCAACCTTGCAGGTTTGGCGTCCTCCCTGATTGCGTCGGTTTCCAGCCTCGTGGCTTTCATTTTTGCTTTCGCTGTTGAGGTGATGGCTGACGGGCCGGTTTGGGCCATCGCTTGGGCATTCGCACTGGCCGCATTTCTTTCTGCGGCGTTAATTGTACGGGTAATTCCAGCCAATCTGCGGAGGCAGATCGCCCGCTTCCTTCATGCCTCTCAATAATTTGGTCGGAGGTCCTAGAGGTTTCAAAGGGCTGCATGCCCCCTGATTTGGAAATCTGCGTGCACGGCATCAAAGCGTCGCGTCGTCCATTCAGCGCACAGCGGAAACAGCGGGCATTTCTATTTATTGGCGTAGACGGCGCAAGGGCAGCCCGAAGCCCGCACTGTTGTGCAAAGCTTATCCGCCGCTGCGCGGCTGTTGCGCCCGACACGGGCCATAACGAAACCCTTTTGCCCGCTGGCACGGTGTTTGACCTTGATGTAATCTGCCCTCTCGCCCGCGAGGGTAGAGGGGCACATCGCCACGCGCCGCGCATAGGCGGCCTGCGCCAGCGTCTTTGATTTGCCGAAGGCGATCTGCACGCCCCAAGGTTTCAGCGGCGGTTCCGGCAGTTTCAGCGGGGTCAGGCGGCGGCCCTTGCCCATGGCGTAACAGGCGGGCAGAAAGTCTTCGGTTTTGGACAGGCGGAAGTCTGGGTTCTTTGGCGGTGCATCGCGCCATATTTCGGCGTAGGACCCTGTGATGATGGGGACGTAAGCGATTGTCTCACCAGCCAAGCCGCCCCCTTGCAAAAAGCCTTCGACCCGTCGCTCGCCGCCGTTGTAGCCGATTGCAGCCAGCCCTTCGTTGCCATAACGGCGCGACATTTCGGCCAGATACTGCGCGGAATGTTCCAGCGCGTCAGCGGCGTTATAGGGATCATTAAGACCGCGCAGAGCGGCAGTTGAGGGGATGAACTGTGCGATACCACGGGCATTCGCCTGGCTTAGCGCATTAGGATCAAACCGGCTTTCCTGCCAAATCAGGCGTGCGAAAAAGTCGGTGTTCAGTCCGTGGCGTTCGGAGAACACAGCGATGGCATTGCAAGTATCGTAAACGAAATGGGCGCTACGGATACAATGGGATTGCCCCCACTTGGTGCTGGAACACTGACGGTCCGGCGGCTCGGACCATGCCGCCTGCGCCCAGACCAGCGCGGTAATGAAGAACCAAACTCTCATACACAGGTGGTGCGGTTTGCAGCTGGAACTGTCAATCATTTGCTGTTGTAGACCATGCTAAACCGAAGGGGAATGAACGGGCCGCCGCTTGTCCATCAGCTTGGCTAAAATTCCTCTGCCGCCAAGTGCCAAGTGCCAAGTGCCAAGTGCCAAGTGCCGACGCCGCGCGCCGGTGCTGAGGACGACTGCGCCGACCACAAAATGGGCGGTCAGCTTTGAGGGTAAGACTTTTAGCACTGAACGACCGCTCGGTCATGATCGGCACGCTGCCTTCTGCAACCTGAGAGCCGTCACTGCGCATCTCGAACCGGCTGTCGACCTAAACACCCGCGGAGGATTCCCCTTCGCTCCGACCACGCTCGCAGTGAAGGGGTATTCTCCAGTTGGGTCGGTTATTCCAGACGCTTGTTCTTTAAGGGCGCGCCGGGCGGGCTGAGACGTCGCAAGTCCCGTCGGGGCTACCTAATGTGCAACCCGCCTGAAAGCGGCGCGCTGAAATTGTGCCCTTGCCGCAATGGGCGCGCGTCGATCAATACTCTGATACAGGCGCGGCCAGACGGCGCGTTTCTCGCGATACGGGGCTGTCACCCTTGCTCTGTCCTGCGCGAAAATAGCTGACCGTGAAGTCAATAAATGCCCGGGTTTTTGGTGCAAGGTTGCGGGTATCTGCGAACATGATGGCGATATCCGTATTCGGAAGCGAGTACTCCGGCAAAACGTGGATCAATTCCCCCGCGGCAAATTTGGGATCGGTCATATAGCAAGGAAGGCGCGCGATACCGATGCCGGCGAGCGCTGCGCGAAATATCACATCCGTGCTGTTGCCTTCAAAATTACCCTTGGCTTCAAACAGCCCCTTTGCCCCCAAACCTTCTGCCGTGTTCCAGGCATTGCGCCCTCGGTTACCAGAAATCTGCAGGCAATTGTGTTCGGCAAGTGCGTCGAAAGTGACCGGCGTACCGCAACGTTTTAGATAGGCAGGAGACGCACAAAGAACGCGACGGCTTTGCATGATGCGCCGGACAATCATATCAGGGTTCCGCCACTGTTCGGCAAATCCGAGGGCGACATCAAACCCATCGCTCTCCACGTCGACATCCCGGTCGGTCAGGTCCAATGACACTTGGATTTCTGGGAATGTCTCCAAGAACTTTGGCAACATGGGCAGCAGTTGGGATTTGCCAAAGGCGACGCTGGAGACAATCTTGAGCTTGCCGCGTGGCGACCCGTCAAGGCTCTGAATAAGCGCTTCGGCCTCTCTAAATTTCTCTTCCATCGCATGGCATTTTTCATAGAGGGCTTGGCCCTCCTGCGTCGTTGACACACCGGTTCTGGACCGGTTCAGCAAGCGGTAGTGAACTTGGTTTTCAAGCAGGCCAATCTGTTTGCTGACCGCCGAAGGCGTTTGCCCCATGGCACGGGCGGCTGCTGAAATACTGCCGTGATCCACGACGGCCGCGAAGATCAGCATTTGTGCGGAGATATCCATGTCGCTGTCGTCCTGTTCCCAAATGGCATGGTGCCTATGCCGATTTGCTAAATTGAGAGCGCTACCAAATGCGCTTAATTCTGCAGTGCGGCACAAATACTGCGCCGCAGCAAGATGGGAACTTGAACCATGACAACAATGCTTAAATCTAATCCGCTTCACGGCAAAATGGGCGCTTGGCGACTAAACTTTAGGCAAAGGTACGACGCGCTCAAGAAATCCCACGCCCGGCGCAAATGTTACCGCAGCACCTATGCCGAACTCGCCCGGGTATCTGATCGCGGACTTGGTGATCTTGGAATTCCGCGCTGCAGCATCAAACGATTGGCTATGGAGGCCGCCCATGACTGCTAGTTATCATATAGACGCATCCGCGCCCCGCACCGTGCGCCTGAAGGCATTCCTGCACGGACAGGCGCAGGCCGTGGCATCCTTGATTGTCGCCTGTGCAGTCTGGTTAATCGCCAAAGCGGTGGGGGTTGTTCAAGCGTTCCAAATGGCACGGCTGCTGTCGACGTTGGTAGAGCTAAGGGACGATCAGTTGAAATCTCTTGGCATCACGCGATCCGACATCCCGCAATACGCGCTAAAACTCATGACGGATGATCACGCGGCTGATTGACGGGGAAGAAATTTGCCAATGACGCCAATGCTACGCGTCAGGGCATACGTAACGTGCTGGCCCTCGCTCCTCCCAGAGTAGGCCAAAGCACCAGGCCAGTCTTTTTATCTCCTCCCAAAAAGGCTGGCCTTTAGCCGCGTGTGGTTCTACGCACTGACAGATTTGGTTCTGCCATGGGTCCAGTTTTGCCAGATCACCCAGCCGCGAACGGATGAAAAATTATGGTCGGTAGTCTATAAGTTGGCGTTGGGGCGCAGCCTGTTAGGACAGGTGCCTGAAGGTATTTTTGCGTGCCATCACACCCGACGGTACCGTAATTTGCTAGCTAAGAACCATGACCTAAACAGCAATGCAAATCGTAGGTTCGCGGCAGGCAACAAGCCCCGCACGGCTCATGCTGAAAAATTCTCCGGTATATGCCGTAGGTTAACCGATTTGTATCTCCAATGTATTCACGTTAACACGCACCCGATCTCGCCCGACAGAGGCTGAGGTCAGCGCAGCATTCTGCGCGTATCGTGCCGCCACCTGGGCGACATGAAGGTGCCCAAAGCGCCGACCCCGAACAAGCCGCGGTCTGTGGCAATTGATCAAGCGATGTCGTGCTCGGCAACGCCAGTGACCGCTTGCGACAACAACATGGCAAGGACTTATGGAACTGAACACCCTCGGAACACCGCTTATACTTTTACTGATCTTCTTTTTCTTTGGGGGTACGTTTCTTTTGTCGCTCAGCATCGGGCGCAAGCGTGAGAACGCTGACAACTATATGACAGCGGGGAACGAGGTCGGTTTTGGCATCTCTGCGGCCTCTATGACCGCCACTTGGATCTGGGCCGCGTCGCTTTATGCCTCGGCCACGTCGGGCTACACCTACGGCATCTCCGGGCCAATTCACTATGGCCTCTGGGGCGCGCTGATGATCCTTTTTATATACCCATTCGGACGCCGTATTCGCAGCATCGCGCCGAACGCGCATACGCTGGCCGAAATCCTGCACGCGCGTCACGGGCGATCCAGCCAGTTGATCCTTGCGGGGTCCAATTTGCTGGGCAGCCTGTTGAGCCTTACGTCCAACTTCATCGCAGGTGGTGCGCTAATCTCGATGCTCTCGCCTGTTTCGTTTAGCGCAGGCATTTTGATGATCGGCACCGGGGTGCTGCTTTATACGCTGTGGTCTGGGGTGCGCGCGTCGATCCTGACCGATTTTATTCAAGTCTGCGCCATGCTGGGTGCCGTAGTTATCATCGTTCCCGCAGTGTTTTTCGCCGCAGGCGGGCCTGAGATTTTCTCAGCCGGTGCGGTCAACCTTACGGCATCGCAACAAAGCTTCTTTTCCTCCGACGCCTTCTTTAACCAAGGCGCGCCCTATATCGCAGCGGTGTTGGCCTATGCCATCGGCAACCAGACCATCGCGCAGCGCCTTTTTGCCGTGCGCGAAGACAAAATTCGCCAAACCTTTGTGACCGCGACAATCGGATATGGGGCGACTGTGATCGGTGTCGGTATCCTTGGTGTGCTGGCGCTTTACCTCGGGGTAGAGCCGATGGACGGCGATACCAACAACCTCATCCCACAGCTCGCGTCGATGTATCTGGGTCCAATCCTACTGTGCGTTTTCTTTGTCATGGTGATTGGCTCACTTGCCTCAACCGCGGACTCGGATCTGGCGGCGATGTCTTCGATCATGATGACGGATATCTATGGGCGCAACATCGCCAAGAACGGCAATGCAAGTCCGCGGCTTCTGCTGCTGGTGGGGCGGATTACCATGATCGCGGCGACGGTTGCAGCACTGTTCTTTGCATCCAGCAAGTTCAACATTCTGGAGCTGTTGGTACTGGTTGGTGCGATCTGGGGGGCATTGGTGTTCCCGGTGATCGCGAGCTTTTACTGGGATAAGGTCACCAACCGAGCCTTCTCGATCTCAGTCATCGCGGCGCTGGCTGCCTTCTTCCCCGTACGTTTTGGTTGGATCGCGCTGGAGGGGGCGACAGCATTTGTAACTGACTTTCTGGCCGTCGTCGGCGTCGGCGTGATTGCGGGACTTATGATCTTTGGCTTTCTTGGTCGGACCGCGGGTATCGCTGCCGGGTTGATCGCCGCGCTTGCGGTATTGCCCTTCGGGATTGGCTTTTTGCATCAGTATCCCGTGCTAACCGCGTCGCTATTGGCCTATGCCGTGAGCATGATCCTTTGCGTGGCCCTGTCGTGGACCGGACGCGAAAGGTTCGATTTCGACCGCATCAGTGCTGAGACCAGCAATTTCGACAACGCCACACCTACCGCTTAACGAAAGGAAGACCCATGTCTCCGACTTTTCTGACGATCTATGTACTAATTTTTCCGGTTATCGTGGCGGCTGTGCTGTTCTTCTTGTTGCGTGCTTTCTGGAAGGAGTGGCGCAAAGCGCGCCGCGATGGGAAAAGCATTATTTAACAGTTCGCTACAGGCTTGGGGGATTGCTCCTAAGCCTGTAGTGGTGTCAACATTGATGAGTGCTTGTCCTCGGCCACCCGCGCGGGCGTTGGATTGATGGGTGCGGAAGGATTTAATCAGGTAGCCCAAAACAAACTGCGCTTATTGGTCCGTTTGCAGCCCATGTTGAAGCCGACCTTCATCGTCATCACCCGTGATCTGGCCACGGTTGAGGCGACTGCCATTAAGGTGATCTTGCGGAAAAATGGCCGCGTCGTCGAACAAGACAGGCGGATATCTTTGGCGCGCCGTAGCAGGATTATACAAAGCGCCTCTTGGCTTCCATGCCGCAGATGGGCCCCGAATGGCTCACCAATGCCCGAGAGCGGGAGCGGGAATTGCGCGAGAGGCGGTGAGGGCGCAGGCTGTTTGGCGCTAAATGCCTTCGGCCCCAGCAGCGGCAAGGGCGACCTCTACCGCATCAAGAAACACCTGCGCCTCTGCCTGCTGTAACACAAGCGGCGGGCGGATTTTCAGGATATTCGCGCCCGGTCCTGTGGCGCTGATCAAAACGCCATTCTCCCGCAGATGATTGACGACAAACTTTGCCCGAGCAGCGTCAGGCGCGTTGGTCTCGCGCGAGGTGACGCATTCGACCGCCAGAAACAGCCCCGCGCCGCGTACATCACCGATCTCAGGATAGCGCGTGGCGATCTCTTGCAGACCGTCTTTCAGGAAACCGCCGACCTTTGCGGAATTGTTCTGCAATCCCTCATCCGCGATCACGTCGAGCACCGCCATGCCTGCCGCAGCGGCCACCGGGTTGCCACCGAAGGTATTGAAATAGCGTGCCTTCTCACCAAATTCCTTCACCAGTTCCGGCCGCATCGCGGTGCCGGAAAGGGGGAAGCCATTGCCCATCGGTTTGCCCATGGTAACCAAATCGGGCACCAACCCATGCCGCTGAAACCCCCAGAAGGCATCCCCTGTGCGGGCAAAACCGGCTTGCACCTCGTCCGCGATGAAAAGCCCACCTTCGGCGCGGATCAGTTCGACCGCCGGTTGCAAGAATCCCGCTGGGTCGGGGTGCAAACCATCGCTGGAGAAGATCGTATCGACGATAAAGGCCGCAGGTTCGATCCCATCGGCGCGCATCTCGGCAATCGCTCGGGCCAGATCAGCGGCGAGTTTAGCGCCTTGTTCTGCAGCCGGGATACGCAGCGTGTCGGGCGCGTCGATCAGCCGAATGCGCGGGCTGCGCGGGGTGAAATCGCCTAAGGAAGGGGACAGTTCCGCCACCGCCTCGGTCAGCCCATGATAGGCAAGGCGGGTGACGATGACCCCTTCGCGCCGGGTATAGCTGCGAGCGATGCGCAGGGCGATGTCATTCGCCTCGGACCCGGTGCAGGTGAACATCACATGGCCGAGTGCTTCGGGCATCGTGGCCAGCAGCCGTTCGGCGTAAGCCACGACATTTTCATGTAGATAGCGGGTGTGGGTGTTCAACACGCCCAACTGCTGGGTGATGGCTTCGACCACGCGGGGGTGGCAATGGCCGACCGAGGCGACGTTGTTATAGGCATCAAGGTATTTGCGCCCGTCCTTGTCCCAGAGCCAAATGCCCTCGCTGCGCTGGATGTGCAGCGGCTGGTCATAGAATAGTCGGTAAGCGGGGCCGAGCGCCTTGGCACGGCGGTCGATCAGGGCGCGGTCGGCTTGGCTCAGGGCGTCCGCCCGAGCGCTGTCGTAGGCGTTGATCATCGTCATGGGATCACTCCGTTCCCGCAGCGCGGTGCAGTGTTTCGATCGCGGCGGCATCGCCGACATGGTCCAACGCGGCCAGCCCACGTTGAGAGGCGGCGGCGTTGCGCAGGATATAGGGGGCGTTATCGGGATAGCGCCGCGCGCGGGATGCGCCGATGGCCAATGTGGTGGCGTGGCGCAGCCGGATCAGGCTCGGCAGCAGCGCGATCTCATCCAGCTCCAGTGGCAAGCGTTTGGCAAAGCCTGCGACCATCTCGCAGACATCTTGCAGCGGGTCCGCGCCTTGACCGAGTTGGTAGGAACATGCCACCGCCAGATCGCAGGCCAGCGGGGTATGCACCATGTCGCCGAAATCAATCAGGCCAACGGGATGCTGCGCCTCCGGCCCATCGACCAGAATGTTGTGCGGATTGAAGTCGTTATGCACGACCTGTGCCCGTAGATGCGGCAATTGCGGCGCGACTTCCGCATCGAAGTGATCAAGGATGCGCCCCAGTTGGGCGCGCAATGCGGCGTCTTGCACATCCGCCAGCAGGGGGCGCAGATGGCCCGCCTGTTTGATATCCCACTGCAGAAAATGCCCGCCAGCCGGATGGAAAAAACCGCGCAGACCCAGTGCCACCCGCGCGTGAAAATCCCCCAAAGCGCGGTGAAGGCCGGGCTGGGGCGTGGCATTGCTGAGGACAGTGCCGCCAAGGAAGGTCATCAAACGCACGACATGCGACTGACCATCGGCGGCGGTGGCCACCTCGGCGGCCTGGCCGCTCAGGCTGGCGCAGATACGCTGCACGGGCAGGTCGGGATCAGCGGCGGCCAGATGCATCAATGCGGCGGTCTGCATATCGGTCACGGCACACTTTTCGGCGGCATTGGTGATCTTCAGCAGCGCCTCTTCGCCGCTTGGCAGGGTAATTAGAAAATTCGCATCCTTTTCCGCCGCCAGTGGCTTGATCTCACCCGATATGCCATAGCGTTGCAAGGCGACCTCTGCCGCGAGTGCCGCGTCAAAGGCGGGCGGGTCTTGCGCTAGAAGATCGGTCTTTTCGCCGCTCTCTTCGATCAGCGCGCCGCTGAGGAAGGGGGGCAAGCCGCCCTGAGGCGTGATCCCGACCTCGGTCATGGGGTGATGTCCTCGGTTCCGCACCATTCCGCGATAAAGAGCGCCATGGCCTGCGTGATCTTTTTCACCGAACTGAGACTGACGGATTCATTGATCCCGTGGATGTTGCGCGACTTCGGCCCGTAACAAAGCGCGGGGATTTTGTTATACAGCGCATAGACCCGCGTATCGAGATAGCCCGCCGTCATAAAGGATTGCAGCGGCGCGCCGATAGCGTCTTCGTGGGCGCGTTCCAGCACCGCTTCGGCCTCGCTGCCCGGCTCCAGCACATAGCCTTCGGCGTGAAAGCCGTTAAAGACCACTTCGGGCGGGTTGTTGGACAGGAAGCTGTCGGTTTGGGCAAAGGCTTTGACGCGCTCGGTAATCTCGCGCGCGGCGTCCTCGGCACTGCGGCCCGGATAGATGGAAACGCGGCAGTCGATGTTGCACCATGACGGCACGGAGGACGCCCAATCGCCGCCTTCGATCTTGCCGATGTTGAGGTTGATCGGATGCGCTTCGTCTTCGAAGTGGGGGTGGTCGCCTTTCTCGGCGTTCCAGTCTTCCTCCATCTCGCGCAGGGCGGTCATAACCCGGGTCGCCGCGTCAATCGCATTGGCGCCTTCGCCCATTTCGCGCACATGGACGGGCACGCCGCGCACCTGCACCTGAAACCAGATGACGCCGGTATTGGCGCGCACCAACATCTCTTCTTCCGGCTCGGGGATAAAAACCGCGTCGGCGGTGTAGCCTTGTAGGAAGGTCTGCAAGGCGCCGTTGCCAGTGGACTCCTCTTCGACCACGGACTGCACATAGACGGTCGCCGCTGGTTGCAGCCCGATGCGGCGCAGCGCGTCTAGGGCAAAGATATTCGCCGCCGCGCCTGCCTTCATATCGCCCGCGCCCCGGCCATACATCCAGTCGCCGTCGATCTTGGCCGACAGGGGCGGGTCATCCCACATGTCGTGCAGCCCTTCGGGGACCACATCGAGATGCGATTGTAGGATCAGCGAGCGGCCCGTCTCGTCGCGCGGACGGTGGATGCCCACGACGATGGGCGCGTCGGAGTGATCGTCCGAGTATTTCGAGCCGCCGGGATGCGCCTCAATCGCGGCGCGGTCCATTTTGAACCGGTCCATCGCGTAGCCACGGCTTTGCAGGCTGCGAAACAACAGGTCTTGGATCGCATGTTCATGGCTGCGTTGGGAAGGGGTCTGCACCAGTTGTTGGGTAAAGCTCACTTGCTCAGCAAACCCATCTTCGACAGCCTGAAGGATGCGAGACTTGAGGTCTGGATCGAGGGGCATGGCAGGTCCTTTCGGGGGGTTAAAGCATCGCTTCGATGAGGAAGGGGCCGGGCTCTTTTGCGGCCTCTTCGATGGTGCGCATCAGATCGGTGATGTCTTCGACCCGTTTGCCGGGCACGCCCATGCCCTTGGCCATGGCGACGAAATCCAATTGCGGGCGGTCAAGGTTCAACATGCTCAGCGCGTCGGGGCCGGGTTGGGCACCGACGTTGTGCAACTCACCCTTGAGGATCTCATAGGACTGGTTGGCGAGGATGATCGTGGTGACTTTGGAGTTCTCGCGCGCTTGGGTCCAAAGCCCTTGGATCGTGTACATCGCCGATCCATCCGCTTGCAGAGTGATCACCGGACGGTCGGGGCAGGCGATGGCGGCTCCGGCGGAGAGGGGGATACCGATACCGATGGACCCGCCGGTCAGGGCCAGCCACGTGTTCGGCGCGGCACTGTCGCCTGCGGGGAAGGTGGCCCCGCCGGAGGATACGGCTTCATCCACCACGATTGCGTCTTCCGGCAGCGCATTGGCCAAGGCCGCACCGAGGTTTTGCAAGGTAATGCCGCCAGCTTGCGGTGCGGCGGGTCGTTCGTGCTGGGGCGGTGTGGCGGACTTGGCACCAATACGATCCGCCAGCGCGGCGATGGCCTCAGACCCGTTACCATCAACCGCCGCCAATGTGACGGTGTGGCAGTCGACCGGCAGCAGCAGGCTCGGTTTGCCGGGATAGGCAAAGAAGGCCACGGGGGGCGGGGTCTCGATCAGGATCGCGCGGCTGTAGGGGGCAAGACATTCAAGGGCCGCGTTGATCGGGTAGGGGACTTTGTTGATCGCAAAGCGGCCCTGCCCACGCTCCATTCGGCGGTTCGAGGTGGGGGCGAGGATGTCGGCCCCAGTCTTGTCTGCGATGCCGTGCAGCAGGGCCATTGCCTCTTGGTTTTCCAGCACCGCGCTGCCGACCAATAGCACAGTTTTCTCGCCGCTCTCCAATGCATTGATCGCCGCATCAAGGGCGCGTTCATCCAACGGGGCAGAGGCGGCGGGGGCCACGGCCTCGGCCATTTTGCCGCCCGCGTCCCAACCGATGTCCGCAGGGGCGATCAGCGTGGCGACCTTGCCGGGCTTGCTTTGCGCCACGGCCAGCGCTGTCATCGCATCAGCGGCAAAACTACCCGCATCGCGGCCAGAGCGGACCCAATCGCTGAAGGGCGCACAGGCGCCTTCGACATCTGCCGACAGCGGCGCGTCATATTTCTGGTGCCGCAGGGCATGGTCGCCCACAAGGTTCACCATCGGCACCCGTGCCTTGCGGGCGTTGTGCAGGTTGGCGGCGGCATTGGCAAAGCCGGGCGCGAGGTGCAGCAGGGTCACCGCCGGTTTCCCGGCCATGCGCGCATAGCCATCGGCGGCGCCGGTGACCACACCTTCAAACAGGCCCAAGACGCAGCGCATCAGCTTAGTGCGGTCCAGTGCATCGACGAACTGCATCTCGGAGGTACCGGGATTGGCAAAACAGACCTCCACCCCGCCCGCATGTAGGCTGCGCACCACGCTTTCTGCGCCATTCATTTCTTTGGGGGTCTTGCTCATGCTGTGGCCTCGCGGAATGTCGTAAGAAAGGATTTTGCGTTGTCGGCCAGCGACGGGCCAAGGTAGCCGCCCTCTTGGATCAATGCTGTGGGAAGGTTGAGTGCCGCCAAGCGCCGCGCCATTTCGGCAAAGCCGTCGGGGTAGACATTTACGGCGGCCAGCGGATCATCGGCGGCCATGTCGAAGCCCAGTGAGACCACGAGCGCCTCGGCTCCGAAATCGCGGATCGCGGCGATGCCTTTATCCAGCAACGCCAGCACATCGTCTTGGCTTGCGCCCTGTTCCAGCAGCAGGTTCAGCGATTTGCTCGCCCCGTCGCCTTCGCCCGTTTCATCGGCGTGGCCGAGGTAGAAGGTGGGGTAGGTGGCCGGGTCGGGATGTAGCGAGCAGAAGAAGATGTCGCCCCGTTCATAGAGGATGTCGAGAGAGCCATTGCCGGTATGCACGTCGATATCGATCAGCGCGACTTTCTTATAGGTCTGGGTCAGGTGATGCGCGGCAATGCAGGCGTTGTTGAAAAAGCAAAACCCGTTTGAGCAATCGCGCATCGCGTGGTGGCCGGGCGGACGGCAAAGCGCATAGGCCGCGCGGGCACCGGCTGCCACGGTCTCGGCGGTTTGGACGGCAGTTTGCGCGGACCAATAGGCCGCGTCCCATGATCCTTCGGTCAACGGGGTCGAGGTGTCGGTCATCCACCAACCCAATTGGCCGTGAATGTCTTTGGGTTCCTTTCCGCGCCGCACACCGGGGTGCATGGTTGGGATGGCCAGCGCCTCTGGGCCTGCGCTTTCGACGAAACGGGCGTGGGCGTCGGGCAGGAAGTCGACGTAGTTTGGATTGTGCACGGCCTTGATGGGGTCAAGCCCGTGATCTTGGGGTTTGGTAATCTCAAACCCTTCTCTGATTAACATATCGCGTAAAATTTCAGCACGTTGGGGCTGTTCTTGATGCGGCATGGCCGCGCCGCGCCGAAAGTAATGGGTCGGGGCATGGCCAAGCTGGCGTTCGTCGAAAAAGACTTTCATCACATTCCCTGTGGTCTGATGTCATTGCGGCGGAGCATTGCAGTTTTAATTTGCAGGCTCAATAGAAATGATGCATCATGCATCAAAACTAGTCAAAATCGACTGGCGAGAATGAGGGCGCAATGGCCGAAATTAATCAAGTTTCATTGGGCGACGCTATCTATGAGCGGCTGTGCCAGGACTTGGTTAGTGGCAAGCTGCGGCCGAATGAAAAGGTCACCATTCGGGGGCTGGCAGAGCGGCTGGGTACCAGTTCAACCCCGGTGCGGGACGCGGTGCAGCGGCTGCTGCGCGAGGAAGCGCTAGAGCAGCGCAGCATGCGCGATGTGCGGGTGCCTGTGCTAACAGAGGTGCAGTATCTTGAGATCGCCAGCATCCGGCGCGAGTTGGAAGGTTTCGCCGCAGGCCGCGCGGCCGAGAGGGTGGGGCCAAAAGAAATCCGCCGTCTGGAAAAGATCGTGGAGCGAAACGGGGTCGCAGCACAGGCCGGACGCTGGCCGCAGGCGGTTAAATACAATCAAGAGTTTCATTTCGCGCTGGTCGAAGCAGCTGAAATGCCAATCTTGCTGGCCATTCTCAGCGGGCTGTGGCTGCGTATGGGGCCGCTGATTGCCGGATATTATGCGCGCGAGCAGGTCGGGCTGGTAAGACATCACCAGACGATTATTGCAGCCTGCGAGAATCGCGACCCTGCTGCGGCAGCCGCGGGAATGCGCGCTGACATTGATGACGCAAAGGAGGGGATCATCAGATACATCGCATCATTCACCACCAACGAATGAGAGAGCAAAGTCCCGTGCGTCGCGCGGGCCTCGTACCAGTCGAATGCATCAGCCGGCAAAAGATCGGACGCTTTGAATGGGCGGGATTCAACAAAAAACCAATGGGGATTTAAATGCTAAACACCACTAAATTAACGGCAGCCGTTTTGGCGCTGGCGATGGCCGGACCACTCGCGGCGCAAGACGGCGCACCCAAATCCGGCGGCACGCTGAACGTCGTGATCCAGCCAGAACCGCCCAGCTTGATGCTCGGCCTCGTGCAGAACGGCCCAACGCAGATGGTCGGCGGCGATATTTATGAAAGCCTGCTGCGTTATGATTTCGATCTGAAGCCCGAAGGCCAGTTGGCTGAATCTTGGGAGATTTCAGAGGACGGCAAGACCTATACCTTCAAGCTTCGCGAAGGCGTGGTTTTTCATGACGGAGAGCCGTTCACCTCGGCGGATGTCGAATTCTCCATGGATAAGTTCCTGCGCGAGAGCCATTCGCGGATGCGCACCTATATGGAGCATGTCGAGAGCATTGAGACACCGGATGAATATACGGTTGTCTTTAACCTGAAGCAGCCCTTCGGCCCCTTCATTGGTATCTTTGAGCCCGGCACCGCGCCGATGATCCCCAAGCACATCTATGAAGGCACGGATTTCGCCAACAACGAGGCGAACAACACGCCCATCGGCACCGGCCCCTTCAAGTTCGACACATGGGAGAAGGGCAGCTTCATCCATCTGGTCAAGAATGACGACTACTACATGGAGGGCAAGCCCTATGTGGATGAAGTTTATTACCACGTGATCCCCGATGCGGCCTCGCGTGCGGTGGCCTATGAGACCGGCAAGGTCGATGTGCTGCCCGGCGGCTCGGTCGAGAATTTCGACGTGGCGCGCATTCAGGCGATGGACAACACCTGCATCACAGACAAAGGCTGGGAATACTTCGGCCCGCTGTCTTGGATGTGGGTGAACAACGACAACAAGCCGCTCGATGATGTGAAGGTGCGCAAGGCGATCATGCATGGCGTCGACCGCCAGTTCGCCAAGGACGCGCTTTGGAATGGTCTGGGCAAGGTCTCGACCGGGCCGCTTTCGTCTTCCACCCGCTTCTATGATGGCGAGACGCCGGACATCACCTTCGACCCGGAGAAAGCCAAAGCCCTGCTGGAAGAAAGCAGCTATGATGGTGAAACCATCCGCATTCTGGGTTTGCCTTACGGTGAGACTTGGCAGCGCTGGGCCGAAGCGGTCAAACAAAACCTGAGCGAGATCGGCATGACGACCGAGATTGTGCCGTCGGACGTGGCGGGTTGGAACCAGAAGGTCGCAGACCGCGACTTTGATCTCGCCTTTACCTACCTCTACCAATACGGCGATCCGGCGCTCGGCGTTTCGCGGACCTATATGGGCGACAATGCCGCTCCCGGTTCGCCTTGGAACAACGTGGCAAACTATCAAAATGCCGAAACGGACAAGCTGTTCGCCGAAGCGGCACTGATGGCCAGCCCCGAAGAGCGCAAGGCCGCCTATAAGGAAATCCAAGACAAAATCGTCGAGGACGTGCCGAACATTTGGCTCTTGGAACTGGGTTTCCCCACGATCTACCGCTGTGACATCAAAAACCCCGTCAACACTGCCTTTGGTGTGAACGACGGTTTCCGTGACGTGTGGATCGACAAATAAAAAGAGCGACAACGCTCAAGGTCCGAGCCGTTTCGGCGGCTTGGGCTCACTTTAGAACAAGAACGAGGCGGATAGCGTGATACGTTTCATATTGGGCAGGTTGATCAAGGCAGTGTTTATCCTGCTGGCGATCCTTGTCTTCAATTTCCTGCTGATCCATGCGGCACCGGGTGACCCTGCGGCGGTCATGGCGGGCGAAGCTGGGGCGGCAGACGAGAAATTCCTTGCAGACCTGCGGGCGCGTTTCGGGCTGGACCAACCACTCTACATGCAGCTTTGGCTCTACATCAAAGGCGCGGTGCAGCTTGATCTGGGCTATTCCTTCCGCCAGCAAATGCCCGTGGCAGAGATGATCGGCGACCGTCTGCCTGCCACGCTTTTGCTGACCGGCGTGGCCTTTGTGCTGTCGCTGGTGTTGGGCGTGACCGCCGGTGTGGCGGCCTCGGCCCGGCAGGGGCGGTGGGGTGACACGCTTATCTCCACATTCGCGCTGCTGTTTTATGCGACACCGCTGTTCTGGGTGGCGCTGATGGCGACGCTGGTGTTTTCCGTCTGGCTCGAATGGTTGCCGGGCTTTGGGTATTCGACCATCGGGGCGGGCTATACCGGTATGGCCCATGTGCTTGATGTGGCGAAACATCTTGTGCTCCCGGCCTCGACGTTGGGGCTGTTCTTCATGGCGATTTACATGCGCATGACGCGGGCCTCGATGCTCGAAGTCTCGCGGCTCGATTTCGTCAAAACCGCCCGCGCCAAGGGGCTGACCCGCGGCGTGATCCAACGGCGGCATATCCTGCGCAACGCGCTGTTGCCGGTCATCACGCTGGCCGGGCTTCAGGCGGGGCAAATCTTTGGCGGGGCGATCCTGACCGAGACCGTTTTCGCATGGCCCGGCATCGGGCGGCTGATGTTCGAGGCGATCAACCAGCGGGATTACAACGTGATCCTCGGGGTCTTTTACATCTCGGCGGCCATGGTGCTGCTGTTCAACCTGATCACGGATGTCATCTATGTCATTGTTGATCCGCGGATAAGGCTGACAACATGATGAGCTTTTGGAAACGTTTCAGCTATAACCGTGGTGCGGTGATCGGTCTGGTCATCCTGACCTTCGTCATCGCCGCTGCCATCCTTGCGCCCATCCTTTTCCCGCAAAGCCCGTGGAAAATGGTGCAGCGCCCATTTTTGCCGCCATTCACCCAAGACGGGCTGATGCTGGGCACCGATGCCCTTGGCCGCAACGTGCTGGCGGGGCTGGCGCATGGGGCTTATGTGAGCCTGCTGGTCGGGCTGGTCTCAACCATCGTGGCGCTGGCCATTGGCGTGCCGGTGGGTGCAGCCGCGGGGTATTTCGCGGGGCGGATTGACGACGCGCTCATGCGCTTTACCGAATTCTTTCAGACCATCCCCAGCTTTGCGCTTGCCATCGTGCTCTTGGCGATCTTTCAGCCCAGCTTGACCTTCGTCATCATCGCGATCTCCATCGTGTCATGGCCCCCGGTGGCGCGTCTGGTGCGCGGCGAGGTGCTGTCGCTCAGAACCCGCGAGTTTGTCGAGGCGGCGAGCCTGTCGGGTCTTGGTAACTTCCAGATCATCACCCGCCACATTCTGCCCAATGCGCTGCCGCCCATTATCGTGCTGGCCTCGCTGATGGTGGCGCAGGCGATCTTGCTGGAAAGCTCGCTGTCCTTTCTGGGGCTGGGCGATCCGAACATCATGTCTTGGGGCTATATGATCGGTGCCGCCCGGACTGTGATCCGCACCGCATGGTGGCTGTCGTTCCTGCCGGGCATGGCGATCCTTCTGACCGTGCTGGCGCTGAACCTGATCGGCGAAGGCCTGAATGACGCGCTGAACCCGCGATTGACGAGGAAATCCGAATGACCCTGCTTTGCATCCGTGACCTGTCTATCGCTCTGCCGGTGGGGGCCGACCGGCTCTATGCCGCAAAGGACATCAACTTTGATCTTTCGCCGGGAGAGATCCTTTGCATCGTGGGCGAAAGCGGGTCGGGCAAATCTATGTCGGCCAATGCGGTGATGGGGCTGCTGCCGCAGGGGGTTATGCCTGACAAGGGCAGCATCATCTTTGATGGGCAGTCGATCCTTGGCCTGTCTGAGAAAGAGATGCTCAGCCTGCGTGGCAGCCGTATTTCGATGATCTTTCAAGAGCCGCTCAGCGCGCTGAACCCGCTGATGCGGGTCGGCGCGCAGATCGCTGAAGTGTTTGAGGCACATGGCGCGCTTGCCAAGGCCGAACGCCGTGCCCGTGCACTGAAGCTGCTGGAAGAGGTGGGTATTCCCGACCCCGAAGCGGCGATCCGGGCTTATCCTTTCCAACTGTCGGGCGGGCAGCGGCAGCGGGTGATGATCGCCATGGCCTTGGCGCTGGAGCCGGACATCCTGATCGCGGATGAGCCGACCACCGCGCTTGATGTGACCACCCAAGCGCAGATCCTCAAGCTGATCGAAGATCTCCGGCGCAAGCGTGGCATGGCGGTGATCTTTATCACCCATGACTTTGGTGTGGTGGCCGATATCGCTGACCGGGTGATCGTCATGAAAAAGGGCGAGATCGTTGAGGCCGGCCCCGCGCAGGATGTGCTGCTAAAACCTCAGCACCCCTATACCCGCGCCCTGATCGACGCGATCCCCCGGCTGACCCAGACCGATGCGCCCAAGCAGGTGGAGCGCAAAGCGCTGCTGAAGGTCGAAGGGTTGCAGAAGACCTTTTCGACCGGCTCCGGCACGCTCTTTGGCAAGCGCCGCGTGGTGAAGGCCGTCCAAGACGTGAGCTTTGAGCTTTACGCAGGCGAGACGATTGGCATCGTCGGAGAGTCCGGTTCGGGCAAGTCCACCGTCGGGCGTTGTCTGGTGCGTCTGCTCGATCCAGATGGGGGTCGGGTGCTGATGGATGACGTCGACATCGCCCATATGTCAGGCGCGGAACTGCGCGCGCAGCGGCGCAAGTTGCAGATGATCTTCCAAGACCCGTTTTCCTCGCTCAACCCCCGCGCCCGCGTGTCGCGCATCCTCACCGAAGGGCTGATCGCCTATGGCACGCCGGATAAAGAGGCAAAGGCCAAGGCGCGGGAGTTGCTCGAACTCGTCGGGCTGGACGAAAGCGCGATGAAACGCTTCCCACATGAGTTCTCAGGCGGGCAGCGGCAGCGGATCGGCATTGCCCGTGCACTGGCGCTGGAGCCGTCGATCATTATCGCGGATGAGGCCGTCTCGGCGCTCGATGTGTCCATTCAGGCGCAGGTGCTTGATCTGCTGGCCGAGTTGAAGACCCGGCTGAACCTGTCGATGCTCTTTATCACCCATGACCTGCGCGTCGCGGCGCGGATATGCGACCGGATCATCGTCATGCAAAAGGGCCAGATCGTCGAAGCGGGGCCGGTCAGCAAAGTGTTGCACGACCCCGATACCGCCTATACGCGCAGCCTGCTCGACGCTATTCCGGGGCAGGAATATGAACGCGCTCTGGCGGCTGCCGACTAGGGCGCTATTTCAGGCGTTACGCCAGATTTGGATCAAGCGATGGATACTGAGGCTCACGACCAAAAGACGCTGCTTTTGACGGGGGCAAGCCGGGGCATCGGACACGCCACGGCCAAGACCTTCGCCAGCAGGGGTTGGCGGGTGATTGGGTGCTCGCGGCAGGCGTTCTCGCCCGAATGCCCTTGGCCCGGTGGGGCGCAGGACCATGTGCAGGTCGATCTCAGCGATCCCAACCAGACCATCGAAGCCGTAGCACAGGTTAAGAAGCTCCTGAACGGCAGCCCTTTGCATGCGCTGGTCAACAACGCAGGCATTTCGCCAAAGGGGGAGGGCGGCGCAAGACTTAGCACGCTCGACACCGATCTGCGGACGTGGGGGCAGGTGTTTCATGTGAATTTCTTTGCCTCCGTGGTGCTGGCGCGCGGGCTTCAGGATGAGCTGTCCGCCGGGCGCGGGTCGGTCGTGAATGTGACCTCAATCGCTGGATACCGGGTGCATCCGTTCGCCGGGGCGGCCTATGCCACGTCAAAGGCGGCGCTTGCCGCGCTGACCCGTGAGATGGCCCATGATTTCGGCCCGCTTGGCGTTCGGGTGAACGCGATCGCACCGGGCGAGGTGGAAACCGCGATCCTCAGCGAAGGCACCGACAAGATTGTGCGCAGTATTCCCATGCGCCGCCTTGGCCAGCCCGAGGAAGTCGCGCGGGCGATCTATTTTCTATGCAGCGAAGAAAGCTCTTATGTCTCGGGGACCGAGATTGAGATCAATGGCGGGCAGCACGTCTAAGACGCGCGAAGGGGCTACCTTTAGGCGGGGGTTTGCGCGCGTTTGCCCGGTCTGACAATTCCGTGACCGGGGCAGTCTGCGGCTGTCATTGCCGGGCATTAGACTTATGTACAGCTCCTCACGTCAGGGCAGCTATACGCGCGCTCCCCTCAGGCAAAGCATACCCCAAGGGACAACCACTTCATGATAAAATTCGAATTGAACGGGCGGCAAATCTCTGTCGACGCAGACCCGGATATGCCCCTGTTGTGGGCGATCCGCGATGAAATCGGTCTTACCGGCACCAAGTTCGGCTGCGGCATCGGTGCCTGCGGCGCTTGTACCGTGCACATCGACGGCACCGCCACACGGTCCTGCATCACCTATCTCGCGGATGTAGAGGGCCTGTCGGTCACCACGATCGAAGGGCTGGACGAGAGGGGCAATCACCCCGTTCAAGAAGCATGGCGCAACCTGCGCGTGCCGCAATGCGGCTACTGCCAGTCAGGCCAGATCATGCAGGCGGCATCGCTGTTGCAAGACACGCCGAACCCCAGCGACGAAGACATCGATGCGGTGATGACCGGCAACCTTTGCCGCTGCATGACCTACCCCCGTATTCGCCAAGCCGTGCGCGACGCCGCCACCGCAATGGGAGGCTCCGACAATGGCTAATCTGATGTCCCGCCTGAAAGGCTCCGACACTCAATCGCAAATGACCCGCCGTGGGTTTTTGGTGTCCATGACCGCCGCTGGCGTTGCCTTTGGCTTCCCGCAGGCGTCGAACGCCGCGATGAACCCCGCTGTGCCGGATGGCACGCCGATCATGCCAAACGGCCAGACGTTCGAGCCGTCGATGTGGTATTGGATCGACGCCGACGGTCAGGTCAACGTCAACATCATCCGCGCCGAAATGGGCCAACACGTCGGCACCGCCATCGCGCGCATTCTGGCGGATGAGCTGGAAGTCGCGTGGGAGGATGTCCATATCACCCACGTCGATTCAGCCGAGAAATGGGGCCTTATGGTCACCGGCGGCAGCTGGTCGATCTGGCAAAGCTGGCCGGTCTACCGTCAGGCAGGCGCTGCCGGGCGAACCGCGCTAATCGAAGCGGCGGCGGCGAAGTGGGGCGTTGATGCCTCTGGCCTGACCGCACGCGACGGTGCTGTGACCGATGGCACGCAAAGCATCAGCTACGGTGATCTGGTGGCCGAAGGGCTCGACCGGAGCTTCACCGAAGACGAACTGGCAGCCTTGCCGTTGAAACCCCATGCCGATCTGCGCCTTGTGGGCCAAGACGTGCATCCGCTTGATCTGGATACGAAGACCACCGGTCAGGCGATCTATGGCTTGGATGCCAAGGTCGACGGCATGGTATACGGCGTGCCGATGCTGCCGCCGACGCGCTATGGCTCCAAGGTTAATTCTGTCGATGACAGCGCCGCGAAAGAGGTCAAAGGCTACCTTGAGACCGTGGTGCTGGATGATCCGTCGGGCACCGTGCCGGGCTGGGTTGTGGTGCTGGGCAAAACGCTCCACGCAGCGCGGATGGCCACCTATGAGATCAGCGTCGATTGGACCGCGGGCGAAACGGCAGATGTGTCCGAGGATGACATCCAAGCCCGTTCGCGCGAGTTGATCGGAGGCGACGCGGGGTCGATCCTGCACACCGAACAGCCCGAGACGAGCGCCGTTTTCGACGCCGCTGCCGAGACGCTGGAGGCCGAGTACACCACGCAATCCGTGCTGCACTTCCAGATGGAGCCGGTGAACGCGACCGTCTTCCAGAACGCCGACGGCATCTGGGAAACCCATGCGGGCAACCAGTGGCAATCGCTGATCCTGCCCACGCTGTCCACGGCGCTTGAGGTGCCTGCCGACAAGATCGTCATGCGCAGCTATATGCTGGGCGGGGGCTTTGGCCGTCGTTTGAATGGCGACTACATCGTGCCTGCAGCACTTGCCTCCAAGGCTGTCGGCAAGCCCGTCAAGCTGGTCTTCTCCCGCGAGGAAGACGCCCAGTTCGACAGCATCCGCTCGCCTTCGGTGCAGAAGCTGCGCATGGCGTTTGATGATGCCAAGGCCGTCACGGGGATGGAACACCACGCCGCCGCCGGTTGGCCGACGCAGGTGATGGCACCGGGCTTCATGCCCAAAGGTGTCAACGAAGAGCCTTACGATCCCTTTGCAATCGACGGGGCCGATCACTGGTATACCGTCGGCGCACACCGTGTGCGGGCGATCTCGAACGATCTGGCGAACGCGACCTTCCGTCCCGGTTGGCTGCGCTCGGTCGGGCCGGGCTGGACCAACTTTGCCGTCGAAAGCTTCATGGACGAGGCCGCGCATAAGGTCGGTGCCGATCCGTTGCAGTTCCGTTTGGATCACCTGAAGGCCGAAGGCATCAACGCAGGCTCCGCGCCCAACGCGGTCGGCGGTGCGTCGCGTCAGGCAACCGTTCTGCAGCGCGTGGCCGAGATGTCGGGCTATGGCGCAACCGACCTGCCCGAGGGCACGGCAATCGGCATCGCCACGACCTTTGGCCAATCGCGCAGCATGCCAACGTGGACCGCTGCCGCTGTCAAGCTGGCGGTGGATGCGGAGACGGGTGAGGTGGCTGTGCAGAAGATGTGGCTGGCGTTCGATTGCGGCACGGTTGTCGACCCCGACGGGGCGCACGCGCAATGCGTTGGCGCGGCACTTTGGGGCCTGTCCATGGCGCTGCACGAAGGCACGCGGATCGAAAACGGCAATGTCGTTGACCTCAACCTCGGCTCCTACACGCCGCTGCGGATGATCGATGTGCCGGATGTCGAGGTTGCATTCGTGGAAAGCACGGAAGCGCCTGTGGGTCTTGGGGAGCCGGGCACCACGGTCATCGCGCCTGCCATCGCCAACGCGATCTTCAACGCGACGGGCGCGCGGGTACGGCATCTGCCGATCACCGGTGATGCGATCCTCGCGGCAAAAGAAAGCTAATCCTCTGACGGGCGCGACATCTCGCGCCCGTCTTTTCCTTCTCAGCCGGTCACTAGATTATCAGAGTTGGCCTATTTCAGACGTCTTTCCGCAGACTTCTGAGCCTAAATATTACTTACACTCACCTCTGAAACGTCAGCTCACCGCCCATGATGGTCGCGCGGGCGTTGGCATCGGCGATTTGCGCGGGGGGCAACTGGGTCAAGTCATGGCTCAACACGGCCACATCGGCATCCATGCCGGGTTTGAGCCTGCCACGAGTGTCTTCGGCAAACTCAACCCACGCGTTGTCGCGGGTATAGCTTGCCAGCGCGTCTTCCAAGCTTTGGCTCTGATCCGTCCATTCTTTGCCAAGGTCCAGCGGCGCGATCGCGGCCTTGATGGTGCGCATGACATCCACGGGGATCACCGGCCAATCGGTTGAAAAGACGACCTTAGCGCCGCTTTCACGGATAGTTTGCCACGCATAGGCACCCGCGATCTGATCGGGGTGTAGGTAGTTGGTGACGCCTTCGGGCGGGAAGATATGGCCAAGCGGGGCGTGACCCGGTTGCAGCGAAGCGACGATGTCCAACTCAGATAAGCGGGGCAGGTCGTCCAGATGCATCACCTCGATATGTTCAATCCGGTGACGGCTGTCGCGTTTGCCATTGGACTTTTGCGCAACTTCAAAAGCGTTAATCGTGCGCCGCACGGCGGCATCGCCGATGGCATGGACCGCGATCTGAAAGCCGAGCCGGTCCGCTTCCACACATGCCGCAACAAAATGCTCTTGGGTAAAGACCTCATCACCGGTGTTGCCACCCGCACCCAGATCGCCGGGGTAGGGGCGCAGCATCAGCGCGGTGCCGCTTTCGATCACGCCATCGATGAACATTTTTACATGGATGCAGCGCAGTTTGTCGCCTTGGTAATCGGCGCGCATGGCGGGGGCTTCTTGCGTGATCCGTTCAATGGGGTCGGTGCCTTTAAGGTGAAAGGGCACGGTGCAGCGGCAGATCAAACGCCCTTCGGTCTCAAGCTCGGACAGCAGTTCAAGCTGGTAGCGGTTGCCATCCATTAAATGCAGGCCGGTGATGCCTTGCGCGGCGCAATGGGCCAGGCCGCGGGCGATGACATCTTTGTCCATCTCGCGTTGCCGCGCGGTCGCGGGTGGCACCGGGTCTTTGCCGCTGGTCAGCCCCAGCATGTCGCGCCCACCGTGGCGGGTGAGGGCAAGGACCGGACTATAGGCACCGGGTTCCAGCAGCTCACCGCTTGCCAGTCCATCCGGGCCCATCACAATCTCCGAGCCCGAATCGACTTCGCCCCCTTCAAGCAGCCCTGCGGCCTTGAGCGCGGTGGTATTGGCCCAGACAGTGTGATGGTCAGGTGCGAACATGGCGAGGGGGCGGTCGGGCAGGATGGTGTCCAGATCCTGCCGCGTCAGTGTGCTGCCGGTGCCAAGAATGCCGTAGTCTGCCATCACACAAAACAGCAGTTTGTCATCAGGATTGGCCTCGGCATAGGGCAGGATCAGGCGGCGCATCTCGTCCAAACCTTTGACGCCATAAAGGTTGAGGTATTCCAGTTCGACCGAGCCACCAAAGAGATGCACATGGCTGTCGATGAACCCTGGCAACACGGTGCCGCCCTGCGCGTCGATGACGCGGGTTTCGGTTCCGATCTGCGCCATCACCTCGGCGTCTGTGCCGACATGGGTGATCTTACCGCCACTGATGGCCAGCGCGGTCGCATTGGGCTGGGCGTCATCGAAGGTCATCAAGGCCCCGTTGTGGATGGCAATATCTGCCGGCATGGAGGTGTTCCTTTGTCTTGAGTGGGGCCGTTGAGGTGCAGGCGGACCAAATCCCGCCTGCACTGGTGTTGCGCTTACTTCTGAAGGTCGGTCCAGATCGCGGTGTAGAGCTTTTGCGCCTCGGGTGGGCAGACCTTGGCGACATAGGCAGCACCCTTCAACTCTTCCGGGACCACAACTTCGGGCGCACTTTTCATGTCTTCGGGCATGAACTCTTCCGAGCCTTTGATGCCGTTCGCATAGCGCGCGAACTCAGACAACATCGCGGCATTTTCCGGGTCCATCACAAAGTTGAGGAAGGTCTTCGCCTCTTCCACATTGGTCGCATCGGCGAGGATCGCGGCGTTGTCCATCCAGACCGGGTAGCCTTCTTGTGGGTAGCCAAAGGCGATGTCTTCGTTCTGGTTGCGCGCACGGAAGGACGCGCCGTTCCAGTTCACCCCAGCGGCGAGGTCACCCTTGGCGTATTTCTCGATGTTGCCATAGTCCATCGATAGCCAGTTGGGCTTGGCCGCGCGCATGATGTCGCGGACCTTTTTCAAGACCTCTTTGTCTGCCGTGCATTGCTCGCCACCTGCATAATGAATCGCCATGCCCATGACGTCGTTCATTTCCGGCACGACGTTGATCTTGCCTTTCAGCTCTTCCGGCGGATCAAAGATCACGGCGGCAGTGTTGATGTCGCCGCTATAGACCGACGTGTTTACCGTCACACCAACGGTGCCCCACTGCCATGGCACGGTGTAGTTGCGGCCCGGATCGAATTCGACATCGACCCACTGCGGGTCCATATGTTTAAAATTCTCCATCTCATTGGGTTTGCTTTCCATCAGCAGCCCTTCACCAACGAAGATCGGCACATAGGTCCCCGACGGCACGACGATGTCAAAGCCATGCCCGCCCGCTTTGATCTTGGCCAGCGCGGTGTCGTTGCTGTCATAGTCCGTGATGGTGACCTTGATGCCGGTCTGTTTCTCGAACTTCTCGATCATCTCAGGGCTGGTGTAGTTGCCCCAGTTGTAGAGGTTCAGTTCCCCTTCGGCCAAGGCTGGCCCGGCGAGGACAAGGCCGATTGCTGTCAGTGTCTTTTTCATCTTAAGCTCCCTTTGGTTGATTATTTTTTGGTTCTGCTGAGCAGGGTATAGGCGATCACCATCAAGACGGAGATCATCAAAAGCACGGTCGAAATCGCGTTGATCTCTGGCGTCACCACCCGCCGTAATTGGCCCAGCATGTAAGTCGGCAGCGTATCCTGCCCGGCGGATTTCACAAACTCTGTAATCACCACGTCGTCGAGGCTGATCACAAAGGCCAGCATCGCCCCGGCAAGGATGCCGGGCCAAAGTTGCGGCAATGTCACCCGGCGGAAAACCTGAAACGGTGTGGCGTAAAGATCGGCTGCGGCTTGCTCTAGGCTCAGGTCCATGCCCTGTAGCCGTGCGCGGATCGGCAGATAGGCGAAGGGGATGCAGAAGGCCGAATGCGCGATGATGAGATACATTAGCCCGGTGTAGCCGGTGGCGACCTTGATCGTGGCGAAGAAGATCAGCAGCGCCACCGCCGTCACGATTTCTGGCACCATGAGTGGCTGGTGGATCAGTGCAAAGATTGCGGTTTGCCCACGAAATTTGCGGTTGCGGGTGGTGGCGAGCGCCGCGAGCACCGCCGCCGTCGTGGCGATGGCGGCAGCAGACAGCGCGATAATCAGGCTGCGCACCGTCGCCTCTTGCACCATCTCATTGTCCCATGCCGAGACATACCAGCGCCAAGAAAACCCCTCCCAAATCGCGATGGATGTGCCTGCGTTGAAGGAATAGACCACCAAGAGGACGATGGGCATGTAAAGCATGACGAAACAGGCCATGGCGATGCCGGAAAAGCCCCGGAGTTTGCGAATGTCAAAACCGCGTTTAGCCATGACGGACCTCCTCATTCCCCGCCGCGCGGACATAGGCCAGAAGCGCCACCATCACGATGGCCAGCAGTGTAATCGACAGCGCGGCGCCCAAGGGCCAGTTGCGCCCCTGACCGAACTGAAGCTCGATCAGATTGCCCAGCATCAACTGGTTGCCGCCGCCCATGACGCGCGGTATAACATAGGCACCCAGCGACGGCACCAGCACCAAAATCGACCCGGCGATGACCCCCGGTTTCACCAGCGGCAGGATTACCCGGCGTAGCACGTTGAACCGCGTCGCATAGAGATCATAGCCCGCCTCAACGAGCCGGAAGTCCAACCGCTCAAGTGAAGCATAGATCGGCAAGACCATCAGCGGCAGATAGACATAGACCATGCCGAGGATGATGGAGAATTCGGTAAACAGCATCTGGATCGGCTCATCAATGATGCCCAAGCCCATCAGAACCGTGTTGATCGTGCCTTCGTTGCGGATCAACTCCAGAATGGCAAAGGTGCGGATCAGCAGGTTTGTCCAGAACGGGATGATGATCAGCAGCATCCAGAATTCGCGCTGTTTCTTGGGCCGGGTGGCGATGAAATAGGCGGTCGGAAAGCCAAAGAAGAGACAGGCGATCGTGGTCAGAACGGACAGTTTGACCGACCGCCACAGAATGCTCAGATGTGCGTCAGACCAGCCGAGCGTGTCGTCAAAGATGTCACGTTGCATCAAGACGCCAAACCAAGCATCGGTCGAGAACTCCCACTCCACGCCGCCGTAATCGCCGGGGGTGAGGAAGGAATAGAATAGCGTGATCAGGAGCGGGCCGCTCGCGGCAAAGATTAGGATGATAAGTGCTGGGGTCAGCAGCAGCCAGCGGTTGCGCGCAGCGCGTTGAGAAACGGTGTTGGAAAGCTCTGCCATGGCTTAATCCCTCAACACTTGCGCGGCTCCGGCGGGGAAAGTCAGCCCAACGCGGTCACCGGTTGCAAAGCTGATGTCCTCGGTTGGAGAGTTCTGCCGACGCAGCACGAAATCGCTGCCGTCGTCGAGGGTAACATGAAAATGCGTATCGGTGCCGAAATAGACCACCTCGCGGAGCGTGCCTGCAAGCAGCCCCGCGCCGTCGGCAGTGAGCTCGGCGTGCTCGGGCCGAAGCGCCAGCGTGACCTTGCTCTGCGTGCCGTCATTGGCGTGGGCATCTACTTCTTTACCCGAGGCGAGGCGCAGACGGGCGGTTTCTCCGGTGATTGAAATAACCTCGGCGGGGAGGAAGTTCGTATCCCCGATGAAATCAGCAACAAAGCGGTCAGCGGGCCGGTCATAAATCTCGCGGGGGCGGCCAATTTGGCGAATGGCGCCGTTTGACATGACCGCGATCCGGTCTGACATGGTCAGCGCTTCTTCTTGGTCGTGGGTCACAAAGATAAAGGTGATGCCAGTCTCGGTTTGCAGTCGCTTCAACTCCAGCTGCATCTGCTTGCGCAGCTTAAAATCCAGCGCGCTGAGCGGCTCATCCAGCAAAAGGATCTTGGGGCGGGGGGCCAAGGCACGGGCAAGGGCCACGCGCTGCTGCTGCCCACCAGAAATTTGCCCGGTTTGACGGTCGGCGAGATGTGACATCTGCACCAGTTCCATCATCTCGCCCACCGTAGCCTTGACCGATGCTTTTGGTGTGCCCAGCATCTGCAACCCGAAAGCGATGTTTTCTGACACCGTCATATGCGGAAAAAGCGCGTAGTTTTGAAAAACCGTGTTGATGGGGCGTTTGTAAGGGGGCGCGTCGAGCAGGCTTTCTCCGAACATATCCAGCTTGCCGGAGGTCGGATGCTCAAACCCCGCGATCAGCCTGAGCAGGGTCGTCTTGCCGCAACCTGATGGCCCAAGCAGCGTGAAGAATTCGTTGTCGTTGATCTCAACGTCAATGCTCGCCAGCGCTTCAACCGGCGGTGTGCCCGGATATACCTTGCGCAGCGACTGCGCAGTAATTGCTTTGGTCATTGAACCCCCTGTCTGTTCGGCCTGCGTTATTTGATCAAACAAGCTCACACCCGCATGATTGCGGCAATGGGTCCGACAATATATACCCCCACTGGGGTAGTAAATTTGACCATATTGCCCGAAAGGTGAGTATTTTTTGAGCGACAATCTATCTGCGAGCGAAGTTTCCCTGCTCCGCGACGCCATGCGCGCGGTCGGCACCCCGGCTTTTTTCGAGACCTATCAAGTGCTGTTTCGCGCGCGGGTTGCTTTTAGCACCTTCCTTATGATGCGGTTTGATCCCGGCCAGCCGCCCGGCCTTTTGGACGATTGGATCGAGCCGGGCCGCCTGCGTCCCACGGCGCTGAGCGAGTATCTTGATAGCACCTATGCATTTGACCCGTTCTTTCAGTATCGAGAACGCGCGGAGGGGGGCGGCGTTTTTCGCCTGTCAGAGGTTGCGCCCGATCGGTTCTTCTCCAGCGAATACTACCTGCAATATTACCGCGGGTCGGGCCTGTGTGACGAAGTCGGGCTGCTGGCACCATTGGCGCAGGGCGGGGTGGCGCATCTGTCGATGAGCAGGCGCGATGCCCAAGGGCCATTTCGCCGGGGCGAGCTGCGCTATCTGCGTAAATATGCGCCAGTTTTGATCGAATTGCTGACGCAACACTGCAGTTTGCTGGTGCCGCCGCAACAGGGTGGCACGGTTACCACGCGCCCGCCGTTGACAGACCTGATCCGCAATCATGCAAAGGACGTGTTGCACCTTGCCCTGACTGCACGCGAGGCGCAGATTGCGGGGCTGGTTTTGCAAGGTCACTCCAACGGTTCAGCCGCCAAAACGCTGGAGATCGCCACGGAGACTTGCAAGGTTCACCGCCGCAATCTCTACCGCAAGCTGAATATTTCCTCGCAGCGTGATCTGTTCGGTCTGTTCAAGCATCTGCTTTAGGCCGCGACGGAACTGGGGCCGCTAAAACGCCGAGACTACCGCGGTTTAGAAGCAGCTATCTGCAAAGTACCATGGGCTTACGAGGGCAGAGGGGCGCGCGTCATGCCTTGCGCATTTAGGCGTTCCAAACCGCGCTGTTCTATGCTGCTGTTGCCACATCGCTTGCGCGGGTCATTTAAAAGCAGAGAGTGCGATAATGTCGGGCGCGCAGGGATCGGGTTTCTGCGTTTTACCTAAGATAGGACACCCACAAGAGAATGGTCAGCACTGAGCCAACCAGCAAAGGCGCGACGGAAACGCCATCCCGCGCGCAATCTCTTTTCCGGGGTCTGATCACTGCCGTTGTTCTTACGTATTTCGCGGGTCTCGCCCTGCTAACTTGGGCCGACTACAACCGCGCCACGACCCGCGCCGAGATCGAGCTTGAGCATTTTGCCGAACTCTATGAACGGGCGGTCGATGCCACCCTGTCGGTTGCGAACGTGCAAATGCGGGGGCTGATTGACGAATTATCGACGGCACTTTTGGACAACCCAGTTCGGTTCGAGGCGCAATATGGCGCTGTAATGGCGGCAGCCGTGAACTCGATTGAACAGGTCGATTCATTGGGGCTTATCGGTGCGGATGGGGTTGTGCTTTGGGCCACGGCAAAGCCATTGATGGGGCGCTATCTAGCTGATCGCGCCTACTTTCAGGCTGCGATCGGCCTTGGCGTTGATGAATACACTGTTGGGGTGCCAATCAAGTCCCGCGCGACCGGGCGCCGTCTTACGCCAATTGCTTGGCCGCTCATTGGCATAGATGGCCGGGTGCGCGGCGTTTTAGCTTCTTCTCTGGGCGAGGATTATTACGCGCAACTGCTCGCGGCGGATGGGCTTGAACCGGACATGCATGTCGAGGTTGTGACCGCTAAGGGTGAACGCGCCTTTGTCGCGGGGCGGGCGTCGCGCGACCCCGATACGCCGGTGTTTCGCGCGCGCAAAGCAATCCCGGCGCTTGATCTGTATGTAGACGTGACCCGCAGCAAAGCTGCGGTCATGCGCAGCTATTGGCAGCGTACCTTGTTGTTCGGCGGCTTTGCGACGATCCTATTTTTGACAGTGATCAACGCGGCAATCCGCGCCCGACGGCAATCGACCCAATTGGCCCAAGCCTTGCGCGATTCAGAGCGGAACCGCGAGCAGATCCGCGCGGCCCAGAGCGGATTTAACGCCATTTTTGAGAATGTGGGCGATGGGCTTATCGTTTACAACGACAACAACACGCTGCACCGTTCCAACCGTAGGGCGCGGGCGCTTATGGGGGTTTCCTCGGACATTGAAGCCGTTGATCAGCTGCGCAAATTGGTCCCGCCCTTCGCGGAAATGGATGAAGATGCTGCCGAGCACCGCATCCATATCCGCAATGCCGCGCATGAAAACAGGGCTGTCCAATGCCGGGTGATGAAAATGCACCTGCAGGGGGACTGCATCGCTTACAACGTGCTTCAAGATATCTCTGCCGAAGAGCGTTTGGCGGCGGCGCGTGCGGCCTTTGTAATGTCGGTGAACCACGAACTGAGCACCCCGCTTAGGTCTTTGGCCGGATCGCTTGAAATCCTTCACGAACGGTTTGGCGACACCATACCGAAAAGCGCGGGCGAATTGTTGACGATGGCGACCCGTAATGCGGAACGTTTGTTGGTGCTGGTCAATGATATTCAGACCCTTCAAGCGATTGATCAGCAACAGCTTAGCATCCAGTTTGAGCGTGTCGCTGTGTCAGAGCTGTTGTCCGAGGCGATTGCGACCAATTCCGGATATGGGGCGAACCGTGATGTTTGCCTTAAGATACGCACCGCGCCCGACGCACCGCAGGATGCCTATATTCGTGTCGATCCGGTCCGGATGCAGCAAATTTTGTCGAACCTGATTTCCAACGCGATAAAATATACGCCCCGCGGTGGGACAGTGAAAATTGGCGCTGATGTGGATCAAGAAAAGGTCACGTTCTATGTCTGCGACGCGGGTCCGGGCATTCCGCGATCCGCGCATGATCGAATGTTCAAAAGGTTCGCCGACCCTGTTCATTCTCGCGATACCCAAGCGTATGGGACCGGGCTGGGGCTGGCCATCACTGAAGAATTGGTGACGCGGCAAGGCGGCGACATAAGCTTTGAGACGCAGTCCGTGGAAGACGGGGCCGAAAATCCCGGCACTACATTCTTTGTGCGGTTTGCCCGTGATGATACCGGGCCTCCGCAGAAAGCCTCGGGGTGAGAGGGCCAGTCGTAGATACCGCCCGAGACACGAACGCGCCCGTCTGCAGATATGAGGGTTGCTGCGATGGCAACGATGTAACGCTGCTCATTTGCGATCTTGTCGGAGGTGAAATTGGTACCAAGCGGGCAGGCCAGCGGTAAGGGGTGCTGGTTGCATAATAATGTAGAGCTTGAGATTTAGCTTACCTCCGCTCCAGGTTTCATGCGGCGCGGTCGGCCCGTTTTGCCGCTAGACAATAAAAACAGAAAAAATCGTACTTTCGAGCGACGGAAATTTTCCAGTCCCACGTTTCACCCTCAAGTCGGTTAACCTGAAAGACATTATGATGAAGCGAATTGCGGAGTTATTGCTCGGCCTGATGGCTGTGGCTGCTGTTACCTATTGGCTCTTTGGTGACAGGCTGATGCCCTCGGACGGGGCGACGACGGCTGAAGAAACCGGCGCAGGCACCGCACCGGGTGGGCGCCAAGGTGGGGGGCGACCGGGCGCGAACCGCGCCGCAATGGTAACTATGCAGTCGGTCGACCTCAGCCCCTATGCGTTGGAATATCAGGCCGTCGGCACAATCGAATCCACGGCGCGCGTGGCCGTTGTTGCTGAGGCCAGCGGCCGGGTCGAAGAATTGCTGGTCGCCCCGGGTGACAGGGTGGCCGCAGACGCGCCGCTGCTGCGGTTAGAGCAGCGGACCCAAACGCTGGATTTGGCCAGTGCAAAAGCGTCGCTCACCGAGGCGCAAAATGCGCTGGAGCGTGTGCAGCGGTTGAGTTCGACAGGGTCCGTGGCCGTGACCTCGGTGCAGGTGCAAGAGGCGCAGACAGCGACGAACATTGCGCAGGTGGCGGTCGACCGTGCCGAGTTAGAGCTTGATCGCCGCATTGTCCGCGCTCCGATCGAAGGGGTGGTGGGACTGATGGACGCGCGCTTGGGTGACTACTTGAGCGCCAATGCGCAGATCACCACGGTCAGCGTGCCCGAGCAGTTGAAGGTCGGCTTCTCGTTGCCTGAAAGCGCCGTGGCTGTGCTGGAGCCGGGCCTCATGGTCGATGTGCTGCTGCCCTCTCGAATTGGGCGGGTATTCAAAGGCCAGATCACCGCCATCGACACCGAAATTGATACGACAACCCGCCTGATTGATGTTGAGGCGCAGCTTCAGGGGGATGTTACCGGGCTCCGGCATGGGATGATTGCCAATGTGGTGCTGATCGAAGAACAAGCGGCGATGCCTGCGATTTCGGCGCTGTCGATCTCGTGGAGCCGTGAGGGTGCGTCTGTTTTCGTGGCTGAGGAAGGCACTGTGCGCCGCGTGCCCGTCACCATTCGGCACCGTCTGGATGATCGCGTCTGGGTCGATGGTGCGCTTGCCGTGGGCGATCAGATCGTCGTCGAAGGGGTTCAAAAGCTGCGCGAAGGCGGGCAGGTGCAGACGTTGCAACTGGCGCAGGCAGAAACCGAAGAGCGCGCAGCGCCTAGGCCCAATGCGCAGGAGCCATCGGTAAATGAGTAACCCCGCGCCCAAATCAGGCTTTTCCAGCCTGTTCGTTAAGCGGCCTGTCTTGGCGGTTGTGCTTAACCTGTTGATCATCATCGCGGGCGCTGCCGCCTACCTTGGCGTCGATATTCGTGAGATGCCCAATGTCGACCAGCCCGTGCTTTCGGTGCGCACCACCTATGAAAATGCCGCGCCTGAAACGGTCGATACCGAAGTCACCGCGGTGCTTGAGGATGCGTTAAGCGCGCTGGAAGGGGTTGAGGCGATCTCCTCCCAGTCCAGCTTTGGCAGCTCGCGGATTACGCTGGAACTGTCGTCATCGGTGGATATCAACACAGCCTCGAATGAGGCGCGCGAGATCGTGGCAGGGCTTAGCCGGCAATTGCCTGATGATCTGGAGCCGGAAGTTAGCAAAAACGATGCAGACGCCGATCCGATCATCCGTATTGCCCTTTATGGCACGGCCAGCCTTGAAGACCTGTCTCGACTGGCCGAAGACCGCGTTGCGACGGAATTGGGCGGCATTGACGGGATCGCCACCGTGGAGGTCGCAGGCACGCAGGAGTATGAGTATCTCGTGCGGCTGAACATGACCGCGCTCACCGGGCGGGGGCTCACGGTAGAAGATGTCTCCACCGCTTTGGCACAGCTTGATAACAGCGCGGCCCTTGGCACGCTGGAAAGTGCCGATCAGCAACTGACCCTGAAACTCGCGTCCGAAGATGTGTTGGTCGAAGACATCGCCAGCCTGCGGATCGACAAGAACACCCGGTTGAGCGACGTAGCGTTGGTGCAGTTGACTGCCGTGGACCGTACGGTTTTCTCGCGGGTGAATGGCCAATCTGCGGTGGCGATCAACGTCTATCGCCAGTCGGTCGCCAATACGCTGACCATCAGCCAGGACGTTGCTGCCGCCTTGGCAGATTTGCAGTTGGACATGCCCGATGGGGTGCAGATGGTCACGACTGCCGATGACGGCATCTATGTCGAACAGGCGTTGAATGAGGTGGTCAGTTCAATCCTGCTGGCCGTGGTGATCGTGGTGCTGGTGCTCTACGCATTCCTGCGCTCGTGGCGGGCGGTTCTGATCCCGGCACTGACCATTCCGGTGGCGCTGATCGGGACATTGGCGGCGATTTGGATGGCGGGGTTTTCCGTTAATACGATTACGCTGCTGGCCTTGGTCTTGGCCACCGGCATGGTCGTTGATGACGCCATTGTCGTGGTCGAAAACGTTGTGCGCAAACGTCAAGAAGGGTTGGGTCGGTATGCGGCGGCAGCCGAGGGGGCGAATGAAGTCTTCTTCGCCGTCATCTCAACCACGGCCACATTGGCGGCGGTCTTCATCCCGATCTCGTTCCTGCCGGGGCAGGCGGGGGGCATTTTCCTTGAGTTCGGCTTTGTACTGGCCTTCTGCGTGACGATCTCGTCTTTCGTAGCGTTGACGCTGGTCCCTATGCTGGCCGCCGTATTGGACCCGGGCCGCACGGGGGAACCCGTGAAGGAAGGCTCTGAGGGCGATGCCAGCCTGCTGGGTCGTGGCTTGCTTTGGCTGGTGGACCGCGCGCTCGCGTTGCCGATCTTAGTCGTCGCGCTGGCGCTGTGCTTTGGGGTCTTTTCAATCTCGCTCTATGGCTCGCTCAACAGTGAGTTGACCCCAACCGAAGACCGGGGTGCCTTTATGGTTCGGGCCCGTGCGCCATCGGGTGTGTCGTCCAGCTTTACCGATCAACAGGTACAGCAGATCGAAAGCATGGTGGCCCCCTATGTCGAAAGCGGCGAGATTGCGGCGGTGCAATCCATCGTCGGGCTTGGCGGGGGGACATCGGCCTTTGTTATCGTGAAGCTTGCCGATTGGTCAGAGCGGGACCGTCCACAAGAAGAGATCATGGCCGAGCTAAACCGCGAATTTCAGACGATCACCGGCCTTACCGTTTTCGCCCGCTCGCCCAACAGTCTTGGCATTCGTGGCGGGGGCTCGGGCCTTACGGCGGCGGTGACGGGTACGAACCCTGCGCTGCTGACCGCGCAGGCGGAAAAGCTGGTTACCGCCATGCAGGCACAGCCCGCGCTGTTTTCAAGCGCGCAGCTTAGCGAAGAGGCCTATGTCCCCGAGATTGAGGTAACGATCAATGCCGACCTTGCGCGCGAGTATGGGCTGACCCCGTCTGAGATCGACGCCACGATCAGCGCCATGACCGCCGGGGTAGAGGCCGCAGAGGTATTTCTGAACGGCGAAGAGATCACCGTGCAGGTTGAACCGGGCGGCCGCCCGATCAACGATCCTGCCGACCTTAACACCGTATCTCTGCGCGGCGATACGGGCAGTTTTCTGCCCCTCTCCAGCGTGGCGCAGTTTGAACAGGTGGCGGGCCTGTCGCGGGTCAGTCGCGAAGAAGGCAACCGCGCTGTGGCCGTCCAAGCGGCCCTGCCCAGCGGGGTCGATATGGGCGAGGCAGCAGCGGCGCTAGAGGAGCTGGCCCGCGAGGTGTTGGATGAGGGGGTGACCCTTGTGTTCACCGGCGAAGCGGCCAGCCTAGAGACGGCAGAGAACGGCATCTATATGGTCTTCGGCATTGCATTTCTCATCGTGCTTTTGGTGCTGTCAGCGCAGTTCGAAAGCCTGATTTCTGCTGCCGTTATCATGCTCGCCGTGCCCTTCGGGCTGGGCGCTGCGGTGATGGCAATCGCTGTGACGGGCGGCAGCCTGAACTACTACAGCCAGATCGGTTTGGTGCTGTTGATCGGTATCATGGCCAAGAACGGCATCCTGATCGTGGAATTCGCCAACCAATTGCGCGAGGCAGGGGCCACGGTTGATGCGGCTATCCGCAGTGCCATGCGGCTGCGTTTGCGGCCTGTAATGATGACGATGGTCTCGACTGTTTTGGGTGGTGTGCCTTTGATCGCGGCCACGGGTGCCGGCGCAGAGGCGCGGATCGCCGTGGGATGGGTGATGGTGGGCGGGCTTGGATTTGCCACCGTTTTCACCCTCTTTCTGACGCCGGTGCTCTACCGAGTTTTGGCGCCGCTTTCGCCTGTACCCGGTGCCGCGTCGCGGCAGTTGGATCAGGAGCTGGCTGCCGCGTAAAGCAGGCAAACGGGCGGGGGCGGTTCAACGCTGTGATAAGCGGCGCAGCGTTGAGCCGCCCCTGATGCGAGATAGAACACCCGCCGGGAAATGCGGCTTACCCTGTATCTCCAAACTGCTCAGTCAGAAAGACGCGGGACATTTTGACCCAATCGCTCCGCTAAGTGCCTGATTATTCCCCAACTGGGGCCCCGTGGCATTTTCGGTCTTGCCACTGAGGGTTAGAGTACTCTTAATTGGCGCGGCAAGCTGAACACAGCAGCTGAGCGCGGCACCCTGTGCCGACACTCAGTAAGATCAACCAAGGGAGAGAGACATGAAATTCACCGCAATCCTCGCCGCCAGCACTATTTTGGCAGGCGCTGCCGTCGCACAGGACGTTGATAAATCCGATTGGCCCAGCAGCTTTACCGTCGGCACGGCCAGCCAAGGGGGCACCTATTTCGCCTATGGCTCCGGCTGGGCAAACCTTGTGGCCAAAGAGCTGGGCCTGACAGGCGGCGGCGAAGTCACCGGTGGCCCGATGCAGAACATGGCGCTGGTCCACACCGGCGAGGCGGCCTTTGGCATGACCACAATGGGCCCGGCCGCGGAATCGCTGGCAGGCACCAACCCCATCGCGCCCGGTCTGGAAATGACCCAAGCCTGCGCGATGTTCCCGATGTACCAGACACCGTTCTCGGTCACCGCTCTGGCGTCTTCGGGCATCGAAAAGGTCAGCGACATCCCGGCGGGTGCCAAGATCGGTTTCGGCCCGGCGGGCTCCACTTCCGACACCTATTTCCCGCGCATGATGGACACGCTCGGCGTCGAATACGAGCGCCGCAACGGCGGTTGGACCGATCTGGGTGGTCAGTTGCAGGATGGTCTGCTGGACGTGATCGCATTCGCCGCAGGCGTGCCTGTGCCAGCGGTCAGCCAGTTGGAAGTGCAGACGGATGTGAACATCATCGAGTTCACCGAAGAAGAGCAGGCCAAATTGCTTGAGGAATTCCCGGTATCTGACTTCTCGATCAAAGCCAGCACCTACTCCACGCTGGAAGCGGACGCGCGGTCGGTCTCCATGTGGAACTTCGCGATTGCCAATTGCGATCTGCCGGAATCCTTCGTGAAAGCGGCGGTGGACGTGGTCATGTCTGACAATGAGCGTATGACCGGCATCCACAAAGCGGCGGCGTCGACCCTGCCTGAGAACTGGGACAAAAACAAAGTCCTGAAATGGCACCCCGGTGCGGCGGCATGGTTCAAAGAGAACGCGAATGCCGATATTTCCGACGACATGATCTACGGCAACTAAGCTAACGCCTAGACAAACTTGCATGCCGTCCCTAATCGGGGCGGCATCTTGCCATCATCCCGCATGATCGTCGGGAAACATCCCGCATAAATGTCGGGAAAGGGAGCTTCCATGACAGACCAGCATAGTGCCGACCCTCAAGGCCCGATTGTCGCTGAAGGGGTTGATGACGAACCCGTAGAAAGCAACCGTCGCATATTCGCCGGGCGTACCTATCTGGTCGTCGCGGCCATGTCGGCCATCTATGCGTTCTTTCACATGGCCGCATTGAACGGCATGTCGATTGGCGAGCTTACCGGCATCCGCATCCCGCTTTTGCCGACTTTCCCGATGGAGACGTGGAACTTCCGCATCGTGCACATCGCTGGCGCGCTAATCCTCGGTTTCACGCTCTACTCCGCCCGTGGCTTTGTCGATGAAGGCACAGGGCAGGGCCGCCATCCACTGGATTTCGTTGCATGGGCTGCGATGATCCCGGCGCTCTATTCGATTTGGACTGCCTGGGGTATCGCCAGCCAGATCAACTCCGGGGTGCAGTGGAACGGCATGAGCCCTGAGTTCAAGAACCTTGAAATTTACCACTATGGTCTGCCGCTGGTGGCGGCGACTGCCATCGGCATTGTTGTCGGCTGGCTGCGGGGCCGTGAGCGGGGGCAAGTCTCCCCTGCGGACCTGCTTTTGTCTGTCTGTGGCGTGGCCGTGGCGTTCTATCTTATCACCATGTACAGCACCTTGATGCGCAACTCGACGGGCACGCCCTTTGCGCCCATCGGTATCTCCATCGCCGCTGTCGCGGGCACCGCGTTGATCATGGAGCTGACGCGCCGCGTGGCGGGGCTGGCACTGATCGTTATTTCCGGCATCTTCCTGATCTACGTCTTTGTCGGGGACATGCTGCCGGGCTTCCTGAATGCGCCCAACATCCAGTGGACGCGGTTCTTTAGCCAAGTCTACACCGATGCGGGCATCTTGGGGCCAACCACGGCGGTATCTTCGACCTATATCATCCTGTTCATCATTTTCGCGGCCTTCCTTCAGGCATCGAAAGTGGGCGAC
Organism: Sulfitobacter sp. AS92; assembly: GCF_038900015.1. NCBI lineage: Bacteria > Pseudomonadati > Pseudomonadota > Alphaproteobacteria > Rhodobacterales > Roseobacteraceae > Sulfitobacter > Sulfitobacter sp. AS92. Next base: position 177,648 of record NZ_JBBMQL010000003.1, read on the forward strand.
TATTTCGTCAACTTCGCCTTTGCCGCGGCGGGCCGCTCGCGCGGTGGTCCGGCCAAAGTCGCGATCTTTGCCTCGGGCCTCATGGGCATGATCAATGGCACTTCGGCAGGCAATGTGGTGGCGACGGGCTCGCTGACGATCCCGCTGATGAAGAAAGTCGGCTACCCGGCCCGCACTGCAGGCGCGGTTGAGGCTGCGGCTTCGACCGGGGGGCAGATCATGCCGCCGATCATGGGGGCCGGTGCCTTCATCATGGCCGAGATCACGGGCATTCCTTACACCGACATCGCCGTCGCGGCGATCATCCCGGCGGTGCTCTACTTCGTGTCGATCTACTTCATGGTGGATTTCGAAGCAGCCAAACTGGGCATGCGCGGGATGCGTTCTGAAGAGCTGCCCAAGCTGCGCGATATGATGCGGCGGGTGTTCCTGTTCATCCCGATCATCATCTTGATCTATGCGCTGTTCATGGGCTATTCGATCATCCGCGCGGGCACGCTGGCGACGGCGGCGGCGGCGGTTGTGTCGTGGTTCACGCCCTTCCGCATGGGGCTGCGCAGCATTGTCAAAGCCTTTGACCTTGCCGGGATCATGTCGATCCAGATCATCGCGGTCTGTGCCTGTGCGGGCATCATCGTTGGCGTCATCAGCCTGACCGGCGTCGGGGCGCGTTTCTCTTCCGTGCTGCTGGGCCTGGCCGAGGCGAGCCAGTTCCTCGCCCTGTTCTTTGCCATGTGTATCGCCATTCTGCTCGGCATGGGCATGCCCACCACGGCGGCCTATGCGGTGGCGGCCTCGGTCGTGGCGCCGGGGCTGGTGCAACTGGGCATTCCGCTGCTGACGGCACACTTCTTTGTCTTCTACTTCGCTGTCGTTTCGGCCATCACGCCCCCCGTGGCGCTGGCCAGTTACGCTGCGGCGGGGATATCGGGGGCCAACCCGATGGAGACTTCAGTGGCGTCCTTCAAGATCGGCATCTCGGCCTTCATCGTGCCCTTCATGTTCTTCTACAACGGCGCAATCCTGATGGACGGCACATGGTTCGAGGTGATCCGTGCGGGGGTTACTGCGGTATTCGGGGTCTATCTGCTGTCCTCGGGGATGCAGGGCTGGTTCGCGGGCAGCTTGGCCGCGTGGTTCATCCGGTTGGGTCTGGTCCTTGCGGCGTTGTGCATGATCGCAGGCGGTTTGGTGACTGACCTGATCGGCATCGCGATTGGGGCGTTGATCTTTGTCATCCAGCTGAAGTTCCGCCCCGCTGCAGACGCCCAAATCGCCGTGCGCGGCAGCGATTGACCCAAGCCCCGGCCCTTCGGGGCCGGGGTGCCTTTAATTGAGGCAGCGGCCCCTGTTGCATCCACTCCAAGCGCCGCCTAGGGTCCGAGCGATCCTTCCGGGCGGTTAATATGTTCACTATCTTTCTGGCGATCGCGCCGGTCTTTGCGCTGATCCTGATGGGCTACGGCCTGCGACGGGGCGGCATCCCGTCGACCAAGTTCTGGAACCTGAATGACCGGTTGGTCTACTGGGTGCTGATGCCGGCGCTGTTCTTTGCCAAGATCTCGGCGGCAGACCTCAGCGGGGGCTTGGGCGATTATGCCCTGCTGCTCTATGCGGGGTTCTTTGCGGCGATTTTCTGCGGCTGGCTTTTTGGCCGACGGTATGCCGCGCCGCAGGGCAGTTCGCTGATGCAGGGCAGCGCGCGGTTTAACACATTCATTGGCCTTGCGATTGCCGAAGCCGTCTTTGGCACGGCAGGACTACAGATCGCGGTGCTGGGCTCTGCGCTGCTGGTGCCGGTGGTGAATGTGACGGTGGTGACGCTGATGACCCGTCAATTGGGCGGGGGTGGTAAGTCGATCCTTAAAGGGCTGGTCAAGAACCCGCTGATCCTGGGCATCCTTGCCGGTGTGCTTTTCAACTTCGCCGGTCTGCACGAAGTGCCGGTCCTACACGAAAGCGCGCGTATCTTGGGCGATGCGGCGCTGCCGATCATGCTGCTTTGCGTTGGGGCCAATCTGCGGCTGCGTGGGCTTTCAGGGTCTGTCTCGGTCATTGCGCTGTCGATCGTTGGCAAACATCTGGTGAACCCGCTGGCGGTCTTGCTGGCGGCGCTGGCGCTGAACCCCGCGCCGCTGACCCTGCAGATCGCGCTGATCTTTGCGGCGCTGCCAACCGGGGTGGCCAGTTATACGCTGGCGCGTGAGATGCGCGGCGATGCGCCCTTGATGGCGGCAATCATCACCACCCAGACGTTGCTGAGCTTTTTCACCCTGCCACTCACGCTCTATCTCGGAAGCCTCATTTCGGCGCCCTGATCGTGTGCCTATCTGCAAAACGGAATTGTGATCTGCGTGGGTCGCATGGCTTGGTATTTACAGGTTGACATATCCGGTCAAAATGTCCAATTGCGGCTCAAACAGTGCCAAGGATTCCCCATGACCGAACTTGAAAAGACCGTGCTCGACGCTGCGTTGCATGTCTTTTCCCGTTATGGGGTCAAGCGCACCAGCATGGTTGACCTCTGCGAAGAGGCCGGTGTCTCGCGCCAGACCCTCTACAATCGCTTTCGCAACAAAGATGACATCCTGCGTGGGTTGATCGGGCGCTATACCGAACTGGCGCTCGAAGAGATCGCCGAAGAGTTGCCCCAAGCGCCGGATTTAGACGCCCAGCTTGATCTGATCTTCGATCGGATGGTGGTGCGGGGCTATGACATGATACAGGCGATGCCCAACGCTCAAGATTTTATCGATGGGGTCAATGCAGTCAGTCAAGAGGCGCTGCAATGTTCCGCGGGGCGTTTCCGCGCCGTCATTGCTGAGGTGCTGACCCCCTATGAGACCCCCATTAACCGCGCTGGCATGACCGTTGAGGCCCTTGCCGATTGCCTTCAACGTGCCGCCAAGGCCGCAGGTATGCACGCGCAGGACCGCGCACATTTTCTCGCGCAGTTGCGCACCCTCAAACAACTTTGTCTGACCGCCGCCCTTGGGCCTGTGCCGGATGCTACACATAAGGAAGACTGACCATGGCCAAGTGGCTTGTTGAGACGACGCGCGGCGCGGGCGCGGGGCGGCTGTTGGGGCTTGCACTGGCCTTGACCGTCGGGATGGCCACGCCAATCGCCGCCGAGGTGCCCGTGGTGAAGTTGGAAACGGTGAAGGTCAGCAACGCAGAGATGAAGCGGGTGTTCTTTGGCAAGGTGGTTGCACGTGAAACCGTGGACCTTGCTTTCCAAGTTGGCGGGCAGATCGAGGAATTCTCGGTCGAAGAGGGGACCACAGTCAGCAAGAATTCGGTCGTGGCCCGGATGGATCTTGAACCGTTTCAACTGGCACTGGAGCAAGCACAGGCCAATGATGCGCAGGCCCGCCGGACGATGGAGCGCTATCAAAAACTCGCTGGTTCTTCGGTGGCAGAGGTCAATCTGCAAGACGCCGAAACCGCCGTGACCGTAAACGATATCGCCGTGCGCAACGCCGAACGTGATCTGGAGAGCGCCACCCTGCACGCGCCTTTCGACGCGATTGTGGCTTCGCGGTTGGTGCCTAATTACTCAACCGTCAACGCGGGAACGCCCGTGGTGCGTCTGCACGATATGTCCGAGCTTCGGGTCGAGATTGATGTGCCCGAGACCTTGTTCTTGCGCGCAGGACGGGATCCGAACGTGCGCTTTGTAGCCAAGTTCCCAGCAAATTCGGAAAGCTACTCGATGCAGATCCGCGAGTATAATGCCGAGACTGCAGATATCGGGCAGACCTATAGCATAACCCTTGGGGCCGAATTGCCCGAGGATTTCGTGCCCCTGCCCGGTGCCTCGGTTGAGGTCCGCGCGACACTGAACATCGGCGGAACCAGCATCATCGTCCCGGATTCCGCCATCGTCGTGGGCAATGATCGCGGCACCTATGTCATGGTCTTTGATCCCACCGGCGCGCGCGAGGGGACGGTCACCCGCACCGAGGTTGAAATCACCCCCACTGCGCGGGGCGATGTCACGGTCATTGCGGGCCTGTCGGATGGGCAAGAGATCGTGGTGAGTGGCGCAAGCCAGCTTGAAGATGGTGCCGCTGTGCGCCGCTTCGTTGGTTTCGGAGACTGAGCCATGGATATCGCACGCCTGTCCATCAACCGCCCTATCTATACTTGGATCATCATGCTGATCTGTCTTTTGGGCGGTATCTGGGGTTTCGCGACCCTTGGCCGTCTTGAAGACCCGGCCTTCACCATCAAAACAGCGGTGGTTGTCACGCAATACCCCGGCGCCTCTGCCGAAGAGGTGGCGCTTGAGGTCACTGAACCGTTGGAATCACAAATCCAAAAGATGTCCGAGATCAAGGACATCGAATCCATGAACCAGCCCGGTTTGTCGTGGATCACGGTCAACATGCAGGACACATTCGATGGGTCCGAATTGCCGGAAATCTGGACAAAATTGCGCAACCGCGTGAATGAGGCCGCCATGCCCAGTGGGGCGACGCAGCCGTATGTGAACGACGGTTTCGGTGATGTTTACGGGATATATTATGCCGTCACGGCCAAGGGCTATTCGGACGCAGAGGTGAATGAGCTGTCCAGTTACCTGCGGCGTGAACTGCTGCTGGTGGATGGCGTGTCGGATGTGGCGCTGTCGGGCGTGCCGAATGAGGTGATCTATGTCGAGCCTCAGCTTGCGCTTAGCACCACGCTCGGCATTCCGCCCACGGCGATCGTCGGCGCGGTTTCCAGCGCCAACGAGATTGTCGATGGAGGTGTTATTCAGGGCGACGAGGGGCGCAGGCTGATCCAGCGGCCCGAAGGGTCTGACAGCGTGTCTGAGATTGCCGCGCTGTCGGTTGGCGTTAGCGGTCAGGTGATTAACCTTGCCGATGTGACCAATATTTACCGCACCCGCGAAGCCGACCCTGACCTTGTGATCCGCCACAATGGTCAAGACGCCTTTACCGTTGGCGTTGCCGGGATCGCGACCGAGAATATCGTCGATATCGGCAAACGCGTTGATGACAAGCTTGCGCAGCTGCGTGAAACATTGCCTTTGGGCATTTCGATTGAATCCATCTACCGCCAGCACACGGTGGTTGAGGAGGCATCGAACGCCTTTCTGGTGAACCTTGCCATGTCGGTCGCCATCGTGGTCGCTGTGCTGGCCGTCTTCATGGGCTGGCGCGCGGCGGTTGTTGTGGGCTCGACACTGTTGCTGACGGTGGTGGGCACGCTCTTTTTCATGGCGCTTGGCGCGATTGAGATGGAGCGTATTTCGCTCGGCGCGCTCATCATCGCGATGGGGATGCTCGTCGACAACGCGATCGTTGTGGCCGAGGGAATGCAGATCTCCATGCAGCAGGGCAAAAGCTCTCGCGATGCGGCCACGGAGGCGGCAAGCAAGACGCAAATTCCGCTTCTCGGGGCCACGGTCATTGGGATTATGGCCTTTGCCGGGATCGGGCTTAGCCCTGACGCGACGGGCGAATTCCTGTTCTCGCTTTTTGCGGTGATTGGAATTTCCTTGCTGTTATCGTGGGTGCTGGCGATTACCGCGACACCGCTTTTGGGGCATTACTTCTTTAAACGCGGGGCCGAGGGCGGTGCTGGCGGCTATGACGGGGCGATCTTTAAAGGGTATGCCGCTGTGCTGCGCGCGTCGCTCAAGCTGCGTTGGTTGGTGGTTGCGGCGCTCATCGGGGGCACGGTTGTTTGCTATGCGCTGTTTGGGCAGATCAAGCAGCAGTTTTTTCCTGACAGCAACACGCCGCTTTATTTCGTGCACTATAAATTGCCGCAAGGCGCTTCGATCCACCAGACCTCCAATGATCTGGCCGTGCTCGAAGATTGGCTGGTGGCGCGTGACAATGTTGAGAACGTGACATCCTACGCGGGGCAGGGGGCGGCGCGTTTCATGCTGACCTATCAGGCCGAAGACCCCAACCCCAGCTATGGCCATCTGATCGTCCGTGTTTCAGCGCTTGAGGTGATCCAAGACGAGATGAACGCGCTGGAAGAATTCGCAGTTGATGCGGTCCCCCAAGGGGAGTTCCGGGCCAAACGTCTCGCTTTTGGGCCGGGGGGCGGCGCACCGATTGAGGTGCGTTTCTCGGGCAGGAACCCGGATGTGCTGCGTGATCTGGCCGATGAGGCCATGTCGCGGATGCAGGCGGCGTCGGACAATATCATCACTCCGCGTCAGGATTGGCGCGAGCGCGAACTGGTGCTGCGACCGATCTATGCCGAAGAGCGCGCGCAGGATGCGGGTATTTCTAGGACTGAGATCACGGAGACGTTGCAGTTTGCCACCGAAGGCACCAGCGGCGGGACGTTCCGCGAGCGGGACCGCCAGATCCCCATCGTGATCCGCGCCCCGCAGGATGCCGATTTGGCGCTGACCGATCATGTGATCTATGCGCAAAACACCAATGCGCTGATCCCGATGGAACAGGTGATCGATGGTTTCAGGTTCGAGCCGCAGGACACGCTGCTTTACCGCCGCGACCGGGCCGATGTGATCACCGTGGGGGCTGATATTCCGCGCGGTGTGACGGCGGCGCAGGTGCAGGCCGAGGTGCAGGAAACCATTGAAGCGATGGAGATCCCCGAGGGCTATGCCATGGAATGGGGCGGCGAGTTGGAAAGCGCGGGCGAGGCGCAGGCCGCTTTGGGCAAGCAGCTGCCTCTCAGCCTCATCATCATGGTGCTTATTTCGGTCCTGCTGTTCAACGCGTTGAAACAGCCGATCATCATCTGGCTCTTGGTGCCGATGGCGGTTAACGGGGTCAGTCTGGCGCTTTTGGGGTCGGGGCTGCCCTTCACCTTCACAGCGCTTTTGGGGCTGTTGTCGCTGTCGGGGATGTTGATCAAGAACGGCATTGTACTGGTTGAAGAGATCGACCTTACCCGCGCTGCGGACCCGACGCTGGACTTGAAAGAGGCCATCATCACCGCATCGACCTCGCGTTTGCGTCCGGTGTTCTTGGCTGCGGCGACGACCATTCTGGGGATGCTGCCGCTCTTGTCGGACGCATTTTTCCAGTCGATGGCGGCGACGATCATGGGCGGGCTGGCTTTTGCCTCAGTGCTGACCCTGATCGCAGCGCCGGTGCTTTACTTCATCTTCTTCAAGCGCAGCGCCGCGCGCGAAGCAGAGGCTGCGCGCACGGCCTAGGCAGCGCAATTTCGACTAAAGGGGGCGCCTTCGGTCATGCCGGGGTGCCCTTTGTCGTTGCCCGTCATGATCGCAAAAAAAACGCACATCGCCGGGCAATCCATCCTTGGTTTCCCAGATTTGCCCGCTACCTTACGGTTTTCAAACGGCGCGTTGTTGTGTCTGGTCATTGTTTTCAAGGAGTTCTCTTCCGATGGGTATCCGTATTTTCTCAACCACTGCCGCTGCCGGCTTCGCCGCCGCACTGGCGTCTTCGGCCGCTGCCGAGATCACCGTTTCCTCTAAGATCGACACCGAGGGCGGCCTGTTGGGCAACGTCATCGCACTGGCGCTTGAAGATGCCGGCCTTCCCGTCGAGCGCCGCTTGCAACTGGGTGGCACGCAGGTCGTGCGCGAAGCGATCCTGTCGGATCAGATCGATATTTACCCCGAATACACCGGCAACGCGGCCTTCTTCTTTAACGAAGCGGAAAGCGATGTGTGGAAAGATGCCGCCAAAGCCCACGCCCGCGCCAAGGAATTAGATGGCGGTGAGAACAAGATCACATGGCTCGATTCCGCCCCGGCCAACAACACTTGGGCGATTGCCGTGACTGGCCCACTGGCCGAGGAAAACAACCTGACCACCATGTCCGATTTCGGCGCTTGGGTGGCCGAGGGTGGTGGCGTGAAACTCGCGGCCTCAACCGAATTTGTCTCATCTCCCGCCGTGCTGCCCGCGATGCAGGAAACCTATGGTTTTGAGCTGTCGCAAGATCAGACTGTGATCTTGTCGGGCGGTGATACGGCAGCGACCATTCAAGCCGCAGCGCGCGGCACATCTGGCGTGAATGCGGCGATGGTTTACGGCACCGATGGGGGCGTTGGTGCCACGGGCCTTGTGGTGATGGAGGACGACAAAGGTGTGCAGCCGGTCTATGAACCCGCGCCCATCGTTCGCGCCGAGGTGTTGGAAGAATACCCCCAGATCGCCGAGGTGCTGAACCCGATTTTTGCCGGGCTGGATATGGCGACATTGCAGAAGCTCAACGGTCGCATTCAAGTCGGCGGTGAACCGGCTGAGGCCGTGGCGCGTGACTATCTGACCGAGGCCGGGGTGCTGGACTGATCTCCGACACCCGGACATTGACCGGCCCCGGCGCAAACTTTTCTGCGCCGGGGCTTTTGTTCGCCGTGTTGGGCGCGGCGGCGCTGTTGTCCCCCTTCATGACGCTGGCGGCCAATCGCATCGTCGCGGGCGAGGGGGTGATGGCATGGGCGCTCGGCCCCCAGTCCGTTGTCCTGCCGGGGCTTCTCGCGCTTATCGCGGGGCTTGCGTTGGGGCTGCTTTCAGGTCGCGAACTGTGGCGTCTGAGCGGGGCGCTATTGGGGCTTGCTGGGCTTTTGTGGCTTTTGACCCATGGGGCGAGCGGCCTTTTGGCTGATGCCGGGGATTATGCCCGCGTTTCTCCTGCTTTCGGGTTTTGGTGTCTTCTCGGGGTCCTTATGTTGCTGATGGCCGATGCTTTGACCGCCATGGCACCGGGGCCGATGATACGCGGCGGGGTGCTTGTTGCAGTGTTGGCGGTGCTGGGGGGCATCTTGTGGTCGGGCGCACTGTCGGACCTGTCGGTCATGCAAGAATACACCAGCCGCGCAGATGCTTTCGGGCGGGAGTTCATCCGCCATCTCGGCTTGGCCTTCGGCTCGCTCGCTGCGGCGTCGGTGATCGGCTTTCCGTTGGGCGTGCTCTGCCACCGGCTCACCAGCCTGCGCGGCGCTACGCTGCCAGTGCTGAGCTTTTTGCAAACCATCCCCTCGCTGGCGATGTTCGGCCTAATGATTCCGATCCTTGGTTGGGTCGGGGCTAATCTGCCGGGCGCGAGAGCGCTTGGCATTGCGGGCATCGGCTTTGCCCCGGCCTTTCTGGCGCTGGTGCTTTATTCGCTGCTGCCCGTGGTCGGCAATACGGTCGCGGGCCTCGCATCCGCCCCGCCCGCAGCGCTGGAGGCCGCGCGCGGCATGGGGATGACACCGCTGCAACGGCTTTGGCGGGTGGAATTGCCGCTGGGCCTGCCTATCATCCTAACCGGGCTGCGCATCGTTTTGGTGCAGAACATCGGGCTGGCGGTCATTGCAGGGCTGATTGGCGGCGGCGGTTTCGGGACGTTCGTCTTTCAGGGGCTGAACCAAACCGCGACCGATCTGATCTTGCTGGGCGCATTGCCGACCGTGGTGCTGGCGCTTTCAGCAGCGATCGTGATGGACATCTTGGTCGACCTGACCCGCAAGACCCCAAAGGACAGCGCATGATCGAGATCGACCGCATCACCAAGACCTACGCGGGTATCCGCGCTGTGGATTCTGTTTCAATGACCGTTGAGACGGGGACGATCACGGTGATCGTCGGCACCTCCGGCTCAGGCAAAACGACACTGCTGCGGATGATCAACCGGCTGGAAGAGCCGACCTCGGGCGAAATGCGGATCAACGGCGAGTCTACGCTATCGGTCAAGCCGCATATCCTGCGGCGGCGCATTGGCTATGCTATTCAAGGGCATGGGCTTTTCCCGCATCACACGGTAGGGCGCAATATCGGCGCGGTGCCGCAACTGCTGGGGTGGCCGCGTGACAAGATTGATGCGCGGGTGGATGAACTGCTCGCGCTTTTCTCCATGGACCCTGCGCAGTTTCGCGACCGCTATCCGGCAGAGCTTTCGGGTGGGCAGCAGCAGCGGGTCGGCGTGGCGCGAGCTTTGGCCTCGCGGCCTGATTTGCTGTTAATGGACGAACCCTTCGGCGCGCTTGACCCGATCATACGCACCCGCGCGCAGGAAGACTTGCGGCGCATCCAGCAGCGGCTGGGTTCGACCATCATGTTGGTTACACATGACATGGAAGAGGCGATCCGGCTGGGCGACCGCGTGGCGGTGATGGATAGCGGCAAGTTGGTGCAGCACGCCACACCGGCGGAAATTATCGCCAAACCCGCGACTGAATTTGTGGCGAATATGGTGGGCGATGTGGAGCGGCCCTTGCGGCTGTTGTCGCTGATCCCGGTACGAGAGTTGGTAGAGGCCGGCGCGGCCGAAGGCGACGCACTGCCCGCAGGTGCCAGCCTGCGCGATGCGCTGTCGGCTTGCCTCTGGACCGGACGCACATCGGTGCCGGTGGAGGAAGATGGCACTCCGCTGGGCCGCGTCACCCTTGAAGCGATCCGAGCGCGGGCAGGGCAGCACGCATGAGGATCGGGCTGATCCTACGGCCCTTGCTGGTCGTGGTCCTGCTGGCCTTGGTCCTTCGGCCTGAATGGTTCACGCCGCTTCTGGCTCCCTTGGCGCCGACGGGTGGCCCGGTGATCTATGAACGCGCGTCGCTGCTCTCTTTGTCACTCAGCCATCTGGCGCTGGTGGCGATGGCCTCGGCTGCGGCGACCGTGGTGGCCGTGACGCTGGCGATCCTCGTGACCCGCCCGGCGGGTGCTGCCTTTCGCCCGCTGTCGCGCACCATCACCAACATGGGCCAGACCTTTCCGCCTGTCGCCGTGCTGGCGCTGGCCGTGCCCGCCTTAGGCTTTGGCGCGGGACCGACGCTGGTGGCGCTGTTTCTCTATGGACTACTGCCGATTTTCGAGAACGCGGTGACAGGTCTGACGAACCTCCCGCCAGCAACGATGGAGGCGGCGCGGGGCATTGGGCTCAGCCGTTGGCAGCGGCTCTGGCAGGTAGAATTGCCACTGGCCCTGCCAGTGACCCTGACGGGCATTCGGCTGTCGGTGGTCATCGCACTTGGCACGGCCACCATAGGCTCCACCGTCGCGGCGCGGACCTTGGGCGAGGTAATCATCGCGGGGCTGCTGACCAACAACACCGCCTTTGTGGTGCAAGGCGGGCTGGCGGTCGGGCTTTTCGCCGTGCTGATCTATGACGCCATGGTGCAGCTTGAAGTGCGGTTGGCGCGGCGCATGGGGGCTAAGGTCTAGCTGCGGTTCGCAGCGATGATCTGCTCAGCCAGATCAACCAGATCGTCCGATTGGAAATGCGGCTGCGGCACGCCCTCGGCCTTAAGCAGATTGTTGTTGGGGCGGGTCAGAAAGGCTCCTTGGCACCCTGCCGCTTGTGCGCCGATGGTGTCCCACAGATGACAGGCCACCATGCATAGGTCATCGGTTTGCAGGTCCAACGTCTCGGCCACCATCTGATAGGTCGCGGGATGGGGTTTGAATTTCTCTACATCATCAATGCTAAAGCTGCGCTCAAAGAAATCAGCGAGCCCGGCTTTTTCCAGCGGGGTTGGCGCGGGGGAGGGTGGGGAGTTGGTCAGCGTCACCAGCTGAAATCCCGCCTCTCGCAGTTTGCGCAGGGCCGGTACGACATCCGCGTGGGCGGGCATTGAGCCGATGAGGGACTTAAGCTCGGCCACATCATCATCCGAAATCGGAACTTCTTTGTTTGCCCCGACCATCTGCAGCACACCGCCCGCCAAAGCGCCAAAAGGCGTATAGCGGCCCGACAGGGTCATCGTTTGAGAATAAAGGATCAGCTCGGCAAACCATTCGCGCATCACCGACGGATCGCCGAAAACACGCTGGAACAAAGGCTCAAGCGTGGTGATGTCGAGCAGGGTCTCATTCACATCAAAGACGATGGTTGAGACGGGCTTTTGGTCGGGCATGGGGGATCCTTTCAGTCACGAGGCGCGGACGCACCCGGTCATTGTGAAGAAACCCCCAGCCCTGTCAAAAGGTTTCAGACCCCCAAGCGGTCGCGCAGCCCGTACCACCAAGAGCCCATCACCGAATAGGGCACCCGAAGCATGCGCCCACCGGGGAAAGGGTACCACGGCACATTGGCGAAGACGTCAAAGCGGGTGAGGTCGCCGTCGATAGCCTCAGAGAGAATGCGCCCGAAGGTATGCGAGCCGGTCACGCCATGACCACTGTAGCCGTGCGCGAAATAGGTGTTGTCGCCGATCCTGCCCATCTGTGGCACCCGGCTGAAGGATAAGGCGAAGTTGCCGCTCCACGCATAGTCGATCTTCACGTCTTTAAGCTGCGGAAAGACTTTGTCCATATTGCGCTTCAGCTTGGCTTTGATGTCGCTCGGATCGGCACCGCCATAGACGGTACCGCCACCAAAGAGCATGCGTTTGTCGCCCGACAAGCGGTAGTAGTCGAGGATATAGCGGATGTCTTCGACGCAGGCGTCGGTCGGCAACAGCGCGTGCGCCTGCGCTTCGCTGAGCGGCTCTGTCGCCATGACTTGTGTCGAGACGGGCATGACACGCGTCGTTAGTTCCGGCACCACGTGGCCAAGATAGGCATTGCCGCAAAGCACCAGCGTTTTGCAGGTCATCGTGCCTTTGGCCGTTCTGACAACGGGGCGGGCCGCAGTGTGATCTACATCCGTGACCGGTGACATCTCGTAGATCGTGCCGCCGTTCTTCTCAAATGCCGCAGCCTCGCCCAGTGCGAGGTTGAGCGGGTGCATGTGACCGCCGGAGTGGTCGATCAGCCCGCCCTCATAGAGGTCAGAATTGACGTGGGCGCGGAGTTGATCTTTGTCCAGCATCTCTTGGTTGTCGATGCCGTAGCCCTGCCAAAGTTTCTGACGCTCTTCCAACTCGCGCATATGCGCAGGCGTGAGGCCCGTGAAGATGTTCTTTTCTTTAAGGTCGCATTTGATGTCATAGGTGCGGACCCGCTCGCGGATGATCTCGCCACCTTCTTGCACGATGCCTGCGACGAAGGTCGCCGTGTCTTGACCGTAGCGACGCTTGATCGTTTGCAGGCTGGCGTTCAGCCCGTTTACGATCTGCCCACCATTGCGCCCCGAGGCACCCCAGCCCACGCGCGCTCCTTCGATGATGGCGACTTTATAGCCCTTTTCGGCAAGATGCAGGCCCGTCGACAGCCCGCTATAGCCCGCGCCAACAATGCAAACGTCGATCTCATGATCGCCCTGCAACTCGGGGCGCTCGGGCGAGGGGTTCGCTGAGGCCGCGTAGTAACTTGTCGTATGGCTGCCGTCACCGGCGTAGGGGTGGCGCGACATCAGACGATCTCCAGATAGGTGTCATATTCGAAATGGGTCACCTGCCGCGCGAATTTGCGCAGCTCTTGGGTCTTGCATTCGACCATCATGGTCTGCAACCGCGACGAGAAGATGCTGGGCACATCCGGCCCTTTGCGGAAGGCGTCGATGGCCGTGGCCCAGTCGAGCGGCAGGTTGTCGAGCTTCATCGTATAGGCGTCACCGGTGATGGGTGCGACTGGCTGCATGTCTTGCTCAATCCCCAAAAGCGCGCCGCCGAGGATGCTGGTCAGCACCAAATAGGGGTTGGCATCGGCCCCGGCCACGCGGTGCTCAATGCGCCGTGCCTTGCTGTCGCCGCCGGGAATGCGGATCGCTGCAGTACGGTTCTCATAGCCCCAGGCGACATTCGTCGGCGCATGGGCACCCGGCAGCAGGCGGCGGTAAGAGTTCTCATGCGGCGCGAAGGTCAGCGTGTTTTGCTGCATCGTAGCCAGCAGACCGGCCACGGCGTTAAGCATCAGGGATGTGCCTTCATCCCCGCCATTGTCAAAGACGTTTACGCCGTTTTCATCTACCAGCGAGAAGTGCACGTGAAAGCCGCTGCCCGCCAGATCGCCATAGGGTTTGGCCATGAAGGTCGCGGCGAACCCGTGTTTGCGCGCAATGCCGCGCACCAACCGTTTGAACAGCACCGCGTCATCCGCCGCGCGCAGCGGATCGTCTACATGGCGCATGTTGATCTCAAATTGGCCCGCGCCGTTTTCCGAAATGGCCGCATCTGCGGGGATGCCCTGCAATTCGCAAGCGTCATAGACTTCGTTCAGAAACTCATCGAAATGCTGCAGCTCGTCCAACGACAGTGCCCCGTCGGAATCGAGCCGCTTGCCGGTGACCGGAGAGCAGGGCGCCTGCGGGTGATCCTCGGTCGGGTCAACAAGGTAGAACTCCAGCTCCGTGGCGACCACCGGGGTGAGCCCGCGCGCTTTGAACTTTGCGGCCACCTCGGCCAGCGCCCGGCGCGGATCGCCGGGGAAGGGGGCGCCGTTTTCTTGACGCATCCACAGCATCGCCAGCGCGGTCGGGCGCGAGGTCCATGTGATGGGCATGAGGGGGCGGCCCGTGAAATCGCACAGCCCGTCGGAATCCCCGGTTTCAAACACCAGTTCGCTGTTTTCGACATCTTCGCCCCAGATATCCATGCCGACGATGGACAATGGCATCCGCAGCCCGCCCTCGACGACTTTGGAGACTTGATCGGCAGGCACCCGTTTGCCACGCATGGTGCCGTTAAGGTCACAGACGCACGCAAAGATCGATTCAATCTCTGGGTGTTGCGCCAACCAGGCTTCTGCTTTGCTCTCAGACATGGGGTTCCTTTCGATATCTAAAGCAATAATGTGATACCATTATTCAAAACGTCATACCACTATTCGCTTGTCTGTCAATTGCCCATCAGCTTATGGTTGGCCCCGAAAGATCAAAGGCGGCGAGATGATCGGCAAGGACAATGACGCGCTCAATATCCCCGAGATCCCAGAGATTTCGGGCGCGACGACGCAGGAGGTTGTCTATGAGCGGCTGCGCAATGCGATCATGCTGGGGGCCATCACGCCGGGCACCTCGCTCACCATGCGTGGCATCGCAGAGCGGCTCAATCTCAGTCCAACCCCGGTGCGCGAAGCGGTGCGGCGGCTGAGCTCAGAACACGCGATCCAGATCAAAGACAACCGCCGTCTGACTGTGCCGTTGATGACGCTGGACCGTTTCGAAGAACTTGTCGCGCTGCGCATTGCTGTGGAAACCCACGCCGCCCTGCGCGCCTTGCCCTATATCTCGGATATCGTGATCGCAAAATTGACCGAGATCGACGGCATCATGGACCGATATGTGGCCGAGCGGGACTCGGACCAACTTACGCTGATGAACCAAGCCTTTCACCGGATGCTCTATACGGTCAATCCAGCGCAGTCGTCTTTGCCGATGATCGAAAGCATCTGGCTGCAACTTGGCCCCTTTCAACGGCAGGTGATCACTGAGGTCGCGGAATACTATCAAATCGATCGACATAAAGAGGTGTTGGCCGCACTCACCGCGCGCGATGGCGATGCGCTAAGCGCCGCCATCGCCAATGACATCCGCGACGGCGTTTTGGACATAGGCCGCAAGTTGCTCGCGGCGGGGGAGGGCGGGGACACGGCCCTGCCAGAGGTTTGGGGCATGCCCGGCCCGTCCTGACGCGTTTGTCTTTTGTAGTCGGGTGACGCTTGCGCCGCGCATTTAAAAATGGGGCGAGTTGGCGCGAGCACAGCATTCTGAGCACCATTGCAATGCGCTTCGGCTCAAGCGACATCTTTCATAGATGGCTCAACGCGCGCGCAAGGTTGATTCCTAATTGGGCCGTTATAGCTATCATCTTCGATCGCGCACACTGCAGCGGCGTTGGGGCGGTCTGCTTGCACTTCGCCCGCGCCCCGACGTATTGGGGCTCAAACAACCACCCCGATCCCGATATCCCCAGCCCGAGCGGAGCCAGCCCATGACCATTACCCATCTCGTTACCCACTCGGGGGGCTTTCACGCGGATGAGCTTTTGTCCTCCGTCATTCTGACCCGGCTTTATCCTGATGCGACATTGCTGCGCAGTCGGGATGCAGATTGGATCACACCCGGCGCGGGGCGGATCATCTATGATGTAGGCCGGGAGTTTGATGCAGATGCGTTGATCTTTGATCATCACCAGCGCCCCAACCCTCTGCGCGAAGACGGCCAACCTTACAGTTCTTTCGGGCTGATCTGGCAGCATTATGGCCGGGACTATCTGCGCAGCTTTGATGTGCCTGAAGCGGATGTAGAAGATATCCACCGCAGTTTCGATCAGGGCTTTGTCCTGCCGGTTGATCTGATCGACAACGGCGCGTTGGAGCCGTCGGTCGCGGGCCCCTTGGCGGGGATGACGCTGCCGGTGCTGCTAGAGACGCTGAAACCCGTCTTCGATGAGCGTGGCGAGGATGCCGATGACCGCGCCTTTATGGCGGCCCTTCCCGTTGCGCGTGCCTTTGTTGAGGCGGCGATCAAAGGCAAAGCTGCCAAGCGCCGGGCCGAGGCGATGGTCATGCAGGCGATCGAAGCTGCGGGCAGCGGGCGCGTGCTGGAGCTGCCCCGCGGCATGCCGTTCCGTTCGGCGGTGGAAAAGGCCGGGGCGGATCATCTGCTGTTTGTCGTGCATCCGCGCGGGGAGGATTGGGCGCTGACTACGATCCGCAAAAGTGGGGACAGTTTCGAGGCGCGCGCCGATCTGCCAGAGGCGTGGGCCGGGTTGACGGATGCCGATCTTGAGGCTGCAAGCGGCGTGCAGGGTGCGAAATTCTGCCACAACGCGCGCTTTATCGCCGTGGCCACAAACCGTGAGGCTGCTTTGCGCATGGCCGACCTAGCGGTCCAAGACGTGGCGTAGGGCCGGGGCCCACGAAGGGCCCCGGTATTGGGCTACATATATGCGTCGCTGGTCAGGAAGAACATCGTTTCAATGACCTGAACCTCATACGCGAATGTCCACGTGGAAGCATGACGCTGATAGCGCGCAGAGGCCATCAGCGCGCGGAAGGCCGCATTGGTTCCCGGCCCCCATGCGCCGTCAATCGCGCCACTATAATAGCCTTCATGCCGAAGGCTGTCCTGTACCATCCGCCGCGCGCCTAGGTCGCGGCTTTGAAACAGGTCCCGAACATCCGTAAGGGTAACTTCGGCGGATTGTGCGTACAACGGGCGGACGCTAAGTGACGCCGCGCCAACCGCAGCAGCAAAAAAACTTCGTCGCTTCATTTAAATTCCTTTCACATAAAACCGGGGTCAGAAATACGACCCCGGTGCAGAGTTAGGCGGGGGTAGAAGGGGTCCGTTTGGACATCATCGCGGCGACAACGCCCCAAAAGATAGATACCGGCCAAGTGATCAACGCGCCAAAGCCAAAGGTGACGACGCCGATGAGGATGGCCAAGATGATCAAAACAATACCACCGGCGACGGTGGCATAGAGAAGCCCGAGGGGGCCGAAAAGCAGCGTCAAAAAGAACGCCGCGACGACGCTTTTTTGCGGCTTCGCGTGAATGATAGTTGTGGTGTGGGTGGGGGCATCAGTCATGCAGTGTTTCCTGTAAAGTCTAAACAATTTGTCTCGGCGCCGTCAGAACGACGACAGATACAATGCGACTTTGATGTAAGAGAAATGCGGCCTTTTCTGGACCTATATTCGCCAATAAAGGGAAATTTGAATTAGTTTTCCCTTAGGCATCTAATGGGCTGTTTTACTTCTGGTCTTCGAGCCAGATTGATAGAAATCCTTCCGCTTGGGCGGCTGTTTCGGCCTTTTCGAGCGCTTGTCTGCGTGTCTCGGCGCGGCGGGTGCGGATCAGGTCGATGCGCTTGGCCTCAGCAAAGAGACCATTCAGCTTGTCATGGATGCCCGCACTGTCCGCGCGCAGGCGTTCGGCTTCGGCGTCTTTGCGGTGGATCGTCTCCGACACGTTGCGGATAAAGGCCGAGACGACGCGCGTCGCCTCCACGGCATCGGGGTCCCCTCGGTCGTTCAGCTGCTCCATCAGGGTATGGCGTTCGTTCTCGATCAGGCTGAGGGCGCGGTTCACCTCAACCATTTCGAGTGCCACGTTCTCCATCTCAAAGCGTTTTAGGCGTGAAAGCACGGCCAAACCATCGCCGCGTCGGGGCTTCACTGTTGGGCGCCCTGCGACAGAACGATCAGCCGTTCGCGCATCCGTTCCAGTACTTGAGGGTCAAGCAGCGGCAGCCCTTCCATTGGGGGAACATGACCGATCACCCCGTGGCGGCGCATCGAATTGGGTAGCTTCGCTTCTGCTTCGGCAGCCTTATCGACCTTTTCCTTGCCTTCTTCTTCTTTGGCTTCGCTCGCGGCAAGGCCCGGCCCTGCCAACAGCGCCACAAGAGCTATCAGTGGCAGGCGGACGATCATACCGCAGGCAGTTCGCGCTGCGAGGCTTCAACGGCGGAGAAGTTCGGCTGTTTCGTGGTGGGGATGTTACCGCGGCCCAGCTCAATGCAGATGCTTGGCGGGTGGCCCGCGACGATGGCCACGATGACATCGCGGATGACGGTATACATAGCGCTGTCTTCTTCCTCGATCTGCTCAAGCCGGCCCGCGATGGGCTGCACCATGCAGTAAGCAAGGAAAACGCCAAGGAACGTGCCGACCAACGCGCCGCCAATCATCGCGCCAAGGATCTCTGGCGGTTTGTCGATCGAGGACATGGTTTTGATGACGCCCAGAACCGCCGCGACGATGCCGATCGCGGGCAGGCCGTCGGCCATGCTTTGGATCGCACTGGCCGAAACCAGCGATTCATGGTGGTGCTTTTTAATCTTGCGGTTCATCACGTCTTCCATCTGGAAGCGGTCGTCGAACTGCATCGACATCATGCGAAAGCTGTCGGCGATAAGGTCGGTGACGAAGTGATCCTTCATCAGCTTGGGGTAGCGTTGAAAAATAGGGCTGGCCTCGGGGTTTTCGATATGTTCGTCCATCGCAACGATGCCTTTGGTCTTATAAAGGCGCGCCAGTTCGAACATCAGCGCAAGCAAATCGTTGTAATCCGCAGCCTTCCAGCGCGGCCCCTTAACGACCCGCATAACCCCGCCGAGCGATGATTTCACGACTGAGAATGAGTTGGCGATCACGAAGGCGCCCAGAGACGCGCCGCCGATCATCATGCCCTCATAGGGCAGGGCATGTAGGACGATGTCCATATTGCCGCCCGACAGCATGAAGCCGCCAAAGACCAGACCGAAGACCATTACAAGACCAAGCAAGAGTGTCATTGCTGCACACGCCTCCAAAAATAAACTATTCTTACTTTATCCTTGAGCGAATGCGTCTATACAAGTATTATCTAGGAAAGAACTTGGGTTTCTATGATGAATAGTGGTTTTTCGGTCAAAGAAGAGTTGAAGGATGAAGTCGACGCTCTGCAAGAGCCCGACGCCTTTGCCTATTTCGTCGATCCCTCCGAGCTTTCGGTGCTCGTGCAGGGCTGGCCCAGCGAGATGCGGCTGTTGCTTTGCATGGATGCTGCCGGACTTTGTGAGTTCGTGGTCTTCCATAATGACGAGGAACATGCGGTTTTCGACAGGGTTTCTGAGATACTTGATCGCCCGGTCGGCAGCTTTGCCGTGAGCCCGGAGGTCGAGGGGCATCCTTGCCGCAGGCTGCTGTTTTCCGAGGAAAACGCGCTGTTGAAAGCGATCCAGGAAAGCAAAACCCTTGAGGAAACGGCGGCGGACTACCTCATCAACTACAACTTCGCGCGCGAAGAAGGGCTGGATTTCGATGAGCTGATGCGCCAGCGCCCAGAGCTGGATCAATTCCAGCGGGTCACCACCAACAAGATTTTCCCAGTTGGGTCGCGCAAGCGTCGCAAAACACGGTCCGGCCCACCGGAGGGCTATATGCCTTCCGCTGACGTGCAGCCGGGGGAGTGTTTCTACATCAGCCTTGAAATGTGGCTCGCTGGAGGGCGGATGCGAATCGCGGCCACCCCCGATAAACCCTTGCCGATGGTGCCGACCTTGGCCCGCGACATCGCATTCCGTGATGATTTTGCATCGGTCTATATCCCGCGCGACACGCTCGCGGCGGAATGGCGGCCCAAGGATAACATGGTGATCGACATTCCTGCCGAGCTTTTTCCCGCGGGCTTTAGCGACAGCTGTGAGCGGCGCAAGGTGAAGGTCTCGGTCATGCCGAGGGGCATCTTTGTCGAGTTTGGTGCGCCGATTGATGTGCCCGACCTGCCAGAGCCTGAACTGCTGGATCCCGCGACGCTTACGCCGCAGATGCCCGCGCCGCGCAAAAGCCTGTGGAAGTCGCTGCATATACCCTTGATCGCGGTTGCCGGGCTGGGTGTGACAGGGCTGTTTAGCACGATCATCGCGCAGACAACCGGCAACGACGTGGCTTCAGAACCAGCCCCAAAAAGCGCCATCTTCAAAACAGTCGCGCAAATGCAGCCATGACACATTTTCCACAATATGGCGGAAAAGTGCTTGTCAATGCTTGTGCGGGTTCCAAATATAACTCGAATCGTGATAAGAATAAAATGCGAAGAATAATTTATCTTTGCTGCGCCACTTGCGAGACCCTCTCTCGGGATTTCGCGAACCTTGCAGAAGGCAAGATTAACTTAACAAGGAAGTTGCTTCATGCCTAATGTCACCCCCAAGCAGAACCTGAGCGATACCGCGATTGCGACCATCGTTTCTGGGTTCGCGAGCCGCAGCGATGTAACAATCGACGATATTTTGACCTTGGTTGAGCGTTTGCGCGCGGCTCCGGCCGACGCCCCCGCCACCGCGCTGGCCAATATCCCCGCAGCCGTGACCCCCATCGCGCCCAAAGCGCCGGGGATGTCTGCAGCCCCCGGCGAACAGCCGATGACCGACGACACGATCTTTTGCCTGTGCTGCGGCAAAGGGTTCAAGATGCTCAAGCGTCATTTGGGTGCCGAGCACGGCCTGACCGAAGCGGAATATCGCGTGATGTTCAATCTGGCTGCGGACGCGCCGTTGGTCGCCCCAAGCTATTCCAAGCGCAAAGCGGAATACGCCAAGCGCGCCGGTCTCGGCAAATACAGCCGCGACAAGTCGGACAACAACGCAGAGCTTTCCTGATCTGGCCATCGGCCCGATCTCGCGTAGTCGGGAGGCCCTGTAATGGCTGACAAAAAGAACGAATTGATCATCATCAAGCGTTATGACGCGGAGGGCGGCCACGCCCACCACGGCGGCGGGTGGAAGGTGGCCTACGCGGACTTTATGACCGCGATGATGGCGTTCTTTTTGCTGCTGTGGATTCTCGCGGCTTCGGATGAGGAAAAGCTGCGTGGACTGGCGAACTATTTTACGCCGACAATCTCGGACGGCGGATCATCCTCAGATGCGGCGGCTGATCTGCGCCCGCTGATGGCCGCAGGCGTGATGACCGGCGCGGTCGACAATACCGGTAATGTGAAAAAGCCCACCTTTGGTCGCGACAATCCGATGATGGTCTTCGACAGCCGTCTGCGCGACAAACCGTCAGAGGTGGTTGTCGAATATGCCGACGGCCCTGAGCCTGCTGCAGCCGCTGATCCGGCCACAGTTGCCGCGGTTGAAGAGGCAGAGCGTCGTAAGTCTGAAATTGACCGCATGGCCGAAGACATCGCCGAGCGGATCACCTCGGATAGTGCGCTGAGCGATCTGGCGCGCAACGTCCGGTTGGAAAAATCCAACGGCGCGTTGACGGTGCAGGTTCTTGATCAAGACGAACGCTCGCTCTTTACGCGGGGCAGTGCCGAAGTGACCCCCAAAACCCGTGAATTGCTTTTGGCCATCGGCGATGTGATTGCAGAGCAAAACCAGCCGGTCGAGATTATTGGCCATACCGATGCTGCCACTTTTGGCGCGAACAACGGCTACACCAATTGGGAATTGTCGGCAGATCGCGCCAATGCGACACGCCGCACTTTGATGGCTGCGGGCATCAACGGTGCCCGGTTCATGCGCGTCTCTGGTGTGGCAGACACCCAGCCGATCAACACGATCGACCCTTTGGCCGCAGAAAATCGTCGCATCTCGATTCGTCTGGTCTATCAAGCCGAGTAGGCCTTGTTTACAAGGCGCTATCGGCGCAATTCTGCCGATCGAAGGTGCCGAAAAAAGTGCGACATCCCTGCCGCTGATCCCCAAAAACAAATTCCTGCCAAGTAAAATTGTTGACGGTCAAGGTCTTGCGATCTAGACCTAATGCAATAAACGAGCACCAGGCACCTAAAAAACTATTAAAAATAGCCTGGATAAACCATGGACAGAATGTCCTGAACGAGGCGGAAATGCAGGTAAACTCACTTATCGGTGGCATCTGGAAGGGTGCCTGCCACATGGATTCATCGGCCGATGGCCGTCATTTCAACATGCTGATCCGGGCGCTGATCCCGGTTCAAGCTTCGGTTTTCGAGATGCAGGATTGGGCGGGTCATCCGGTTGCAATGCCAGATTGCATTGAGCCGATCCCGGGCATTTGCCTTGGCGATATTCTGGCCGAAGAACTTGACGCTGAGGTGCCTTATGGCTCGCTCGTCGTTATTCGCAAAAGCGATAATTTCACAAACATCTCTCAAGCTGCCGGTGCGCTGGTGGGCGAAGTCTTGATCGGTATCATTGGGCGCGGTCTGTTCCCGATGATGGACGAAGACAGCGTTCTGCATGCTTTGGGCCAGGCCTACTATCAGGCGGCAGAAGCGGATGAACTGCTCAAGCTGGGGCTAGAGCCTGCGGCGTTCCGTATGGGGCTGAGTGCGGTGCTGGGCCAATACTGGGGCCGTCCGGTCGACAGTCATTCGTTTTTTGCCACCGAACAGGCAGGAGGCGCACAGCTTTCGCTGCGAGCACTCACCGGGACAGAGTCTCCCGTGACGCTTAATCAGTGGACCCTTCGGCTGAAGGCTCTGGTAGAGGGCCACAGCGCGCGTCGCGCGTTTGAAGGTCAGCGCGGGAACGTGCGGATCTCCTGATCCAATCACAGAGCCTTCGGAATCCCAAGGTGGAGGACGTTAGATGATAGCTCAACTTCAGGCCACGTCTGCGGCATCCGGTGCCGCCGTTGCCGGGCAACCGCCGAAGACTGGCGCTGTCGAAGGCTTTACCGCGTTGATGCAGGGCGTGGCGAAGCAAGAGGCCGCGCCGCAGCCGCAGATTAAGACCCCGAAAACTGCCGCGCCGGAAACAGATGGCGCGGCTGACACATTGCCCGAAGGGATCGATCCAGAAACCGCAGAAGGGCTGTTAGCCCTGATGGATCACACGATCGCCGAACTGGAAGAAACCAACGGCAAGGTGACGCCCAAAGCCGCACTTGCGGCCTTTGCCGAAACTCTGGGAGAGGCGCCCCCCGATGGGGTAGGGGCGTTGGAGGCGGTGGCGCAGTTAGCAGACCCAACCCTAGAAGCCGCGCTTGAAGAAAAGATTGCCGGTGCCCTGCGGATCCCGACGCCGAGCAGCCAGCTTAGCATCGCGTCAGCGGTGATCCCGGCGATTGCACGCGGGTCGATCGGATCGGTACAAGAGAAGCAAGTGCCGAACATGCCCAAGGCTGAGGGGGCTGGGTTTGCCCAGATCGCTTCAGGGACCCCGAAACTGGCAACCGCCGAGGTGGCCATGGTTGGCGACGCTCAGATGTCACGGCTCAGCGCCGACGTCAAAATCGATGCCAGCACGACCGTCGCCAAGACTATTGATGCAAGCGTAGGGATTGCAGACCCGCGCATGGCCGCAACTGATAAACTCAGCGTAGGGATTGCAGACCCGCGCATGGCCGCTGCCGATCAATTAAGCGCAGCTGTTGAGTACAGCAAAGCCCCGCAGCCTGGTGGGAACGCCCCCGCAGCCGAGGCGGCCTTGCGTGAGGTTGCAGCGCTGACCGCACCGCAGGCGCCACAGTCAGAGACGCTTCGCCTGAGCCCACCGCAGCCAACGCCCGCGCCGGCGCCGAACCCCGCCGCCGCCCCGGAAGAGCAGTTGCGCCAGCACGTCAGCCAGCAGATCCGTAGTCTCAACACAGGCGACAACAAGCTTCGTTTCTCCCTCTCGCCCTACGGTATGGGCGAAATCGAGATCGAAGTCGTGCGAAGTGAGGCGGGGCGTATGCAGATCGCCATGACCACCGAAAGTGCTTCGGTCTTGAACATGCTGCGGCAAGACCGTGATCAACTGCTAGATGCGCTGCAATCGCGCGGCATCAGTGCCGATAATGCCGACCTTGATTTCCAGACCTTTGGCGAACGGGGCCGTAATGGCGGGCAGCAAGACGGACCAGAGTTTACAACGAATTTGTCGCAGGCCGATGATCCGGAGGGCAGCGATGCCCTGCCGTTGGCCCCGACACCCAGACCGAGCTTGATCGCCGGGCAGTTGGATATCCTCACCTGAAAGGCGAGACTATGATCGACGCGACCACAGCCAGCACTCTGAGCACCACCAGCACATCGGCGGCGGCGACCTCCTCTGCCGAGCTTCAAGAGAGCTACAACAGCTTCCTTACCCTGCTGACGGCCCAGATTTCGAACCAAGACCCGCTGAACCCGGTGGATTCGACGCAGTTCGTCTCGCAATTGGCGCAGTTGACCCAAGTGGAGCAAAGCATTGCGACCAACGCGAGCCTTGAGCAGATCAGCACGATGCTGTCCACCGTGGGCGCGATGTCGGACCTGCAACTGATCGGGCGCGATGTGTTGGTGCCATCGTCCCAAGTGCGCATGACCGAGGACGAATTTCCGCTCAGCTACCAACTCAATGCCGGGGCGGAGGATGTGACCATCCGCATCTATTCCGACGACGGGACGTTGGTCCGCGAGATGCCCGGCCCCTCGACCGCGGAGGGGGAGGTGATCGACGTGGATTGGAACCGGCTGGATTCAGTGGGTCTGCCCGTGCCGCCAGATACCTTCCGGGTTGAGATCACGGCGACGGACGCCAGCGGCAACGACGTGGGCGTAACCCCTCTGACCCGCGCTGAGGTGACGCGGGTGAACTTCACCGGACAAGGGGCAGAGCTGGAGCTTGATAACGGAGAGCAGGTGCTTTCTTATGCCGTGCGCTCGGTTCTCTAAACGGCCACGCGGCGCGGGTTAAAGCCGCGCTACGTCTTGCTTGTAAAGTGAGACAAACATCACATCGTCAACGCCCTGATGCTCTTTGCTGATCAGATCACGCAGCAGTTGCGACAGCGCCTCGCTGTCGATTGCCACGCCGCGCAATACGGCGCTTTCGGCAGCAAGGTTCATCGCTTGCAGAAGTGAATCGCGCATCCGCGTTGCATCTTCGACGCGGCGATAGCGTTCGGCCAATTCCAGCGATCCCATTTTCAGCGCGAAATCTGCTACCACATAAGACACGCTGTTGGTCTTCTCGACCGGGATGGTCATCTGTCCAAGCCGCACCACCGTGCGGTCCTTGGCCAACTCGTAGCTGTCCATGGGCTCTTCGTTCTCGCCATGAACGGTGTCGCCGTCCTCGCCATGCGCGCCGGCGTCCGTCTCTGGTGCATGGGCGGCGTCTTTTACCGTCTCATCTACGCCGTGGGAGGCGTTCTCATCGATCTCCGTTCCCGCCGCTTCGGCTGGGGCAGGGGCAAGGGCCAGACCGGCGCCATAGCCTGCACCCATGCAAAGCAAGGGGAGCGCTACGAATGCGATTGCTGCCTTTTTCATGTTCGACCTTTCCTGAGTTCCCCTCAGGTTTAAAGGCCGATTGCGACGGCAATGGTCTCAGATTGTGACCAAGTCAGGAATTAATAGGGCAGGATCACATCCATCGCGTCTTCGCCATAGCTGCGCTCTTGTGCGCGTGAAAGCGTGCCGCGACCCCCATAGGCGATGCGGGCTTCGGCGATCTTGTCATAAGAGATGGTGTTGTCGTCGCGGATGTCGGCAGGGCGCACGATCCCTGCCATACGCAGCTCGCGCAACTCTTGATTCACCATGATTTCTTGACGCCCAGCGACCACAACCGTGCCGTTGGGAAGTTTGTCGATGACCAAGGCGGCGACTTTGAGTTCGATCCGTTCGTTGCGTGAAATGGCACCAGAGCCGCTTGCCTCGGACGCCGAGCCGATCTCGACGACATCGCCGCTCGGCAGGTCGGCTGCGCTGATTCCGGGCAAAATTGCGGCAATTTTCGCGCCATAGCCAAAGAATGTCGGGAAACCGATCGAGCTTGCGCCTTCGCGCTCGCGGTCCGTCGAGTTGCGCAGTTGTGCACGGTCGTCGATTGAGATGACGACCGTGACGATATCGCCGATATCATCGGCACGCTGGTCCGCAAACAACGCCTCGCTGCGGGCCGAGAACAGCGACGCTTTGGCGCTGCCCCTGCGTGGCGGCTCCAACGCCACGGCGGGCATTGGCACCTGCACACGGGCGACCTCGGGGATGGTTTCACCGCTGACCACAATCGCAGAGGGCTGCGGATCACGGTCGAAATGCGGAGAGGTGTCGCAGCCGGTCAAGGCCAGGGCCGCGCCGAACATCAAGACAGAGGGGCGCGCGAAAGCGGTGGTCATCGAAGGATCTCCACGGTCCCTTCGCCGGTGGCGATGCCGGTGACCGTTTTGTTGCTGACAAGGTTAACGATACGGATTTCCTGCCCCTCATGCGCGTCATCAAGTGCGCGCCCCGGAGAGGAAAGGGCCAGAAGCCCGTCGCTGAAATAGATATCCACCCGTTCGCCCCGGTTGATGACCAGCGGGTGGATGATGGATTGCGTTTGGATCGGGCGGCCCGGCGTCAGGACGCGGCGCACCTGTTTGCCGATGACCTCTTCAACGTCGGTCATCACATAGGCACCAATCCGGCCCACGGGCAGGCGCATGATGGTCAGGTCATCTTCCATGATGATATCATCGGGCAGTAGCCGGGTGATGGGGACGGGCACGGGCATGGTCACGAGGGCGTAGCCCGCGATGCGCTGCACCTCACCTGTGTCGAGCACCGCATTGGCCAGAAACTTGCCGCTGCGCGGGTCCATCCAGAACTCTGCCAGCGTCAGCACCTCATCGGCAGGGGCATCTTTAACGGTGATCTCAAACTCGCCGTCTTGGGGCAGGCTGTCGGCGTAATCTGCGCGCGCGCGTTCTTCGATCAGCACGCCGATGGGGGCCGACAGGGCAGGGCCCGTCAACACCATCAGGCCGAGGAAGAGTGCGGCGACCCGTTGCATTAACGGATCTGGTTCGCAGCCGAGAGCATCTGGTCTGCGGTCTCAATGGATTTGGAGTTCATCTCATAAGCGCGCTGCGCTGAGATCAGATCGGTGATCTGTTGGATGACATTCACGTTGGACGCCTCAAGATAACCCTGACGGATCATTCCCGCGCCCGGATCGCCGGGGTTCACCACCTGCGCTTCGCCCGAAGCTTCGGTTGCCAGCAGGAAGTTGTTGCCCACGGGGCGCATTCCCGGCTCGTTCACGAATGTGGTCAGGCTGAACTGGCCGAGCTCCACCGGCTCGGGGTCATTCTCTACATAGGCCATGACGACGCCCTGTTCGTTGATCTCAACCGCTGTGGTATTTTCCGGCACGACCAGCCCCGGCTCAACCCGGTAGCCCTGCATGGTCACGATCTCCCCCTCGGGGGACAGTTGGAAAGACCCGTCGCGGGTGAACGCTTGGTTGCCGTCGGGCAGCGTGACCGAGAAATAGCCGCGCCCGTCGATGGCCACGTTCAACTGGTTTTCCGTGGCGACCATGCCGCCTTGGGTGTTCAGCCGCACGGTGCCAGCGGTCTGTACGCCCATACCGATGTCGATGCCCACGGGCCGGGTCGATCCCGCCTCAGAGGTCAGCGCCCCTTCGCGTTGCATGGATTGATAGATCAGATCCTGAAAGGCGGCGCGGCTGGCCTTGAACCCGGTGGTGTTCGCGTTGGCGATGTTGTTTGAGATCACATCGACATTGGTCTGCTGCGCCATCATGCCGGTCGCGGCGATGCTAAGTGCCTTCATTGTCTCGTTCCTTCCGTTTCACGGATGTCGGGGTCAGACCGCCTGCGCGATCCGTTTGAGCGAGTCGCGGCGCAAGTCGTCCGCATTGCCCATCATTGTATTTGTACGCTCATAGGCGCGCTGCACGTCGATCAGCCGGGTCATCTCGCGCACCGGATTGACGTTGCTCAGCTCTAGGGTCCCTTGGCGCACCTGTACGCTCTCGGCCACGGCGGGTTTGGCAGCACCCTCGGGGGCCACCAACATGCCTGCGCCAAGGCGCTTATAGCTCTGAATTTCCGGGACATCGAAAACGCCGATCCGGCCCAGCGGGCCTGTCTCACTGCCCGAAATGGTGCCGTCTTCGGAAATATTGATATCGCCCAAGCCTTCGGTCGGCAGTTGGATCGGCGCACCGCCTGCATCCAGTACCTTGGCCCCTGACAAAAGCGTCAGATTGCCCTGTGTGTCGAGGGTAAAGCTGCCATCGCGGCCATAGGCCTGCTGCCCGTCGGCCGTTTCATAGCTGAACCAGCCCTCGCCATGCAGCGCCACATCCAGCGGGTTGCCGGTTTGCGATAGCGCACCGGGGCGGGTGTCGATGTAGGATCCGGTGTCGCTGACAAAAGCTGCCTGATCGTCGCCCATCGCGGTGTTGTTCTGCAACAGCGCCTCGAACACCACATGCTCGCCCTTGTAGCCCGCAGTGCTGGCGTTGGCGATGTTGTTGGCAGTGATGTCGAGCTGGCGCTGGAGGGAAGTCGCCAGCGACATGCTGATATGGCTGGTTTCCGTCATGGCGGGCCTCAGTTGGGGCAAGGATGGCGTGACTTTATTGAAGATCAGTCTGAAATAAAGAATGGATCTTTACAAGAATAAAGTGCATCTATTCATAGAATGAAGCATCTGCACAACATTGTTCTTGGTCTTTCTTTGATCTTGGCCGCGCCTGTGGCGGGGCAGGAGGGGTCTGTCTTTGCGCCTTTGGCCTTGGCAGATCACGGAGAGCGGGATTTCCTTGCAGCGCGTGAAAAGTTGATGGCGACGCTTCTGGCGTCGACCGGCAAGGATGATCCGGCGCGTACTCATGCACTGCTAGATCTTTCGGAATTGCACCTTGCGTGGATGATGCGCCCGGAGGCGGCTGGATTTCTAGACGCGCTTGATGCTGAAGCTCTGTCAGATGATACAGAGCGGCGGCATCGGACGCTGGCCCTTGCGCTTGCCCTGCTTGACAGTGACACGGCAGAGGGCGGCGCACTGGGGCAGGCGGTGTCGTGGTCAGTTGGTTGGACGCAGGGGCAGGCCTTGCGCGCGGCGGCCTTTGCGCGGCTTGGTGCGACAGATGAAGCCGCGCGGCTTATGCCTCGTACGGTGGAAAGCCTCGGCACACTGTCCCCCGCCATGCAGGCGGCAGTCTTGCCCGATCTGCTTGAAGCCGCTTTGGCCGCAGAGGATTGGGAAGTGGCGCAGGCCCTGGCGGCGGAGTTCCCCAAGCATCCAGAGTTGCGAGACGGCCCGGCCTATCGTTTCCTGCTGGCGCGCGCGTCAGAACTTTCGGGCGATCTATTGATGGCATTCGAAGGATATGCCCAATCCGCGCAGGGCCGCGATGCCTATGCACAACGGGCGCGTCTGGCCTTGGTTCGGATGGGGCGTGCAGCCGATGTCTTGCCGCTTGAGGACGCATTGTCATTGCTGAAAGCCGCACGCTGGACGTGGAGTGGCGATGCCATCGCGCGCGATGGTGTGACGCTTTTGGCGGATATGGCAGCTGAGCAGGGCGAAACCGATACTGCCCTGTGGGCTTTACATAACCTGCAGCGCGACGCATCGAAGGAAGAGGCTGAAGCGCTGCTTGAGCGGGCCCGTGCGATCTATGGTGCTTTTTATGCGGCTGGGGCGGCCGGTGAGCTGGACCTCGGGAGCTTCCTTGAGGGACATGCACGCATCGGCACCCGCTGGCGCTTTGATCCGGGTTTTGTCGGCCATGCCGTAGCTGTCCCGCAGCGCTTGCTGGATACGGGCATGACCGCCCTTGCCGCGCGAGAGTTCCGCGCCCTGCGAGAGCTGGCTGAGGCCTTGGAGGGTGTCGGAACGAATGCCCCCGATGCGACCCTCATTGCTAAGCTGCGCCGCGGTGAAGCGCGCGCGCTTTTGGCGGGTGGGCAGGCGGATGCAGCCGTTGATCTGCTGAGCGGCTATGCAGACGATCAAGGGGCAGAGGCCGAGGCGTTGTTGGTCGACGCTTTGGCACAGGCAGGCCGCTCGGATGAGCTGGCGGCTCTGCGCCTGCGCGCTCAAGATATGGACCTGCGCCGCAGCCGCGCCGTGGCGTTGTATGAGACCGGTAAATGGGGCTCGGCCCGGCAAGCGTTCCTTGAGATGTGGGAGGCGCATCCCCAGCAGTTCGCCTTTGCCGATGCCACCCGGCTTACCCTTGCCGCCTATCAATCAGGGGACAGCGAGACCGTGGCGCGCACGGCAACAGAGTTTCCGTCCCTCGCAGAACTGCCCGGGTGGGCAGAGATTGCAGGGGGGCTGGGTGCGCGCCCCGTTGAAGAAGGGCCGCTGGGATCAGACGTGATGCGGCTGAGCATGGAAAGCGCTGATCGTATCCTTGATGCCGTGACAAAAGTGACGGATGTCAAGGAAAGTCAGTGACATAAATATCAAATGAAATTTTTATTCTTGCTTTGCTCATGAAGAATCGGCTTTGTCATGTATAACCCAAGAATAACAAGAACGAGCAGGATCAAGTCATGAGCATTACAAGCGCCCTTCAAATCGGGGTCAGCGGGTTGCAGGCCAACTCCTCCCGCGTGCAGAACATCTCTAGCAACATCGCAAACGCCAATACGGTCGGCTATCGGCGGACCTTTTCGGAATTCGTCACCCAAAACACCGGGTCGACCCAAGCGGGCGTGTTGACGGATGTGCGGGCCAATATCTCTACCAATGGCAATATCGTGGGCACCGACAGCACCACCGATCTGGCGGTGCAGGGCGATGGCTTTTTCGTGGTGTCGCGCAATGCCAACGATCCTGTTGAATCGAACTACTACCTGACCCGGGCGGGATCCTTTACCCCGGATCAGAATGGCAACCTCCGCAACTCTGCTGGCTATTTTTTATCCGGCTTTCCTACCGATGCGGCAGGGAACACCGGCAGCGTCAGCAGCACCAGCTATAATGACCTGAGCACCGTGAATATCGCGAGCTATCAGGTGCAGGGCACGCCGAGCTCTAGCGTGGGTGTGTCGGGCAATGTGCCGGCTCAAGAAACCGGCCCCGGCACCACCGGCACGGCATTTGAATCCACATTGCGCTACGTCAACCAACTGGGCGGCAGCGATGCGATGACCCTGTCGTGGACACCGGGGGCTGTGGACAACGAATGGACCGTCAGCATCACCGATGAGGCGGGCACCAACTATGGCGATGCGACCGTGAATTTCACCGACAGCGGCGCAGATGCGGGCAGCCCTGCAAGCTACACCCCCGGCACCTTGCCGATTGACCCCGCGACGGGCGTGGTGACGCTGTCGATCACCAATGGCGGCACACCGCAGGCCTTGGAAATCGACTTTGGCGCGCCCGGAACATTCGGCGGGATGACCCAGTTCTCTGGCGACTACACGCCCCCAGCCTTCACCGATGACGGGACCGAAACCGGCAGCCTAGAACGCGCCGAGATGAGCGATTCCGGCGTTCTCTTTGGGGTTTTTGACAATGGTCAGCGTCGTGCGCTTTTCCAAGTGCCGCTCGCCAATGTCGCCAACCCAGATCAGATGCAGTCGATTGACGGCAACGCCTATGTCGCCACCCGCGATTCAGGTGCGGTAAGCCTCGGCAATCCGATGCTGAACGGCTTGGGCAGCATCAACAGCAATGCGCTGGAAGGCTCCAACGTGGATATCGCGCAGGAATTAACTGATCTGATCCAGACCCAACGGGCCTATTCCTCAAGCGCCAAGATCATCACCACCAGCGACGAAATGCTGAGTGAAACCCTGAATATCAAACGCTAATCTGGTGCATGAATGAGCATCTCCTCTGCCTTTAACATCGCCCGCAGCGGCCTAAGCACGACGGAAGGTCGCGCCAGCCTTGTTGCGGGCAACATCGCGAATGCGCAGACCGAAGGCTATGCGCGGCGCGAAGCCGTACAGGTCACCGGGAACAATTCGGTTGATCTGCGCGTGGCACGGCAGGTGGATGAACGTTTGGCGGGGATGACGCGCGGCGCTTCGGCGCAGTTGGGCGCGGCCTCTGTTACCGGAGAGGTGCTTGGCAGCTACCTTCTTACCTTGGGCGAGCCGGGGGACGAGGTCTCTCCCGCCGCGCGGCTGGCTGAGTTTCAGGCGGGGTTAGACCTGTTGGCAAACAACCCGTCGGATCCGGCGGCGCAAAATGACCTTCTGTCGCGCAGCGAAACGTTGGTGAACAGCATCAACCAAGCCGCCGTCGCGCTTGAGGCCAGCCGCGTCCAGGCCGGGGACAGCTTTGTTCAAAGTGTCACCGAGGTGAATGAGGCGCTGGCCGACATAGCCGAGTTGAACGAGCGCCTGCGTCTGGTCGGGGGGGACGGCACAGGCACAGCCGGGTTGATGGACGAGATGAACCGCCGCCTTGATGCTTTGGGCAGCCAGATGGATTTTCAAAGCCGCTGGGAATCTGACGGATCGCTGACGTTGCACACGACCGGTGGCACCGAACTGGTCCAGGGCGACGAGGCCGTGCGGCTGACCGCAAATCGTGAAACCGGCACGCTGATGGCCGGAACCATCGACATCACACCAGGGCGCGCCACGGCGCGGGGCTCTGATAGCGGGCGTCTTGCCGGACTGACTGGGTTGATCGCGAATGATCTACCTCAAATGAAGCTCCAGCTGGACGAATTCGCGCGCGGGCTGGTGCAGAGTTTTGAGAGCGCCGATGCCTCTGTCGGGGCAGGACAGCCCGGGCTTTTCACCGACGCGGGCGGCGCCTTTGACGCGGCAGCGCTAGATGGGCTTGCAGGACGGCTTTCGATTAACAACAGCGTACAGCCCGATAAAGGGGGCGCGCTTTGGCGTCTACGTGATGGTGCCGGGGCCACCATTCAAGGAGAGCCGGGCGACACGACCCAACTGAACGCTTTTGTCGATGTTCTTGAGACTGGTCTAACCTTTGACGCCGCGACAGGCCTTAGCACCACTGCGCGTCTGGGCGATTTCGCCGCTGATATGGTGAGCCAGCAGAATGTTCTGCGCGTCGGTGCCGACGCCCAAGCCGAAACTGCGCGTGTGCGGCTTGTCACCTTTGAGGATAATCGCAGCAGTATCGAGGGCGTCAACATCGACATCGAACTGCAAAAGCTATTGGAAATCGAGCAGGCCTACGGTGCCAATTCGCAAGTCCTGAGCAGCCTGAGCGACATGCTCGATACCCTTCTGGCCAGCGTGTGAGACTGAGATGACCGAAATTTCCCGCACCATTTCTACCGCCTTGCAAAGCCTGCGCCAGCGCGAGCAAACCAGCCGCCTTGCTGCCGAGATTTCGGATGTCTCCAAAGAGGTGACAACAGGCATCAAGGCCAACCCCTATGACGATCTGGGCCACCGTTCCGCCGATGCCATCGCCATCCGGATGCAGATCACCCGCAACGATGGCTTCCTGACCTCGAACGCGTTGCTGGATCGCCGCTTTCTAGCGGTGGAAACGTCGCTTGGGGCAATGCGCGATGTCGGCCAATCCGTGCTAGAGCAGGCCTTTTCGTCGGACAGCGCGGGTGGGTTGTCGACAACGTACCTGCAACAAGCGGCGCGCACGGCCTTGGATCAGATGTTAGAGCGCGCAGCCGTGAGCGACAGTTCCGGTTTTCTCATGTCTGGCACGCGCAGTGACACGAACCCGTTGCAAACATGGGACGTACAAAACCCCAACAGCGGCGTTTCCCCAGCCAACGCGGTGGCGAATGTGATCGGGGGCGTGCCTGCAACGCTGGCAGACGTGCAGACGGCGATCGACGGGCTGAAAGCAGCCTTCAGCGATACCGCCGCCGATCCGGCCAACAATTTTGAGAACACCTTTTACAACGGTGCGCCAACGGGCAATCCCCCGTTAACCTCTCGCACATCTGAAACTCAAACCTTGACCCAAACCGCCCAAGCCAACGATCCCGCGATGCGTGATCTGATGCGCGGTCTGGCGATGCTCAGCGCGTTTAACCCCAGCGATATCCCTGACGAGGCGGCTCGCGACGCCTGGCTGACCGAGGCCCGCAGCGCCATAGGTGCCGGGCTCGAAGGGTTGACCGATCTCGAAACCCAGACCGGCCTGAAACGCGGTCAACTGGCCGATACAATCTCGGCCCAAGAAAGCCGGGCGCTGTTTTTAAATGGGGAGGTGATGAACCTTGAAGGCGTCGATCAATATGATGCGGCCACCCGTTTGACCCAATTACAGAACCAGCTCGAGTCCAGCTATGCCGTCACCGCGCGCCTTTCGCGCTTGTCCTTTTTGAACTACCTTTAATCGGAACCGCCGACCATGAACGCCATTGTTAAACTGCTGCTAATTGGCCTCACCTTCGCGCTTGCCGCGCCGGCGGCAGCGCAGGTGCGGATCAAGGATATCGTTACCGTTGAAGGCGTGCGGTCGAACCAATTGGTTGGCTACGGTCTGGTTGTGGGCCTCAACGGCACGGGCGACAGCCTGCGCAACGCGCCTTTCACCGAACGCGCGATTGAGGGCATGTTGGAGCGGCTTGGCATCGGCAACCTGACCGAAGACCAGATGCGCACGGCCAACACCGCAGCCGTCATGGTTACCGCCTCCCTGCCGCCTTTCGCGCGGATGGGCAGCACCATTGACGTGGTCGTGTCGTCACTGGGTGATGCGTCTTCTCTGCGCGGCGGCACGCTGATCGTCACGCCGCTGACCGCCGCCGATGGTGAGATTTACGCCGTCGCTCAGGGCCCGATTGCCGTCGCGGGTTTCGCCGCCCAAGGGCTTAACGCCTCCATCGTCGAAGGCGTGCCAACCGGCGCGCGGATCGACAATGGCGCCATCGTCGAGCGCGAGGTTGATTTTAACTTCAGCGAGATGACAAGCATCAAACTGGCCCTGCGCAACGCCGATTTCGTGACCGCGCAACGGGTCGAGGCGGCAATTAACCAAGCCATGGGCCCGGTCGCCACTGCCATCGATTCGCGCACAATCACGGTTTCCGCTTACGGCAAAGGATCGTTGATGGAGACGATGGCCTTGATCGAGCCGCTGCAAGTTCAGCCGGATCAAATCGCCAAAGTTGTCATCGACGCCCGCTCTGGCACCATCGTCATCGGCGCGAATGTTCGTATCGACCGCGTCGCGGTCAGCCAAGGCGGCCTGACCGTTACGGTGCGCGATGACTTTAACGTCAGCCAACCCGAATCGCTGTCCATCGGCGGGACAACGGTCGTGGTGCCGAATTCGTCAGTTGGCGTCGAAGAGAAAGACGCGAAATTTGCCGTCATCGACGGATCGGTGAGCCTGCAACGTCTGGTCGACGGGCTGAACGCCATCGGTGTTGGCGCGACCGAGACGATTTCCATTCTTCAAGCCATCAAGGCGGCGGGTGCTTTGCACGCTGACCTTGAGATTATTTGAGGGCAGGTCATGGAATTTCCGTCTTTCCCAATCCCCGCGCCAACCCCGTCGGCCAAGCCCGCGCCCACGCAGGTGGATGCCGTCACAGCCGAATCGGCGAAAGAATTCGAAGCGATGTTCCTCGGTCAGATGGTCGATGAGATGCTGTCGACCGTCGACATTGGCAGCTTTGGCGGGGGCCATGCGGAAGAGACATGGCGCAGCTTTTTGTCCAACGCGATTGGCGAAAGCATTGCCGAGCAGAACACCACCGGAATCGCGCGCAGCATTGAGACCGCGATGCAGCGCTATCAAACGGGGGCAGACCGATGAGCGATCCACGTAAAGCACTCGCCGCCGTTGATGCATTGGGCAATCTGCTGCGCCGCGAAATCGCCGCGGTTGAGGGCGGGGCGTTCAACCAGTTGGTCGAATTTGCCAGCGAAAAGGCCCGACTCACCGCCGTGCTGGAAGAGCAGCTTACCCACGACCCCGAAGCGGTCAGCAAAGATAAATTGCGCGATCTAAAAGATCTGATTGCGCGCGATCATCACCATCTGAAATTGGCCCGCCAAGCCACCTCAGACATGATCGAACAAGTTTCCCAACTCCGGGAAAAGCACAGCATTGCAGGTATTTACGGCCGAAGCGGTGCAAAACGTGACAACCGCGCAACACTGATGGCAAGCGTGGACAAAAGTTTCTGAATTGCCTCAATGTTGCCAGTTTTTGGCGTAAAAACGTAATCAAGCGGGTTCGCCCCGCAGTTGTCAGAACGACGACATAACGAACTAGAATAGTCTGGAATAAGAACATGTCTTCGATCAACACAAACACATCCGCAATGAACGCTCTCGCAACACTGCGGAACGTCAACTCGAACCTTGGCACAACTCAAGACCGCATCTCGACCGGTCTGAAGGTTTCCTCCGGTAAGGACAATGCGGCGTATTTCGCGATCTCGGAAACGATGAAGGGCGACAGCGGCATGACTAAGGCCGTGAACGAAAGCCTGACATTGACCAAGAACTCGGTTGCAACCGCGCGTCTTGGTGCTGAGCAGTTCTCTGATCTGGCGACTGAATTCCGCGACAAGGTCGCGTTCGCACAAGAAAACCAGGGCGGCCTTGACGAAATCGAAGCCGACCTGACACGTCTTGTGGCGGACATGACCGCGATCATGGAGCAGTCAACCTTTAACGGCGACGATCTGGTCAACGCAGGTGGCGGCGGCGCAAGTGGCAACAGCTCCTTTGCAGCTGACGGCACCTATACTGCCGAGACCACACCGAGCGCCGCGGCAGCTGACCGCAGTGTCATCACCGGCATCAGCCGTGACACCGCAGGCACTTTGCAGACCACAACGATCACGGTTTCGCCTGTGGACCTTAACGCTCAGCGTGAAATGTTCGACGCAATCGCGACGGGCTTTGCTGCCAAGGCAGGCTCGGCAACTGGCGACACTTACCTGTCAACAGTTCTGGCCGCTTCCGATACCGCGACACAGGCCACCGTTGACGCCGCAACTTCGCTGGGTCAGTCCGAGAAGTCCATTGAGCGTCAGCAAGAGTTTCTGACCAAGCTGTCGGACAACCTCGATGCCGGTGTTGGCGCCATGGTTGACGCGAACATGGAAGAAGAAGCGGCCCGCTTGCAGGCTCTGCAGGTTCAGCAGCAGTTGGCATCGCAGTCCCTGTCGATCGCCAACCAGGCTCCGCAGAACATCCTTAGCCTCTTCCGTTAATAAAATTGGTCAGGCGCACTGTCGCCTGACCTAGACGATATCGAACGATTTTCGGGCGTTCTCGCGCCCCGTCGTCAGAATGACGACATGATGAATTACTAGAAAGTACTGGACACTATCATGTCTTCGATTAACACAAACAACTCAGCAATGAATGCCCTGTCTACGCTGCGTAGCGTGAACCAAGGCCTTAACCAAACCCAGGACCGCATCTCTACCGGTCTGAAAGTCTCTTCGGGCAAAGACAACGCGGCATACTTCGCGATCTCTGAGACCATGAAGGGCGACAGCGGCATGACCAAAGCCGTCAACGAAAGCCTGACGCTGACCAAGAACTCGGTCGCAACTGCACGTCTTGGCGCAGAGCAGTTCTCTGATCTGGCAACTGAATTCCGTGACAAAGTCGCCTTCGCCCAAGAAAACAAAGGCGGCCTTGACGAGATCGAGTCTGACCTGACGCGTCTTGTTGCGGATATGGCAGCGATCATGTCGCAGTCGACATTCAACGGCGACGATCTGGTCAACGCCGGTAAAAAAGGCGCGGCTGGGGCGAATGCGGTTGCCGGTACGATGGATGCCTACGGTGCCGTCACCGCTGGTGCCACACCAAGTGCCGCACAGGCCGACCGTTCGATTATCACCGGTATCAGCCGCGATACGGCGGGCGCACTGCAAACCACGACCATCACCGTGTCGCCTGTCGATCTCAACGCACAGCTTGAGACCTTCACCCTGATCGCGGATAGCTTTGCCAGCCGCGCGGGCGCCACAACAGATGTGAACGCATCGGGCGGCATTGATGGTGACGAATACCTTGGCAACGTGCTGGCCTTGGCCGACACCGCAACCCAGAACACCGTCGACGCAGCCACTTCGCTGGGTCAGTCCGAGAAGTCCATCGAGCGTCAGCAGGAATTCCTGACCAAGCTGTCGGACAACCTCGACTCCGGTGTGGGCGCCATGGTTGACGCCAACATGGAAGAAGAAGCGGCCCGTTTGCAGGCTCTGCAGGTTCAGCAGCAGCTGGCATCGCAGTCGCTGTCGATCGCCAATCAGGCACCGCAAAACATCTTGAGCCTGTTCCGTTAAGGGCAGGTGATGGGGCCGGGGCGTCATGCTCCGGCCCCGTACCGACCACGTTAGAATGCGTGGCGGAAAAGGTTAAAACAAAGAATAAGGAAGAATTCCTATGGGGCTGGCAGCATACAAAAGAACAATTCGCGAAAGCGAAACCCCGCGGCAGATCGAGCGCCGCATCCTATCGCGAGTCACACATGACCTTGCCGAAAAAGGCCAAGGTTTTGATGCGACCGAAGACAAAAGCGAGCGTTTGAACATCCTTTCGACTGGTCTGCGCGATGCACTCTACGAAAATCAACGGTTCTGGTCGGCGCTTCGCTACGACTTGGCCGAACCGGGCAACACCATGCCCGACGCACTTAAGGCGTCGCTCATTTCTATCGCACTTTGGGTGGAGCGTCACAGCACCGCGCTGATGGCAGGCGAAGGTCGCCTTGCAGGGCTGGTGGAAATCAATGGCAACATCGCAGCGGGCCTTGCTGGTCAAGCGGCGCCAGTCATGCGGGAGGTGTAAGATGCTCAAATTGACACTCAGACCGCGTGAACGGGTCGTTGTGAACGGCTGTGTCATCCGCAACGGCGACCGCCGTCAGGCGCTGACAGTCGAAAACCGCGCTGACATCGTGCGGGAATCCGACTTGCTGAAACCAGACGCGGAATCGACACCGGTTTCCAAAGTCTATTTCCTTGTGCAGACCGCCCTGATCCGCCCCGATACCCGCGATCAGATCCTGCCGATGATCCAACAGGGCTTGGCCGACCTGGCCTGTTGCTTTGGCGCTGAGATGCGCACCCGGATCATGGAAGCAGCAAACTTTGTGAGCATGTCCGATTTCTACAAGGCAATGAGCGAATTGCGCGCGGTCCTGAAATACGAGACCGAGCTGATGCACCTGCGTCCCATGGCCCCGACGCCAAGCCATGAGGCCGCGCACGCATGATTTCGCTGGGCGGCATAGGCACGCAGGTGGCAGTAAAGCTGTTTGACGCAACGCGCGACAAACAGCTTGATCTTGCCGCCAGCGACGCCCTGAACGCCCGGCAGATCGAAGCCTTTAAAGAGCGTATCGGCG
This sequence comes from Sulfitobacter sp. AS92, assembly GCF_038900015.1. NCBI lineage: Bacteria > Pseudomonadati > Pseudomonadota > Alphaproteobacteria > Rhodobacterales > Roseobacteraceae > Sulfitobacter > Sulfitobacter sp. AS92. Next base: position 216,875 of record NZ_JBBMQL010000003.1, read on the forward strand.
ATATCAAATCTGCAAAGGAATTTGTCGCCGATACCGAAGTTTATACTTTCGTCATGCGGGCCTTTGATCTTGAGGATCAGATCTTTGGCAAAGCGATGATCCGCAAAACGCTGGAAAGCAATTCGGACGAGTCGTCGGCTCTGGTGAATCGGCTGAGCAACCCAAAGATCAAAGATATGTACGATACGTTAGGCTTCGCCCCCGGTGGCGGGCGGAGCTTTAACTTCAATCGCACTGGCTGGCAGGATGAGATGATCGACCGGTTCAAAGAACGGGTCGTTTTGAACTCAGCCGGTGAAGATAATGAAGGCGCGCGCATTGCGTTGGAGTTCAAGGCCAAAGCGTCTGAGATTAACACCTGGCTCGATGTATTGAAGGACGAAGACCTCGGCAGCTTCATGCGCCGCGCGCTTGGTGTCCCAGATGAGGCGATTGGGGTCGATCTTGACCGACAAATCGCTCTGTTTGAGCAAAAGTTCGACATTGAAAAGCTGAAAGACCCTGCCGAGGTCGACAAACTCGTCTCGCGGTTCTCGGCGATTTACGACGCTGTTGAGGGTGTCTCATCGGCCTCAAACACGGTTCTCTCCCTGATGCAGGGTGCTGTCTCTATCGGGCAGGGCAGCAGCTTTACAGCCGCCACAATCAACATCCCCACGATCACCGGCGGCTACAGCGCCTCCAGCATTTACCGCTAATCCGCCTTATTCGATGAATTCGTCGTCCTCAGCTGCCGATGGCAGCTCAATGGTGCCTTCATCGGCAAGGCTCTTGGCATATTCCACCATCGCAGCCTGAGCGGCGCGCACATCGCGGCCACGGACCGGGCCGGTGGCGGCCATTTCGTCCATTAGCATCTGGCGCGAGCGTTGCGGCAGGCATTCCATCAGGTGATCGCGCTGCTCTTTCTTGGCGCCGCGCATGGCCATGGGCAGGGTCGCCCCGTCCAGCCCGCGCATCACCTGCGCCAAATCCTGCATCGGCAGTTTGAACAGATCGTCAAAGACGAACATGCGCTGTTTGATCGCTTGGAAGGCGTCCGGAATACGCGCGTCCAGCGCACCCGATAGTTCTTCGAAGGCCTGCACGTCCAATTGGTTGAACAGGTCCGCCATGCGCTGATGCGTCTCGACCGAACTGGTGTGCATCGTGTTCGACAGGATGTCTTGCTTCAGCGTTTCTTCGATCTGCTGCATCATATGCAGTGGCACCGCCTCCATGGCGATCATGCGCTCTGCGATGTCCTGCATGCGCTCTGGCCCCAGCAGGGGCAACACCTTGGCCGCGACTGAGGTCTCAACGTTGTTGAGGATCGCCGCCGCCGTCTGGTCATGTTCGCCCTTGAGGTAATTGGCAATCACCGTCTCATTCAACGCGCCAAAGCCGCGCCACATGGCGTTCTCACGCTCGCTGTTTTTGAGCCCCTCAAGAATGCTCGTTACCTGCTCTTCGGGCATAAACTTGCGCAGCATTGATCCAGCTGAGGAGATCGATCCTACAACCGACCCGGTGCCGCTGACGACCTTCTGGGTGAATTCTCTGAGCACATGTTCAACCACCTCAGCCGGGATCGGGCCGAGGCGGCTCATGGCGCTGGTAATGCGCTCAATCTCTGTTGTGCCGAGCTTTTGCATAAGTTCCGAGCCGGTCTGCTCGCCCAGGCACAGGAACGTGATGGCGGCCTTGGTCGGACCATTCAGATCCTCCACAGTGAGGGGCTTTCTGCGGGTTTTGGAAAGGGCATTGGTCGACATAGATAGATCCTTTCAGAGCAGGTCAGCCACCGGCAAGCGGCACATAGCTTTCAATCAGCGATCCGGCCAGCATGTACCAGCCATCAATCAGCACAAAGAAGATCACTTTGAACGGCAAAGAGATCAGCACTGGCGGCAGCATCATCATGCCCGCGCTCATCAGCACCGATGCGATGATAAGGTCGATGGCGACGAAAGGCAGGTAGATCAGAAAACCGATGGTAAAGGCACGGCGCAGTTCAGATATCATAAAGGCAGGGACGAGATGGCGGAAGGTGGCCTCCTCCGCCGAGGCGGGCAGGGGGGTCTCTTCGGCTTCTTCGTCCGCCGGGGCGATGCGTAGGAACAGCGCGTAATCCTCGGGGCGGGTGTTGACGTACATGAAGCTTTTGAAGGGGGCCGCGATCCGTTCTAACGCCTGCTCTTCGGCGATGGCGTTTTCCAGCAGCGGCTGCACGCCAGCCTCATACGCGTCTTCAAACACGGGCTGCATGACAAAGAAGGTCATGAACAGCGCCAGCGAGGTCAGCACGATATTGGGCGGGGTTTGGTTCAGGCCGAGGGCCGAGCGCAGCATCGACAGGACAATCACAAAGCGCGTGAAGCTGGTCATGACGACCAAAAGCCCCGGCGCGATGCTAAGCACGGTCATCAGCGCGATAAACTGAACGATCCGGCCCGAAAGATTGGCATTTTCATCGCTGCCCGGCGCGGTATCCCCGATCACATCTGACAGCGTCCCCAAAAACCCCCCGTCTTGGGCCATAGCCATGCCACTGCTGGCGAGAAGCACCAGCAGGGCAAGGCCCAAACGGCCCGGCGCATAGGCGCGCGGGGAGGGGAGGTCAGTCAGGGACATAATCCTTGACGATTTGGGTGAGGGAGACGCCAAGCCGGTCTTCGCCGACCTTCACAAGATCACCGCGCGCAACCAAACGGTCAGAGACCATCAGATCGACCGGCGCGCCGATTTTGCGGTTCAATTCCACGATGGAGCCGCGGGTCAATTCCAGCAGGCGCGAGATCGGCATGCGGGCTTGGCCCAGCACAATCTGCACATCAAGACCGACATTCAGCATCGCGTTGATGCCTGCGCCACCCGCTTCGGGGCGGGGGGCAAGCGCGTTGCGCGAATCCTCAGTATCGAGCTGCGGGAAGACCCCCGCATCATCGCCGCCTGGGCTGGCTGTGTTGCCGAATGCATCAGCGCGTGGCTGGTCCTGTTCAGTGGTCTTTGGCGTCGCCTCAGACGCTTTGCCCTCTGCGGAGGTGTCGTCGTCTTTGGGCGATTGCAGGTCAGGCTTATCCATGTCCGTCCGTCTCCTTTTGTGCTTTCAGTGACCGCGCATGGGTGTCGCGCAACTCGGCGAGCAGGCGGTCGCATATCTTTTTAAAGCCGTAATCAAGGCTTCCGTGGTCCCATTCCATCCGGGCGTCACCGTCGGGCAGGTCGGCGTCGGCGCGCACGTCTAGCACGCCGTCGCATTTGTAATAGACCGCGCGTTGACGCAGGTCTGGGCCGATCTGCTCTAATGTCGCGGGCGACAGTCGCACTTTGATATGGCTCGATCCGATGGCCATTTTCAGCGATTGGGTCACGGTCTTCTTCACCCGCGCGGTCGAGAGGCGCTCGATCACCTCGGGCAACACGATCTCGCAGGTTTGCAGGGTAAATCCGACGATCTGCGCCACCAACGCCTCTTGATGGGCCTGCATTGCTTGAGACAACCGCGCCAATTCCTGCGCCAGCTTTTCCGCCATCACGGCATGTTCGGCCTGCATGGTTTGGTGCATCTCGGCCCGGCCCGCGTCAGCCCCGGTAAGGTAGCCTTCGATATGGCCCTGTTTATGGGCCTTCTTGATCTTCGCCTCGATCTCTTCGGGCGTGGGTAGCGCTGGATCTTGCGGCTTGCTTTTGCCGTCCTCGTCGAAATTTTGCAGCTTCAGGGTGGTGATCACAGCTCATCCCCTTCTGCCAGCCAATCGCCCAGCACGCGCAGGGCATCTTCAGCGTTGTCCTCAGCCAGTTCGGCGACAGCGCGCAGCTTACTGTGGTGGACCGCACCCTCAACGGAGGCAAGCTGCACCATATCGCGCGGCATTTCATCCATCGGGCCAAGCACCGCGCCGGTTTGCGCGCCTGCCGGGGTGGGCAGGCGGTTTTGTGGGGTCTCATTTTGAGTGCCGCCGGTCAACGCTTTGGGGGCGTTATCCTCTTCAGGGCCACCGAGCAGGGCCGCGTCTGCGCCAGCACCGGCCAGCGCAGGCTGGGGCAGGGTAGCATCCAGCACCATGCGCAAGGGGCGCGCGCCCAGCAACATGATGATCGCGACCAGCGCTAGGGCAAAGAGCGAGCGTAGGATGGTCATGGCGTTGTCGGCTAGTACTGCGCCCAACCCACGGCCTGCGGGGTTGCTGAACTCGGAATCGAAATCAAGGAACTGTAGGCTATCGACCTGCACCTGATCGCCGCGGGCCTGATCAAAGCCGATGGCGGTGCTGACCAATTGGCTCAGGCGCTGCATCTCTTCTTCGCTGCGCTCGATGTACCCATCAGAGCCGTCGGGCAGGGTGCCATAGCTGCCGTTCACCAGAACTGCGACCGAGATACGCTCGATATCGCCCGGCTCGCGTACCATCTCGCTTTGGACCGAACCGATCTCGTAGTTGATGATCTCGTCATTCTCAGAGCGGGTGGATTGGCCCGCGCCGCCGCCCGCATCGTCGCGCAGCTCATCGGGGATGTTGTTGGCCACATCGACTGTGGCCGCCGCCGGATCGGTTTCATTGGAGTTGCGCACGCGGGTCTCAATGGAGCGGGCGACCTGCTGGGCGGGATCGAACGTGCGGGACACACGCACCTCACGCTCGGTCGTCAGATCAACGCTGACGCGCACGCGGGCATTGCCCGGCCCGACGCGGGCATTCAGGATCGATTCAACCTTCTGCGCCAGTTGCTCTTCGATCATGCTGCGTTGACCCTGAAGCGAGAAGTCAGAGCTGCCGCCGTCGTCTTTGGCCAGGATTGTCTCGCCTGACGCCGATAGGACGGTCACGTTCTGCGCTTCCAAATCCGCCACGGCAGAGGCCACCAGCGCTTGGATCGCCTGCGCTTGGCTGCGGGTCATGCTGGCATTGGCTTGCGAGCGCACGATGACCGAGCCGCTGGCCTCGGCCCGGCTGCGTGAAAAGGCGGCGCGTTCGGGCAGCACCAGATGCACCCGCGCGGCCTTGATGCCGCTGATGGTTTGGATCGACCGGGCCAGCTCGCCTTCGAGTGCGCGCAACCGGTTTACCTTTTGCATGAAGGAGTTCATCCCCATGCCGGACATATTGTCGAAAATTTCCCAACCCGGCACACCTTCGCCCGGCAGCCCCGCATCGGCCAACGCCATGCGGGCGCGGGCGATGTCGTCTTCCGCGACAGAGATCGTATCGCCATTGCGCGACAGATCGACCGTCAGGCCTGCTTGCTCCAGCGTCTGCATCATCTGCGACGCGGTGCCGGGGCTTAGCTGGCTGTAAACCGGGACATAGGTGGGGGCGAGGATGGTCCGCGCGCCGATAAAAATGGCCGCAGTGATTGCCAGGCCGATACCGCCCAGAAGTGCCAGCCGCTTTGGACCTAAATCCTTAAGGTTTTCAACGATCTGATTCACGGGCCCTCACTCAGTTGGATAGTCCGAGCATTCTCCGCTCAGTCGTCACTATGCAAGCATATATCAATTTATACTTGTGAGAACCGAAAAATAAACAGGTTTCTGTTGCAATAAAGCTTGATTGAGGATGTATTTGTTCTTGCATATGGCGCTCAGCGCAGGATCCGACTAAGGGTTAAAGAATGAAAAAGCCGCTCGCTATCCTTGCTGTTGTTCTGCTCTGCCTTCTTGCTGGCGCGGGCGGGGTGACGTTGGCTATTGGCCCTTCTGGTCTGCTGGAAATGGTCGGATTAGGTGGGGATGAGGCCGCCGAGGAAACTGTTGAGACCGCCGACAACGCCCATGGTGAAGAAGCGGCGGACGACGGTCACGGCGACAAACCCAAGACCGAAGTTAAAATGCCGGTCATGCCGTTCCCCGAGATCATCGTGAACGTCACCGACACCGGGCCACAGGGCGGGCAGACCAGCCGGTTTCTCAAGCTCAACATGCTGATGGTCTATGATGAGACCGTCGAAGGGGCCGACCGTTTGGTCGCGCGTGAAATTTATCTGCGCGACAGTTTCCAAGACTTCCTGCGTCAGTTGCATGTCAGCGACCTGAATGGCAGCTATGGGTTGGCGATGCTGAAGACCGAACTGCTGCGCCGGGCGCGGGCGGTGGGGCACACCGACGCGCCGCATGAAATACTGATTGCCGATATGGTGGTGCAATGACGACAGCGGATTCCTCCGATGCGCTAAGCCTCGAAGAGACGATGATCCGTCAGGCGCGCGAAAGCTTTCAGCGCCTGCCCACGCTTGAGATCATCATCGATCGTCTGCTGCTGGCGCTGGTGCCCGACCTCAAATCCTATTGTACGATCGCGCCTGAGATCGAACTGACCTCGCTGGAATATATGCCCTATGAGGATGCGATGGAGAGCATCCAGTCGCCCTCGCTCATCGCCATCGCCAATGCGGAAGGCTGGGGCAGTCAGATTGCCTGTGTGGTTGAGCCGGACCTGCTGTTTTCGGTGTTAGAGATCATGCTGGGCGGACGTCGCGCCACGACCCAAGAATGGAAACCGCGTGGGTTAACCGCGATTGAGCAGAAACTGGGCCGCAGGTTGGCGGAACTGTCGCTCAAGGGTTTGGCGCAGTGTTTGCAGGATGTCAGCCCGGTGCAATTCGATATTCAATCGCTGGAATCTAACCCCCGGTCGGTCATGTTGGCCGCTCCGCGCACCGCGACGGTGCTGGTGCGTATGCACATGCAATTCGAAGACCGCAGTGGTCATATGGCGCTGGTGCTGCCCTACGGCACGCTGGATGAGGTCAGCGCGCAATTGGCGCAGCCGTTCCTTGGCGGGCGCTCGCCCACCGACAGCAACGCGCGCAAGGATATGAACAACCAGATTTCCAGCACCACGGTGACCATCACTGGTGTCTTGCAAGAGGTGACGATCCCGCTGCATGAAGTGCTGGAATGGAAAACCGGCCAAGTGATCGATCTGGGCATGACGGTAGACACGCCCGTGGTCGGTATGGTCAATGCCCAGCCAATGTTCCAAGCGGCCTTTGGTCAACGCAGCAACGGCGCGTTGGCGCTACGGGTGATCCAATCCCTGCTGCCCAAAGAGACGAAGGAGGAGAGCGACGATGATGACGGCCTTGATTGATATCATCATTATCGTGCTGCTCATCGGCACGCTGGTTTACGCCTTTGTCCTTGATCGCCGGGTGCGCACTTTAATGGCGACCCTGAAGGAAATGGAGCCGATGGTCGGTGCCTTTTCCAATGCAGTCGATCAGTCCGCAAAATCGGTCGAGGACCTGCGCGACCTCAGCGCCAAGACGCAGCGCGCAGAGCCGCCACTTCAGCGCGAAGCGCCGCCCGCCCGTCAAACAGCGGCAGAGCCTGCTGCCTCAGCGGGTCAAAGCCCGGCACAAATGCGCGCCGCACGCCTTAAAGGGCGCAGCCAAGTGCGCGGGCAGGCGGCGGTACATGGTAAATCTGAACTGGTCCGCACCTTTTTCGACATCACCAAGGAGCGTAAGGAATGAGCCGTTTCTCCCTGCCGAAGATTGCGCTTTTGGGCCTCGGCGTCGCTGGCGTGCTCAAGCTCACGGTTGAGTTTATGCCGATGATGGCCATTGCTGAGACGCCTGGTGAGACGCCCCCGGTCCCGGTGGAACTTGCCGCAGCGCCCGCGCCGCCTAGCTATGACGCCAGCGCGCCGGGTGAAAGCGGCATGTGCGAACCAAGCCATCTGATCGCCGAAGCCATCGCCGAGGAACGCGCGCTGCTCAAAGATCAACGCGACACAATCGCTGACCGCGAAGCCAAGCTGGCGCTGGCCGAGCAGAGCCTCAAGGCCGAGCAAACCCGGCTCGCCAGCCTGCGCGATGAGATCGGCGCGCAGTTGAAGGTGATCGAAGAAGCCAACAACCAAGACATGACAAAATTGGTCGAGCTTTACCGCAACATGAAGCCGCAGGTGGCTGCTGGCATCATGGATGAAATCGACGTGGAAACCGCCGTGCAGGTGATCGGTGCCATGCCAGAGCGGGACGCCGCGCAGATCATGGGCTCCTTCAGCCTTGTGCGTGCGCGTCTAATCACCAAGATCTTGCTGGAGCAATCCAAACTTCCCGCCGACCGTAACCTAGAAGGGCTGCGCCTGCGCTAAGCGGGGCGGGGGTCACTCCTCGCGAATGGACGATCCCGCAGGCGGCTTGCGGCGTACGTTGCGGCGCAGGTCCATGACAAAGCCGATGATCTCGGCCACTGCCTGCCAATGTTCCATCGGGATGCGATCATCCACCTCAACCGCCGCATGCAAAGCACGGGCCAGCGGGCGGTTTTCTATCATTGGGATGTCGTGTTCCTTGGCCAGTTCGCGGATGCGCTGCGCCATCACATCGGCACCCTTGGCCACGCAGACGGGCACGTCATCGACACCCTGTTCATATTTCAACGCCACGGCGTAATGGGTCGGGTTGGTCAGGACCACGCTGGCGCCCGGGATCGCCTGCGCGATGCGCTGGCGCGCGCGGGCGCGGCGCAATTCGGCGCGGCGTCCCTTGATCTGTGGATCGCCCTCGCTGTCTTTATGCTCGTCGCGGATTTCCTTAAGGCTCATCATCTGTTTCTTCTTCCACTGCGCGCGCTTCCAGATGATGTCGGCAATAGCGATGGGCACAAGGAAAGTGGCTGTCACAAGGAAGATCCAGCGCACTTTTTGCAGCGTGGCGGCCAGCAGGGTTTCGGGCACAAAGGCTTGGGTCTGGCCCAATGATTGCGCGATGTCGCGCACGGCCCAGACGGTGATAAAGCCGATGACCAGCACCTTGACGGTGTTCTTGGCAAACTCGACAAAGGCCTCAGCTGAGAAGAGCCGCTTGAACCCCGACAGTGGGTTCAGTTTCGATATTTTCGGCTTGATGCGCTCGGCTGAGACTACAGTCTCCCCTTGGATCAGCACGCCAAAAAGCGCCGCCAGCACCATGATCCCGACCACCGGCATCATTGCCAGCCCCAGCGTAAAGCCCAGCGATTTTAGCACACTGCCAGCCTCAACCAAACCTGTGCCACCGGTGCCGATGGCGGTGACACCCGCCTCAAGCAGTGGGCCTTGCAGCGCCTCGACAATGCCACCGACCGAACTTGGCAGCACGAAAACAAGGATCATCAGCAGCGCGAAAACCAGCATCGCCGTGCCTGTCTCACGCGATTGGGGCACGTCGCCTTTCTTGCGCGCGTCGCGGAGCTTTTTCTCCGTCGGCTCTTCGGTCTTACTGCTCTTGTCTTCGTCCGACATGGCCTAGAACTCGTAGGTGGTAAGCCACTCCGCGAATGGCTCAAGAAACCCGCGCATCATGGTCGGAACCGCCAGAACCATCAAGGCCAGCCCGGCGGCAATCAGCAACGGCTGGGCGATAAAGAAGACCTGAAGGCTCGCCATCATGCGGTTGGCCAGCCCCATCCCGACGTTCAGCACCAGCCCCGCCACATAAAAAGGGGCGGCGATCGACAGACCAAGGTAGAGGCTGACTTGCGTGGCGCGGGCAAACTGATCGGTCAGATCCGCCAGCATGAAAGTGCCGGGGATGAAAACCTGATAAGACATCAGCAACGACTCGATAATCAGGTGATGCAGGTCTGTGACAAAGATCAATGCGGTCGCCCCGATCAGCAACATCGCCGCCATGGAGGTCGCCCCCTCGAACGCGCCAATGTTCGGTGCCAAGGCATTCGCCAGCCCCGACATCAGCGCCATCTGATAGCCCGCAAATTGCAGCGCCGAGAGCAGCGTGCGCGCCACAAGCCCGATCCAGAGGCCGACAGTGATCTCGGATCCGAAGATCAACAGCAAGGCACCGGGGCGGTCTTCGGCCACCGGGCCAAGTCCGGTCACGGGATAGAGCGCGGCACTCAGGATCAGACCAAAGAACAGCCGATGCCGGGTCGGGACAGAGGTTTCAGCAAAGCCCGGCATGAACAACAACGCGCTGCCAATGCGGGCGAAGACGACGAAATATCCCATCAGCGCGTCGGTTAGGAGGGCGGACAGGTCCATCCCTAGCCCCCGATGGTGGCGACGGTCCGCAGGGATACTTTGCGATGAATTTCGGCGTTAGAGATCACCGGCGTCATCGGGCTAACCCGCTCTAGCATGGAGCGCACATAAGACCGCGCCTCGGGGTTGACCATCAGCGCGGGCCAGCTGTCTTCAGAGGCGAAGCGTTGAATTTGCTGGCGGGCTTGCAGCACAAATTCCTGCACCCGTTTGGGCGACATGACGAATGTCCGGTCATCGCCGACCATTTTGACCGCGTCAATGAACTCGGCCTCCCATGACGGCGACAGGGTGATGACGGGCACAAATCCCTGCCCATCGGACAGACCTTGGCAAATCTGGCTCGACAGACGACGGCGCACGTTTTCTAGCACCAGCGCGGGCTTGCTCGTTTGGCGCGTGGCTTCGGCCATCGCCTCAACAATCAGCGGCAGGTTGCGGATTGAGACGCGCTCTAGCAGCAGTTCCTGCAAGACCTGCTGCACCAGAATGGCGGGGGAGGGGACGGGCAGGTCGTTGACCAGCTTTTGGTAATTCCGGTCCAGCCCCTCGATGGCCTCTTTCGCCGAGCCATAGGTGAGCAGTTCGGACATGTTCTCTTTCACCACTTCGGTCAGATGCGTGGTGATGACACTTTCGGGATCGACGACCGTATAGCCCTGCGCCTCGGCCTGATCGGCGACCTTGCTGTCGACCCAAAGCGCGTCCAGTCCGAAGGTGGGTTCACGCGTGGCCTCACCCGGCAGTTGCAGCGGCGCGCCCTCGGGATTGATCACCATCATCTGATTGGCGCGGATGTCGCCCTTGGCGACATCGACACCGTGAATCTGGAACGAGTAGCTGTTAATCGGCAAGCTCACGTCATCCTTGATCCGCACCGACGGCATGGGGAAACCGAACTCTTCGGCGAAATGCTTGCGCAGCGATTTGATCTTGCTCGGCAGCACCGCGTCGGGACGGTTGGCCAATGCCACCAGCCCTTCACCCAGTACCAGCCGCAACTCGTCGAGGTGCATGGGGTTGCTGTCGACCTCCGGCATGTCCTGCTTTTTCTGCGCCTCCGCGTCGGCCTGCGCCTTGGCGTCTGCCGCCTCTGCTGCGCCGCGTTGGATCACCACGCCCAAGCCCACCATGGCAGCGGCCAGCAGCGCAAAGACCAGCAGCGGAAAACCCGGCAGAAGGCCGATGCCGAACAATAGGATCGCTGCCATATAAAGCGCCTTAGGAAAGTTCGACAGCTGGTCAAAGACCGCTTCGTTCGCCGCGCCACGCGTGCCGCCCTTGGTCACGATCAGACCCGCGGCCAGCGACACGACCAGCGCCGGAATCTGGCTGACCAGCCCGTCGCCAATGGTCAGCGAGGTAAAGACGTTAAAGGCATCGCCCACGCCCATGCCGCGCTGCACGACACCGATCAGAATGCCGCCGACCACGTTGATCAGCGTGATGATAAGCCCCGCCACCGCATCGCCGCGCACGAATTTCGAGGCACCATCCATGGCACCGAAAAACGCGCTTTCGTCTTCCAGTTCCTTACGGCGGCGGCGGGCCTCGTCTTCGTCGATTAGCCCAGCACCCATGTCAGCATCGATCGCCATCTGTTTGCCCGGCATCGCATCCAGAGAGAAACGCGCGGCAACTTCGGCGATACGGGTCGAACCCTTTGTAATAACGACAAAGTTAATAATGACGAGAATGGCAAAGATCACCACGCCGATGACGAAATTGCCTGCCACGATGAACTTGGAGAAGCCCTGGATCACATCGCCCGCGGCGTGCAGGCCGGCATGGCCTTCGCTGAGGATCAGCCGCGTTGAAGCCACGTTCAGCGACAGGCGCAGCATGGTGGTGACCAGCAACAGCGTTGGGAAAGAGTTGAACTGCAACGGCGAAGGGATCCACAGCGCGACCATGAAGATCAGCACGCTGAGCGACAGCGACAGCGCCAGCCCAAAGTCCAGCAAGATCGGCGGCAGCGGCAGGAACAGAACCGCCAGCACCAGCGACATGCCCACGGCAAAGCTGACGTCCTTATTGGCGCCAAACATGCGCCATTGCGGCATCATGGAGTTTGGTTTCGTGCTCATCCCGCATTCTCCGCTTTGACGGTGGTGAATTGCGGCAAGACGGGCTGCATTTCATGCGCGGAGTAAAGCGAACGGCGGGCATTTTCCGCCCCGCCGATCTGCGCGCCCCAAGTGGCCTTGGCCGCCAACCTGTCGTAGCTGCCGGAGGATTTCGCCGCAGGTTTCCGTGGACGCACGGCAACAGGGCTGGCACTGGCCAGCGCCTGAAACTCCGGCAGCCGCGCATTGGCGGCGGAGATGTTCTTTTGCAGTCGGTCGAGGTAAACGTCGCGGTATTCTGGTTCGAACGAATGATAGGATCCGGCGGCCTGCATCCAACTGCCCGTGCGCCGGTGCAACCGCTTGAGGAAACGCGCGGCGTAATCGACATTCACCCGCGGATCAAAACCTTCGCTCACGCTGGCAAAGGCATCGGGGTGCCAGCGCATGTTGATCTGCATACAGCCCACGTCGATAGAGCGGATGCCGCTCGCCTGCCGTTCGGCCACCCAATCAAGTGCTGCGTTGCGGTTGTCAAACAGCCGCCCTTCGCCTGCCGCGTTCACCGCATAGGGCCAGACCGTGAAATGTCCGTTGCGCCTTGTGCCTGCTTCTTGCAGGCCGATGGCCAGCAGTAAATTGTCAGGAATGCCATGCCGCGTCTGTGCTGCGAGGATTTCGCGGATGCAGACGCCTTCGGGCCCGCCCTTAGCGGCCAGCGTGCGTGCCGTCGAGGTTACCGCATTTTTCTGCGATGGCTCATAAAATGACCCCCAGCCCTGTGCGAGGACAGGGGTGCTAAAGACCACCCCAACCAGCGCCGCGCGGGCGATATGCCAAAACACCCTCACAGCCCACCGCTCTGCACAAGGTCAAAGACCGTGTCCGACAGGTTCTTTAGCGTGGCATACATAAACGGCGTCGCGACCAGCAGGGTGAGAAAGATCATCACGATCTTGGGCACGAAGGTCAGCGTCATTTCTTGAATTTGCGTGAGTGCTTGGAAAAACGCGATCACCAAACCAATGCCCAATGCCACCCCCAGCACCGGACCAGAGGCCAAAAGCACTGCCCAGACGGTGTCAGAGATGATGTCATAGGTCTGGGTTTCGGTCATGGCCTAGATCGGCATCCGCAGGATTTCCTGATAGGCTTCGACAAAGCGGTCGCGCACCGACACGGCCACTTTCACGGTGCTTTCCATCGCGAGCATCGCCTCGACCACCTGTTGTGTATCCGCCTCACCGCGCAGCCCGGCTTGGGCCACGGCCTCGCCCCCGCGCACCGTTTCCAGCGCGCTTTCCGAGGCCTGCTGCACCAGATTGGTGAAACTATTGGCGCTGGCGCCGGCTTCTTCGGCGATGCCTTCGCCCTTTTGGCCCGTCAGCGATTGCGAGGTGCGGTAGGCACCCCGGACGGCGGCGGTAGAGATCAGGGACGCAGGATCGCTCATGTCAGCCTCACTTCAGCAGGTCGAGCATTTGGCTGCGCATCCGGCGGCCGGACTCGAACATGTTCATGTTTGCCTCATAATTCCGCGATGCTTCGCGCATGTTGGCCATCTCAATGATCGGATCGACATTCGGGCGATTGACATAGCCAGTGTCATCCGCTGCCGGATGCGCTGGATCATAGTCGCGCCGGAAGGGCGATTGATCACGCCCAATACGGTCAACCTCAACCAGTGATCCGCCCCCGTTACGGTCAATCAACTCGGAAAAGCTGATGGTCTTGCGGCGGAAAGGATCAGCGCCGGGCGTGGTCCCCGTTGAATCGGCGTTGGCTACGTTTTCCGAAATCACCCGCAGACGCGCGGTCTGCGCGGTCATCCCGCTGGCGGCAATTTTGGCGATAGACTGAAGCGGATCCATGCGTTTTCCTTACCTGTTCCCGGTGACGGCCATGGTGAGCATGTCATAGCTCTTGCGATAAAGCTGTGCGGCCAACCTGTAATGATCGTCGATCTCGGCGGCCTTCACGGCCTGTTCTTCTAGGTTGACGGTATTGCCGTCCAGCGTTGTGCCGAGGGCGCTGCGATCCGTCACCTCGCGAACGCCGGGTGTGCCTTGGGCCACGCCGGTGAAATGCTTGTCATGGGTTGTTACTAACCCATTATCGCGCGAAAGCTCTACGCTCAGCATTGAGGCGAAGGACGACACGTCACGCGCCTTAAAGTTCGGCGTCGATGCGTTGGCCACGTTTTCAGACACAACCTTTTGCCGGGCCGAAAGCCACTGCATCCGGTCCGAAGCGAGCCCAAGAATAGAAAGATTAGACAAGTTCATTTTTTTGCCTATAGCCTGTTTAATCCTTGTATAGTAAATAATAGCCTACTCTCCTAGAGGAAATTTATCCATGCAGACACTCTTTTCCGAGCTGACAAGCTTTGCCCGCGAGGCGGGCGAGGCCGAGATCACCGGCGAAGTGCGGGCGATCACCGGCATTACCCTGACTGCCGTGGGGCTGGAGCGGGTGCTGGGCATCGGTGAGCGCTGCATCGTGCATGGCTCTGACGGGCCGGTCCATGCAGAGGTCGTAGGCTTAGGCACGCATGGCACAGAATTGCTCCCCTTCGGTTCGTGGCGCGGGGTCGCAGCGGGTGATCGGGTTGAGGTCGCGATTGGCCGCGATGTGATCCGCCCGGATGAAAGCTGGAAGGGGCGGGTGATCAGTGCCTCTGCCGCACCGCTCGACGGGAAGGGACATCTGCCTGAAGGCAACCAACCGCGCCCGCTGCGCGCGCCCCCTCCGGGTGCGTTCGACCGCAAACGCATCGGCCCGAAACTGGCAACCCATGTGCGCGCGCTCGATGTGTTCACCCCGCTTTGCCAAGGCCAGCGCTTGGGCATTTTTGCAGGCTCTGGTGTCGGTAAATCGACGCTTATGGCCATGCTGGCACGCTATACAGAGTGTGATGTGGTGGTCATGGCGTTGGTCGGCGAGCGGGGCCGCGAGGTGCAGGATTTCATTTCATCCGACCTTGGCCCCGAGGGAATGGAGAAGGCGGTGCTGGTGGTCGCCACCGGAGATGAGCCGCCGCTCACCCGCCGCCAGGCGGCGTGGACGGCTATGGCCGTGGCCGAGCATTTCCGCGATCAGGGCCAGCATGTGTTACTGCTGATGGACAGCGTGACCCGTTTTGCCATGGCGCAGCGCGAAATCGGCCTCGCGTCACGCGAACCCCCCACCGCCAAGGGCTATCCGCCGACGGTGTTTTCAGAGCTTCCGCAGATGCTCGAACGTGCCGGGCCGGGGCCGGTGGGCAAGGGCGATATCACCGCGATTTTCACCGTTCTAGTAGATGGTGACGATATGAACGACCCCATCGCCGACGCCGTGCGCGGCATCACGGACGGGCATATCGTGCTCGACCGCAAGATTGCCGAAAAGGGCCGCTACCCGGCGATTGACCTGCTGGCCAGCGTCTCGCGGACGTTGCCGGATTGCCACAGTGATGTGGAGTATACGCTGCTGACTGCCGCTCATAAGGCGCTGGCGGCCCATGCCGATATGGAGGAATTGATCCGCATCGGCGCTTATCGCAGTGGCAGCAACCCCGAATTGGACCGCGCCATCGCCTTTGCCGGACCTTGCGAGGCCTTCCTCAGCCAGCGTAAGGCCGAGCATACCCCGCCGCAGTCCTCGTTCGCCGAGGTGGCAGGGATGCTCGACCGTGCCGGGATCAGCCCCGGTTAGGCCCGCCTATTGCAGGCGGCGCAGCAGCTTGACCGAAGGCTCGCCCGTCGCAGGCAGGCCCACGCTGGCCTGATAGGCGCTGATCGCTTTGCGGCTGTTTGGCCCGATCACCCCATCGGTGCCATCGGTGTCAAACCCCCGCGCGGTCAGCCGCTGTTGCAGCGCCATACGGTCGTCTTTGGTCAACCCATTGGCATCGGGTGGGAAGCTGCCGCGCAGCGGCCCGCCCCCGGCGATGCGGTCGGCCAGATGGCCTACGCCAATCGCGTAGCTGTCGGAGTTGTTGTAGCGCTTCAGCGCCCGGAAATTGCTGGTCACGACAAACTGCGGGCCGCCTGCCTGCGGCTGGATCACCGATCCGGCGCTGGCGGGGATGCTGCCCAATTCACCACCCCATTTAACACCGCGCGTCCAACCATTACGCGACAGATAGGCGGCGGTCGACGCCAGCGCATCGCTGGGGTCTTCCGACCAGATGTCGCGTCGCCCGTCGCCGGTGAAATCCACGGCAAAGGCTTGATAGGACGTGGGAATGAACTGTGTATGCCCCATCGCGCCTGCCCAAGACCCGGTAAGGCGGTCCGCGCTGATGTCGCCGTTTTGCAAGATTTTCAGCGCCGCGATCAGTTGCTTTTCAAAGAATGCGCCGCGCCGCCCGTCATAGGCCAGTGTTGAGGTGGCGGAGACCACAGGCACATTGCCGCGCCGTTCGCCAAAGAAGCTCTCAAGCCCCCAGACCGCCGCGACGATCTCGGCGGCGACGCCGTAGCGGTTCTCAATCGCGCTGAGCGTGCTGCGGTGCCGTGCGAAAGCGGCACGGCCTTTGGAAATGCGTTCGTCCGAGGCCGCGATGGCGAGGTAATCTTCCAAGCTGCGGCTGAATTCCGTTTGGTTGCGGTCCCGTTTCACCACACCCGGCAGGTAGCCCGCGCCGCTGAAACCTTGGGCCAATGTACTGGCAGAAATCCCTTGCGCCGAGGCACGGCCCTTAAACGACGCGACCCAAGCATCGTATCCTGCATTGGCCACGGGCCGCAGATCGTCCGGCATCCCTGCCGCCGCAGCGGGGCCGAGCGCGCCGCCGCCGTTCGAGCAGGCCGATGTTAGCCCCAGTGCGGCGAGGCCGAATGCGAATGTTCTGCGTGAATGTCTCATGAAACCTGCCTGTCGCTGCATTGTTGCGTTTTGCGCAGCATATCGCAGGCAGGTCGCCCGACAAGTCGGGATTGCTATGATGGCAAGGCTTTGCCGAGGAATCCCTGGCCCTTGGGCTTATTGTCCGGGCCGGTAGAGCGGCACGGTCGACATCGACATCTTGGCCGATCCGTCCTGCACCTGCTGGCTGTGGCTGATGTAGATCAGTGTGTTGTTCTCTTTGTCGAAAATACGCTTCACCCGCAGGGTTTTAAAGATGATCGAGCGGCGTTCGCTGAAGACATTCTCGCCTTCATCATCCATCTCGATATCACCCACTTCAATCGGGCCGGTCTGACGGCAAGAGATGGAGGAGTTCGACGGGTCCTCAAACCAGTTGCCCTTTTGCAGGCGGTCAATCAAACCGCGCTCGAAATAGGCCAGATGGCAGGTCACGCCCTTGACCTTGGGGTCGGCCACCGCTTCGACGATGATGTCATTGCCGAGCCAGTCCACGTCGACATTCCCCACCTGTTCGGCAGAGGCAGCAGTGGCGAAAAGCCAAGCGGAGAGGGCGGCGGCGCGCGCGAAAATCTTGTTCATGGCAGGCAAACGCGCGACGGGCCGGGCGGTTCCCTTGGGGGCTTCGAATTGTCGATTGTCTTTAGTGCCGTTCTGCCAAGGCGCAAACGGCTTCATGCTGGCTGAGAAACACTTCGCCCGTCAGCTCATCCAAGAAATGGCTGCGCTGAAGACGGTCCATCACCGGGCCTTTCACCTCGCTGAGGTGCAGCCGGATATCGGCATCTCGTAGCCGTGTGTTGATCGCCTCAAGCGACTCCAGTGCCGAAAGGTCGATCTCATTCACTGCCGGAAACATCAGGACCACATCCGTCAGCTCGGGCTTCTCGGCGGCATAGCGTGCAAGCTGGTCCTCTAGGTAGCGCGCGTTGGGGAAGTAGAGGCTCTCATCCACCCGCAGCGACAGCACATGCGGTTGGGTCTCAACCTCATGGCGCAGCACATTGCGGAAATGTTCAGTGCCCGGCACGCGGCCCACCACGGCCATATGCGGGCGCGAGGTCTTATAAAGGTGTACAAGGATTGAGGTGATGACCCCGGCGCTCACCCCCGCTTCGACACCGAAGATCAACGTCATCAGGATCGTCACGCTCACGGCCGCAAAATCGGCGTGGCTAAAGGCCCAAGCGCGTTTGAGGATCGAGAAATCGACGAGGCTCAGCACCGCGACGATGATCGTGGCGGCGAGCGTCGCCTTGGGCAGGAAGAAAATCAGCGGCGTGAGAAACAGCGCCGCGAGCGCCAGCCCTACGGCGGTGAAGGCGCCCGCGGCGGGCGTCTCGGCCCCCGCGTCGAAGTTCACCACAGAGCGGGAGAAGCCCCCGGTGACCGGGAAACCCCCGGTGAAGGCGGCCCCGAGGTTCGCACTGCCCAGACCGATGAGTTCTTGATCCGGATCGATGCGCTGGCGTTTCTTGGCGGCCAATGTCTGCGCCACGCTGATGCTCTCTACAAAGCCGATGATCGAAATCAGCAGCGCGGGGATGAAAAGCTGGGACAGTAGGTCCGGCGAGAAGGAAGGCAGGGTGAGCGGCGGCAGACTTTGGGGCACCTCGCCCACGATGGCCACGCCGCGGCTGCCCAGATCAAAGGCCCAAACCGCCAGTGTGGTGCCGACGATCGCCAGAACCGGGCCCGTTTTTGCCCCGATATCAGCCATGCGCGGCCCCAGCCCGATACGCAAGAGCAAGGGCTTCAGCCCGCCCCGGACCCAGAATAGAAACGCTGTCGTGGTTACGCCGAGCAGCAGGGTGATCGGGTTCACCTCCCCCAGATGCGCCCAAAGACTGGCGAGGATTTCGACCAGCGTATGGCCTTCGCCTTCGACCCCCAGAATATGGCGCAACTGGCTGGCGGCGATCAGAATGCCCGAGGCGGTGATGAACCCCGCGATCACAGGGTGAGACAGGAAATTCGCCAAAAACCCCAGCCGAAACAGCCCAAGCGCCAGCAGTATCGCGCCCGACAGAAACGCCAGCGTCAGCGCCGCCGTGACATAGCCCGCCGTGCCAGCTTCGGCGATGTTGCCCACCGCCGCCGCCGTCATCAGCGACACCACCGCCACTGGCCCCACTGCCAGCGCCCGGCTGGTGCCGAAAATCGCATAAAGCACAATCGGCGCGATAGAAGCATAGATACCCGCCTCAGGCGGCATCCCCGCAAGCAGCGCATAGGCCAGCGATTGCGGGATCAACATGATGGTGACGATCACCGCCGCCACCATATCTCCGGTGAACTGGCCACGGTCATAGCGCCGCCCCCAGTCGAGGATCGGCAGATATTGCGCAAGCGGCGGCAGGGTCATGTTGGGCTATCCGTCAAGGGGGAGGGGGGCCGCCCCGAAGGGCCGCCCGGTCTGGTTTAGTCGAAGCGGTTCACCGGCAGTTTCAGGTAGTGATTGCCGTCATCCTCTGCCGGGGGCAGCCGCCCGCCACGCAGGTTGATCTGCAAGGCGGCAAGGATGCGGTTCGGCAGCGATAGGGTTGCGTCTCGCTTCTGGCGGCGCTCGATATAGTCCTCGCGCTTTGTGCCGTCCTTAACGTGGATGTTCTTGGTCTTGTGCTCATCCACCGTGGCTTCCCACGTCGGCTCCTTGCGCTCATCGGTGCCGTAGTCATGGCCGATGTAAAGCCGTGTGTCGCCGGGCAGGGCTAGGATGTCTTGGATCGAGTCCCAAAGCTCTGCCGTTTTGCCCCCCGGAAAATCCGACCGCGAGGTGCCTGCATCGGGCTGCATCAATGTGTCATGCACGAAGGCCGCATCGCCGCAGACGTAGGTGATCGACCCCAGCGTATGGCCGGGCGACAGCATCACCTTGGCGTCCAATTCACCAATCTTAAACGTCTCCCCCTCTTCAAACAGATGATCAAAATCGCGGTCGGGGTCAAAAGCCTTTGGCAAATTATAAAGATCCGCCCAAATCTTAGCGATCTCAGGCACCAGCGCACCGATGGCATTGGGCGCGCCGGTCCGTTCTTTCAGGTGGGCGGAGGCCATGACGTGGTCGGCATGGGGATGCGTATCAAGCACCCATTCCACGCTCAGACCGTGCTCTTTCACAAGATCCAAGACCTGATCCATGCTTTCGGTGCTGAACTTGTAGTTCTTCGGGTCAAAGTTCCAGACCACGTCGATCAGCGCGGCCTTTTTGGTCGCCGGATCGGCGCAGATGTATTGGATCGAGCCTGTGTCGGGCTCATAAATGCCCCAGACATCGGGGCTGCCTGCACCGGTTGAGGGGGAATGGCGCACAATGGGGGAGTTAAGAGGGTCGCTCATCAGGCAGTTCCTTCTTTAGTTTTCAGAGTCAAATCAGGGGTGTGGCGGGCGATCCACATGCCGCCCAGCATGAAGGGGACAAAGATCAACGTGCCACTGGCCGCCAAGGGCAGGGCGGTCAACGCAGGGCCGGGGCAAAAGCCGCCCAAGCCCCAGCCGACGCCAAAGATCGCAGCACCGGTCAGCAGCTTCGGCTCAAGATCATTACGGGTGGGAACGCGGAATGTGTTGTCGAAATAGGGGGTCTGACGGCTGCGGAACAGCAATGCAAAGCCCGGTGCGGTCACGGCGATGGCACCGCCCATGACAAAGGCGAGGCTGGGGTCCCATGTGCCAAAGACATCAAGAAAGTTCAGCACTTTGGCGGGGTCCGCCATGCCAGAGACGATAAGGCCGGTGCCAAAGACGAGGCCGGAGAGTAGCGCGAATATCTGTTTCATATCACGCCCCCAACACATGCCGCATGACGAATACGGTCACGAAAGCCGTTGCCATGAAGGTCACCGTCGCCACGATCGACCGCGCCGAGCCACGGCTGATCCCACAGACCCCATGGCCCGAGGTGCAGCCATTGCCATAGGTCGCGCCAAAACCGACCAACAGCCCGGCCAGAGCCATCAAAAGCGGGTTCGACGGCACCCATTGTTGCGGCCAGCCGCCCGAGACAATCAACCAAAGGGGCGCCGCAAGCAAAAGCCCCAGCACGAAAAAGAACGAAACGCCCCGCGCTTCGCCGTCACTGCTGCGCGCGAAAAGCCGTGAGGTCAGCCCGCTGATGCCCGCGATACGGCCGTTCGTTGCCATCAGCAGTACCGCCGAGGCTCCGATCAGCGCGCCGCCGCCCAGCGACAGCCAAGGTGTGAATTCGGTTTCCATCTCTCAACTCCTTACGCGCCCGCCTTGGCGGCTGGCTTGTCTCAGACTGCTATTCAGTATATATTACCCATTCCTAATATTCAATGATGCTAATATGAAAAACTCGGACGATTTCTTGGACGGTGACATTGCCGGAGCGGCTGCTCTGATGACGATGCTCGCATCAGAGGCGCGGCTGCAGATCCTGTGCCGTCTGCTGGGCGGAGAGCGTTCGGTTGGGGATTTGGCGCAGGCCTGCGGGTTGTCTCAATCCACCATGTCACAGCAGCTCAAAAAGCTGAAAGAAGCGGGGCTTGTAGACAGTCGCCGCGCGGGGCAGACGATCTTTTACCGGGTGAAAGGGCAGGAGGCCGTGGCGGTTCTGGAAACGCTGCACGGCCTCTACTGCGCGCAAAAATAAACGCCCGGCAAAACCGGACGCCTCTTTCATGCTTTGCGATCCGCGTAGGATTTGACCAACTGGCCGATCTTCTCTTCGGTCAGGTCAATGCCGCGTGATTTGCCTTCTTGCAGGGCCGTGTCACCGTCCCATCCCTTGTCTGCCGCAAGGGCCATCAGCGTCATCGCCCCGGCCCGCTTGCCCGAGGCGCAGTGCAGGAACACCGGCTGCGGCAGGTCATCCAATGACTTGCGGAATTCGTCCACCGTATCGGGGCCAAGCGTATCGGGCGTGACCGGATGGTGCAGGTAGTTCAGCCCCAGCTTCTCGGCCACCAGCCGCTCTTCATCGGGGGAAAGGCCGCCTTTCTCATCCGAAGCACGGAAGTTCACCACCGTTTTCATCCCGGCCGAGGCCGCCTGTTCCAGCGCTTTGGCGTCCGGCGTGAACAGGGCCACGTTATGCGTGGGATCGATGGTCGCGATCTTCTGGCTTTCGTCGGTCATTCTGGCCTCCTTCTCTGCGCGGGCCCATGTTGCCACGCGCGATGGTTTCAGCAGCACAACACAACTCCGCCGCAACTGTTCCCTGTGGACAGGGCGAGGCCTGCTTAGCCTGAGTATTTAAGTCAGCACTGTCACCGCCCCCCGTTGACGCTACACTGCTGCAAGCTGACCTTCGCCATCACGAACGAACCTCCCGCGCCCTTGGCCAAGGCGGTCTATGAAACCGTTCTGTTCGTCCGCGAAGGCACCGTAAACTGGCTGACGTTTTTCGACTTCGAGGAGTTGCCCGTAGGCCTCCAGTGCCCTGCAGGGTAGGGATGGGAAAAGGCCCATATGGTGTGAGGCAAGCTGGTTCAATTGCACGAATAGATACCCGACGTTGGTCCGCATGGCCAAGCCAGAGGTCCGACACAGTCGCCCAGCCCCAGGGCGTCCAGGTGACGCTTCCCCTTGTCATCAATGGAGAAATTTCCTTGCCCACGCACGATCACAGGTTGCGCGGCGCGCAGATTGCGGTGCAATACATATCGTATGAAGAATCCGATCCTTGGGATCGACCCTATTTACCGCTTCGCTCGCTGACCGCCAAATTAATCAGCACATTGCGAGAATTCGGAAAAGCTTGGGCTGACCTAGGGTCAGGATAAGCTTGACAGGTAAAATATTTTATCAAACGGTAAAATGAATAACCAACGGGGGATACCACATGACACAACGCAATCTCACACGCCGCTTCCTATTGGGCACGGCAGCCATGCTGGCCGGGGCCAGCCTTTTGCCGCAGGGCGCGCTGGCCGCTGAACCGCTGAAAGTCGCGGGCGTCTATACCGTGCCGGTCGAGCAGCAGTGGGTCAGCCGCATCCATAAAGCCGCTGAGACGGCACAGGAACGCGGCGACATCGAATATACATTCACCGAGAATGTCTCCAACACCGATTATGCCCGCGTGCTGCGCGAATATGCCGAAGCTGGGAACCAGTTGATCGTGGGCGAAGTTTTCGGCGCCGAAGCCGAGGCCCGCGAAGTTGCTGCCGATTACCCAGATGTGGCTTTCCTGATGGGCTCCAGCTTCAAGCAAGACGACGCTCTGCCAAACTTCGCCGTCTTCGACAACTACATCCAAGACGCCGCGTATCTATCAGGCATCATCGCGGGTGCCATGACTGAGAGCGGCAACATCGGCATGGTCGGCGGCTTCCCGATCCCGGAGGTGAACCGCCTGATGCATGCTTTCATGGCCGGCGCGCAGGAGATGAACCCCGACATCAAGTTCCAAGTCAGCTTCATCGGCTCGTGGTTCGATCCGCCTAAAGCCAAGGAAACCGCCTTTGCCATGGTCGAGCAGGGGGCCGACGTCCTCTATGCCGAGCGCTTCGGCGTCTCTGACGCGGCGCAGGAAAAAGGTATTTTGGCCATCGGCAACGTCATCGACACCCAAGCCGAATATCCCGAGACCGTTGTCGCCTCCGCCCTGTGGCATTTCGAGCCGACGCTCGACACCGCCATCGCCGCGGTGAAGGCCGGAGAGTTCAAGGCCGACGACTACGGCCGCTATTCCTTCATGGCCGAGGGCGGCTCCTCGCTGGCCCCTATGGGCACTTTCGAGGGCAAGGTCCCGCAAGAGGCGATGGATATGGTCAAGGAGCGCGAGCAGGCGATCAAGGACGGCTCTTTCACCGTCGAGATCAACGACGAAGAGCCAAAGTCCTCCTAAATGACCGATCAACATCCCGAGGCGCAGGTCGTTCTGCGCCTCGACAACATTACCAAGCGATTTGGCAAACTCACCGCCAATGACGCGATCAGCTTTGATTTGCGGCAGGGCGAAGTCATTGCCCTGCTTGGCGAAAACGGCGCGGGCAAGACCACGTTGATGAATATCCTGTTTGGCCATTACACGCCGGACGAAGGTTATGTCGAAGTCTTTGGCCAGCGTCTGCCCGCTGGCAATCCCCGCGCCGCGCTGGCTGCTGGCGTGGGCATGGTGCACCAGCATTTCACGCTGGCGGACAATATGACCGTGCTGGAAAACATCGTGCTCGGCACCAGCTCGATCTGGCGCCCCGGCTTTGGCCGGGCGCAGGCGCGGCAGCGGATCGTGACGCTGATGGAGGACTATGGGCTGCGCGTGGACCCCGAAGCCCAAGTCGGCAGCCTCAGCGTCGGCGAGCGCCAGCGGGTTGAGATCCTCAAAGCCCTCTACCACGAGGCGCGCGTCCTGATTTTGGACGAGCCCACCGCCGTCCTGACCCCTCAAGAGACCGAGGACCTCTTTGCCACCATGCGCAAGGCCGTGGCGCTTGGCCTCTCGGTCATCTTCATTTCCCACAAACTGCACGAGGTCATGGCAATCTCCTCCCGCGTCGTTGTGCTGCGCCACGGCAAATTGGTGTCCGAGGCCAAGACCGCTGAGACTGACCGCGCTGCCATGGCGCAGATGATGGTCGGCTCCGAGGTTGCAGCCCCCGTGGTGCGCCGCGCTGATCCGGGCGCGGCACTGGTCACGCTGGCAGGCGTCTCCACACTCGACATCGGCTCTGCACCGGGGCTGAAGAACGTTGACCTCGAGTTGCGCGCAGGCCAGATCACCGGGCTCGCCGGGGTCTCCGGCAACGGCCAAACCGCCCTTGCCGACCTCATCGGCGGGCTGCTCCGCCCTGCCTCCGGTACGTTTCACGTGAAAGGGGGCGCGCCACGCGGCTGGTCGCCCCATGCCGCGATCAGCGCAGGCATTGCCCGCATCCCCGAAGACCGACAAAAGACCGGCACCATCGCCGATTTCGACCTCACCGAGAACGCGGTGCTCGAACTTTATTCCCGCCCCGGTTTCTCCCGCCACGGCTGGATGAACTGGCGCGCCGCTCGCGATTTTGCCGCCAAGATCATCAAGGGCTACGACGTGCGCTGCCCCGGCCCCGAAACCCGCATCCGGCTGCTCTCAGGCGGCAACATGCAAAAGCTGATCCTTGGCCGCGTGCTGGAAACCGCGCCCTCGGTGGTGCTGGCCAACCAGCCGGTGCGCGGCCTCGACATCGGGGCGCTGACCTACGTGCACGAACAACTCCTCGCCGCGCGCGACCGCGGTGCCGCGGTGCTGCTGATCTCGGAAGACCTCGACGAGGTCACGGCGCTGTCGGACGTGATCCACGTGATCTCCGAAGGCCGCCTCTCGCCCGGGTTCGCCCGCGGCGCGCTCACCCCCGCCGAGCTGGGCGTCTGGATGGCGGGCGATGGATTCGAGGAGACCTCTCATGCGGCTTGAACCCGTCGCCAACTCCACTTGGACCCGCTCGCTGGGCCTGCCTGCGTTGGCACTTTTCGCCACGGTGGTCGCGGCCTCGCTGCTGGCCATGGTCGCAGGCGCGCAGCCGTTTTCGGTGCTGGGCCTGATCGTCAAAGGCGCCTTCGGCTCCAAATTCGCCACGTTGGAAACCCTCAACCGCGCCACGCCATTAATCTTCACCGGTCTCGCCGTCGCCGTCGCCTTCCGCGCCAAACTGTGGAACATCGGCGCCGAGGCCCAGCTTTACATGGGCGCGGTGGTCACGGTGGTGCTGGGCACCGGCGCGCTGGCTTGGCCCGCCTTTGCGCTGCTGCCCACCATCGCCGTGGCTGCCATGCTTGGCGGTGCGCTGGTGCTGCTGGTCCCGACCTTTCTCAAGACCCGCTTCGGCGTCGATGAAGTCGTCACCACGCTTTTGCTCAATTTCGTCGTTCTGCTTTGGGTCTCTATGCTGCTCGAAGGATCGCTGAAAGACCCGATGGGCCTCGGCTGGCCCAAATCCGCGCGGCTGATCGAAGAGGCGCGGCTGCCACGCATGGTCGACGGGCTGCGCCTGCACTGGGGCTTTGGCCTCGCACTGATCTCTGCCCTTATTGTCTGGGTGATCCAGCGCCGCACCACGCTCGGCTACGAGATGCGCGCCGTGGGTCTGAACCCCGCAGCGGCGCGGTTTGCAGGCATCCCGGTGAACCGCGTGTTAATCAAGACCGCACTGCTGTCGGGTGGCCTCGCGGCCCTCGCGGGGTTTTCAGAAGTGGCGGGGCTGAAGGGCAGCCTGACCTTGGATATTTCCCCCGGCTTTGGCTACACCGGCATCATCGTCGCCATGCTGGCGCTGCTGAATCCGCTGGGCGTGGTCATCGCCGCACTCTTCGTCGCGGGCATCTTCGTTGGCGCTGACAGCATGAGCCGCGCAGCCGGGGTGCCGACGTATCTGGCTGACATCATGCTGGCGCTGGCGCTTCTGGCGATGGTGCTGGCGATCATGCTGACCAAATTCCGGGTGAGGCGCGACTGATGGATATCCTTGACATCCTGCTGCAAGCCAGCTTCTGGACCGCCGCCATCCGCATCGCCTCGCCGCTGATCTTTGCTGCCTTAGGCGAGCTCATTTGCGAGCGGGCAGGGGTGCTGAACCTTGGCATCGAAGGCATCATGGCTGTCGGCGCCTTTGCCGGTTGGCTCACCGTCTACCTCGGCGGCGGCCTGTGGTTCGGGGTTGCGGTGGCAATGCTCTCGGGCATGGCCTTCGGGCTCGTGCACGGCGTGCTCACCGTGCCTTTCGGTCTCAGCCAGCATGTCGTCGGCCTTGGCATCACGCTGCTGGCCACGTCGCTCACCTACTACTGCTACCGTCTGGCGCTGCCCGAGGTCACCTCGCCGCCGAAGATCGAAGCCTTCCAACCGCTTGAAATCCCGATCCTCTCCGACATCCCTGTGATCGGCCCCGCGCTTTTTAACCAGACCCCGCTGACCTATCTGGCCTTCGTGCTGGTCTTGGTCGTAACATTGGTGCTCTACCGCACGCCCATGGGCCTCGCCCTGCGCGCAGCAGGCGAGAACCCGGCGGCGGTCGAGGCACAGGGGCTCAGCGTTTCTGCCATCCGCATCGGCGCGGTGATGGTCGGCAGCGGGTTTATGGCCGTGGGCGGGGCGTTTCTGACCATGTCGGCGTTCAACTCCTTCTTCTTTGAGATGGTCAACGGGCGTGGGTGGATCTGCATCGCACTGGTGGTCTTTGGCTCGTGGAAACCCGGCAAGACGCTGCTGGGCGCTGTGCTGTTCGCGGCCTTTGATGCGTTGCAAATTCGAGTGCAACAGACACCACTTGGCGCGGATATTCCCTATCAGATATTCCTGATGGCCCCTTACATCCTATCGATCCTCGCGCTGGTCGTTATGTCGCGGCGGGCACAGGTGCCTGCGGCGCTGATGGTGCCATTCAACAAAGGTGAGCGCTGAACGGCTCGCTATTGATCACTAAGGGCTGCCCCCGACCGCGGGTGGGGGAGAAGCCCCCGTCCAGGGGGGCGGTCGGGGGCTGCCCGGCCTGCGTCCGGGCGGGACATAATTAAAAAGGACCTACGCATGTTCGACATCATCATCAAAGGCGGCACACTCCCCGATGGCCGCACCACCGACATCGGCATCAGGGGTGACAAAATCACCGCCATCGAAGACCTCTCCACCGCCGAGGCCCGCGAGACTATCGACGCCAGCGGTGACCTCGTCAGCCCACCCTTCGTCGACCCGCATTTCCACATGGACGCCGCCCTCAGCTACGGCACCCCGCGTATCAACGCCTCCGGCACGCTGCTCGAAGGCATTGGCCTCTGGGGCGAACTCAAAGAGGTCATGACCCAAGACGAGGTCAAAGCCCGCGCGCTGGAATACTGCGACTGGGCCGCCTCATTGGGCCTGCTCGCCATACGCAGCCATGTCGACACCTGTGACGACCGCCTCTTGGGCGTCGAAGCCCTGCTGGACGTGCGCGAAACCGTCAAAGACTACATCGACCTGCAACTCGTCGCCTTCCCCCAAGACGGCCTCTACCGCGACCCCACGGCGCATGAGAACACGATCCGCGCGCTCGACATGGGCGTCGACGTGGTCGGCGGCATCCCGCATTTCGAGCGCACCATGGCCGATGGCGCACGTTCCGTCACAGCACTCTGCGAACTCGCCGCCGAACGCGGCCTCATGGTCGATCTGCATTGCGACGAGACCGACGACCCCCATTCGCGTCACATCGAAACCCTCGCCTATGAAACGCAGCGCCTCGGCCTGCAGGGCAGGGTGGCCGGGTCGCACCTCACGTCGATGCATTCGATGGACAATTACTACGTCTCGAAACTGCTGCCGCTGATGGCCGAAGCTCAGGTCGCCGCGATCCCGAACCCGTTGATCAACATCACCCTGCAAGGCCGTCACGACACCTACCCGAAACGGCGCGGCCTGACCCGCGTGAAAGAGATGCAGGCGATGGGCATCGACGTCGGCTGGGGGCAGGATTGCGTCATGGACCCGTGGTATTCCATGGGCACCGGCGACATGCTCGACGTGGCCTTCATGGGGCTGCATGTGGCGCAGATGACTTCGCCGGAAGAAATGCACCGCTGCTTCGACATGGTGACAAATGTGAACGCGCGGATTCTGGGCTTGCAGGATTATGGCCTTAAGGTCGGGGCGACCGCCTCCTTGGTGGTGCTTGATGCGGGCAACCCAATTGAGGCGCTGCGCCTGCGGCCTGACCGGCTTTGCGTTGTTGCCAAAGGTCGGGTGATCTCACGTCAAACGCGAAACGATGCGCGGCTTAGCCTGCCGGGAAGACCTGACAGCGTACGACGACGCCATAGCGCGCATTCGTAAACCCATAGCGCGCCCCGACCTTTTGATCGGTCCCCCACCGGGGCCCGATTTCGCTTCTATGGCCGATTGAACTCCGTCGTGTCTCCTGCTATGTTAGCGCTAACCGCGCCAATCCGCCCGAAACAGGGCCACCGGAGGATTCATCATGACTACGAAAATTGCCATTAACGGCTTTGGCCGCATCGGACGCTGCGTACTGCGCGGGCTTATCGAGAACGGCTTTGACGGGATCGAAGTTGTCGCAATTAACGATTTGACCGATGCCGAGAACCTGCTGCACCTGCTGAAATACGACAGTATCCATGGCCGCCTGACCGTGGATGCCGAATTGAAAGACGGGAACCTGCATGTCGCAGGCCAGACCATCCGCATGACGGCAGAGCGTGACCCGGCGAAACTGCCTTGGGGCGATGTTGATGTCGCCTATGAGTGTACCGGGTTCTTCACCACGCGCGATGCGGCGGCGAAGCATCTGGAGAATGGCAGCAAGCGGGTACTGATCTCGGCCCCCGGCAAGGGTGTAGACCGCACCGTGGTTTACGGTGTGAATCATCAAGAGCTGACCGCCGAGGACGTGATCGTCTCCAACGCTTCTTGCACCACCAACTGCCTCGCCCCGGTGGCCAAAGTGCTTGACGACACCTTTGGCATCGAGACCGGCTATATGACCACGATCCACGCCTATACCGGCGACCAGCCGACCCATGACAGCCCGCACCGCGACCCGTATCGTGGCCGCGCCGCTGCCCTGTCGATGGTGCCCACCTCAACCGGTGCTGCTGCCGCGATTTCCGAAGTTATCCCGCATCTTAAAGGGGTTCTCGAAGGCTCCGCCGTGCGGGTGCCGACGGCCAATGTCTCGCTCGTTGATCTGTGCATTATGCCCAAGAAACCCGCCACGGCAGAGGCTGTGAACGCGGCGATGCAAGAGGCCGCAAATGGCGCGATGAAGGGCGTGTTGGCCTATGAGCCTGCGCCGCTGGTCTCAACCGATTTCAATCACGACCCGCATTCCTCGACCCTCGCGCCCGACCAGACCCGCGTGACTGATGGCGGCATGATCCGCGTGGTCAGCTGGTATGACAATGAATGGGGCTTCTCGAACCGTATGAACGACACGGCCCGCGCGATTGCCGCGTTGATGTAAGCCACATGGAACGCGGGGGAACCTCTCCCGCGTCCCGCTCTACAGCGAGGCCGCCGCGCGGCTCGCTTGATCGTACTGCCCCGACATCGCCCGAAGCTGCGCCGCGATCTGGCGCAATTCCTCGCCCGAGATATCGGTGCGCGGCAATCCGTCAAGGAAGCAGGCCTGCCGGATCGCGCGATAGGCTTCACAAAGATCGGCCCCCGCGGCTGAGGTGCGGTAGAACACCTCTTTACCGCGCTTTTCGGCAGTCAGTAGTTCAGCCTTCACCAATTTGCGCAGCGCGTAGTTCACCGTATGCGTGTCTTCGATGTTGAGCAGAAAACAGATATCCGTTAGCCGTTTTTCCCGGCCCCGGTGGTTGGCGTTGTGCAGTACGAGGATTTCCAGCGGCGTCAAATCCCCATTACCCGCTGCGGCCATGCAGCGCGACATCCAGCGGGTGAAGGCGTTATAGGCGATGATCATCCCGTATTCGAGCTCAGAGGCTTCCCAGCCTTCGCCCTCGGCCAAATGCCGCGAAGAGACGATCCGCCGTGACGGGGTGGGGGGGACTTCTTCCGACATGGGCTGCCTCCGGCTATTTGACCTGAATAACGTTACCAAGACGCTGGCGATTTACAAGCGTTCCGGGTGCCAGTGCCCGATTGGCGCATGAAGATCAATTTGCAACAGATTGAATTGCCACGTTCTTGACGTCTTCCGCGGGGGCAGAGGCTTTGCTAGGCTGGCGTTAATAAAAACACGAGGCAGGCAGAGCAGTAATGAAAACGGGCTTTCGAGGCACGTTTGTCATCAGCTGGTCGCAAACAGAGATCGACGGTCTGGAGGCCGCACCGGTGCAGTCGCTCGAACTGGGCTCTGCTTGGGCGTGGCGCGGGGATACTATCCGTGTGGATGGGCCGAATGATGTATTGCGGCTGGATATGGCGGACGGGGCGGAGCAGCTGCGCAAACGCGCGGCCCGCATGGTGCAACGCCTTATCGGCGTTGCGTTGGAGGAGGGGGGCGTGATGCCACCCAAAGCTCTGCGGGACGACCATACCGCCCCACCGCTCGACAACAGCTTCATGGTCACCAATGGCGCGCAGACCTACACGGTTACGCTGATTGACGCAGGCCAAGGCCGGACGCCGCTGTTGATGTTTATCGATGAACTGCCGCCGCGTGATTGCGAGCTTTGGGTGATGCACAGTACGCTTAAACTGATGCGCAATGCGCAGTCAGGGGCCGACAGCGGTGGGGTTATCTGCTTTACCCCCGGCACCCGCATTCGCACCCCCTTGGGCAGCGCCTTAATTGAAGACCTGCGTGAGGGCGATTTGATCCAAACCAAAGACAACGGCGCGCAGCCGCTCGAATGGATCGGCAGCCGCCGCATGAGCGGGGCGCGGCTGCATGCCATGCCTCATCTGCGCCCCGTCAGGTTTCGCCCCGGCGCGTTGGGGATCGCGCAGCCAGACGCTTCACTGCTGGTCTCACCGGATCACCGGATCGTGCTGAAAGGCCCGCAGGCCCGTGATTTGTTCAACTGTGACGAAGTATTGGTCGCGGCCAAGGATTTGATCAACGGGCGCAGCGTGGCCAGCGATATGTCCCTGCGCGAGGTGACCTATATCCATGTGCTGCTGGCCGAGCATCAGGTCTTGTGGGCCAATGGAGTGGAAACCGAGAGCTTCCATCCGGCCTCCGCCTCGCTTACCAGCCTCGGCGCGCAGGACCGGGCGCGGCTTTTGGCGGCGCATCCGGGCTTGGAGGTTGATCCACACATTTACGGCGGGTTCGCGCGGCGCAATCTCAGCACGTCTGAGGCGGCGATCTTGCGGCATGTGGCATAAGGGCCGGGCGCTGACGCCCGACCTCGCGTTTGGGGTTTAGCTCTCGGCTTCTTCTTTGATCAGCGCCGCGATAATCGCTCGCGCGCTTTCTGAATCCCATTCCGCATCGCCCTGCAACCGGGCGATCTCGCGCCCCTCGCGGTCGAGCAGCACGCTAATCGGCAGGCCGAAAACGCCCATCTGGCTGGCGAGCTTCTGCTTCGGGTCTTGGTGGCGCGGCAGGCTGTCGACCCCGGCTTCTTCAAAGAAACGCGTGATTCCCTCGGGCGAATTACGGCCCGTGGCGATGGTCAGCACCTGAAAATCATCGCCGCCGAATTCCTTTTGCAGCGCGTTCAGTTGCGGCATTTCCTTGCGGCAAGGCGCGCACCATGTGGCCCAGAAGTTCACCAGCACGATCTTACCTTCGTAATCCGTCAGCGACATTGCCTCGCCATCATCTTCACGCTCGAAAGTCACGTCAGATGCCGCCTGCGGCGCATCGTGGATCACGAGTTTCTTCATATCCCCTTCGCGCAGCCCTGCGATGTCAGCTGTTCCGGCAAGGGCGGGGTTTGCACCTGCGACAAGCAGCGTATAAACGAAGCCAAGCACGAGATTTTTCATACGTCCCTCCAAGGGTATTCAACATGACCGACACGACCTCAAACAAAATGTGGGGTGGCCGTTTCGCCGCCGGACCGGACGCGATCATGGAGGCGATCAACGCCTCGATCGGGTTCGACAAACGGATGGCCGCACAAGACATCGCCGGGTCGCGTGCCCATGCCGCCATGCTGGCAGCCACGGGCATCCTGACTGATAGCGATGCTGACGCGATACGGGAAGGGCTTCTCACGATCTTGTCAGAGATCGAAGAGGGCCGGTTCGAGTTCTCGGCAGCCCTTGAAGACATCCACATGAACGTCGAGGCGCGGTTGAAAGACCTGATCGGTGAGCCCGCAGGCCGCTTGCACACGGGCCGCAGCCGGAACGACCAAGTCGCCACCGATTTCAAACTCTGGGTGCGCGACCAGTTGGACGCCGCCGACGAGGGGCTCCAAGCCCTGATCCGCGCGCTTTTGTCTCAGGCCGACGCGGGGGCCGACTGGGTCATGCCCGGTTTCACTCATCTGCAAACCGCGCAGCCCGTGACATGGGGCCATCACATGATGGCCTATGTCGAGATGTTTGGCCGCGACCTGTCGCGTTTCCGCGATGCCCGCAAACGGATGAACGAATGCCCCTTGGGGGCCGCCGCTTTGGCTGGCACGTCCTTCCCGATCGATCGCGACATGACGGCAGAGGCACTTGGCTTTGACCGCCCCGCCGCCAACAGCCTCGACGCCGTCAGCGACCGCGACTTCGCGCTGGAGTTCATGGGCGCCGCCAGCATCTGCGCCATGCACCTGTCGCGCTTTGCCGAAGAACTGGTGATCTGGTCCTCGGCACAGTTCCGTTTCGTGGCGCTGTCGGACCGCTTCTCGACCGGCTCCTCGATCATGCCGCAAAAGAAAAACCCCGACGCCGCCGAGCTGATCCGCGCTAAAGTGGGCCGCATCTTCGGCGCGAACACCGCGCTGATGATCGTGATGAAGGGGCTGCCGCTGGCCTATTCCAAGGACATGCAGGAAGACAAGGAGCAGGTCTTTGACGCCGCCGACAACCTGATGCTGGCGCTTGCCGCGATGACCGGGATGGTCGGCGACATGACCGCTGAGCGTGAGAACCTCGCCGCCGCTGCGGGCTCGGGTTTCTCCACCGCCACCGATCTGGCCGACTGGCTGGTGCGGGTGCCGAACCTGCCGTTCCGCGATGCGCATCACGTGACCGGCACGCTGGTCGCTATGGCCGAGGCGCAGGGCTGTGATCTGCCCGACCTCACGCTGGAGCAGATGCAATCGGTCCATGCCGAGATCACGCAGGAAATTTTCGATGTGCTTGGCGTCGATAACTCGGTAAACTCTCGCATGTCCTATGGCGGCACCGCCCCTGCGCAGGTGCGTGCCCAAGTTGAGCGTTGGAAGGAAATCCTGAAGTGAAACGCAGCCTTGCGATCCTTTCCCTGCTGAGCCTTACCGCCTGCGGTACGGATGGCGAACCGGTGCAGCCCACCGCCAGCAGCACGATCACCATGTCGTCGTCGGGCGTCTCGGTCGGCACCGCTGTAGGCCTGCGACGCGGGCCATTTTCGCTCGCCCTCGGGCTGGGCGGGTGAGGCCGCTTTTGCATGTCACGCTGGTGGCCGGCGCGCTCACCTTGGCCGCTTGCACCCCGCCGCAGTCTTCCGCACGCCAAGATGCGTCGACACCATCAGCCGAACCGGGGATCAGCCTGTCAGGCTATGCCACCGTCGGCGTGGTACGGAACTTTTAAGATGTCGCCGCTGCGCATGCTCTACCTCGCCCTCGCGGTCTGGGGCACGATCCATCCGATGTATTACTTCATCACGTGGTTCAACGCCGAAGGCTGGAGCCTGAGCGCTATGGTCGATGCGTGGCACGCCAATGCCGCCGCCAGCGGGCTGGTCTGGGATCTGACCATCGCTGCCGTGTCTTTGACCATTTGGATCATCGCCGAGGTCGCCGTGCGCCGGAATTTCCTCAGCTTGATTGCCATTCCCGCCACGTTCTGTATTGGGGTGAGCTGTGGCCTGCCGCTCTATCTGTTCCTGCGGACAGCGCCGATTAAATAGAGCCGGGACGATATAAGGCGACGCGCAGATGGATCATTTTCTCTATAAAGACGGTGTGTTGCATGCCGAAGACGTAAGTTTGGCCGAGATCGCCGCCGCTGTCGGCACGCCGGTCTATGTCTATTCCACCGCGACGCTGCTGCGCCACTTCCACCTGTTTGACGACGCGCTCTCGGGCATGGACCATCTGGTCTGCTACGCGATGAAGGCCAACTCCAACCAAGCCGTGTTGCGCACGCTGGCGCAGGCGGGCGCGGGGATGGATGTGGTGTCGGGCGGGGAATACCGCCGTGCCAAGGCGGCTGGCGTGCCGGGCGACAAGATCGTCTTTTCCGGCGTCGGCAAAACCCGCGAAGAGATCGAATTGGCCCTGACGGGCGGTATCCGGCAGTTCAACGTCGAGAGCGAGCCGGAGATGATCCTGCTTGATATCGTGGCGCGCGAGCTGGGCAAGGTCGCCCCGATCACCATCCGCGTGAACCCGGACGTGGATGCCAAGACCCACGCCAAGATCGCCACCGGCAAGAGCGAAAACAAGTTCGGCATCCCGATTGCACGCGCCCGTGAGGTCTATGCCATGGCCGCCACGCTGCCGGGGTTGGAGATCATCGGCATCGATGTGCATATCGGCAGCCAGTTGACCGATCTTGCCCCATTTGAGCAGGCCTATGGCAAGGTGGCGGAACTGACTGAAGTGCTGCGCGCCGATGGGCATAACATCCGGCGGCTGGACCTTGGGGGCGGGCTTGGCATTCCTTATGAGCGGTCGAACACCGCGCCACCGCTGCCGACGGATTATGGCGCCATGGTGCAGCGCACGCTGGGGCATCTGGATTGCGAGATTGAGATTGAGCCGGGGCGCTTGATTGCCGGGAACGCAGGTGTCTTAGTGAGTGAGGTGATCTACCTCAAATCCGGAGAAGGTCGCGATTTCCTGATCCTTGATGCCGCGATGAACGATCTGATCCGCCCGGCGATGTATGACGCATGGCATGATATCGTGCCCCTCAATGAACCCGCACCGGGGGTCGAACCGCGCCCTGTCGATATCGTCGGCCCGGTTTGCGAATCCGGCGATACCTTTGCCAAGCAGCGGATGATGCCCACGCTCGGTTCTGGCGATCTGGTGGCCTTCCGCTCTGCCGGAGCCTACGGCGCGGTGATGAGCAGCGAATATAATTCGCGCCCGCTCATCCCTGAAGTTTTGGTCAACGGCGATCAATTCGCGGTTATCCGCCCACGGCCAAGCTTTGACGAAATGATAAACCGCGATACCATCCCTGAATGGCTCTGACGGCATCCCGCCGCCGGAGCGCGGGAGCGTGACGCATGAAGGCATCCACTGACAGGACAGACGGGCTGCGCGCGCTGCGCTGGCCCTTGCGGCTGACCTGGGGGGGGATGCTGGCTGAAGCGCTGGTACAGGCGCTTTGGCCGATGCTGACGCTATGTCTCGCCGTACTGGCGCTGCTGATGATGGGGGCGCAGGACAGTCTGGGCGGTGATCTGCTTTGGGGTGTGCTGGTCGCTGTTGGTCTACTTTTTCTCGGCACATTGTTTTTCGCGCTGCGGCGCTTTCGTATTCCCTCGCAGGCCGAAGCCTTGGCGCGCCTGGATGCCAGCCTGCCGGGGCGGCCCATTCGGGCGCTTTTGGACGACCAGGCGATTGGTGGGGGCGATGCGGCCTCGGCAGCGGTCTGGCAGGCCCATCAGAAACGTATGGCCGCGCGGGCGGCAACGGCCAAGCCGGTGAAGGGTGATCTGCGGGTCGCGCCATCCGATCCCTATGCGCTGCGTTATGTGGCGCTTTTGGCTTTTGTGGTGGCACTGGTCTTTGGCTCGGTCTGGCGGCTGGGTGAGGTGACACAGCTTACACCAGGCGGGGCGGGCGGTGCGCTGGCCTCTGGTCCGGTTTGGGAAGGTTGGGCAGAACCGCCGCGCCATACGGGCAAGCCGACACTTTATTTGAATGATCTCGAGGCGGGGGCGCTGTCGCTTCCGGCGGGGACGCTGATCACCCTGCGGCTTTACGGCGAGGTTGGCGCGTTGACCGTGGCGGAAAGTGTTTCGGGCCGTGATGCCGAGCCGGGCGCGGAAACGGCGCAGAATTTCACCCTGCGCCAAAGCGGAGAGATCGCCATCGAAGGGCCGGGCGCGCGGGCATGGCAGATCACAATGCTGCCCGACGCCGCCCCGCAAATTGAGCGGCAAGGCCCGCCCGAAGTTACGGCCTTGGGCGAAATGAGCCTGCC
This sequence comes from Sulfitobacter sp. AS92, assembly GCF_038900015.1. Taxonomy (NCBI): domain Bacteria; kingdom Pseudomonadati; phylum Pseudomonadota; class Alphaproteobacteria; order Rhodobacterales; family Roseobacteraceae; genus Sulfitobacter; species Sulfitobacter sp. AS92. The sequence goes on from NZ_JBBMQL010000003.1 coordinate 253,429, forward strand.
TTTCATCGCGCGGGATGACTATGGCGTCGAAGCGGGTGAGGCGCGGATCAGCCTTGATCTGGCCTCTGTTGACCGCCGCTATGGGCTGACCATCGACCCTGACGCGCGGCCCGAGATTGTTGTGCCCCTGCCCATGCCGATCACGGGCGATCGGCGGCAGTTCGAAGAAAATCTGATTGAGAATTTCTCGAAGCATCCATGGGCCAATCTGCCGGTGTCCCTTGAGCTTTCCGTGCTCGACGCCGCCGAACAGAAAGCCGCGACTGAGCCAAGCCAATTGACCTTGCCGGGGCGGCGCTTCTTTGATCCGGCGGCAGCAGCGGTTATCGAAATGCGTCGCGATCTTTTGTGGTCGCGGGCCAATGCGCCACGCATCGCGCAGGTACTCCGGGCTGTGACCTATGCGCCGGGGGAGGATCTGCGCTCGGATGTCACGGTTCTACGGCTCAAGCAAATGATCCGCCGTCTGGAAATCCGGGCGCGCTTTGGGTTGGACGAAGAGGTCCAGACCGAGATGGCCGAAGACCTCTGGGCGCTGGCGATCGAACTGGAGGAAGGCGTGCTGGCCGATGCGCTGGCGCGGATGCGTCGCGCGCAGGATCGGCTGAATGAGGCGATGAAAAACGGTGCCTCACAGGCCGAGATTGCCGAACTGATGGAAGAGCTGCGCCGCGCCACCGAAGAGTACTTAGAGCAACTCCAGCGCCAACAGGCACAGGAGGGCGAGGGCGAAGGCCAGCAGCCCCAAGGCGAGTCCATGCAGATGACCCAAGACGATCTGCAACGCATGATGGACCGCATTCAGGAGTTGATGGAGCAGGGCCGCATGGCCGAAGCTGCTGAGGCGCTGCGTCAGTTGCAGGAAATGATGGAGAACATGCGCGTCACCCAAGGCCAGCCGGGCGAGGGCGGCAATTCACCGGGTGAACAGGCGATGGAGGGTCTCTCGGAAACCCTGCGCGAGCAACAGGGGCTGAGCGATCAGGCCTTCCGCGACCTGCAAGAGCAGTTCAACCCCGGCACGGGCGCGGGTGAGAATGAAGGCAACGAGGGCCGCAATGGTGGTCAGGGGCGTGGTCAGAGCCATGAGGGCCAGCAAGGGCAGGGCGGCCAATCCGGCGAAGAGGGCGCCGAAGAAGGACTGGCCGGGCGTCAGCAAGCGCTGCGCGACGAGCTGCGCCGTCAGGAAGGCCGTCTGCCGGGGCAAGGCACGCCCGAGGGCGATGCCGCGCGCGAGGCGCTAGAGGGTGCCGGAGAGGCGATGGACCGCGCCGGCGACGCCCTGCGCCGCGATGAGTTGGCCGAGGCGATCGACAACCAAGCGCAGGCCATGGAAGCGCTGCGCGAGGGGATGCGGTCGCTTGGCGATGCGATGGAGCAAGAGCAGGGCGAGGGCCAACCCGGCCAAGGCACTGCCGAGGGCGACCGCCGGGCCGAGGCGCGCGATCCGCTGGGCCGCGAGCAGGGGGGCAATGGGGCCAATAGCTCGGACGCGCCGCTGGCTCAGGGTCCTGACGATCAGGGCCGCGCGCGGCGTCTGCTGGACGAAATCCGCCGCCGCTCGGGCGAGGCAGAGCGGCCAGAGGTTGAGCGGGATTACCTCAACAGACTGTTGGATCGGTTCTAGGCGGGGTTAGCCCTGCGATTGGGTCGCCACGGTGTCAAGCCAGACAAGCAGGTCTTGCAGCTGCCCGTCCAACCAAATCCGCGCGTCATCCATCCACGCCACATAGGACGACAGGTAAGGATCGGCCTGCGGCAATGATTGCGCAATCTGCGGCGCATAGACATAAACCGCCGCCAAGATGGCCGCCAAGGCGATCATCAAGACGAAACCACGCGTGAATCCTCCCGACTTGCGCGTGCTCTCGGGGCTGTCGAGCGCGGCCGTCGGTGTTGGCCCCGCATGCTGGCCTTGGTTGCGATCATGGCGCAGGGTCGAGTTGATCTCTTCGATATCGGGCAGCAGGTCGCGGCGCGAGGCGCTGCCGTAGGCTTCGCTCTCGGGGACTGGCTCCCCCCGCATCTTGGCCATGCGCAGCCTGGCATCATGGGCGCGGCGGGCATCCTCATCCGCGGGCACATGGTCCGCTTCGGCAATGTCGGGCCGGGGGTCTTTTGGGGGTTCAGCGCGGGGGGCGTCATCAAGGCCCAAATCCGGCTGGGTTTCCAGTGGGTCTGACTGACGCTTGCGGCGGGCATCTTGCTCTGCTGCCGCCTCCTGACGCAGGATTTCGGCGATGGCCGGATCCAGCGGGCGTCTCATGGGTGCAGTTGCGGTGGGCGCGGCGGTCGGGCGCTGCGCCTCCTCCTCTGGCTCGAAATCATAGCCATCGTCGAAGGCCGCGTCATCGTCAAAAGACCCGTCATCTTCGAGGCTATCGTTCTCGTAATCCTCATCCCCGAACGGCTGGAGATCAGGCAAGCTATTGGCTGCCTTTTCTTCGTTACCCGCATCGTCGGTTGCGCGTTGCTTCATATGCATCACGTCATCGTCGTAATCCGGGTCATCGTAGTCTGGGTCGTGGTAGCCTGTGTCGTTGCCGTCCGAATGAGCGCGCTCAGGACTGTCATCCTCTGGGTAATCTTCTTCTGGCGCATTGTCGGGATGATACTGAAACCACGTCTGCCCGCAGTTGGAACATTGCACGTCACGCCCCGCTACCGGCATCACTTCGTCGGGGACTTCGTATTGCGCGTCGCAGTTTGGGCAGATCAGCCGCATGGTCATTCCTGGGTTCGTTCGGTGCTCTCGGATCGTAACGGACAGCATATGTCCTAGAATAACGTAGGAAAAGTGATATCTGGACAGGGTGCTAGGGTTCTGGGTGATTGAATCCTTTCCGGTGCTGAGGCACAACAGGTCGAAGTGTTTTAAGGTGGATGCGTGATAGAGCTCGAAAATGTGGCCTACAGCTATGGCGGGGGCGAACTGCTGTCCGACATCACGCTGAAACTTGCCCCCGGATCGTTTCATTTCCTCACCGGCCCATCGGGCACGGGCAAGACCACATTGATGAAGCTCTGCTACGGCGCTCTGCTGCCCACGGCAGGGCACCTGCGGATGTTCGGGGCCGATGTCCGCGGGCTGGGGCGCGATGACATTGCGCTCATGCGCCGCCGCGTTGGTGTGGTGCATCAGGACGTAAAATTCCTCGACCATCTGCCGTTGACCGAAAATATCGCGCTGCCACTGAACGTCTCAGGCCGTCAGGCCGAGGCCGGAGGCACGGATTTGGAAGAGTTGATGTCTTGGGTTGGCCTGACCCACCGCGCCGATGCCCTGCCGCCCGAGCTATCTGGCGGGGAGCGGCAGCGTGCGGCCCTGGCGCGCGCAGTGATTATGTCGCCAGACGTGATTTTGGCGGATGAACCGACCGGCAACATTGATTGGGAGATGTCCCAACGCCTGCTGCGCCTGCTGATCGAGTTGAACCGCATGGGCAAGACCGTGTTGATTGCCACCCATGACCTTGGCCTGATCCGCGCCACCAAGGCGCATGTGCAAGCGCGGGTGTTGCGCATCGCCAATCGGCGCATTCAATTGGCGGGGGCGGATTTGTGAAGCGTTTCGACATGGGCGCCTTTCGCGCGATTTTCAAAGGCGACAGACAGGCGGACCGTGTGGTGCCGCCGTCGGGGTTCACTGCGCAGTTAACGTTGTTCGCCGCGGGTGCGATGGCCTTCTTGGCGGTCTTTGCCTTGGCGCTGTCGCTGGCGTCGGGCCGTTTGGCGCAGGTTTGGGGGCAGGAGTTGGCGCAGTCGGCTACAGTGCGTATCGTGGCTCCGCTGGATCAACGCGCAGCGCAGACTGAGGCGGCGTTGAAACTTTTGCAGACGACCAAGGGCGTGGCTTCGGCCCGCGCGTTGACGGATGCAGAACAGGAAGAACTGCTCGCCCCATGGTTTGGCCCCGAATTGGCGATGGAAAACCTGCCGGTGCCGCGTTTGATCGAAGTGGTTGAGGAAGGCGAGGGGCTGGACCCCGTCGGCCTGCGCCTGCGTCTGTCCGCTGAAGTGCCGGGAGCCGTGCTGGACGACCACAGCCGCTGGCGCGCGCCGCTGGTTGCCGCGGCAAGCCGTTTGCGGCTGTTGGGGTGGATCTCGACCCTGCTGATCGGGGCGGCGGTGGCGGCGATGGTCACCTTGGCGGCACAGGCCGCGCTGGCGGCAAATGCGCAGGTGATCGCCGTGCTGCGGTTGGTGGGGGCGACCGATGACTATATCGCTCGCGCCTTCATTCGCCGTTTCACCCTGCGCGCGCTTTTAGGGGCGGCGGCGGGCACGGTTCTGGGCGTGGTGGCGGTCGTCCTATTGCCCGACGCAGGCGAAGCGGGCGGTTTTCTGACCGGTTTGGGCTTTCGCGGCTGGCATTGGGTGGTGCCGCTTCTGGTGCCGCTGTTGGTCGGCGCAGTGGCCTTCGCCGCCACCGGAGCTGCCGCGCGGCGCACATTGAGGGAACTAACATGAAGCTGCTGCAGTGGATCCGCTCGATCCTCTATATCGTGCAGGTGACCGTGGCCATGCCGGTGATCGGGTTGGCCTTCGCACCCTGGGCGATGTTCTCCAAACGTGGGGCGTATCGGGCCTGCAAGGCCTATGCCGCTTGGGCCATGTGGTCGGCGCGCTGGCTGATCGGGTTGCGCTGCGAAGTGCGTGGCACGGTGCCTGATGGCGAGGTGCTGGTGGCGGCGAAGCACCAATCGTTTCTGGATATCTTGATAATTTTTCACGCCTTGCCGCGGGCGAAGTTCATCATGAAACGCGAAGTGCTTTGGACCCCGGTGATCGGGCAATATGCCAAACGGATGGGCATGATTGCCGTTAACCGTGGCAAGCGCGGACAGGCGATTACCAAGATGATGGCCGACGTGAACGCCGGTCGGGTCGAGCCGGGGCAGTTGGTGATCTATTCCCAAGGAACCCGCGTTGCCCCGGGCCTGAGCGCGCCTTACAAGGTCGGCACAGCGGTGCTTTATGACCAAATGGGGCAGGTCTGTGTACCTGTGGCGACCAACGCGGGCCACTTCTGGCCGCGTCGGGGGCTGTACCGCAAGCCGGGTCTGGCGGTCGTCGAGTTTCTTGAACCGATCCAGCCGGGGTTGGACAAGCGTGCTTTCATGGCGCGCTTGGAAGAAGAGGTGGAGAGCCGTTCTAATGCGTTGCTGCATGAAGCTGGGTGGCGGCCTGCGTTGAAGACCTGACATAAGCAATATGGGTCGGATGGTCGCAAGCCGGGCGGTGCTTTCTAACACCACCTGTGGGCCTGCACCGTCCACCACACCTTATCGGCACGGCAGCACTGCGGCAGAAGCCTTTACTCGGCGGATCAGAAATTCACGTATGTGGGAAGCGCTTGATGTCGCGGCGCCGCCGTGAGGTGTGGAAAAGACAGGCGTCACCCTGCATGTCTCTACGTAGCAACATGATCACCCTACGCAGGATCTTATCTTCCCTAAAATGGCCCGACGGGATGGGTTTTAGGGCAGGGCGGTAAACACCTTGTACACTTAGCGTATGCCACCCATCGATCAGCAACGGTTTCTATGACTGAAAAAAGGCAAAAATTTTAGCGACGGATTTCCAGCTGCCAGCCGTTCAATAAGGACTGAACCAAAGGAATGGACTCAATGCAGACTTTCATGAAACGAGGCGCAACTGTTGTTGTTTTGGCTCTTGCAGCGGTGACGGTGATGCCGATCTCGGCCATGGCGGAAAGAGCAGTGGAGAGGCACGCTGATCAAGAGCGTCAGGTCAACGAAGATGATCAGAGCCGGCAGGTTAAGAAAGCTGATCAGAGCCGCCAAAGCAAAAAGGTTGATCAAAGCCGTCAGGTCACAAAAGCGGATCAAAACCGGCAAGTCAAAAAAGCCGATCAAAACCGCCATGCTAAAGTTATTGTGGAAAAGCGGCAGCATCATCAAAAGGCCGTTGGGCATCGGTTCCGCAAACAGGATGTGACCATTGTGAACAATTGGCAGGCGCGCGGCCTTGCCCGACCAGGCCGGAACGAAGTCTATGTCGTCAATAACAGCGACATTTACCTCGCGGCCGCTACGACGCTTTTGGTGAAAGCCCTGATTGACTGAACCCCGTCTTGATCAGCCAAACAGGTAATCTGAGCAACGTCGCCGCGCCGGTTTCCGCAGTTGCGGTCGCTGGTAGGCACAGCACAGTCGGTGAGGGGCGGGCCATTGGTCCGCCCCGCATCGCTTACATGTGGATCGCCCCATCGCCGCAGGCCAGCGCGGCTTCGCGCACCGCTTCAGAATAGGTCGGGTGCGCGTGGCAGGTCATCGCCAAGTCCTGCGCCGAGGCGCCGAATTCCATCGCCACGCAGACCTCGTGGATCAGATCGCCTGCGCCGGGGCCGATGATGTGGCAGCCCAAGATGCGGTCGGTTTCCTTGTCGGCGATCAGCTTGACGAAACCGTCACCGGCAAAGACCGCCTTGGCCCGCGCGTTGCCCATGAAGGAGAACTTGCCGACCTTATACGCCCGGCCCGCTTCCTTGAGCGTCGCTTCGGTCTCGCCGACGCTGGCGACCTCCGGGTGGGTGTAGATCACGCCGGGGATCACGCCGTAGTTCACATGGCCATGTTTACCCGCGATCACCTCTGCGGCGGCCATGCCCTCGTCCTCGGCTTTGTGCGCCAACATGGGGCCTTCGATAACGTCGCCGATGGCATAGACGCCTTTGACGGAGGTTTCCCAATGCTCGTTCACGGCGATCTGACCGCGCTCGGTCATTTTGATGCCGAGATCGTCCAGACCCATCCCTTTGATCACCGGCTTGCGGCCCGTGGCGACGAGAACGGTATCGGCCTCAATCTCATGCTCGCTGTCGTCTTTGCGGAGCTTGTAGCTGACCGTGGCCTTGCCCTTGGCGACTTCGGTCTTTTGCACGGCGGCGCCCATGACGAAGTTGATGCCTTGCTTTTTCAGCATCCGCTGGAAGGTTTTCTGCACCTCAGGGTCCATGCCTGGCGTGATCGCGTCGAGGTATTCAACGACGGTGATTTCGGTCCCCAGACGCGCGTAAACGCTGCCCAGCTCCAGCCCGATGACGCCCGCGCCGATCACGACCATCTTCTTGGGGATCTTGTTCAATTCCAGCGCGCCGGTGGAAGTGACGACGACCTGCTCGTCAACTTCAACGCCGGGCAGGGCGGCGGGCTCGGAGCCCGAGGCGATGATGATGTTCTTGGCCTCATGGACCTCGTCGCCAACCTTGACCTTGCCAGCCTCTGGCACCGATCCCCAACCTTTAAGCCAGTCGATCTTGTTCTTTTTGAACAGGAATTCGATGCCCTTGGTGTTGGTCTCGATCGTCTTGTCTTTGTAAGTCAGCATCTGCTTCCAGTCGACGGAGGGGCTTTTGCCCTTCAGGCCCATCTCGCCAAAGTTATGCTCGGCCTCGTGCAGCATATGCGTGGCGTGCAGCAGCGCCTTGGAGGGGATGCAGCCGACATTGAGGCAGGTGCCGCCCAAGGTCTCGCGGCCCTCAACACAGGCGGTTTTCAGGCCCAGTTGCGCGCAACGGATGGCGGCGACATAGCCGCCGGGGCCGGAGCCGATCACGATGACATCATAGCTCGACATGGGGGGTCTCCTTAGCAGTCGGGTGTTACAGGCAAGGTAGGGGGCGCGGGTTTCAGGTGCAAGCGCCGCTGCCTGCGGGTGTTGGGGAAAGGGTTAAATGAGGGCCGCCACCAGCATCAACATGGTCGCGGCAAAACCCACGACCCAGATGAGTGAGCGGTGCGGGCGCAGGCCGAGCGCATAGGCGGGCACGTAAAGCACGCGGGCGATGAGATAGACCCAAGCGCAGGCGGCAGTGAACGCGGTGTTCTGGGCCGACATCTGCACCACGCCCACGGCGATGCCGAAAAGGATCAGCCCCTCGAAGTGGTTATCAAGCGCGCGGCCCAGACGGGCAGTGCGGTCCGACAGTGCGCGCGACGGATCACGGTCGCGGGCAGACATGGTATAACCGGGGCCAAGCTCGCGGTTGGCGGGCACGGCGTAGACCACGAATTGCACCCCCTGCAGCAGCGCGGCAAGGGTCAGGACGGTCAGTTCGGTGGTCATGCGGATTTCACAAAGACGGCTGTCGCGTTGGTCACGGTGCCCTTGTCATCGCTGCTAAGGGCGTTGGAGCGGGTGAGCCAGTCGTCCGCCTTCTTGCGGTCATTGACGTCGAGCAGGACGGAAGCCTTGGTGCTGCTGTCGGCGTGTTTCCAGATTTGCAGCACCGAAAGCCCCGCGTTGCGCCGCGCCTCGGCATCGGCATCGAAGGCGTTTTTCCAAGCGACGAAGTCGGTAACGTCGAAGTGGCAGATCATCTGCATTTGAATGCCCTTTCAGAGCGCGTGGAAATAAAGGACCGCTGTGGCGGCGTAGCCTGCGAGCCATGCCAGCGTGCGGATTGTCGGTACGCCGAGTGCGTAGACGATCACATAGATGATCCGCGCTAGTAGGAAGACTTGGGCGGCCAGCAGCGTGGCGCTGTTATTGCGGCCAAGCATCTCGACTAGCAGCACTGCAGGCGCGAAAAGCGCCATGGCCACGACGGAGTTATCAACCGCGCGGCCCAGACGGGCGGTCATGCCGGTGGTCGTGCGGGTCTCGTCGCGCGAGGACATTAGGTAGCCCATTGAGAGCTGCCGGGTCGCGCCCAGCACTTGAAGCAGGATCGTTAGCATGACCAGAAGGCCATAGGCGGCGAGGAAGGTGGTTTCGGTCATGGTTTGGCCCTTTCAGTTGGTGGGACGCCCCACCCGGTCTGCGGGTATATAGGGCGGGGGTCTCCCCCCGCCTATGGTATCACAGATCCATCAACAGACGGCGGGGATCTTCCAGCATCTCTTTGACGCGCACAAGGAAAGTCACAGCGCCCTTGCCGTCGATGATCCGGTGGTCATAGCTGAGCGAGATATACATCATCGGACGGATCACGACCTCGCCGTTGATCGCCATTGGGCGGTCCTGAATCTTCGCCATGCCGAGGATACCCGACTGTGGCGGGTTCAGGATCGGTGCGGTCATCAGCGAGCCGTAGACGCCGCCGTTGGAGATGGTGAAAGTGCCGCCGGTCATGTCGCCCATGGTCAGCTTGCCGTCACGGGCCTTTTTGCCCATGGCGTTCACGGCCTTTTCGATCTCGGCGAAAGACATCGCGTCGGCGTCTTTGATCACCGGCACCACAAGGCCCGTGGGCGTGCCTGCGGCGACGCCCATGTGGACGTAGTTCTTGTAGATGATGTCGGTGCCGTCGATCTCGGCGTTGACCTCGGGGATTTCCTTGAGCGCGTGGCAGCAGGCCTTGGTGAAGAAGGACATGAAGCCCATCCGCACGCCGTGTTTCTTCTCAAAATCAGCCTTGTAGGTGTTCCGCAATTCCATGACCTCGGTCATGTCCACCTCGTTAAAGGTGGTCAGGATCGCGGCGGTGTTCTGGGCCTCTTTCAGGCGGCGCGCCATGGTCTGCTTGAGGCGGGTCATTTTGACCCGCTCTTCGCGCGACGCGTCATCGGGGGCGGAGGCGGCGCGGGGGGCTGCGGGTTTGGCTTCGGCTTTGGGGGCCGAGGTGCCAGCCGCGACGGCCTTGGCCACGTCTTCTTTCATCACGCGACCGTCACGGCCCGAGCCGGTGACCTGATCGCGGCTGAGGCCCGCTTCGGCCATGGCTTTCTTGGCTGAAGGGGCGTCTTCCACGTCTTTGCCCGAAGTGTCGGCGGATTTGGTTTCAGGAGCAGCACCCGCCCCGGATTTGGCGTCTTCGCCTTTGGGGGCGGCAGCGCCTGCGCCGGAGGTCAGTACGGCCAGCGTGGCGGAGGCTTCGACGGTGGTGCCTTCGTCGGCGAGGATTTCGGCCAGCACGCCGGCGGCGGGCGAGGGCACTTCGACGCTGACTTTGTCGGTTTCCAACTCGCAGAGCATTTCGTCGGCTTCGACCTTGTCGCCGACTTTCTTGAACCAAGTGCTAACGGTCGCTTCGGTGACCGACTCGCCCAGTGTGGGCACTTTGACCTCAATGGTTTCGCCTTCGCGGGCAGCCACGTCGGCGGAGCCTGCGTCGATGGCTTTGGGCGCATCGCCGCCCCGATCGGACTGGGACACAGCTTCGTCGTCTTCTGCGGCTTCTTTGGCTTTGGGCGCGGCCTTGGACCCGCTGTCGCCTTCGCTGACGTTGGCCAGCAGGGCGTCGACGCCGACGGTTTCGCCTTCTTGCGCCACGATCTCGCTCAAGGTGCCAGCAACGGGGCTGGGCACTTCGACGGTGACTTTGTCGGTTTCCAACTCACAGAGCATTTCATCCACCGCGACGGTATCGCCGGGCTTTTTGAACCATGTGGCAACGGTGGCTTCGGTGACGGATTCGCCCAGCGTGGGTACGCGTACTTCGCTTGTCATGGTTTAGTTTCCTTTGATGGTCAGCGCCTCGTCGACGAGGGCGGCTTGTTGTGCTTTGTGCTGGCTGGCCAGACCCGTGGCGGGCGAGGCGGCGGTGGCGCGGCCCACATAGGAGGCGCGGCCGTGTTTGGCGTCGATGCGGCCCAGAACCCATTCGATATTGGGCTCGATGAAGGACCAAGCACCTTGGTTCTTGGGCTCTTCTTGGCACCAGATCATTTCGGCCCCTTTGAAGCGTTCCAGTTCCTTGACCGCCGATTGCGCGGGGAAGGGGTAGAACTGCTCGAACCGCAGGAGATAGACATCGTCGATGCCGCGAGCGTCGCGTTCTTCCAGCAGGTCGTAATAGACCTTGCCCGAACACATCACCACGCGCTTGATCTTGTCATCCGCGACCAGCTTGGTGTCGGAATGGCCCTTTTGTGCGTCATCCCAGAGCACGCGGTGGAAGCTCGACCCGGTGGTGAAATCATCCGCGTTGGACACCGCAAGCTTGTGGCGCAGCAGGGATTTGGGGGTCATCAACATCAGCGGCTTGCGGTAGCTGCGGTGCAGTTGGCGGCGCAGGATGTGGAAGTAGTTGGCGGGCGTGGTGCAGTTCGCCACGATCCAGTTGTCGCCGCCACACATGGTGAGGAAACGCTCCAGACGGGCGGAGGAGTGCTCTGGACCCTGACCCTCATAGCCGTGCGGCATCAGGCAAACGAGGCCCGACATGCGCAGCCATTTGCTTTCACCGCTTGAGATGAACTGGTCGAACATGATCTGTGCGCCGTTGGCGAAGTCACCAAACTGCGCTTCCCAAAGGGTGAGTGCATTGGGCTCGGCCAGTGAGTAGCCATACTCAAAGCCCAGCACCGCATATTCGCTAAGCATCGAGTCGATGACTTCATACTCGGCCTGCCCCTCGCGGATGTGGTTCAGCGGGTAGTAGCGGTCTTCGTTGTCTTGATTGACGAATGCCGAATGCCGCTGGCTGAAGGTGCCGCGTGTGCTGTCTTGGCCAGACAGACGAACCTTGTAGCCTTCGGTCAGCAGGGAGCCAAACGCCATTGCCTCAGCCGTGGCCCAGTCAAAACCTTCACCGCTTTCGAACATCGCCTTTTTTGCTTCGAGCAGACGACCGATGGTTTTATGCAGCGGAAATTTATCCGGCGCGGTGGTGAGCGCCTTGCCGACGTCTTGCAGGGTTTCGGGGGCGATGGCCGTCTTGCCGCGCTGGTAGGACTTTTTCTTTTTGTCCATGTGCGACCACTTGCCGTCCAGCCAATCGGCCTTATTCGGGCGGTAATCCTTACCCGCTTCAAACTCCTCGCCCAGATGGTTCTGGAAGGCGGTCTTCATGTCTTCGATCTCACCCTCGGGGATCAGACCGTCGGCAACCAGACGCTGGGTATAAAGGCTCAGCGTGGTTTTCTGTTTCTTGACGCTCTTGTACATCACCGGGTTGGTGAACATCGGCTCGTCGCCTTCGTTGTGACCAAAGCGGCGGTAGCAGAAGAGGTCGATGACCACATCTTTGTGGAACTTCTGACGGAACTCGGTGGCCACGCGGGCGGCGTGCACGACCGCTTCGGGGTCGTCGCCGTTGACGTGGAAGATCGGCGCCTCAACCACCAGCGCGTTGTCAGTGGGGTAGGGCGAGGAACGCGAGAAATGCGGCGCGGTGGTGAAGCCGATTTGGTTGTTTACCACGATATGCATGGTGCCGCCGGTTTTGTGACCCTTGAGGCCCGAAAGCGCGAAACATTCCGCCACGACGCCTTGGCCAGCAAAGGCCGCATCGCCGTGCAGCAGAATTGGCATGACGGCGGTGCGGTCCTTGTCGTTCAGCTGGTCCTGCTTGGCGCGGACCTTGCCCAGCACGACGGGGTTCACCGCCTCAAGGTGCGAGGGGTTGGCGGTCAGCGACAGGTGAACGGAATTGCCGTCGAACTCACGGTCCGAGGACGCGCCGAGGTGGTATTTCACATCGCCCGAACCATCCACATCGTCCGGTTTGAAGCTGCCGCCTTGGAATTCGTTAAAGATCGCGCGGTAGGGTTTCTGCATAACGTTGGCGAGCACCGACAGGCGGCCCCGGTGGGGCATGCCGATGACGATGTCTTTGACACCCAACTGGCCGCCGCGCTTGATGATCTGCTCCATCGCGGGAACAAGGCTTTCACCGCCATCAAGGCCGAAACGCTTGGTGCCCATGTATTTCACGTGCAGGAACTTTTCGAAGCCCTCGGCCTCGACCAGCTTGCTTAGAATCGCCTTGCGGCCTTCCTTGGTGAAGTGGATTTCCTTGCCGTAGCCTTCGATCCGCTCTTTCAGCCAACCGGCCTGCTCGGGGTCGGAGATATGCATGTATTGCAGCGCGAAGGTGCCGCAGTAGGTTGAGCGCACGATGTCGACGATCTGCTTCATTGTCGCCACTTCAAGGCCCAGCACCTGATCGATGAAAATCGGGCGGTTCATGTCGGCCTCGGTGAAACCGTAGGACTTCGGGTCAAGCTCAGGCTGGTTGCCGGTATCGCGCATGCCCAGCGGGTCAAGGTCGGCGGCCAGGTGGCCCCGGATGCGGTAGGCGCGGATCAGCATGAGCGCGCGGATGCTGTCGAGCACGGCTTGCTTGACCTGTGCGTCCGAGACTTCGACGCCCTTCTCTGCGGCTTTGGTTTTGATTTTTTCGCCTGCGGCCTGGGCCTCGGCGGGTTCGGGCCAAACACCGGTCAGCGCGCCCATGACTTCACCCGCGGGGGCGGGGGGCCAGTCGGACCGTGCCCAAGAGGGGCCAGCGGCCTCTGCCTGTGCGGTTTCGGCGTCGTCGCCCATCGCCGCGAAAAATTCCTGCCAAGCGTCGTCGACCGCGTTGGGATCGTTGGCATAGCGGGCGTACATCGCCTCAAGATACTCTGCGTTTTCGCCTTCCATGAAGGAGGAGGCGCGGAATTGTTCGTTGGCGGGTTGGTCGGTCATGAGAGTACCTCGTGTGGGTTGGGACCGTAGGCATAGGGGTCGTGGGGTCTTGCGGCACCGGAAGGGGGGCCACAAGACCGGAAGGGGGGTTAGCCCTTGTCGATCGCTTCTTTGACCGCTTCGCCCAGTGTCGCGGGGCTGTCAGCCACGACGATACCGGCTTCTTTCATCGCTTCGATCTTGCTTTCCGCGTCGCCCTTGCCACCGGCGACAATCGCTCCTGCGTGGCCCATGCGGCGGCCGGGAGGGGCCGTGCGACCCGCGATGAAGCCAGCGGTCGGCTTCCAGCGGCCCTTTTTCTTTTCGTCGGCAAGGAACTGTGCTGCTTCCTCTTCGGCGGAGCCGCCGATTTCGCCAATCATGATGATCGAATGTGTCTCGTCATCTGCAAGGAACATTTCCAGCACGTCGATATGCTCGGTCCCTTTGATGGGGTCGCCGCCGATGCCAACGGCAGAGGACTGGCCGAGGCCCATGTCGGTGGTCTGTTTGACCGCCTCATAAGTCAGCGTGCCCGAGCGCGACACAACGCCGACCGAACCGCGACGGTGGATGTGGCCCGGCATGATGCCGATTTTGCAGGCGTCGGGCGTGATGACGCCGGGGCAGTTCGGGCCGATCAGGCGCGATTTGGAGCCTTGGAGCGCGCGAGCGACGCGGGCCATGTCGAGAACCGGGATGCCTTCGGTGATGCAGACGATCAGTTCCATCTCGGCGTCGATCGCCTCAAGGATTGAGTCTGCCGCGAAGGGGGGCGGGACGTAGATCACGGAGGCGTTCGCCTCGGTCACGTGCTTGGCTTCGTGGACGGAGTTGAACACGGGCAGGTCGAGGTGCGTCTGACCGCCTTTGCCGGGCGTGACGCCGCCGACCATCTTGGTGCCATAGGCAATGGCCTGTTCGGTGTGGAACGTCCCCTGCGAGCCGGTCAGACCCTGACAGATGACTTTGGTGTTTTCGTTGACTAGTACGGCCATGATTTCTTCCTTGGTCGGTGATATTTAATCCCGGGGGCGGGCCCCGGGGGCGTCAGGCGCGATGCGCCCGGTTGGTGGGATGCGCCGTGGTCGGCGCGGGGCCGGGCCACAGCAGGATGGCGGCGAGGAACATGACCGGGATGCCAAGCTCCCCGATCTCCTCGACGACGAAAGCGGTGCGTTCGGCATCGGCAGAAATCTCGATCCCCAAGGGGGCGAGTTTCCGGGCGATGCCGTCGAGCAGTTTGTAAGCGACGGTGAAACCGATCCCGAGCAGGACGGCCCCGGCCCATGCGCGCCCCTGAAACAGGGCGGCAAGGAAGGGCCGGACGTGGCGCCACAGCATCAGCAGGATTGCACAGATGATAATCGCAAGGATCAGCGCCGCGACCAGTCGCTCGCCCAGTGGGACGTCGTCGCCGGTATATTGCCGGGCCTTAAACAGGCCGCGGGTGAACAGCGATTTGTCGAGGTCGAGTTCGCGTGCTGCCATAACGGCCAGTACCAGCGGCAGGTACCAGACCCGCAGAACCGCGCCGCGTAACGTCCAGATCAGCGCTGCAATGCACAGCAGGTAGCCCACAACGGAAAGACTTTCGTAAAAGCCACCTTCCGCGAGCAAAGTTTCCTGAGTGGCGACGGGCAGTGTGTTCACGGTGAACATCTGCATGGCAAAGGCCAGCCCCAGCGTCAGCAAAAGGGTCCAACCCTGACGTTGAGAGGCGGTCATTGCGACACCTCCGCGGGCAGTCCAAGACCATCATAGAGCCGGTCAACAGCCATGAAAGTCTGCGTCGCGGCCTGAGCGCTGCGCGTTCCAACATGCACGACGGCCACGCGACCACGCAGCAATTCACGGCCCTCGATCAACGCGGTGCCGGGGCCGGCGCTATGGGTGTCGGGCAGGGGAATCGCATCACCAAAAACGGGCGGGGTGGCCATTTGCGCGCGCAAGGCAGTGATGGCGGCGGCGGTGTGATCGCCGTCAAACGTCACTTCGCAGCGCCGCTCTACGCCGCGCGGGGCGTCGTCTGGTCGTGGCTCTAGGCTGTCGTCCCAGAAGGTGAGGGCGAAAGGTGCCTCATCGGCGGCCATATTATCGCGGGCTTGCGCCTCGGTCTGGCCAGCCTTGAAGCACCAGTCATTAAAGCGTGAGATGGCCACCTCTTCTGGCCCGCCAAAAGCGGGGGCGGCCAGAAGGCCGGTCAGGAGGAGGGGTGGCATCAGCGACATCAGTAAAGACGCTCGTTATCGTCGGCGAGAAAATCGAGAGCGCGCAGGGTCAACAGACCGGCACCCATCACCATCAGGCTCCGGCCAATTGAACCGGTGAGGTTGGACGGCAGGATCATCGCCAAGCCGTCACGCGATTTGCGCGCAGCGCGGGGCAGACCTCGGTCGAGGCGTTTTTTGTTCTCAGGCTCGGGCAGCCGCAGGGCATCGGGCTGCCACTGACGGATCAAAAGCCCGGCCCCCAATAGCGCAATACCCGCGAGAACGGGGGAGGATTTGGGAGATTGATCCATGCTGACCTCGTTGCATTCTTAGGTTTGCGCGACATTGCTAGGCCGGAATGCCCCTGCCGCAGCGGGGCGGCAAAGACGGTGGTATCGGCCACCCCAAACGCTGGGCAGGGGTGGCCGACAGAAGCGTTTAGCCCTTAACCGCTTTCACGATTTTCTGAGCGCCGTCTTTCAAGTCGTCAGCAGCGATGACATCAAGACCGGAGTTGTTGATGATCGCTTTGCCTTCTTCGACGTTGGTGCCCTCAAGACGGACAACCAGCGGCACTTTCAGACCGACTTCTTTCACCGCGGCGACAACGCCTTCGGCGATGACGTCACAGCGCATGATGCCGCCGAAGATGTTGACCAAGATGCCTTTGACCTGCGGGTCCGAGGTGATGATCTTGAAGGCTTCGGTGACTTTCTCTTTGGTCGCACCACCGCCCACGTCGAGGAAGTTGGCAGGCTCGGCACCGTAGAGCTTGATGATGTCCATCGTCGCCATGGCGAGGCCCGCACCGTTGACCATGCAGCCAATCTCGCCGTCGAGCGCGATGTAGTTGAGGTCGTATTTGGAGGCTTCGAGTTCTTTGCTGTCTTCCTCGGTCTCGTCACGCAGGTTGGCGACGTCGGGCTGGCGGTACATCGCGTTGCCGTCGAAGCTGACCTTCGCGTCGAGCACTTTCAGGTCGTTGCCGGGCATGACGATCAGCGGGTTGATCTCCAGCATCTCCATGTCCTTCTCAACGAAGGCTTGGTAAAGCTGACCCATCAGTTTGACGCACTGTTTGACAGCCGTGCCTTCGAGGCCCAGCGAAAACGCAACGCGGCGGCCGTGGAAGGGCTGGTAGCCAGTGGCCGGATCGACGGAGAAGCTGAGGATTTTCTCAGGTGTCGCGTCGGCGACTTCTTCGATGTCCATGCCGCCTTCGGTGGAGCAGACAAAGGAGATGCGGCTGGTCTGACGGTCGACCAACAGCGCGAGGTACAACTCACGCTCAATGTCGGAGCCGTCTTCGATGTAGATGCGGTTAACCTGTTTGCCTGCGGGGCCGGTCTGGTGTGTCACCAGCGTCTTGCCCAACATCTTTTTGGCTTCTTCTGCCGCTTCTTCCACGGATTTGGTCAGGCGCACGCCGCCCTTTTCGCCAGCACCGGCTTCTTTAAAGCTGCCTTTGCCGCGGCCACCTGCGTGGATTTGCGCTTTGACCACCCAAAGCGGGCCGTCCATCTCGCCAGCGGCGGTCTTGGCGTCTTCGGCCTTGAGCACGACACGGCCGTCGGAGACAGGGGCGCCATAGCTGCGCAGGAGGGCTTTCGCCTGATATTCGTGGATGTTCATGAAAAACGGTCCCGTTTCTGTTCCAGTTGCCCCTTAGTATGGGGGTGACTCTCGTTCCTGTAAGGGTTTTTTCCGAGAAAGTTGGGTTTGACCAGCTAAAAATGGCATTTGTGATCACACGCCAAATGCGTGTGATCACAAATTCGCTCAACACGTCCGAATCGGCTGATTTTTGCTTGTATAAGGGGGGATAGGCGGCCCGACCGTCTGGTCAGGCCAGCGTTTTAGCGCGGCATGAGCGCCCAGTAGTCGAGGTCAAGCAGAACCTCTGGCCGGTATTTGCCTGCCTCATCGCGCAACTCAAACGGGGTGCCGCCTTTGGTGGCGACCAACCGTAGACGGATTGCGCCGACGCCGGGGGCTGCTGTCTCGGCTTTGTCGAGCACTTCGGTCCATGCGCGGATTGTGTCTCCGGACAGGCAAGGGTTCGCATGCGCGCCACCGTTAAGGCCCACAATCATCTGCGCGTTGGCCAGCCCGTTGAACGACAGCGCCCGTGCCATTGAGATGACGTGGCCGCCGTAGATCAGGCGCGACCCATCGGGCCGGGCAGAGGTGTCAAAGTGCACTTTCGCCGTGTTTTGCCACAGGCGCGTGGCGATCATGTGCTCGGCCTCTTCGACCGTTACGCCATCGACGTGGTCGATCTTTTCACCCACTTCGTAATCGCCCCAGCGGTGCGGCTCTCCGGCGAGGGCGAAATCGTAGTGGGTGAAGTCCAGCCCCTCTGGCACCTTAAGCTGCTCGACAGTCAAGGCGTCGGGCAGGTCAGGCACGGTCGTTTCCGGCGCTGCGGCATCCAGATTGTTTTTGCGAACCATCACCCAGCGGACGTATTCCAACACCTTCTCGTTGTGTTGGTTCAGCCCCGTGGTGCGGACCCAGACAACGCCGGTCTTGCCGTTGGAGTTTTGTTTGAGGCCGATCACCTCGCTTTCGGCGCGCAGCGTGTCACCGGGCCAGACGGGCATCAGCCAGC
Organism: Sulfitobacter sp. AS92; assembly: GCF_038900015.1. Lineage (NCBI taxonomy): Bacteria > Pseudomonadati > Pseudomonadota > Alphaproteobacteria > Rhodobacterales > Roseobacteraceae > Sulfitobacter > Sulfitobacter sp. AS92. The sequence continues at coordinate 271,612 of NZ_JBBMQL010000003.1, forward strand.
GGCCCTGCGCATAGCCAAGGTTGGCCACCGCATTGAGGGAAACATCCGGCACGGTTTTGCCAAAGACGATGTGAAAGGCGATCAGATCGTCAAGCGGGCTGGCCTTAAGCCCGCAAGATTGTGCAAAACTGTCCGCAGAATAAAGCGCATGACGCGCGGGGTAGAGCGCATGATAGAGCGCGCGTTCGCCTTCTCCAACCGTGCGGGGTACTGCGTGGTGCAGCACCTCGCCCAGTTGGTAGTCCTCAAAAAAGCGGCCGCGGTTGGTTTTACTCATCACTGTTCGCCCAGTTTAACATCGGGCGAATAGGTGCCGGGCGCGTCTTTGATCACGGCTTGGCCGCAGCGCATGACCCCGGCTTTGTGGTCCCACGTCTGGGTCGGGGTGCCGTAAAGCTCCCATCCCTTGTTCAGCGCGTCGGTGACCTTGTGGCAAAAGGCGGATGTGTCCTCTTCGGAGAGGAAGCGGTAAACTTTCATGGCAGGCTCCGAGTTAATGGGGGAAGGGAATGACGCCCAGCCACATGTGGATGGCGGCGACGAGAAGGAAAAGGATCGCGGAGATGACGATCAGACGGATATAGGTGGCGCGGCCTGCGTGGGGCGGAGGGGTCCAGTTTGGCTCGGCGCGGTTGATGAGGATGACTTCGCTCATCGCCCAACCGAGCATGGTGCCGAACAGCAGGATCGCGGCGAGGTCGCCGTTGACCAGCAGGTGCGCAGTGGCCCAGATCTTGACGGCGAGCAGCTGCGGGTGGCGGGTTTTATAGGCGGGCCATGCTTTCGCGCCTTTGGCCGCACTTGAGCCGAAGACCCAGAAGGCCAGCAGCATCAGCAGGTTGTTGATATGGGTGAAGAAGCTGGGCGGGTTCCAGACCGGGATGAATTCGGCTGTGCGATAGCCCCAGATGATCAGGGCCAGCGCCACGACCAGCGCCGCCGCCACGGCACCGCGACCTGCGGTGCCCATTTCCGCGCGGGGGCCGGGCATCAAGCGTTTGAATAGATGGGCGCTGACCCAAAGGATCAGGCCGAGGATGAGAATGGTCATGAGGAGGACTCCGGGGTCATGGCTGCAATTGCCTCCAGTTTTGCCAGTGTTTCGCGGGCGGTGGCAACATGGAGATTTTCTACGATCTTGCCATCAACGACCGCCACACCTTGGCCAGCGGCTTGCGCTTCTTCGTATGCGTTGATTTGGCGGCGGGCGAGGGCGGCTTCGTCTTCCGAAGGGGTGAAGGCCGCATTGGCGATATCAAGCTGCGCCGGGTGGATTAGTGTTTTACCGTCAAAACCCATGTCGCGGCCCTGTTCGCATTCGGCGCGCAGACCTTCTTCGTCTTTGAAGGCGTTATAGACACCGTCAATAATTGCGATGCCATGCGCCTTGGCGGCCAGCAGGCAGAGGCCGAGGCCGGTGACCAGCGGCAGGCGGTCGGGGCGGAAGCGGGTTTGCAGGTCTTTGGCCAGATCGTTGGTGCCCATAACCATCGCCTGCAGTTGGCGGTGCCCGGCGATGGCGGCGGCGTTCAGCATCGCGCCTGGAGTTTCCATCATCGCCCAGAGGGGGATGTCGCCGATAATCTCGGTCAGGGCTTCGAGGTCGGCGGGAGAGCCGACCTTGGGCAGCAAAATCGCATCGGGCGTCATCGCGGCAGCGGCGCGGGCGTCATCAGCGCCCCATTCTGTGTCCAGCCCATTGATGCGCACCACGCGCATCCGTGCACCATAGCCGCCCGTTGCCAGTGCCTCGGCCAGCGTCTCGCGGGCGGCGGTCTTCTCATCAGGTGAAACCGCGTCTTCGAGATCAAATATCACCGCGTCGCAGGCCAAGCCGCGTGCCTTGTCGAGGGCGCGGGGCTTGGAGCCGGGGATATAGAGGACGGAACGAAGCGGACGGGTGGTGGCGGTCATGTGAGGCTCCTTGGGCAGGGCGGCGTAATGTCCGCCTAACATTGTTGCGTGCAGAGGGGCATTTTTGTGCGAAAACTTCAAGGCCAAATATGCCGCGACGCAGCGAACTCAAAGGCGCGGCGGTTCCGGACGGCGGGTTAACCACTCCTTTAGGCCTGAGGCGCAGTCTGCACTGCATCGCATCTGCCGATCCATCCCGTCGCACAGATGCAGTCATTTCAACCAAGGCCGCCCGCGGGGTGATGCGGAAGATCGCGCATTGCCAGTCCTTAGGGCCACGCCTTTTGATGCGAAGGCAGAAGCTATGACACGTTTAATGAAGATCATTCACCTTGCCGCCCTTACCGCGGCGTCGGCTTTGGTGCTGGCCACCACGACCGAAGCGCAGACCCCTCGCAGCTGCGCTCCGCGCGATCATGTGGTGCTGCGGTTGGCCGATGGGTATGGCGAAACGCGGCACTCGATGGGGCTGGGCGGGGACAACGCGGTGATTGAAATTTTTGCGTCTGATCAGACAGGGAGCTGGACGATCACCGTGACTGGCACCAACGGAATTACCTGTCTGGTGGCGTCCGGGCAGGGGTTTGAAGAATTGGCCGAAGGGTTACCCGCGAAGGGCAAGGACGCCTGACGCGGGCGGTAACTTTGGAATACGCAAGTTCTGCGGAATGCATAGGGCGGCCATGGGCCGCCCTTCCTATGTCTGGATATCTGTGTGCCGCGTCATTTATTTGTTCAGCCTTGGAACTGGATGAGGCCATTCGGGTTGTGGTTGCAGAAGAGCGAACAACACTCGCTCATTGGAAGGAGTATTACAATGAAACGTTTTCTGAGCACCACGGCCATCGTACTGACCATGACCGGCGCGGCCTTTGCTGACGCACATTCCGAAGGCTTTGGCAACGTCGCCATTGAGCAGACAGACTTCCTCGCCTCCGACCTGATCGGCATGCGCATTTACAACTCGGAAGCTGAGGTTGAAGCCGACGCAACCCTCGCAGCAGACGCTGAAAAAGAGTGGGATGACATTGGTGAGATCAATGACATCATCGTAACCCAAGACGGTGACGTGACTGCCGTAATCCTCGGCATTGGCGGCTTCCTTGGTATGGGCGAGCGTGACGTGTCGATCTCCATGGACAAAATCAAAATCCTGACCGACGAAGACGGCGATCGTTTCCTCGTCGTGAACACCTCGAAAGAGATGCTTGAGCAGGCGCCTGAATTCGAACGTCCCATGATGGACGGCGAGGCGATGAACAACGAAGCTATGACTGAGACCGACGATAACGTCACAGTCGTAACTGAAAATGCTGAAACCGAAACCGAGGAAATGGCCAACGAAGTAGAGGCCGAGACCGAGGAAATGGCACAAGACGCCGAAAACGCGGCTGAGAACGTCGAAGCCGAAACCGAAGAGATGGCCAACGAAGTAGAGGCCGAATCTGAGGAAATGGCAGAAGAAGCCGAAACCATGATGGAAAACGCCGAAGCTGAGACAGAAGAAGCTGTCAACGAAGCGGACGCCAACACCACCGTGATCACCGGCGACGAGACAGTTGAGCGTGAAATGCTGCCGCGTCCCGAAGTTGAGCGTGAAGGCTATGCCGCTGCCGAAGCTGGCATGATCGAACAGATGTCTGCCGATGATCTGGAAGGTTCCTATGTATATGGTGCCAACGACGAAACAGTCGGTGAAATCGACACGCTGCTGATCGGCGACAACGGCAAAATCGACCGTGTGGTCATCAACGTTGGCGGTTTCCTTGGTCTGGGCGAAAAGCCAGTGGCCGTGACATTTGACGAACTGCAGGTTCTGAAAAACGTCGAAGGTGATGATGTACGTATCTACATCGACAGCACCGAAGAGCGTCTGGAATCGCAGCCAGAGTACCAGGGCGACTAATATTTACCCCTGAGTTTCAGCAATTGGCCGCCCTTCGGGGCGGCCTTTTTCGTGGCAGGAGCAGGGTTTGGCCTCTGTGCAATGCTGCAACTTGCACGAGACCGTGCATTTCGGTATCTCCGGCGCAAATGAAACCTCTGTCGGAGACATGACCATGGCCAGACCCAAGATCGCGCTTATTGGCGCGGGGCAAATCGGCGGCACTCTCGCCCATCTCGCAGCACTGAAGGAACTGGGCGACGTTGTCCTGTTCGACATTGCCGAGGGCACACCTGAGGGCAAAGCGCTCGATATCGCTTCTTCCGGCCCTTCGGGCAAGTTCGACGCCACCATGTCGGGCACGCAGGACTATGCTGACATCGCAGGTGCAGACGTTTGCATCGTCACCGCTGGCGTTGCCCGCAAGCCCGGCATGAGCCGCGATGACCTATTGGGGATCAACCTCAAGGTTATGAAATCCGTGGGCGAGGGCATTGCCAAACACGCCCCCGACGCTTTCGTAATCTGCATCACCAACCCGCTGGACGCGATGGTTTGGGCGCTGCGCGAATTCTCGGGCCTGCCACATGAGAAAGTCTGCGGCATGGCAGGTGTGCTCGATTCCGCGCGCTTCCGTCACTTCCTCGCGTCCGAGTTCAACGTCTCCATGAAAGACGTCACTGCATTCGTGCTGGGCGGCCATGGCGATACGATGGTGCCGCTGGTGCGTTACTCCACGGTTGCCGGTATCCCGCTGCCTGATCTGGTAAAGATGGGCTGGACCACGCAGGACAAGCTTGATGCGATCGTGCAGCGTACCCGTGATGGCGGTGCCGAAATCGTTGGCCTGCTGAAAACTGGTTCGGCGTTCTACGCGCCCGCGACTTCCGCGATTGAGATGGCGGAAAGCTATCTGAAAGACCAAAAGCGCGTTTTGCCTTGTGCCGCCTATGTTGACGGCGCTTACGGTCTGAACGGTTTCTACGTGGGCGTGCCCACGGTGATCGGCGCCGGTGGTATTGAGCGTGTTGTCGAGATTTCGATGAACAAAGACGAGCAGACCATGTTCGACAATTCCGTGACCGCGGTTAAAGGTCTGGTTGAAGCCTGCAAGGGCATCGACGAAAGCCTCGCGTAAGCCATTCATGGCCTGAGATTGAAAAGCGCGTCCCTTGGGGCGCGCTTTTTTCGTTGGGGCATGTGGTGGTCCCGTTTGTGATCACACGTCAATCTGCTGTGATCACAAATATGCACCCTAAAGCCGCAGCCCATCATTTTTCCGCTAAATGACCGGCCAAATCCCGCAGATTCTCGGGAGTTCCCCGTGACAGTCCCGTAAAAACCGCTATCAAGATGCAAAGCACAGGACAAAGGACCGCGCCATGGCCGATGTGAACCGGGGTAACCGCCCGCTTTCCCCGCATATGACAATCTACCGCCCGCAATTGACCTCCATGACTTCGATCCTCACGCGGATCACTGGCAACGCGATGCTGATCACCGCGCTGCTGATCGTCTGGTGGTTCCTCGCTGCGGCCACTTCGGTTGAGTATTTCGATACGGTAAACGGGATCATGACCAGCTGGTTCGGTGACTTGGTGTTCACCCTGTCGCTCTTGGGCCTGTGGTATCACACGCTCGCCGGTATCCGGCACCTGATCTGGGACACGGGCCGCATGCTCGACGTGCCGACCGCTGAGAAGCTGGGCATCGCCGCGCTGATCGGGTCTGTCGTGCTGACCGTCCTGACCGTCATCATCGTTTGAGGAGCGAACCCATGGCTTATATGACAGACCGCAAACGCGCCCTCGGCCTCGGCTCGGCCAAAACCGGCACCGCGCATTTCTGGGCGATGAAAGTCTCTTCGCTGGCGCTTTTGGTGCTGATCCCGCTTTTTGTCTTTACCTTCGGCAGCGCCCTTGGCGGCACCTATGAAGAAATCCTCGCCTATTACGCGCGGCCATTCCCGGCCATCGTAGCGGCGCTGACGCTGATCGTGGGCTTTAAACACTTCAATGACGGCGTGCAGGTGCTGATCGAGGACTATGTCCACGGTCTCGCCAATAAAATCGCCATCATCGTGATGACCATCATCAGCTACGGCGCAGCAGCAGTCGGCGTCTTCGCCATTGCCAAGCTCGCCCTGTAAACAATACGCCCAAACGGGAGACCGATCTAATGGCAGCATATGAATATGAAACCCACGAATATGACGTTGTCGTGGTGGGGGCAGGCGGTGCTGGCCTGCGCGCGACATTGGGCATGGCGGAGCAGGGGCTGCGCACGGCTTGTATCTCCAAGGTTTTCCCAACCCGCTCGCACACTGTAGCGGCGCAGGGCGGCATCGCGGCCTCCCTGAGCAACATGGGCCCCGACAACTGGCAGTGGCATATGTATGACACGGTCAAAGGCTCTGACTGGCTGGGCGACACGGATGCGATGGAATACCTCGCCCGCGAAGCGCCCAAGGCGGTTTATGAGCTGGAACACTACGGCGTGCCGTTTTCGCGCACCGAAGAGGGCAAGATCTACCAGCGCCCCTTCGGCGGCCACACCACCGAATTCGGCGAAGGCCCCCCCGTGCAGCGCACCTGTGCTGCCGCGGACCGGACCGGCCACGCGATCCTGCACACGCTCTATGGTCAGTCGCTGAAGCAGAAGGCCGAGTTCTTCATCGAATACTTCGCAATCGACCTGATCATGTCGGATGACGGTGTCTGCCAAGGCGTGCTCTGCTGGAAGCTGGACGATGGTACTATGCATCTGTTTAGCGCCAAAATGGTGGTGCTGGCGACCGGCGGCTATGGCCGAGCGTACTTCTCGGCCACCTCGGCCCATACCTGCACCGGCGACGGTGGCGGCATGGCGGCCCGTGCGGGCCTGCCGCTGCAAGACATGGAATTCGTGCAGTTCCACCCCACCGGCATCTATGGTGCGGGCTGTCTGATCACCGAAGGCGCGCGGGGCGAGGGCGGTTATCTGACCAACTCCGAAGGCGAGCGTTTCATGGAACGCTACGCGCCGACCTACAAAGATTTGGCCTCGCGCGACGTTGTCTCGCGCTGCATGACGATGGAAATTCGCGAAGGCCGCGGTGTGGGCGAGAATAAAGATCACATTCACCTGCACCTGAACCACTTGCCGCCAGAAACGCTGGACCTGCGCCTACCGGGCATCTCTGAATCGGCGCGTATCTTTGCTGGTGTAGACCTAACGAAAGAGCCGATCCCGGTTCTGCCGACGGTGCACTACAATATGGGCGGTATCCCCACGAACTATTGGGGCGAAGTGCTGAACCCGACCGCCGACAACCCCGACGCCATCGCACCCGGCTTGATGGCCGTGGGCGAGGCGGGGTGCGCCTCCGTGCACGGGGCCAACCGCCTCGGCTCCAACTCGCTCATTGACCTCGTGGTCTTTGGTCGCGCCGCCGCGATCCGCGCCGCCAAGATCGTTGATCCCGAGACTGCCGTGCCAACGGCGAACCCGGCCTCCGTCGCCAAGGCCTTCGACCGCTTCGACGGTCTGCGCCACGCCAAGGGCGGCACACCGACCTCGGAACTGCGCCTTGAGATGCAAAAGACCATGCAGGCCGATGCTGCCGTCTTCCGCACCGACAAGACGCTGGAAGAGGGCCGCGAGAAGATGATCGAGGTCGCAGGCAAGCTCAACGACCTGCATGTCACCGACCGCAGCCTCGTGTGGAACTCTGATCTGATGGAGACGTTGGAGCTAACCAACCTCATGCCCAACGCCACCGCGACGATCACCGCCGCCGCCGCGCGCAAGGAAAGCCGTGGCGCGCACGCACACGAAGACTACCCAGATCGGAACGACGACGAATGGCGCAAGCACTCGTTGGCGTGGTTCGATGGCAATGACGCGAAACTCACCTACCGCGCCGTGCACCTCGACCCGCTGACCAAAGAAGACGAAGGCGGGATCGACATGAAAAAGATCGCCCCCAAGGCACGGGTGTATTGATGCTGCGCACCGTACTCATTGCAGCCAGCCTCACGGCGCTCACGGCCTGTGTCGAAGTTCAGCAGGTCGTGGATGACACTGCCCGCCAAGGCTCCAAAGGCGTGGTGACCGAAATCTTGGCCACCCGCTTCCCGCAGGTGCCCAAAGGGCTCATCACCCCCTTCACCGATTGCATTATCGACAATGCCGACGCGCTGGAACTGCGCGAACTGGCCCGCGCCGCTGTTGTCGGCGTAGAGGACACCACAACGGGCACTGTGCGCACGATCCTGTCGCGCCCCGAGACCCGATCCTGCCTGCTGGCCGCCGCGCCCGCAGCCGGCATGACGCTTTAGGAGACGCAAAATGGTTCAACTGACGCTTCCGAAAAACTCCCGCATGACCAGCGGTAAGACATGGCCCAAGCCTGAGGGCGCCACCAACCTGCGCGAGTTCCACGTTTATCGCTGGAACCCCGACGACGGCAAAAACCCGGCGCTGGATACCTATTTCGTCGATATGGACGATTGCGGCCCGATGATCCTCGACGCGCTGATCAAGATCAAAAACGAGATTGACCCCACGCTGACCTTCCGCCGTTCCTGCCGCGAAGGCATCTGTGGCTCTTGTGCCATGAACATCGACGGGATCAACACGCTGGCCTGTACTTACGGCATGGAAGAGATCAACGGCGTGGTTAAAATCTACCCGCTGCCGCATATGCCGGTGGTCAAGGATTTGATCCCCGATCTGACCCACTTCTATGCCCAGCACGCTTCAATCCAGCCCTGGCTCGAAACCGAGACACCGCAGCCGCGCAAAGAATGGAAGCAGTCGATCGACGACCGCGCCAAGCTCGACGGGCTCTATGAATGCATCATGTGCGCCTGCTGCTCGACATCCTGCCCCAGCTACTGGTGGAACGGCGACCGCTACCTTGGGCCAGCAGCACTGCTGCACGCCTATCGCTGGATCATCGACAGCCGCGATGAAGCCACAGGCGAGCGTCTGGATGAGTTGGAAGACCCCTTCAAACTCTACCGCTGCCACACGATCATGAACTGCGCCAAGACCTGCCCCAAGGGCCTGAACCCGGCAGCAGCGATTGCCAATATCAAGAAACTGATGGTCGAACGGACCGTCTGATCAACACCGTCTGACAACAAGGCCCGGCCAAGCGCCGGGCCTTTGGTTTGCACCATGATCCTGCCATTCGTCATCATAATCGTCTTCGTTATCGTGATGATCTTCGCCCGGCGCAACGCAGCCACACGCGACTGCCGCTGGCGCGAAGACCGCACAGGCGACAAGGGGAGCTTGCGCAAATACAAATGCGTCGCCTGCGGGGCCGAAGCTTACCGCAGCGAAGGGCCGCCTGATCGCTGCCTCAAAGGGCTCGATGCACCGCGCCTGTAAGCCGCGCTCAACGCGTCCCCCGAACAAAGCCACGCGCGCCTAACGTTCACCACAACAAAGGCAAATGGCGCGACCTTGCCGCGCCTTTTCATCCTTTTTCAAATACCGTCCGCACTCTCAGCGGGCGCGACCCTCAGGCAAATGCCGCTTCCAGCGCAATCTCAACCATATCGCCAAAGCTCTTTTCGCGGTCCTCTGAAGGCAACGCCTCACCAGTCTGCAGATGATCGCTTACGGTCAATACCGCCAGCGCCCGACGCTTGTGCCGCGCGGCCAGCGTGTAAAGTTCAGCTGCTTCCATCTCGACGCCCAGAATACCGTGGCGGACCATCTGCTCATCCAGATCAGGACGTTCGGCGTAAAAGACATCCGAGGAATAGATGCCACCGACATGGGTCTTGGCATCCAATTTCTCAGCAGCCGTCACAGCAGCGCGCAAAAGCCCCCAATCGGCACAGGGGGCATAATTTAATTCCCGAAAAATACCGGAGGAGGGAGAGGTGATTGTGCTGGCTGTCATGGCGATGATCACGTCGCGAATGCCGACATGGGGCTGCATTCCCCCGCACGAACCAATGCGGATCAAGGTCTGGGCGCCATATTCCATCATCAATTCATTGGCGTAGATCGACAGCGACGGCATGCCCATGCCGGATCCTTGGATCGTTACACGGTTGCCGCGCCAAGTCCCGGTAAAGCCCAACATGCCGCGCACTTCGTTGACCAGTTCGGCCCCTTCAAGAAAGGTCTCTGCGGCCCATTTTGCGCGGTACGGGTCGCCGGGCATTAATACGGTTTCAGCGATATCGCCGGGTTTTGCGCCAATATGGACGGTCATTTCTAACTCCTTATGTTTGGCGCATTTTGCCTGTGAGGCGCGCGGTTCACAAGGGCACTGATGGGCCGCGCGGGGATAACGTAATGTCGGCATGGGCCCTGCAAAACTGTGCCGCGTTCATTTCGGAAATTGCATTTTCACAAAAAAAAGACGCCAATGAAATCTAATTCATCGGCGTCCAATTCCCGTAAATCGAGAATAGTTTAGACCCGCATCGACTCTGGATCGGCGCCGTTTTCTACCTGGGCGCGAAACCAATTCGGTTGGCGGCCTTTTCCAGTCCAAGTCTGCGAAGAGTTTTCGGGATTGGCGAACTGGGGTTTCGATTTCGGGCCCGCAGCAACCTTGCGCGGCTTTTTCGCCTTCTTAGGTTCGGGTTTGTCGTCGGACAAGTCATTGAGGGAAAAGCCATATTCCGCCGCTGCCTTCTCGGCCGCTTTGCGTGCAGAACGCCGCTCGCGTGTCTGCGCCGCCTGCAACGCCTTTCTGACATCCGACAAAAGTTTCTCCAGATCCTTGCGGCTCATGGATTTCAGGTCTTTTTCCATATCTGTTTTTTCCTTTCCAGATTGTGCTGGTAAGGGAATTATAGAGCGAAATAGTTAATTGCACGAAAAATTTTGTGTCAAATCATTCAGCTGCAACTGCGGCGGGGTCTACTAGGGTGACGATATCATTCATAATGACATTCAATTCAAAGTCCTTTGGCGTATAAACCTGCGCCACCCCGGCGGCCCGCAAGCGGGTTGCGTCGGCTTCGGGAATAATACCACCGACGATAACCGGAATATGATTTAACCCCGCGTCGCGCATACGTTTCATCAGGTCTTCGACCAAAGGCACATGTGATCCAGAGAGAATTGAAAGACCGACCACATGGGCCTCTTCCGCTTGGGCGGCTTCGACGATTTCGGCGGGGGTGAGGCGGATGCCCTCATAGCTGATGTCCATGCCGCAATCGCGGGCGCGCACAGCGATTTGTTCGGCCCCGTTGGAATGGCCATCAAGCCCTGGTTTGCCGACAAGGAACTTAAGCCTGCGACCCAAACGATCGCTGACGGCATCTACGGCGTCGCGCAAATCTTCCAACCCTTCGGTCTTATTGGACTGGCTTGAGGAAACCCCTGTAGGTCCACGGTATTCTCCGTGAACGGCGCGCATCTGTGCGGCCCATTCGCCTGTAGTGACACCTGCTTTGGCCGCGGTGATAGACGCAGGCATGATATTGTCGCCCGCGCTGGCTGCGGCGCGTAGATCGGCCAGCGCTTGCTTGACTGCCTCCTCATCACGCGCCGCGCGCCATGCCTCAAGGCGGGCTAGCTGATCGGCCTCAGCCCCCGGATCGGATTGCATGATATCCCCGGCGCCGGTCATCAACGGAGAGGGGGCACCCTGTTGCCATTTATTAACACCAACCACGATCGTTTCACCGCTTTCTATCCGGCGTAGGCGATCGGCGTTGCTTTCGACCAGACGGCCTTTCATGTAGTCAATCGCGGAAATGGCACCGCCCATTCCGTCCAAGTTCGCCAATTCGGCCCGTGCGCCTTCTTTGAGCAATTCGACCTTGGCATCGACTGCTGGGTTGCCATCGAAAAGATCGTCGAATTCCAAAAGGTCGGTTTCATGGGCCATGATCTGTTGCATGCGCATTGACCATTGCTGGTCCCAGGGCCGGGGCAGGCCAAGCGCTTCGTTCCATGCGGGCAATTGCACGGCGCGGGCGCGGGCTTTCTTCGAAAGGGTCACGGCCAGCATTTCAATGAGAATACGGTAAACGTTATTTTCGGGCTGTTGTTCGGTTAGGCCAAGCGAATTGACCTGCACCCCATAGCGGAAACGGCGGAATTTGGGATCTTCTACACCATAACGCTCACTGCAGATTTCGTCCCAAAGGTCTACGAAAGCGCGCATTTTGCACATCTCTGTGACAAAGCGGATGCCGGCGTTCACGAAAAAGGAAATACGCCCCACCAATTGCGGAAAATCCTCGGCAGGGACACGGGGCTTTAGCGCGTCAAGCACGGCAGTGGCGGTGGCGAGGGCGAATGCTAATTCCTGTTCTGGCGTCGCGCCGGCCTCTTGCAGGTGATAGGAACAGACGTTCATCGGGTTCCATTTTGGCACGTTCTTATAACAATACTCGGCCACATCCGCGATCATCTTGAGCGACGGTGCGGGCGGGCAGATATAGGTGCCCCGGCTGAGGTATTCTTTAATCAGATCGTTTTGCACTGTGCCTTGTAGGGCTGCGACATCCGCACCCTGTTCCTCGGCCACGGCGATATATAGCGCCAGCAGCCAAGGGGCCGTCGCATTGATCGTCATAGACGTATTCATCTGCTCAAGTGGAATTCCGTCAAATAGCGCACGCATATCGCCAAGATGGTTCACCGGCACGCCGACTTTGCCAACCTCTCCGCGGCTTAACACATGGTCGCTGTCATAGCCCGTTTGGGTTGGCAGATCGAAAGCAACCGACAGGCCAGTTTGACCGCGCTCAAGGTTCGAGCGGTAGAGCGCGTTGGATGCAGCGGCGGTGGAATGGCCCGCATAGGTACGAATGAGCCAGGGGCGGTCTTTCTGCGGTTGCGTCATCGGGAGCCTCTTGAATCGGTGTGGCAATAAAGTTGCGTTACATCGTTGATAGGGGAAATAATATGCCTCTGTCAATTCGCTGCGTTGCGGCATCACCTGTGCGGCTGCGGCGCGGCCAGAAACAGATAAATATTGTTCTCTCAGCCCCGCGCTGTAAGGGTTAAGCCATGACGCAGACCGTGCAATTGCCCCTTTGGCTGTTCATCCTCATCGTGGTTTTCGCAGCCGTCACGGCGCTGAGCCACTTTCTGCTGCCTTCGGTGCGCTGGTTCTTTCGCCGGCGGCTTGAACGGGCGGTGGCGCGATTGAACAAGCGGCTCACCCGGCCCATCGAGCCGTTCAAGCTGGCGCGGCGGCATGATATGATCCAGCGGTTGATCTATGATCCGGAGGTCAGCCAAGAGATCGTCAACTACGCCCGCAGCAATGGCGTGCCGGAGAATGTCGCCTTTCAAAAAGCCCGCGAATATGCTCGCGAGATCGTGCCGCGCTTTTCGGCATTCGCTTATTTCAGCTTTGGCATCCGGCTGGCGCGGCTGTTGGCCAATGCGGTCTACCGGATCGAAACGGCAGAGAGCAACGAGACGACCTTTGCCTCCCTGCCGCGCGACGCGACGGTGGTTTTCGTGATGAACCACCGCTCGAATATGGATTACATGCTGGTGACCTATCTCGCCGCGCGGTCCTCAGCGCTGAGCTATGCGGTGGGGGAGTGGGCGCGGGTCTGGCCGTTGAGTATTTTGATCCGCTCTTTGGGCGCTTACTTTATCCGGCGGCGATCGCGCGGGGCGCTCTATCGTAAGGTGCTGGCGCGCTATGTGCAGATGGCCACGGCAGGCGGGGTGACGCAGGCGTTCTATCCCGAAGGGGGGCTCAGCTTAACTGGCGCGCTGCAGCCGCCCAAGGTGGGGTTGCTGTCTTATGTGGTGGAAGGGTTCGACCCCGAAGGCGAGCGCGACATCATCTTTGTGCCGGTGGCGATTAACTATGACCGGGTGCTCGAAGACCGCGTGTTGATCGCCGCCGGGCAGCGGGGCGACCGACGCTTTGGCGCGCGGATCACGGTGATTGTGGGGTTCGTCTTGCGCAAGATGTGGCGGCGGATGCGCGGGCATGACACGCGGTTTGGCACCGCTGCGGTGACTTTTGGTGATCCGCTGTCCTTGCGGCGCGCGGGCGCGGATGTGCCGGTCACTGTGCTTTCTGAAATGTTGATGGACCGGATCGCGGAGGCGATGCCGGTGCTGACCGTGCCCTTGATCGCGCGGGTGATGTTGCAAGAAACCGCGCCGTTGAAGCACGCCGATCTGCTTGCGAAAGTAGAGGCCACGCTGCAGCAGATGCCAGCACGCAACCGCGTGCCGAAACCTGATGTTCTTCCTGAACGTGTCGCCCGTGCCGCTGCCAGACTGAAAAAACGCGGCGTCATTTCTGAGACTGAGCATGGGCTGCAAGTGATGGCAGGGCAGGAGCCGGTTTTGGCGTTCTATGCGAATTCTATTGCGCATTTCTCTAACGGGGATGCTGCACCTGCGGCGCAAAATGCTGCAGCTGCTGGGTCATAAAATTACAAAAGTAGACTTCTAGGGGTTGCAATGTTGCGCGGTGGGCCATATCCCAAAGGGGAGCCGACGCGATTCTGCAGTGCGGCACAGACCTTGTAGACACAGATTACCGGCAGGAGGCCCACATGGCACTGGATACGAAACACGCCGACTATGACGCCCCGCAAAAAGACCTCTATGAAGTGGGCGAAATGCCCCCAATGGGTCATGTCCCGAAACAGATGTATGCTTGGGCGATCCGCCGCGAGCGTCACGGCGACCCGGACAGCGCGATGTTGCAGGAAGTTGTTGATGTGCCAGAGCTCGACAGCCAAGATGTGCTGGTTTTGGTTATGGCGGCAGGGATCAACTATAACGGTGTCTGGGCTGCGCGCGGCGTGCCGATCAGCCCTTTTGACGGTCACCAGCAGCCCTATCACATCGCCGGTTCCGATGCTTCGGGCATCGTTTGGGCGGTAGGTGATAAGGTCACGCGTTGGAAGGTCGGCGATGAGGTCGTGATCCATTGCAACCAAGACGACGGCGACGATGAGGAGTGCAACGGCGGCGACCCGATGTATTCCCCCAGCCAGCGGATCTGGGGTTATGAGACACCGGATGGGTCATTCTCGCAGTTCACCCGCGTTCAAAGCCAACAGCTTATGCCGCGCCCCAAGCATCTGACATGGGAAGAGAGTGCGTGCTACACGCTGACGCTGGCCACCGCTTACCGGATGCTTTTTGGCCATGAACCGCATGACCTGAAGCCCGGTCAAAACGTGTTGGTCTGGGGCGCGTCCGGCGGTTTGGGCTCTTATGCGATTCAGTTGATCAACACGGCAGGCGCCAATGCGATTGGCGTCATCTCAGATGAAAGCAAACGCCAGTTCGTGATGGATTTGGGGGCCAAGGGCGTCTTGAACCGCAAGGATTTCAAATGCTGGGGCCAGTTGCCCACGGTGAACACGCCGGAATACAAAGAATGGTTCAATGAGACCCGCAAGTTCGGCAAGGCCATCTGGGACATCACCGGTAAGGGTGTGAACGTCGACATGGTGTTCGAACACCCCGGCGAGGCGACTTTCCCGGTTTCGACCTTCGTGGTGAAAAAAGGCGGCATGGTCGTGATCTGCGCGGGCACGAGCGGGTTCAACCTGACCTTCGACGTGCGCTACATGTGGATGCACCAGAAGCGTTTGCAGGGCAGCCACTTTGCCCACCTCAAGCAGGCAAGTGCGGCTAACAAACTGATGATGGAACGCCGCCTTGATCCCTGCATGTCCGAGGTCTTTAGCTGGGCTGATCTGCCTGAGGCGCATATGAAGATGATGCGCAATGAGCATAAGCCGGGCAACATGTCTGTCTTGGTGCAGGCGCCGACGACCGGACTGCGTACACTCGAAGACGCGGTGATGGCCCGCGACTAAGCCTGACCCATTGATGAAATTAGGAACCCCCGTGGCCTTGGCCGCGGGGGTTTTCGTTTGCCCCTCAGGGGAAACAGAGGCTTAGGCGCAGCCGGTCCCGCCATTTACGGGGGGGTAAAATGCGCGGATGGTGCGAAATCACGTACATGCTAAGGTTGTATTAATCTGCCATTAACCAAAACCGGGCGACCCTCATGCAAGACGATTGGATATTGGACGTATTGGCCGATCTAAGGGCTTTCGCCACGGCAAACCATCTGCCCCGCACGGCGGAACAGTTGGACGACGCGGCGCTTATTGCTCTGGCTGAAATGTCCGCGCAGCGCGAGAGGATCGCAGGCAGGCCGCATGAAGATAGAGCCGCATCTGGAACAGATTTGGGAAAGGCTGGCTCAGGCTGATGGGCAGGCCGCGCTTGGGCAGGTAAGCGAAGCCCTGCGCGACCACTATGGCATTTTGCATGTTGTCTATCATTGGATCGACACGGCGGGCGAACAGTATGGCTGCGGCACCTATGGGGCGCTTTGGTCCGAGCGGTACCACGAACACAATTACCTGCGCATCGATCCGGTGGTCAGCGGCTGCTATCGCCGGTTTGAGCCGGTGGATTGGAAAGACCTTGATTGGACCTCGCGGGCGGCGCGGAAATTCCGCCGGGATGCATCGGATCATGGCGTGGGCAATCAGGGGTTTTCGGTGCCTGTACGCGGGCCGCATGGGCAATTTGCGCTGTTTACGACAAACCACAGCTGCACCGATGCCCTTTGGGCAAGTTTCACCGCCCGGCACCGGCGCGACTTGATCTGGGCGGCACATTGTTTCAACGAAAAGGCGCTCGCGCTCGCGCCAAACCGCAGGCCGGGGGCGGTGCAGGCGTTGTCACCCCGCGAGGTGGATGCAATGACGCTACTGGCGGTGGGCTATAACCGTGCGCAGGTCGCCCAGCGACTGTCGATCTCGGAACACACGCTGCGCGCCTATGTCGAAAGCGCCCGGTTCAAACTGGGTGCCTCAAACACCACCCACGCGGTCGCGCGGGCGCTAAGCCGGGGATTGATCGTGGTTTAAGCGAGCTATTTGAGCGGAATCGCGGGCAGGCAGGGCGAAGCCATCTGGCCCCCGGCGCGGGGCTCAATTAGGGTCGCCCAATGACATCTACCGCGCTGACCTATTCCGAAGACCAAGCCGCCGCCCATGATAAGGTGGCTGAAATGCTGCGCTCTGCGGGCATTGATTTGGACGATTCATTGCTGATGCCGCCTGCAGGCGGGCCGGATCAGGTGATGGCGGTGACGGGCAAGGCCGGATCGGGCAAAACGCTGCTGTTGGCCGAGCTTTATCGTGCCTTGGAAGCGGCGGGCGTCGACATCGTTTCGGGCGATTACGAATCGCGCAAGAAGCGCGAGAAACGCACGCTGGCGATCCTCGCGCCGACGAACAAAGCGGCAAGCGTGCTGCGCCTGCGCGGCGTGCCTGCGACGACGATCCACCGCATTCTCTATACACCGGTTTATCACCCCGAATACGAGCGCATCGCTGAATGGCTGACGGGCAACGGTGAGAAACCTAACATTGAGGGGCTTAGCGATATCGCCCTTGACCGAGCCGCCGCGTTTTTCGCAAACAACAAATCTGTGCCGGGCGCCTTGGCGGCGGCGGGCTTGCGCGGCAGCGACTTTATCACCGGGTGGAAGCGCCGCGAAGACCCGCTGGATATCGGATTTGTCGACGAAAGCTCGATGCTGGATGACAAGCAGTTCGAAGACCTGAAAGAGATTTTCCCGACGCTTCTGCTGTTCGGCGATCCTGCGCAGTTGGCCCCAGTGGGGCAGTCGGGCACAATGGTGTTTGAGAAGCTGCCCGAGAAACGGGTGCTGAACCTTAACCGCATCCACCGGCAGCAAGCTGACAACCCGATCCTCGATCTGGCCCATGCGCTGGCCGATCCTCAGCTTGAGTTTCATGATTTTGAGCGGATGATCGAAGACGCCGCGCGCCGCGATGACCGGGTGGTCTGGGGCCAGCGAGTTGAGGTCGATCTGATGGCGCGCAGCCCGGTACTGGTCTGGCGCAACGCGACGCGCATCCGGCTGATCAACGCATTCCGTGCGGTGCACGGTGCGCCCGAAGATGCGCTGCTGGCCGGTGAGCCGCTGATCTGCGACGGGATCGAACTGCCCTTGAAACACCGCAAGAAGCGGTTGGATCTAGAGGCGCGCGGCCTGATCAAAGGCGCGCAGGTGGTCTATCTAGGCGAGGGGCGCAAGCCGGGGTTCAGCCGCCTGCACGTCCTAGGTGCCGAAGACCCGCAGGTGAGTGCCGCGTCGATCGTGAAGATCGAGAAACCGGATGAGGAAGAGCCTTTCATCCCCTTCGCAGCGCGGATGGGGGCTACGTTTCTGCACGGCGCTGCTGTGACGATCCATAAGGCGCAGGGCAGCCAGTGGGAAAGCGTGCAGGTCTTTGCGCCCGATCTTTATGCTGCCGCGCGAATGGGGCGAAGTGAGGCCGGGCAACCGCTTTGGAAACGGCTTGCCTACGTTGCCATCACCCGCGCGCAGGAGCGGCTGATCTGGGTGGTGCGCAACCGGTTAAGCAAACCATCTGGGCCGCTGCGCGTCGATGATCTGCGCGCCGCTCCGGCCGCAGCGCTGACGTTGGAGGCGACCGAAGACGGCGCGGCTTAGCGGCGCAGCAACCCGAAGACCGCTGAGGCAACCCAGCCCGCCGAAACGGCGATAAACAGCGACAGCAGCCCGTAGATAAACGCTTGTTCGTGGGCAAGGTTGAACAGCCACCGCTCCATCCCGACTTTGCGCACGTCGATCACCGTCTCATACTGCGCGACCACATCGCCGCCACGGGTCAAGAAAATCCGCGTGTCATAGGCGCCTTCGGTGAGGGAGGCGGGTAGGGCCACGGCGGCGCGGAAGAGGGTCTGTTCGTCAACCTTCACGCCGTCTTCGATGACTTGGTAAAGGTTCGAAGCCGTGCGCACGCGGATTAGGGCTTCGGTGAATTTAACCGGGTTTTCGATCTCCATCGGGGCCCCGACCGAGCGGATGGCGCGGGGGATGGAGATGCGGTGGCGCAGGTCTTCGATGCGTTTAAGCACTTCGGACAGCGGGCCAGAGGTGACCACCGCATAGAAGCTCGGCGCGCGGTCGACCTCGACGGCGTCCACGTTGACCCAGATGCCAAACCGCCGCTCCTTGCGCCGCACCATGATCGGGGTCGAGGGGCCAGAAACGGTCATGACCACCTCAAGCGGCGCGCCTTCGGGGATCGGAGTTTCACGTTTGACAGCGCCATAGACGAGAATTTCGGACCCATCGAAATTGGTGGTGATGGAGACTTCGGCTTGGCTGAGGCCCAGCACGATCTCCTCTTCCGCCGTGGCGGTGAGAGCTGTGAACAACAGGCCAACGAATGCGAAAACTGCGCGGATCATTCTGCCGCCACCGGGCTGAGGGAATAGAGCTCGGCCGGTTCCAACAGCAGATCAAGCGCAAGCTTGCCGCAGACCGCGAGGACCAGCACCGCCAGCAAGATGCGCAACTGTTCGGCCTGCATCCGCACGCCGATCCGCGTACCGACCTGTGCGCCCAACACCCCGCCGACCAGCAAAAGCACTGCCAGCACGATGTCGACCGTCTGGTTGGTGGTCGCGTGCAGCATGGTGGTAAAACCGGTCACGAAAATGATCTGCAACAGCGAGGTGCCAATCACGACCTTGGTCGGCATGCCCAGCAGATAAATCATCGCAGGCACCATGATAAAGCCGCCGCCGACGCCCATGATGGCCGAGAGCATCCCGACCGCTGCGCCAACCAACACGGGCGGGATTACCGAGATATAAAGACCTGAAACGCGGAAACGCAGCTTGAAGGGCAGGCCGTGAACCCAATAATGCTTTTTGCGCTGCACGCGCCCGCCCTTACGGCTGCGGCGGATGGCGCGGAGCGATTCAAAGAACATCAGCCCGCCGATGATGCCCAGAAAGATCACGTAGCAAAGGGTCACCAGCAGATCGACCTGACCGAGCGACTTTAGGTAGTTAAAGATAAACATGCCAATGCCGGAGCCGATCAGACCCCCAGCCAGCAGCACCCAGCCCATTCGGAAATCCACCGTGCGTCGTTTCAGATGTGCGAGCAGGGCCGAAAAAGACGACGCAACGATCTGGTTGGTCGAGGTGGCCACGGCCACGGCAGGGGGGATGCCGACAAAGAAGAGCAGCGGGGTGATCAGAAACCCGCCGCCGACGCCAAACATGCCTGACAAGATGCCCACAATTCCGCCCAATCCTAGAAGGAGAAAGGCGTTAACCGATACTTCGGCAATGGGCAGGTAGATTTGCATGACGTTTCCTAGCCCTGAACGGCCGCGCGATTCAAGATAGCGCGTCGCAGTGATGCGACCCTTAGAATATGTTGCGCCGATCCGGCCCTCGGGTGCAAGGGCCGGAGAGGTTTGTCAGCGTTCTTTCACATAGGGTTCGCCGCCTGCACGGGGCGGGATCGCCTTGCCGACGAAGCCCGCGAGGATCACTACGGTCATCAGATAGGGCAGAGCGCCCAAGAGCTGGCCTTGAACCTTGATGCCGATCACTGATTGGATCACATCGGGGCGCGTTTCCAGCGCGCCGAACAGGCCGAAGAGCAGGGTCGCCCAAAGCGCGTACCAAGGCCGCCACTTGGCAAAGATCAGAGCGGCCAGCGCGATGAAGCCGCGACCAGCGGACATGTCCTTGACGAAGCCTGCCTGCAGCGCGGTGCTGAGGTAAGCCCCCGCCACGCCACAAAGCAACCCAGCGATGGCCACAGCGGCATAGCGCAAACCGACGACCGAGACGCCAGCGGTATCGACTGCGGCAGGGTTTTCACCCACAGCGCGCAGACGCAGGCCAAAACGGGTGCGGAACAGGATCCACCATGTCAGCGGCACGGCAAGGAAGGCGGCATAGACAAGGATCGAATGGCCCGAGATCAGTTCTTCGTAGAGCGGACCAATAATCGGCACATCGGCCACGGCATCAGCAAAAGGCAGGGTGATCGGCTCGAACCGCGCGCCGCCAAAGAGCGACGGGGTGCGGCCGCCTTGGGCAAACCAGTCTTGCGCGATCAGAACCGTCATACCGGCGGCGAGGAAGTTGATCGCAACGCCGGAGATCAGCTGGTTGCCACGGAAGGTGATCGAAGCCAGCCCGTGCACGGCGCTGAGCACCATGGACGCGCCAATGCCCGCCGCGAGGCCAAGCCAAACCGAGCCGGTGATCGATGCCAGCGCCGCCGAGAAGAAGGCGGCGGCCAGCATCTTGCCCTCAAGCCCGATGTCAAAGACACCCGCGCGTTCGGAGAAAAGACCGGCAAGGCAGGCCAGCAGCAGCGGTGTGGCGAGGCGCACGGTACTGTCGAGCAGTTGGATGAGCGTGATATAGTCCATAGGTCAGACCCGCTTTCTCAGGGGGGTATAAGGGCTCATTCCGCGCTCTCCGACTGGGCGCTGCGGGGGCCGGGTTTGGGCTCGCTGTCAGCGGAGTTGGCAGGGGGGCCGGGGCGGCGGAACATCAAGAAGAGCCGTTCCAGCGGCATCCGCACCATGTTGTCGAGCGCGCCTGTGAAGAGGATCACCAGCGCTTGGATCACGACGATCAATTCGCGCGGGATCGAGGTCCAAAGGGCTAGTTCGGCGCCGCCTTGGTAGAGAAAACCGAACAAAAGGGCGGCGAAGAAGACACCAACCGGGTGCGAACGCCCCATCAGCGCCACGGCGATGCCGATAAAGCCCGCGCCTTCTGTGGCGTTCAAGACCAGACGTTCGCTTTCGCCCATGACGTTGTTGATCGCCATCAGACCCGCAAGCGCGCCCGAGATGATCATGGTGACCATGGTGATGCGCACGGGCGAGATGCCGGCGTATTTCGCCGCAGGCTGCGAATGGCCATAGGCGCGGATTTCATAGCCCAGACGGGTGCGCCAGATCAGCAGCCAGATCACCACACAGGCCGCCACGGCCACCAGCAGTGAAACGTTCGCCGGGGCGGATTTGGAGAATGCGATGCCCAGAGGGGCGAGCAATTCATGCAGCGTGGGCAGATGCACGGCTTCGGGGAAGCGCGCGCTGGCCGGGTCCATGCTGCCGGGCGGACGCATGACGTTAACCAGCACATAGTTCAGCAGGGCGGCGGCGATGAAGTTGAACATGATCGTGGTGATGACGACGTGGCTGCCGCGTTTGGCCTGCAACCAGCCGGGAATCGCGGCCCAGATCGCGCCCAAAAGCCCGGCCATCACACCGCAGCCGATCAGCGCCAGCGTCCAATGCGGCCAGGGGATATAGAGTGCGGCAATGGCCACACCGAGACCGCCCAGCATCGCCTGACCTTCGCCGCCGATGTTGAACAGCCGCGCGTGAAAGGCGACGGCAACGGCGAGGCCGGTGAAGATGAAGTTGGTCGCGTAATAAAGCGTGTAGCCCCAGCCATAGGTCGAGCCGAGCGCGCCTTTGACCATTAGCGTCACGGCGGCAATCGGGTCTTCCCCAATGGCGAGGATCACCAGCGCCGAGAGCAGGGCCGCCAGCAGCAAAGAGATCAGCGGCACGAGGATGACCTCGGCCCATTTTGGCATCACGTCCATCTCAGACCTCCTTGCTGGCGTCGCCGCCAACGCGGGCGAGATTGGCCTCAACTTCGGCCACGCTATGTTCGTTTTCAGTGTCGGTGATGCCTGCCATGAGCAGCCCCAATTCCTTTTCGTCGGTCTGATCGGCAGCGCGTTCGCCCATGATCTGCCCGTCGAACATCACCGCGATGCGGTCCGACAGAGCGAGGATTTCTTCGAGTTCAACCGAGATCAGCAAGATCGCTTTGCCCTGATCGCGCAGGGCGATGATCTGCTCGTGAATGAATTCAATCGCGCCGATGTCGACGCCGCGTGTGGGCTGGCCGATGAGCAAGAGGTCAGGGTTGCGCTCAATCTCACGCGCCAGAACAATCTTTTGCTGGTTGCCGCCGGAGAAGTTTTTTGCCGCAAGCGTCGGATCGGGCGGGCGCACGTCGAAACGTTCCATTTTGTCTTCGGCGTCTGCGCGGATCGCGGCATGGTCCATCAGCATACCGCTTTGGAAACGCTCATCCCTGTGGTAGCCGAAGACGTTGTTCTCCCACGCCTGAAAATCCATGATCAGACCTTCGCGCTGGCGGTCTTCGGGCACATGGGCCACACCGCGCGCGCGGCGCGATTGGCCGTCAGATTTCTTGCCCGAGAGGTCCAGCGGGGTGCCATTCAGCGTGACGCTGCCGGTGCCATCGGCATAGCCGCCCAGCACTTCGAGCAGTTCGGATTGGCCGTTGCCCGCCACGCCCGCAAGGCCCAGCACTTCGCCTGCGCGAACCTGCAGATCAATGCCGCGCAGACGCTCGACGCCTTTGCTGTCGACGACACGCAATCCTTTGACATCCAAAATGACATCGCCGGGGGTGGCGGGCTTTTTATTGACGCGCAGCAAGACCTTGCGGCCGACCATCAGCTCGGCCAGTTCGGGCGGCGAGGTCTCAGCGGTCTTCACGGTTGCAGTCATTTTGCCACGGCGCATGACCGACACGGTGTCGGTGATCTCCATGATCTCGCGCAGCTTGTGGGTGATGAGGATGATGGTTTTGCCCTCAGACCGCAGGCGGCCAAGGATGCGAAATAGTTGGTCGGCCTCGGCAGGGGTCAGCACGCCAGTGGGTTCGTCGAGAATGAGGATATCGGCCTGACGGTAGAGCGCCTTGAGGATCTCCACGCGCTGCTGCATGCCAACGCCGATGTCTTGGATCAGTGCGTCGGGGTCGACGTTGAGGCCGTAGTCTTCGGCCAAGCTGATCAGCGTTTTGCGGGCCTTCGACAGCGAGGGCTTCAGCAGGCGGCCATCTTCGGCGCCCAGAATGATGTTTTCCAGCACGGTGAAGTTTTCGACCAGCTTGAAGTGCTGGAACACCATGCCGATGCCCGCCGCAATCGCGGCTTGGCTGTCGGGAATGTCGGTCTTTTTGCCGCTGATGAAAATCTCACCCGCGTCGGCTTTGTAGAACCCATAGAGGATCGACATCAGCGTCGATTTGCCCGCGCCGTTTTCGCCGATGATCCCGTGGATCGTCCCGGGCATCACGCGGATCGAGATGTCTTTGTTGGCCTGTACCGGGCCGAAGGCTTTGGAAATGCCCTTGAGTTCGATCGCTGGAGCGGAGCCGTGTGCGGTGTCGGTCATATCAAAAGGTCCTGCGGGCGTGGCGGCCCTTGCTCTGGAATTGGCCCATCTCTGTCCGGGTCACGGTGTCATGTTCGGAAAGGGCCGCGCCGATGGAACGGCGCGGCCCTTAGGGTCATTTTGGTTAATCTAAGTTCAGAAGTCCAGCGCCGGGCAGCTGTCGTTCT
Source organism: Sulfitobacter sp. AS92 (assembly GCF_038900015.1). Taxonomy (NCBI): domain Bacteria; kingdom Pseudomonadati; phylum Pseudomonadota; class Alphaproteobacteria; order Rhodobacterales; family Roseobacteraceae; genus Sulfitobacter; species Sulfitobacter sp. AS92. Next base: position 295,620 of record NZ_JBBMQL010000003.1, read on the forward strand.
CGTAGTAGGAGACCACTTTGATCTCACCGTCGATGATCTTCTGGCGCGCCTCTTCGACTGCGGTTTTCATCTCGGGTGTGACCAGATCGGCGTTATGCTCGTCCATGGCGACGCCGACACCTTCTTCGGCAAGGCCGAGGGTCACGACTTCGCCAACTTCGAGGTTTTCACCGGCCATCATCGCGTCATAGACCGCGACATCGACGCGCTTCAGCATCGAGGTCAGGACTTTGCCCGGGTGCAGGTGGTTTTGGTTGCTGTCCACGCCAATGCTGAGGATGCCTTCGTCGGCAGCGGTCTGCAGCACGCCCACGCCTGTGCCACCGGCCGCGGCGTAGACCACGTCAGCGCCTTGGTTAATCTGCGCTTTGGTGATCTCGGAGCCTTTGACGGGGTCGTTCCAAGCGGCGGGGGTGGTGCCCGTCATGTTGGCGACGATTTTGGCATCGGGGTTGGTGGCCATAACGCCCTGCGCGTAGCCGCAGCCGAAGTGACGGATCAGCGGCACATCCATGCCACCGACAAAGCCGACCGTGCCGGATTCAGACGCCATCGCGGCCATGACGCCGACGAGATAGGAGCCTTCATGCTCGGCAAAGCTGACCTGACGGACGTTGGGCAGGTCGAGCCAGTTCACGTCGACCACGGCGAATTTTGTGTCGGGGTAGTCAGGTGCGACGGTCGAGAGCGGATCGGCCATGGCGAAACCCATCGTGATGATCGGGTTGGCACCGGATTCGGCAAAGCGGCGCAGAGCCTGCTCGCGCTGTGCTTCGGACTGCATTTCGATCTCGGCGAATTTGCCACCGGTTTCTTCGGCCCAGCGGGACGCGCCGTTGAACGCCGCTTCGTTAAAGCTTTTGTCGAACTTGCCGCCGAGGTCAAAGATCAGTGCGGGTTCGGCCAGCGCGGCGCCCGAAGTGAGGGCCATGCCTGCGGCTGCGCCGAGGAATTTTGTCATGAGGGTCATTTATCGTCTCCCGGTTTGTGGTGCCGGGCGGTCTGGCAAATGCTGCCGCCTCGGCGTTTGTGGATCAATTGATCAGGTGCAATTTAGGGCGCAGGCAGGGGGGTGGGTCAACCGCTTTTTGCGTGCAGTGCGGCAAGATCGCCAGAGTGACCACGGGTCAAGTCGCGGCGTAGGATGTAAGCATCGACGCCTGGAGCATCGATGCGCGCATAATAGGCACGTCGGGTTGCGACTTGGGCGAAGTTCTCACTGGCATAGAGCGCGCGGGCGGGATGGTTGTCTGCTGCGACCTCAAGAAAGGCGCTGTCGCAGTCGGCGGGCAGGGCGGCCAACCAGTCGCGCAGCAGCGCACGGCCCAAACCTTGGCGTTGGTAGCTGGGATCGACCGCGAGGGTCAGCAACTCAGATTCGCCTGCGATAGTGCGGGTCAGGGCAAAGCCACCGGGCCGGGTGAAAAGATGCACGAAAGGGCTGTCGCGCAGGCTGTCGAACTCCGCTTCTTGCCACGGCCTGTCTAGAATAAAGGCGGCGGCATGGAGGGCGGCAAGCTCTGCCGATGTCACGGCAGAAGCACCGGGGGCGCATCGCGTGCGGGTGCTGCATCGGCGGGGCGCAGGTAAAGCGGCGCGGGGCGCGGTGGGTTGCTGGCATAGCGGCGGGCGGTGATGCGGGCGATGGCTTCGGCCACTGGCATCGCGGGCGGCTCACCGTCTGCGCCGATCAAGGGGCCGGTGAAGGCGGGGAGGGCGGCAGCGTCGTAAAGGCCGGGGGTAGAAATCTCCGCGTTGTCAAAGCCTTGGAGGAAGACCTGATCGCGGCGTGCATCTACGGCACAGGCGCAGGGGCCGTCATGGCCTTCGCGCAATGCGTCAAAGGCATCGACCCCGACCGCCGGTATGCCAAGGCCAAGCGCCAGCCCGCGCGCGGCGGAGACGGCGATGCGGATGCCGGTGAAATTGCCCGGTCCGATGCCAACGCCAAGGGCCGTGAGGTCGCTGTAGGTCACACCCGCCTCCGCCAGCAGCTCTTCGCAGAGCACCAGCAGACGTTCGGCTTGTCCTTTGGCCATCGGCTCGACGCGCGACGCCAATACTCGGTTGCCCGACAGCAAAGCGGCCGCGCAATGCGCGGCCGATGTGTCGAAGGCCAAAATCAGCGGCCTCGTGTCTGACTTCTCAGGCAACCGGACGAACCTCTGTCACCTCAGGGATGTAGTGACGCAGCAGATTTTCGATGCCCATTTTCAACGTCAGCGTGGACGAAGGGCAACCCGCGCAGGCGCCTTGCATGTGCAGATAGACAACGCCACGCTCAAAGCCGTGGAAGGTGATGTCGCCACCATCTTGGGCCACGGCAGGGCGCACGCGGCTGTCCAGCAACTCTTTGATCTGGCCGACGATTTCACCATCTTCGCCGTCATGTGCGGCGTGGCCCGATGTGGGCTGGTGGTCGGAGGCCATGACTGCGTCGCCTGACTGGAAATGCTCCATGATCGCGCCGAGCAGGGCGGGCTTCACATGGTCCCATTCCACTGCGTCTTGCTTCGTCACGGTGACGAAATCGGTGCCAAAGAACACGCCTGTCACACCCTCAACAGCAAAGAGCCGTTGGGCCAGCGGCGATGTCGCCCCGGCGTCTGGGGTCGGAAAATCTGCGGTGCCCATTTCCAGCACGGTCTGGCCCGGCAGGAACTTGAGCGTTGCGGGGTTCGGAGTGGATTCGGTCTGGATGAACATAGGGTTTACCTCGCTTTCGGCGTGGGTCTGATATGCGCCCGCAGGGGCTGCAAGTCAAGGTTTAGAACGGTTCTAATCTGGGGGTGCGTCAGGTGATCGCTTCAAGACGTTCCTTGCTGAGATCGCCGGGGACGATGGTAATCGGTACTGGCAATGCCCCTGCAGAGCGGGACAATTGCGTCACCAGCGGGCCGGGGCCTTTCTTGCGGTCACCGCTTGCGCCCAGCACCAGAACACCGATGTCCAGGTCGTCAGAGAGTTGCTGAATGATCTCATCGGTAGGTTCGCCCTCGCGGATGATCAACTCGGGATCAACGCCCTGTTTGTCGCGCATCCATTTGGCGAAAACCTCAAAATGCACCTCGATCCGTTCGCGGGCCTCTTCGCGCATCAGATCACCAACGCCAATCCAGTGGTTGAACTCTTCGGGCGGGATCACTGAGAGGACGGCCACGCCGCCCCCGGTACGCGCGGCGCGCAGGGCGGCGAAACGCATGGCGTTCAGGCATTCGGTGCTATCGTCCAGCACCACTAAGAATTTACGCATCAAACCCTCTCTCCGCACCACTTGACGGTGCGGTGCGATCATGGCGCGGGCGGGCGGCGCTGGCAAATGCTTTCACGCGCCGCAGCCGACCGGGCCGTTAGCCGCGCTGACTGGCGGCCCAATCCCAATACATTTCACGTACTTGGCGCGTGACCGGGTTTTGGTTTGCACCGGTGCCGTATTTCGTTTCGTCAAAGGCGCTGACGGGGGTGACCTTCATCATATTGCCCGACAAGAAGACCTCGTCAGCCTCGTGGAAATCATCAAAGCCCAGCACCTTCTCATGCACCTTTATGCCCGCGTCGCGCATGTTCGACATATGCCGCGCGCGGGTGATCCCGGCAAGGAAGGTGCCGTTGGGGATGGGGGTGAAAACCTCGCCATCCTTGACCATAAAGACGTTGGCGCTGGCGCTTTCGGCGACATTGCCCATGGCATCGGCCACCAGTGCGTTGCCGAACCCTTTGGAGCGTGCTTCGACCATCATGCGGGCGTTGTTGGGATACAGACAGCCCGCCTTGGCGTTGACGACGTTGTCTTCGAGAACCGGGCGGCGGAAACGGGTGCGGGTCAGGGTCGTGGCGGCCTCGGGTGGGGCCATGGGGATTGCTTCAAGGCTGATGGCGAATCCGGTGGCACCTTCGCGGGGCACGATGCCCAGCTCATCACCGGCCAACGCCCAATACATCGGACGGATATACACCGCCTGATCGCGCGAATAGCTTTTCAGCCCTTCGCGGCACATTTCGATCATATCCTCGGTTTCGACCGTGGGGGTGATCATCAACGCGCGGGCCGAGCGGTTGATCCGAGCGCAATGCGCTTCCAGATCGGGGGCGAGCCCGTCAAACAGCCGCGCCCCGTCAAAGACGGTGGTGCCCAGCCATGCGCCGTGGTCTGCGGCCTTGATGGTGGGCAGATCGCCGTCGTGCCATGCGCCGTTGAAATAGGTCTTGATGTCTGTGCCAGTGGCCATGTGACGATCCTTAGGAATTGCTGCGGTAGATGCCCTCGGGCAGGTTTAAGGCCGCTGTCAGATCGCGCAATTGCGCGGGGGACAGGGTGATCTTGGCCACACGGTCTGTGCGCGCGTCCCATTGCTCGATCGTGATCTCTTCTGCAAAAGCAGAGACGGTCACGTCCTCGCGCAGGGGGGCGTCGGATTCGTCAATCAGGGTGATGACGGTGGCGTCGAATTCATGCTCGATGGTAAACATAAGGGCACATTAGGCTTTGTGCTCGCGAGCGCAAGACAGGCTTTGTGCTCGCGAGCGCAAGACAGGCTTTGTGCGGCCAAGCGCAAGATGGGCTGTGTGCTCGCGAGCGCAAGGCCACGTTCGGTGGGGCGTCAAAGCTCCGTGAACGGGGGTGGCAGCGGGGGCGGCTCATGATAGAGAGGGGGTTGGACAAACCGAGCGAGGAACTGTCGTGAGATTTATCAATGCCCTGGGCGCACTTGGCGTCATTGCCCTACTTTCGGCCTGTGACGTGGCACCTATTCAAACAGGGCCGATACCCTCAGATACGCGTAGAACAACGCAGGAATCCGACTCAAGGCTCAACGCCAGCGCCGCTGCGCGCAGCTTTGTGCAGGTGGTCCGCACGCTTGAGCCGGTGGCCGAGCGTGAGTGCCGCAACCGCACCACCGGGCTGAACTGCGATTTCAATATCGTTGTGGACGACCGTCCCGGACAGCCGGCCAACGCCTTCCAAACGCTTGATAAGAATGGCCGCCCGATTGTTGCATTCACCTTGGCGCTGATCGCGGACGCCCGGAACGCAGATGAATTGGCCTTTGTTCTGGGCCATGAGACCGCGCACCACATCGCAGGCCACATTGCCCGTCAGCAGCAAAACGCCATGGCAGGTGCGGTGATCTTTGCTGGGATCGCCACGCTGAGCGGTGGTGACGCAACCGCTGTGCGCACGGCGCAGGAACTGGGCGCAGAGGTTGGGGCGCGGCGCTATTCCAAAGACTTTGAGCTTGAGGCCGATGCCCTTGGCACAATCATCACTGCGCGGGCCGGATACAACCCGCTGCGGGGGGCGGAATTCTTTACCCGCATTCCCGATCCGGGTGATCGTTTCCTTGGCACGCATCCGCCCAACAGTTCCCGGATCGACACTGTGCGCCGCACCATGGCAGGGCTGTGACGGATTGCTCAAACTGGGGCATGTGCTGAACGACCGCGGGTCAAAATACGCGGTGTCGGGCTGTGATGCCCGGGACCGTGCGGCAGTTGATGCCGCGCTGAAAGACCTCAGGCGCGACAAATCCTACGCCAAGGCCACGCATAACACTTGGGCGGTGCTCCTGTCAGACGGCGGGCCGCTTAAAGGTGACGATGGCGAATCCGGGGCCGGAATGGTGATCGTGCGAATGCTGGAGCGCGAAGGGCTGGAGGATCATCTGATCGTGGTGACGCGCTGGTATGGCGGGAAACACCTTGGCGGCGACCGCTTTCGCCATGTCCAGACCTGCGTGCGGGCCTACCTTGACGAACGCGCGGCCTAGAGGCTCAGCGCAATTGCGGCAAAGAAACAGGCCGTGGCGATCAGCACGAACACATGCCAGATCGCGTTTTGATAGCGCATGCCGGGATGGGCGTAGATCAATGTTCCCGCCGAATAGGTGAGGCCGCCGACCGCCACCAGCGCCAGTGCGGCACCGGGCAGATTGTGCCACATCGGATAAATCAGCAGGACGGAAAGCCAGCCCATTCCGAGGTAGAGCGCCAGTGATCCGCGCGCATCCGTGCGCCAGAACCAGAGTTTGGCCACCGCGCCGATCACCGCCAAAGCCCAGACCACGCCGAGAATGCCATAGGCAAAGCCCGAACCGATCACCATCACAAGCGGCGTATAGGTGCCCGCGATTTTGAAATAGATCGCGGCGTGGTCGACGCGGCCCAGAAAAGCGCGGCTGCGGTCGAAGGGCAGCAGATGGTAGACGGCGGAGGCAGTGAAAGAGGCGAGAATACAACCGGCGTAGATCGCCGTCGCGGTCAACTGCCCCTCTTGCCCTGCATGGATCATCAGCAAGATACTGGCAGGAATAGCAAACCCGAGGCTAAGCACATGCACTGTGCCGTCGGCCAAAGTCTCAGCGGTGGAGGTCGGATAGCTCATGAATTGAAGGTAGCAGCGAAGTTTACCGCTGCCAGAGGTAACGGCGCGTAAAGCGCGCCGCCCCCCCCAGATCAGCGCGGTTTATTGCCGTCGATCCAACGCGACATTAGGGTTTTATCGCGAAAACACTCCTCCGGCACGTCGCGGCGCTTCAGGCGCGCGATGCGTTCGGCGAAGGCGACTTGTTTCGCCGAAGGGTAAGCGGCAAACGGCCCCTCCAGTGCGCGGGGTTTATGCGCGTCGATCCATTCGGATAGGGCTGCGCGGTCCGCTTCGATCCCTTCGGGGAGATCATCGCCGGTTCGCTTGGCGAGGGAGCGCGCGTATTGCATTTGTTTTTCTGTCGCGGGCATGCGGCGGTCGGCCTGTTTGGGCTGCGCACTGTCGCTGCCGCGTGGCGGTCGACCCCGTTGATCAGGGTCGAAGATGCCGGGAAACTGAGGTTGAAAAGACATGTGGTCATTCCTCTGCTACTGCGTTCTACATATAGAACAGAAGGGGAACGCGTTCAAGTCTCTCCGTAGTCGCGCCCTTTCTTGTAGATATATCTAGTAGCGGGGTGGTTTGGTTCCACAATATCGGCGAATTGTGCGACCTAGTGCAATCTCGCAGCGGCCTCAGCGATCAGTTCTGCTGCCCTGCGCATTCGGGCGGGCAGAGGCCGCCCACGCCGCGAGGCGAGCCAAAGATCATGCCAGCGCCGTTTCGGCAGAGGCTGCAGCCGAAGCCGGTCTTTCGCCGCGAAAGTCTCGACCCCGCTGCGGGGCAAAAGCGTGTAACCCAACCCCCGCGCGACCGCCGCCGGGATCTGGCCGATTTGGTTCACGTAGCCGCGCAGCCGCATCCGGTCTGCCCCCGGGTAACTGTCGGGGAAATTAAGCTGCAAAAGATCATCGGCATAGGCAAAGCCATCGGGGTGCGCGATGAAGCCGCGCACTTCGAGATCGGCGAAACTGTCTATCTGTTCCAATGCATTAACCGGCAGAACAAGGCAAAGTTCCTCGCGCCCCAGATGCTGGGCTTCCAGTCTTGCATGGGCGGGATCATCGGCTAGCACGCCCAGATCGAACCGACCATCCAGCAACCCGGCGCGGATTGTGGCTTGGGGGGCGGCTTCGAGATGCAGGGTAAGGTCCGGCGCTTGGGCCATCCAATCTAAAAGCAGCGGATGCAGCAGCCTGGCGAAACTGCCGGAACAGGCGATATGCACCACGCCCCGGTCGGGCAGGTCGGTGGCGATCCGTTCGCGCAGGCCCTGCTCTTCGCTGCGGCGGGCAAGACCGGTCTCAAAGAGCGCCTCACCTGCTGGGGTCAGGGTGAAACTTTTCCCGTCGCGCGCAATTAGCGGCTGACCCAGTTGATCCTCTAGCTTGCGCAGGTGCTGCGACACGCCGGGCTGGGTCATGTTGAGCCGCTCTGCCGTGCGGGTGAAATGTCCTGTTTCGCAAAGGTTGGTAAAGGTCTCAAGCCAAGTGGCGTTTAGCATGGCAAACGTTTCGTTATGATTTCGATGAGATTTGATAATTTCACATGTGGGGTGCGCCTGTCTATCTCGACTTCAATGCAAACAGGAGAACACATATGACCACCCCCCGTACCTTTTCCCACATCGGCCTATCCGTGCCGGACCTCGACGCTGCGGTGAAATTCTATTCCGAAGTGTTGGGCTTTTACGTCGTGATGCAGCCCACCGAAGCGGTAGAAGAAGACACGGCCATCGGCGTCATGTGCACGGATGTTTTCGGCCCCGGCTGGGGATCGCTGCGCATTGCCCATCTAGCCACAGCAGATGGCATCGGCATCGAAATCTTTGAATTCCCCGGCAATTACGCCCCCGAAGAAAAGCTAGAGCACAAGCGCCACGGCACGTTCCATTTTGCCATCCAAGACCCGGATGTCGAAGGGCTGTTAGAGCGGATCGTCGCGGCGGGCGGCAAGCAGCGGATGCCGGTGCGAGAATATTACCCGGACGAGAAACCCTACCGTATGGTCTATGTCGAAGACCCCTTTGGCATTGTGTTCGAGCTTTACAGCCACAGCTATGAGCTGACCTATTCGGCAGGCGCCTACGCCTGATCGGCCACCGGGGGGCGTCAGTTAATCTGACGTCCCCAAAGATCGTATTCGCCGGCTTCTTCGACTTCGACAGTGACGATATCGCCGACTTTGAGGTTCTGGAAATCCTCGTCGATGAAAAGGTTGCCGTCGATCTCAGGCGCGTCGGCCTTGGTGCGGCAGGTGGCGGCGTCTTCGTCGATCTCGTCAACGATCACGTCGATGCGCTTGCCGACTTTTGCGGCGAGCTTGGCCTCGGAAATGGCCTGCGCCTTTTCCATGAAGCGGTCCCAGCGGTCTTGTTTGACCTCCGGCGCCACGTGGTCGGGCAGTGCGTTCGATCGCGCGCCTTCGACGTTTTCGTATTGAAAGCAACCAACCCGGTCGAGTTGCGCCTCATCAAGCCAATCGAGCAGGGTTTGGAACTCCGCCTCAGTTTCACCCGGATAGCCGACGATGAAGGTCGAGCGCAGGGTGATGTCGGGACAGGTATCGCGCCATGCGGCGATCTCATCGAGGGTTTTCGACGCCGCCGCAGGGCGGGCCATGCGTTTCAGCACGTCCGGGTGGGCGTGTTGGAACGGAATATCGAGGTAGGGCAGTACCAGCCCTTCGGCCATGAGCGGGATCAGTTTGCGCACATGGGGGTAGGGATAGACGTAGTGTAGCCGCACCCATGCGCCCAAACTACCGAGATCACGCGCCAAATCGGTGATATGGGCGCGGTGCCCACGGTCGTCGGCGTGTTTGATGTCAACGCCGTAGGCGGAGGTGTCTTGGCTGATGACCAGAAGCTCCTTCACGCCATTGTCGACCAGCCGCTCGGCCTCGCGCAGCACCGCATGGGCGGGGCGGCTTTGCAGGCGTCCGCGCATGTCGGGGATGATGCAGAACTTGCACTTGTGGTTACAGCCCTCGGAAATCTTGAGATAGCTGTAGTGCCGCGGGGTCAGAGAGACCTGTTGCGCGGGCAGCAAATCGATGAATGGGTCGGGGCTGGGCGGCACCGCGCCATGCACCGCGTCGAGCACCTGTTCGTATTGATGCGGGCCGGTCACGGCGAGGATCTTGGGGTGGTGTTCGCGGATGTAGTCCGGCTCGGCCCCCAGACAGCCAGTGACAATCACCTTGCCGTTCTCGGTCAGCGCTTCGCCAATGGCGTCGAGGCTCTCGGCTTTGGCACTGTCGAGGAAACCGCAGGTGTTCACAATCACCGCATCGGCCCCGGCATAGTCAGGCGACACGCCATAGCCCTCGGCGCGCAGCCGCGTCAGGATGCGTTCAGAATCCACCAGCGCCTTGGGGCAGCCAAGGCTGACCATGCCGATCGTCGGCTGGCCGGGGCGGGCGGGGTTGCTGATCTTCGCTTGTGGGGCGAGGTCGGGGCGCAGATTGGGTGGGTTTGTGCTCATGCATTGCGCTATAAGGCATGCGAGTGATCGGGGAAAGAGCTGCCGGGCAGGAGGAGAGAGCCATGAGATGGATTATACGCGGCATCGGCGCGCTGTTGCTGATTGTTGTGATCATGTTGGGGGCGCTGTTCCTGCTGCCCGGCGAACGGATCGCGCGGGTTGCCAGTGACCAACTCAGCCGGATGACCGGGCGCGAGGTGTCGATCACCGGCGATGTGGGCGTGACCTTTTGGCCGGTGTTGGGGGTGACGGCAGGCGGGCTTGAGGTCGGCAATGCCGATTGGACCGATAAGGGTGCGATGCTGACGGCGGCGAATGCGTCGATTGGGGTGGATGCGGGTGCGCTGCTTCGTGGTGAGATACGCATCACCAATATCGCGGCGCAAAGCCCGGTGATCCGGTTGGAGCAACGCCGCGACGGACGAGCGAGTTGGCAGTTCACCGACAGCAGCAGCGGTGCGCGGATTGAGACAGAGAGCGAGCCGACCGCCAGCCGTCGCCCCCTGAGCATTCAGAAGCTGACGGTGACCGATGCCACGCTGATCTATGACGCGGAAGGCGCTGATGTCTTGCGCTACGAAGGTGTCGATTTGGCGCTCGATTGGCCCGAGCGGGGCGGGGCGGCGGATATCACCGCCAGCATGGCCCCGGCGGGGGAGGCGGTTCGGCTTGCCGCGCGGATCGAAGGCTTTGCGGATTTTTTGGAGGGGGGCGTGCAGCCCTTGCGCGCCGATGTCACGACGCGGGGCGGCGATATCTCTTTTGACGGGCGCGGATCGCTCAACGGTGCGCTGGCGGGGGATCTGCGGGTCGATAGCCCCGATACGGCGCGGTTTCTGACGTCTTTCGGCGCGGGCGGTGTCACCCTGCCACGGGGGTTGGGCCAGTCGGTCGATCTGCGCAGTGGGCTGACACTGACGGCGGACCGGCGCTTGGCGCTGCGCAACATCGCATTGGATTTGGGCGGCAACAGCCTGACCGGGCAGGCCGATCTGGCGCTGAACGGCACGCCGAGGATCACCGCGAACCTGCGTGCCGGGGCGCTGGACCTCTCTGCCCTGTCGGATGAAGCCACAGAGACGGGCAGCAGCGGCAGCCCGACAGCGGCAGGTCTTGAGGGATGGTCTCGGCAGGAAATCAACGCGGATTGGCTTGCGGCTTTTGACGGGGACATCGCGCTGAGCGCCGAGAGCATTGATCTGGGGCAACTCGCGCTCGGGGCCACACGCGCCGTGCTGCGCAACGACCGCGCGCGGATGGTGGTCGATCTACAGGATATGAGCGCCTATGGCGGCAAGGTTGCCGGTGAATTCGTGATGAACAACCGCAGCGGTCTGTCGGTGGGGGGCAAGCTGACGGCGCAGGGCGTGCAGATGCGCGACCTGTTGGAGGATACCGCCGGGGTGACGCGCTTTACCGGGGACGGGACTGCGGAGGTGTCGTTCCTCGGTTCCGGGCAATCGGTGGATGCGATCATGCGCTCGCTCAGTGGGGCAGGGGTGCTGACCATGGGGCGCGGCACGATTGCGGGGATCGATCTGGACGCGCTGTTGGGGTCGGTCGATGCCAAGGGCGGCAGTACGGTATTTGATTCCGTGGAGGCGAGTTTTGACATTGCCGAGGGTATCCTGCGCAATGACGATCTGCTGATGCTGCTGCCGAACTTCAACGCGACCGGTGAGGGGCAGGTCAATCTAGGCGCACGGACGCTCGACTATACCGTCACGCCCAAGGCGCTGCGCGTTAATGCGTCACGCGGCGGGCTGGCGGTGCCGGTGCGGATCAGGGGGCCTTGGGCCGAGCCTGAGATCAAGGCCGATCTGCGTGCCGCGATTGATCTGAACTTTGCCGAGGAAAAGCAGCGGGCCGAGGATGTGGTGCGTCAGAAAATCCAAGAAGAGTTGAACATCGCGCCGGATGACAGCCGCTCGACCGAGGATATCGTGAAGGATGAGCTGGAGAATGCCTTGAAACGCGAGTTGTTCAAACTCTTCGACTAGCGCGAAGCCTTGCCCGCCCGCCCTTTGTGCGAAACTCATGGTGGCGCAAGCGGGCGGGCTGCGGTAAGGCTGGCGCAACATTCTAGGAGAGGCGCAATGGCCAACGATCTTTTCAACAGCTTCATGACCGGCCCCGACGAACAGGGCCGTTTCGGCGATTTCGGCGGGCGCTTTGTCTCGGAAACGCTGATGCCGCTCATTCTTGAACTGGAAGAGCAATATGAGAAGGCCAAGACCGATGACAGTTTCTGGGCCGAGATGCATGATCTCTGGACCCACTACGTCGGCCGCCCCAGCCCGCTTTATCACGCCGAACGGCTGACCGAGCATCTGGGCGGTGCCAAGGTCTATATGAAGCGTGACGAGTTGAACCACACCGGCGCGCATAAGATCAACAACGTGCTGGGCCAGATTATTCTGGCGCGGCGCATGGGCAAGAAGCGCATCATCGCGGAAACCGGGGCGGGCCAGCACGGCGTGGCGACAGCGACGGTCTGCGCCAAGTTCGGGCTGAAATGCGTGGTCTACATGGGCGCGCATGATGTTGAGCGTCAGGCGCCCAACGTTTTCCGCATGCGCCTGCTGGGTGCCGAGGTCGTGCCAGTGACTTCGGGTCGCGGCACGCTGAAAGACGCGATGAACGACGCGCTGCGCGATTGGGTAACCAATGTGCGCGACACCTTCTATTGCATCGGCACCGTGGCCGGGCCGCACCCCTATCCGGCGATGGTTCGTGATTTCCAAAGCATCATCGGCAAGGAAGTCCGCGAGCAGATGCAAGAGGCCGAGGGTCGTCTGCCGGACACGCTGATCGCCGCCATTGGTGGCGGGTCCAACGCGATGGGCCTGTTCTACCCGTTCCTTGACGACAAATCGGTGAACATCATCGGCGTCGAAGCAGGCGGTAAGGGTGTGAACGAGAAGATGGAGCATTGCGCCTCATTGACCGGGGGCCGCCCTGGCGTATTGCACGGCAACCGCACCTATCTGTTGCAGGACGACGATGGGCAGATCCTCGAAGGCTTCTCAATCTCGGCGGGTCTCGACTATCCCGGCATCGGGCCAGAGCATTCGTGGCTGCACGACATTGGCCGCGCGAAATATGTCTCAATTACCGACCGTGAGGCGCTGGAAGCATTCCAGCTGTCTTGTGCGCTTGAAGGGATCATCCCGGCGCTGGAGCCCAGCCACGCGCTAGCCCACGTGATGAAGATCGCGCCGGAACTGCCCAAGGACCACCTGCTGGTGATGAACATGTGTGGCCGGGGTGACAAAGATATCTTCACCGTTGCCCGCGCGCTGGATTTCGACATGGGCGAATTCGCCTAAATCAGCACCGAATCTAAGCCGATCTTGACGGGCCTGCGTGAGATCGCGGGCCCGTTTTGCGTTCGGCGTCACAAAGTTTGGAATATGCGCATAAACTTTGGGAAGGGGGCGAAGTTCTTTCAAGAAAAAGCACGAAAAAACTTTCTCAATGCGAAAAGACCGGCTAGCCTTCGTTTACCGACAGCGCGCCTGCCTGCGAAACGTGGTTTCGCCCTTATAGGCTTGACGCTAAGGCAATCTTCCTTCGTTTTTTGCCCTGCGGCTGCCCCATAAACCAAGGTTTATGACGCTCTTCCAGGGGTTTAGATCGGTCGATTTAAACCCCGGGTCGATAGCCAATACCCCCTCGAATGCCCTTTTCCATGTCATCCCGACGATGCCGCATCGCTACTGAGCGGCTCGCAACTCAACCCGGGAATGAAAAGGAACACGATATGAAAAACGTATTCACAACCGCCGCACTGATCCTTGCAACAGCAGGCACCGCCGCTTTCGCTCAAGGCATGGAAGGCCAGCGCATCGGCTATAACGACAAAGCTGACAATGGCGTTTCCTACTCCAGCCGCAGCGAAGCCGTCGATGAGACCAAACTCGAAGTCTTCAAGCACGGCATCCTGCGCGCCGAAGACCTGTCGGACATCACGATCACCGTCTTCCCGACCGAGCAGAGCGATGAGTCTGTGAACCGCTTCCCGCGCTAATCGCGGATCAAACCCAATTTTCCCCCGAAAGGACACGACAATGAAAAAGACACTCGTAACAACCGCCCTGATCCTTGCTACAGCAGGTTCCGCCGCTTTCGCACAGGGCATGGAAGGCCAGCAAATCGGCTATAACGACAAAGCCGAGGCAGGTGTTTCTTACTCCAGCCGTAACGACGCGGTCGACAATGTGAAACTGGACATCTTCAACAGCGGCACCTTCCGCGCCGAAGACACATCCGACGTCACCATTACTGTCTTCCCCGCTGCCCAAGACGACGCCAAAGTGAACCGCTTCCCGCGCTAAACTTGGTTTGCCGCCTCCGTGCGGCGCTGAGTGAAACCTATCTTCCGGCCAGAAACTGACCCGAAAACTGGCCTCTAGAAAATGCACTCGCCCTTCGGGGCGGGTGCCAAATCACTAAGGGTTGATCACGGCGCATGGCCGCCATCCCTTGCACTTCGGTGTGCCGCGGTTAGATACGGCGGACATCAAGGCAAGGCTTCACCATGAATAATAAGAAAAAGATCGCGCTGTGGGTTATCGCCGCACTACAGTTCAACGCCACAGTGTATTTCGTGCTTGTTTTTGCACTGGAAGGGCGCGGCGTGACGCTATTTGGGACTCCGCTCGCTGATATTGGACCGAACAAGGGGATCCAGGTCTTGGGTCTGATCCTTGGTGTTGTGCTGGGTTGGATGGCCCTTCGGATGAGCATCCAACGCGCGGAAAAAGCAGAAACCGCTTTGCGCCATTGTACGGTGGAATTCGCCGATGTGCTCGAAGAACACTTCCGCGAATGGCATCTTACCCCGGCGGAGCGGGATGTTGCGATTTTCCTGACTAAGGGTTTGAATACGCGCGACATTGCTGAAATGCGGGGCACCTCTGAAGGGACCGTGAAGGCACAGACCAATGCGATTTATCGCAAGGCTGGTGTGACCGGGCGGACCCAGCTTTTGAGTACATTTATCGAAGACTTGATGGACGATGCGCTGATGCCGCGTCCCAAGTCGAAACTACAACTCTGCCACGCGGCCTAAGGGCGGCGTGGCGCCTTAGCGCGTCAGTTCCAGAATATCGAAATCGCTTTCCACAGCCGGTGACGGAAACAGCAGTCGGGCCCGCGTCGGGCTGATCCGCTGGAAGACCGCCACGTCACTTTGCACCTTACCTCCAGAGGTGAAATCCGCTGGCAGATCGGCATAGGTTGGGGGTGTTTCCCCGCTGACATAGCCCACACCGGCATAGATCGCGCGGCCATCGCGCAGGGTGATCTCCCCCCGCGTCAGCTGTGATCCGGTGAGCTTTTCAAAGGCAAAACCCCGGTCGGTCGCGGTAAAGCGGCATTTGAAGGGGGAGTAGGCCACCAGCGGGCTGACCCCGCCGAGTTTGATCGTGCGGCAAGACCAATCGCCCTGCAAATCGGCGGAGAAGGCCACTTGCGGCTGGCCTGAAAGGGCGCGCGTTACCGCGGCGATATCTTCCGCTTCTCCCGAAGCTAGCGCCTGCGTAATGGCATCGCCGAAAGCAGCATAGAAGTTGTCGAGCCGCGCGCTGTCTGCAGGGCGCAGGGTAGGTTCAGCCCAGGCGGTAGCAGGCAGAAGCAGTAGGAGGGGCAGGAGGCGTAGGCGCATGGTTATCCGTCACTCGTGTTAGTGGCATGGGTTTGCAGCACCTCCAGCGGCACGATATCAAGCGCGCGCAAATGGGTCGCGGCAAGATGGACTTTTGGCGCGCAGCCCTCATCCGCGGCTTGTAAGAACCGCGCGGCGCAAAGGCACCAAGGATCGCCCGGCTTGAGCCCCGCAAAGCCAAACTCAGGACGCGGGGTGCTGAGGTCATTGCCAACATACTTGGAATAGGCCAGAAACTCCGCCGTCATCACTGCGCAGACCGTGTGGCTGCCTTGATCCTGCACGCAGGTGTTGCAATGCCCGTCGCGAAAGAAGCCCGTGACCGGGTCTGTCCCACAGATCACAAGCGGCTGGTTCAGAACGTTAATGCTGCTGTCGGGTGTCATGTCTTCCCTTTGTGCCTTAAGTGCCGCCTGAGACTGAGGTAGCGATCTCGCGGAAAATCTCAATGTTCTTGTCTGATACGCCGGCCTCACGGAACTTGCGGTCGGCGGCATTGGTAGCAATCACCACATCGCGCGCCGTGTTGACATAAATGTACTGACCATAGATGCCGCGCGCCATATATTCTCCCTCTGCCGCGCCCACGGGGATCCACCATTGGTAGCCGTATCCGATCTGGCCGTCGGCAGTGGGGGCGGTGGGGCTGGTCGATTCCGCTACCCAATGCTCAGGCACGATCTGCTTGCCGTTCCATTCGCCGCCTTGCGCGTACATCTGGCCAAAGCGGGCATAGTCGCGCGTGGTCATGTTCAGCCCGCCCAACACAAATGCGGTGCCTGAACCATCAACGATGTAAAAGGGCGCATATTCAAGACCTAAGGGCGCAATGACCTTTTCGCTCAGCAATTCAGGAATACCGCGCCCCGTGGCGCCGCGCACCACCATGCCGATCACATGAGTGTCGATCGAGACATATTGCCACTGGCTGCCCGGCTCGGCGAAAGTCTCGGTCAATTCGGCGGTGAAATCGTCTAGTCTGCCGCCCAAGGCCACGACCCGGCCCATGCGGTTGATGTCCGAATCGTAGTCCAGATAGTCCTCGTCGAAGGTCACCCCGCTGGCCATATGCAGCACGTTGCGCAGGCTCGCCCCGTCATAGGCGCTGCCTATGAGGGTTGGGGCGTATTTGGTCACCTGGTCATCAAGGGACGCAATTTTGCCTTCGTCCAGCAAGATACCCACCAAAGCGGAGAGATAGCTTTTTGCCACCGACCAGCTGATGCGGCGGTCCTCAGGTCCGGTGCCTTGGAAGTAGTTTTCATAGACGATGGCGCCGTCTTTCAACACAACGAGCGAGGTCACGTCGCGGGCAGCGATCCAGCTGTCGACCGTTTCGGGCAATTCGGTTTCAGGGCCGTAGGGAAGCTCGCTGGTCAGCCCGTCGCCACGCGAGACGGGTGCAGAAAGGAAGGCACCATCCATGTGACTGAAGTTATGCACAATCTTCTCTTCCGAGAAGAGAGAGTTCACCGCCAGAAGCCGCTCAATCTCTTCGCGCTTCCAAAGCCCGATGACCACTGCCGCAACCAGAAGCGCCAGCAAGACCCGGCCAAGCCATTTTCCAAATGTTCGCATGATGTCCCCCCTGTTGAGTTTCAGTGAACCACGGCACAGGGGCGGGGGCCAGTCCGACATTGCGTCAGGCTGATTTGCTCAGCGGAAGCGGTCCATCAGTTTTTGCAGGGGCGATTGGGCTTCGGCCTCTGGCTTGGGTGCGGCGGGAGTCGCGGGGGCGGATTGCGGTTTTGCATCTGCGGGTTTTTTGGGCCCCTTGCTGCCGGTGCCCGAACGCGGCGGTGCCACGCGCAGGGCCACGGCATTCATGAACCGCCCGGTGTCGCCCCGCACCAGGTCAGCGGCGCCGTCGGTAATCCCCCGAAGCACGTCATCAAGCCAGCCTTCATCCGCTTTCGGAAAATCGCGCAACACATAGCCCGCCACCGCGTCCTTATGGCCGGGGTGGCCGATGCCGAGGCGCACGCGGTCATACTCCGCCCCGATATGCGCGTGAATTGAGCGCAGGCCGTTGTGCCCCGCATGGCCGCCGCCCGTCTTGCATTTGACCTTGCCCGGCGCGAGGTCCAACTCATCGTGGAAGACGATCACATCGCTCGCGTCGATCTTGTAGAACTTCATCGCGGCCTGCACCGACTGGCCTGAGTTGTTCATAAAGGTCTCGGGTTTGAGCAGCACCGCACGGTCAGAACCAAAGCGCCCTTCGCTCACGCTTCCCTGAAACTTGCCCTTCCATGGGGCGAAGTCGTGATCCTCCGCGATACGGTCCAGCGCCATGAAGCCGATGTTGTGGCGGTTGCGGGCGTATTTGCCGCCCGGATTGCCGAGGCCGACGATCAGTTTCATGCGGTGTCTCCTGTGGTTCGGTGCATTTTAGCAAGCGGGGCAGGGGGATGGAATGGCCTGCCGTGCATCGGAATTTTTTGAAAATTCCGTAGTGATTTCTTTCAAAGAAATCATCCCCCATACGCAAAACGGGGCCGCATGATGCGACCCCGTTCCAGCAATGCCTTGCGGCAGATTGCTTATTCTTCACCGTCGGGCGGACCCATTTCGGTGGTTGGCACTTCGTCTACCGGAGTGTCGTCTTCGTCGTCATCCGCCGCGGACAGACCGGCAGGTGCCGAAACCGTAGCGACAACAAAGTCGCGATCGATTGTGGGCTTGGCGCCTTCGGGCAGGTCGACACGGCTGATGGTTGCGCTGTCGCCGATCTCAAGACCAGTGACGTCCACGGTCACGAACTCAGGGATGTCTGCCGCGGTCACGACCAGTTCAACTTCCGGACGAACCAGAGTGAGCACGCCACCCTTTTTCAGGCCGGGGCATTCTTCTTCGCCTTTAACTTCGACGTTGATGAACAGGTTGATCTTGGTGGTCCGCTTCAGGCGCATCAGGTCGATGTGCGTGGGCAGGTCTTTGACAACATGGCGCTGAACATCGCGGCAGATCACACGAACGTCGTCGTGGCCTTCAACCTTAAGGTTGAACAAGGTCGCTTTGAAGCGGCCCTGACGCAGGCGGGTCAGCAGCTTGTTGAACGGGATATTGATCGGCAGCGGCTCGTTGTCACCACCAAATACGATACCAGGAACCATGCCGTCACGACGTGCTTGACGAGCGGCGCCCTTGCCTGTCCCCGTACGTACCTGGGCTTCAAGATCAGGAATCTCTCCGGCCATTTTAGTCTCCAATTGATTAGGGCGGGAATCCTCCAAGGCTGTATTCCCGCGTGAAGCCGCGCGTATAGACCGGTTTTGCTTGGCTGGAAAGGGCAAAAGGGCCGGGTGCCGGGCTATTCCTGCGGCGTATGCAGGTAGCCTTCGGCTGCCATGAGCCGGTCGTAAAGTGCAAATTCCTTGGCCCGCGCGGCGCGCAGCCGTGCTTCTACCTCAGAGGAAAGGGGCGCAGGCACATGGGGAGAGATGTTTTTGGGCTTCAGTTTGATTTCACGGCCCAGCCGGTTTTCCAGAAATTCGCGAAAGGCCGGTTGGCGCTCATAGGCAAAGAGGTGCTGCACCAGTAGGTCGCCTTGGCCCGAAGTGAGAAAGGAAAACTGGCTGCCGATCTGCGCGCGGGGCGGAGGCGCGTCAGAGATCACCTCGAGCGCGAACTGCTCGAAGGTCAGGCCCTTAGTGCTAAGCGCTTTGCCATCCAGCCGGGGCTGGCTGCGATACCGATACCAACTGCGAATTTGCGCGACCGGGTCGCGCATCACCGCCAGCGGCTCGGGTGAGGCCGAAAAGGTATCCTGCAAGAACGGCAGCACACGTTTTTTGTAGCGCAATGCGGTTAAATGTTTGCGATTGCGGGAAAAAACGATTTCCGCCTCAGGCTTTAGCGCCATTTCAACGGCCGTTGTCCCGGTTTTGGGCGTGGCGAGAAAGGTCAGCTCGCGGCTAAGAAAGATCAGCATTTGGCCGGATCACGCGGCCATTTCTGCCAATCGCCGCCAAAGTTACGGGGGATCAGGAGGTTGTGCCGCCCAAGGTTGGCCACTTGCGTCTCGCCGCAAAGCGCCATGGTCAGGTCCAGCTCGCGGTGGATCACCTCTAGCGCACGGGTGACACCCTGTTGGCCCATCGCGCCCAGGCCGTAGATAAAGGCACGCCCGATGTAGGTGCCTTTCGCGCCCATCGCCATGGCTTTGAGCACGTCCTGACCCGAACGGATGCCGCCATCAAGATGCACTTCGATCTGATCGCCCACAGCATCGAGAATTTCCGGCAGCATTCGGATTGAACTGAGCGCGCCATCCAATTGCCGCCCGCCGTGGTTCGAGACGATAATCGCATCGGCACCCACCTTCAGCGCCATCCGTGCATCTTCGGCGTCCAAAATCCCCTTGAGGATCACCTTGCCGCCCCATTGTTCTTTGATCTTGGCGATCTTGTCCCAATCAAGCGAGGGGTCGAACTGCTCCGCCGTCCACGCGCCGAGGTCGGCATTGTCGGTCACGCCATGCACATGGCCGACGATATTACCGAAATGCCGCCGCTTCGCGCCCAGCATCTCGATTCCCCAGCCCCATTTGGTGGCGAGATTGGCGATTGTCTTG
Source organism: Sulfitobacter sp. AS92 (assembly GCF_038900015.1). Classification (NCBI taxonomy): domain Bacteria; kingdom Pseudomonadati; phylum Pseudomonadota; class Alphaproteobacteria; order Rhodobacterales; family Roseobacteraceae; genus Sulfitobacter; species Sulfitobacter sp. AS92. The sequence continues at coordinate 315,713 of NZ_JBBMQL010000003.1, forward strand.
GCGGTCAGTTTGGGCGGGGCCGACAGACCGTTTTTCAGGTCTTTGTGCCGCTGGCCAAGGATTTGCAGATCAAGCGTGATGACGAGAGCCGAGCATTTGGCATCCTTAGCGCGTTGGATCAGGCGGCTGACATAATCCTGATCGCGCATGGTATATAGCTGAAACCAAAAGGGTTTCGTCGTCGCCTCGGCCACGTCTTCGATGGAGTTGATGGACATGGTCGACAGGGTGAAGGGCACGCCAAAGGCTTCTGCCGCGCGGGCGGCTTTGATTTCTCCATCGGCGCATTGCATGCCCGTCAGCCCGACGGGGGCGAGCGCCACGGGCATGGCCACATCTTCGCCGATCATTCGGGTTGCCGTGCTGCGGCCCGACATGTCCACCGCCACCCGCTGGCGCAGGCGGATTTGGTCAAAGTCACTGGTGTTCTCGCGGAAAGTCTGCTCTGTCCAGCTGCCCGACTCTGCGTAATCATAGAACATCTGCGGCACGCGCCGTTTGTAGATGCGTTTGAGATCGTCGATGCTGGTGATGACGGGCATGGGCCACCTATGCTGAATGAGTTAACTTTGGGTAGCAATTGGCGAAGGACTTGGCAATTGTGAACGGCTCACTAACGGCAAAGCCCGCGCGGCCAATCAGGCGGCGCGGGCTTTGGTTCATCTCTTTGGGGTAGGGGGTTACGCCGAATGCGCCCCGTCAGCGAGGGATTTGACGAAGGCCAAAACATCCTCGGGGCTGTCGCCATTGGCGATGCGGTTCACGATGGCCGAGCCGATCACCACGCCGTCGGCCACTTCGGCGATGGCGCGGGCTTTTTCGGGTGTGTTCACGCCAAAGCCCACGATCACGGGCAGGCCGCTGGCCTTTTGAATGCGCTTAACCTCAGGGGAAACATCGGCGGCATTCGCCTCGGCTGAGCCGGTGATGCCGGTGATCGACACATAATAGACAAAGCCAGAGGTGTTCCGCACCACGCGGGGCAGGCGCTTGTCGTCTGTCGTGGGCGTGGCAAGGCGGATGAAGTTCAGCTCGGCGTCCTGCGCGGGCAGGCAAAGCTCTATGTCTTCTTCAGGTGGCAGGTCTACCACGATCAACCCGTCGATCCCGGCGTCTTTGGCTTCGGTTAAGAACTTCTCAACACCCATGGAATAGATCGGGTTGTAATAGCCCATCAGCACGATCGGGGTCGTGTCGTCATCCTTGCGGAACGCGCGAACCATTTCGAGTGTGCGTTTCAGTGTCATGCCTGCCGCAAGGGCGCGCTGACCGGCAAGCTGAATCGTCGGGCCGTCGGCCATTGGATCGGTGAAAGGCAGGCCAAGCTCAATAATATCGACACCCGCCGCGGGCAGACCGCGCACGATTTCCAGCGAGCGGTCAAAATCCGGGTCGCCAGCCATGACATAGGAGACAAACGCCTTTTTGCCGCGGGCGCGGAGGTCTTCGAATTTGGCGTCGATACGGGTCATGCTGCTGGCCTTTGTTGGTGCTTTCCTCGGCAATGCCGAAAGTAGCGGTGAAAATCAATCCGTAGAGAGGGCGGGGCACAGCAAAATTTCCGCAGTTAGCGCAGATGGCGCGATTTTGCCCCTTCCAATTGGCAAAGCCGCGCCTATCTCATACGCCATGAATTATGTGCTCGCCCTTTTCCTGCCGCCGCTGTCGATCCTGCTGATCGGACGGCTGTTTTTGTCAATCGTCGTGTTCATCATCTGGGTGCCTGCGGTGGTCTTCTCAGGAGGGCTGACGCATCCGATGTTCATCCTGCTGGCGTGGATCTTGATCTATCAAGCGCATCAGGACCGCCGCGCGCGCTGAGCCTTGCGCTTTGCGCCCACTACCCCTAACACACGCGCAGCTTTTATAGGGGTATCGTCATGGGTTTCAAAATGGGCATCGTCGGTCTGCCGAACGTCGGCAAATCGACCCTTTTCAACGCGCTGACCCGCACCGCAGCGGCGCAAGCGGCGAATTTTCCGTTCTGCACCATCGAACCCAATGTCGGCGAAGTGGCCGTGCCCGACGCGCGGCTCGACACATTGGCCGAAATTGCCAAGTCGAAAAGCATCATTCCAACGCGGATGACATTCGTAGACATCGCGGGCCTCGTGAAGGGCGCCTCCAAAGGGGAGGGCTTGGGCAACCAGTTCCTCGCCAACATCCGCGAAGTTGACGCCATCGCCCATGTGTTGCGTTGTTTTGAAGATGGCGACGTAACCCACGTCGAAGGCCGCGTTGACCCGGTGGCCGATGCCGAAACCATCGACACCGAATTGATGCTGGCCGATATCGAGAGCATTGAGAAACGTCTGCAAAACATCGTCCGCAAAGTGCGTGGCGGTGACAAGGAAGCAGTTCAGCAGGAACGTCTGATGCGCTTGGCACTTGAGGCGTTGGAGGCAGGCAACCCCGCGCGTGCCGTCGAAGTCGACGAAGACGACGCCAAGGCGTGGCGCATGCTGCAATTGCTGACGACGAAACCGGTGCTCTACGTCTGTAATGTGGGCGAAGCGGAAGCCGCCGAAGGCAATGACCATTCCGCCAAGGTTGCCGAAATGGCCGCCGCACAGGGCAACTCCCATGTCGTGATCTCAGCCCAGATCGAAGAAGAGATTAGCCAGCTGGAGGCCGAAGAGGCCGAAATGTTCCTCGAAGAGATGGGGCTCAAAGAGGCAGGTCTCGATCGTTTGATCCGCGCAGGCTACGAGTTGCTACATCTTGAGACCTATTTCACTGTCGGCCCCAAGGAAGCGCGCGCCTGGACGATCAAAACCGGCACATCGGCGCCCAAAGCAGCGGGCGTTATTCACGGTGATTTCGAGAAGGGTTTCATTCGAGCAGAGACCATCGCCTATGACGATTTCGTAGGCCTCGGCGGTGAGGGGCCCGCGAAAGAAGCGGGCAAAATGCGCGCCGAAGGCAAGAGCTACATCGTCAAAGATGGCGACGTGCTGCATTTTCTGTTCAATACCTGATCGCTGCATTAGTAGGCCGGTTAGCGCGGCCTTAATGCAAAAAGCCCGACAGTTTTGCACTGCCGGGCTTTTTTAATGGGTGGTCAACGGCTTATTTGCTGTCGTTGCCCGCACCAAAGCCACCATAGACGTAACCTTCACCGGGGCTGCTCAAGGCGTTGCGGCTGCTCATCACGGTATCGTCGTTCTTGGCTTTATCAGCAGTATTTAGCATGATGTCATTGGCTTTGGTCGACTCGCCTGCGGTGCGCATACGGTCATTGTTGCCATAGACTTCGCCCGCGCCATTCGAGGTGTTCAGGAAGATGTCGTTGTAGCGGGTCGAGTTGTCCGCGACGGCGGCAGTTGAAATCAATGCGGCGGCGGCTGTTGTAAGAATGAGTTTCATAATGTGTTCCTTCGGGTTTTTCTAAGATCGCATCATTGCGATGTCATCGTTTGTGGTGAAGTAACGACGCCCGGATGAACAAAGTTTCGGCTTTGCAGCGAGATTGGGGAGAAGTTCGGGTTGTTAAGAACGGCGGTGCTTCGCTGTGGCCAAAAACATCCTTTTATAACAATAGCATGATCGAAAATTGGCTTGGCTTCACAAGTCATTCACGCTCCCGTGTGAGTTGCTACAGAGGCGCTGGACTTGCTAAGAAATGGTGTCGAACGAGATAACAGCAGCGACGTTTCTCTGCAGAGCAGCATTTCGAGTTAAGCAGATCTGCACTCAAGGAACCGCCTCCCTAGGCCGGACAAATTAGACCTTCAGAAAATGCGAAAATTCTGGCCAATTTTGCCTTGTCTCTTCGGCGCGACCTCTCTAAACGGGTCGACGGAGACGTGGCCGAGTGGTCGAAGGCGCTCCCCTGCTAAGGGAGTAGGCCCGGAAGGGTCTCGAGGGTTCGAATCCCTTCGTCTCCGCCATTTCCCCAGTCTTTCAGGCGGGAAATTGCCATAAAAACAAGGCCCAATCGCGCATCGACGTTTTGATGGACCCTGTTCTTGCTACACATATTGCTACACATTTGCGATCGTCGCTGAGTTCTTTCAGAGCTTTGAGGATAGGCGCGCCGACATCTGTAGCAGCAGAAGTATCGCCGGCGCGCCCTGACGCGGGTGTTCCGGCCCGCGTGTTCCGTCAGGCTGCGCTGCGCAGCCCTTCCAGGGCCTTCTCAGCTTGTAGGATGTCGTGCACAGCCGCGAGGGTGGCATAGAGCTCGAGAAGAACCGCCACTGCGTTAGCAAGTCGGTCGGCTTCCGGCGTCAGCCGCTCTTTGCTCCAGCTGCTCTCACTGGAGGCATTCTCGGGGCTATGGTCGTAGTAGGTCTCCACATAGGTCCCTTCGAGGATCTGGGCATCCAGAACACCCACCAGTTCGTGCAGCATCGCAAGAACGCCCTTCTTGAAGATTGCGCCACGGCGTAGGATGGCGAGAAGTTTTTGTGCGTCTCGCTTTGCTTCTGGGATAACGAGCTCGAGGACGTCCTGTTCGATTCCGGTTGCTGCGACTCGTGCAAGTGGGAAGCACGACGCGGCCATAGCGGTGATCTCGTTGGCGGATTTGAATGGCATTTCCATAGGTTTTTTCCTTGTCTTGATTTGAGTTGGTGTGTGAAATGCGAAAGCGCGGTTCCTTACCGGAAACCGCGCGCTTCGTGTTCCCATCGCACCTGTTCCGCGCGCTGTTCTTCGCGGTGATGCGCAACGATGTCGGCCTCTGCTTGGATGCGGGCCCGGACAGCATTGAGTCGCTCCAAAAGAGGGGCGTCCAGCTTGCCGATGATCTCCAGGCCTTCGGTCTGGCCATCAAAACCGCTGTGATTGACGTGCACGATAATGCGTCGCGCGCCAATAAACCGCGTCGGCTTCGATAGCCCGGCCTCCTCACGCGAGGTGGGGTGCTTGACGATGATTTCGTAGCCGCGATTAGCCCGCGTGTCCGCCGAGGTGCCGTAGGCGATCTCGACAAATTGGTCGTCGTTGTTGCTCAGGGTGTTGAGCACCAGACACGGTCGCCGTTTGGGCACGCCGGGTTCGGTGTTCGTGTCGTTGAGAGGGAAGCGGAACAATACGACATCGCCGAGCTGAAGCGACATGTGATCGTGGGCTGCGGAAAAGAGGTGGGGGTGGTGATACAAAGTGGCCTCCTGTGGCGTGGTAAAACGACGCCAGCGGGAAAGGCTAAAGCAAAAGGCTTCAGCTCAGCTGCGCGTCACAACAAACGCGCGGCTGAGCTGAAGCCGTAAAATTGGGAGAGCGCCGAGAGGGTGTCCCTCTCGGCAAAATCGGCGCAAGCGAAAATAGTGACGGGGCGCTCATTCTGAGCGGAAAGAATGAAACTCAGATTCCGTAGGTGCCATTGTGGGTGTCGAGGTGGGCGCATACCCCAAAACCTTTCACTGGCCCCAAAAGAGCGTTAGCTAAGCCAATCTAAAAGTAGGAAGCTGAAAAATGAAAACTCTTTCTTTCTTCGTCATGGAAGAGATGAGAGGTGCCATCGTTCCGGAGTGATTTTGACAGTTTCTCGTCCCAGCAGTTTTCTATTGTTTCGGCATCATTCCAAAGGTCTTCTGCACCCGAAAACCTCGACTTAGGCCACCAGTAATTTGGATAGTAATATTTAACCATCAGGTAAAGAAAAGAAAGGGGTGACAGTTTGCGTTCCGAACTCCAGCGATCCTCACCGGACATTCCAATGTGGAAGTGCGCCCCTGGGTGTGTAACCGTGCGAAGCTGGCTTTTGCTAAATTCATACCTCATGCGAGGCACATAAATTTCAGCTGGCATAAGCGTGACTAATTCAGAAAATTCCTCCTCACCAATTTCATCGTCATTTCGCTGCCTAATCAAATCTTCATAGTCGGAAAGTGCATCAACTGAACCCGTAATTCTGGGGTTAGGGTAAAAGGCGAGCGCAAATTCAACTGGTGATTTATATGTAAATTGAAAGAAGGCAAGATCCGTCAAAATAAGATTGTAGTGCGAAAGGGAGAGCGCTTTCTCATATATCTCCACATAGCTTCTTGAAGTAAGACAAGTCTTATTGAACTCCGCAGACCTGGGAAGTGAAATCTCATAGACACTACCTTCGAGAAGTCCAAGCTCTTTTAATACCTTTCGAGACGTGCGGATGCTATTATTGAAGTGGTCACGTGTCAAAATTAATCCTCAATCAAGCTACCGATGTCGTCATCCGACAGATTTAAGTCACTCTTCATCTTCTCAAGTCTGCGCTTTGCTTCGATGCGTCGCGCATGTTTCTCTTCCAAGCCACGTTGAATGGTATTTAGTGTATTCATATTAGGCATTTTGAATGAAATTCTCGGAGCTTCACTCACAGCTTTCTCTATTTCAGCCCGAAGGCTTTGGAATACCTTCGTCTCGACGCCGAATATGCGCAGCCACGCTTTCGTGCGAGTTAGCGTGACAAACAATTTGTTTCTACCAGTTCGTGTTTGCAACGTTGCGGCGTCGGAGCCGACTACGATCACTACGGCGGCCTCGTTTCCTTTTGCACGATAGACCGTACTCATTGTAACCATGCCATCTATACGAAAGGGAGGTTCGCTGTATTTATCTCGGATAATATTGTTACAAGGAATTCCCCATTGATTGAGGCGGTCAGAAATATTGGAGAAATAGCGGCGAGCTGATCTATCATCCAAACTGATAATTAATATTTGATGGGCGAGTATTCCATCGTCTATGAACTTCTTAACCTCCTGAGCGGCTAATTCAACTTCATCATCAATATTCGGGGCTGAGTTCAAGCTAATGACCGGCACCGCATCGGGGGAGTTTAGAACACTCGGACTATTTCTAAGTGGCCGCTCGACTACGTTATTGCTATCGGTGTCAAATGTGCCAGCCACTACTTCATAGCCGACATCCTCCCAATGTTTGGCGTTTTCAAGCATTTGAACTGTGTTCGAATAAACGCCAAATCCCAAGGCGTGAGCGAGTACTAAAACCTCCCGCTGATTTCGATAGGAGCGTTGGAGTACAAAGTCGTTTGTATCTGTGCCCTGCGGTAAGCTGCGGCCGAGTGATACTCTAGGCTGTCCATCTGAATCATTTCCAAAAAGAGTTTCGGGTTCTCGAACCTCCACATTGAAAACATTCTGCAGTTCGTCATAGGCCCAGACAATTTGCTTTTTATCTCGCTCGCCTTTGGCAAGATAAAAACACATCTGGTAGAAGCCGTCGGGAAAATCTTGGCCTTCGTCAATCAAAATTACATCATAGTAAGGGGAAATGGCGTTAGCTGCCACTAGCTCGCTGCATGCTGCGCCGAAAGGGTCAGCGTGCCCCCTTAGGTCGTTAAAGCTTTTCGGGGACCTTCCTTCTCTTATGCAAGTATCTCTGTAGACTCCGGGCGTGTTACTCCTCCCCCAGCCATGCCTCACGTGAATTCTTTCCCAATTTGGGTCGGTTTCAGCAAAGTGCCGATGGAACCTTGTGACTAACCTCTCGATTACGTCGCGTAGACTTCGTGTAAAGTATGTAATCAAGATGTTAGCGCTTGGGTCCTCAATATGAGCCAAAGCGGCTTTCATAGCGAGGATGACGGTCTTCCCAGTTCCTGCAAGTCCTCTGATGCGTTGAGGTCCGGCGATATTGGTCAGAGCAACGGAACGTTGTGTAGCGTCGAAGTTATATATTATCGCTTCAAGATCAGCGAGGGCTTTTGCTAAAGGAGGTGCGTCTGAGACATCATCTACTGGCTTCAATTGCCCCAGAGCCTTTGCGCCCTCTATGATTGCTCGAATTTCAACTTCCTGCTCTTCATTTAGAGATTCGTCTTCCTCGAGAAAAATTTCAAGAAGCTGATGTTGTGAGACTGCGACTTCAACATCTGCAACTCCCAATTCCTCTGCGTCCAAATTCGGAGCAAAAAGAACTGGCACCACGTCTATTATCAAACGCCTCTTCTTCTTAAGGATAAGGCTCTTAGAGAGTAAAGAATCGGTAGTTGCTGCGGCTTGAAGAATACTATGTGCTTCCTTGCGAAGAATATTGATATCTGCGCTAGCGGAGTACTTTACGAGTTTAATGCCATGTTCAGAGGTTACTGCGGTAAGGTCAGAGGTATGAGTTCTACCGTCATAGTCTTTTACTTGAGGCCAACCTGCATAGAGAACGACGTTCTCTTGTTTAGGGAACACAGATTCTGCATTGATCTCAGATACAACAAGAGAAATATCATGCTTCTCTTCGCTGCGCCCAATAGTCGGAATGTAATTTACAGGCATGTTGTTCCTCTGTGTCCGTTGGGCCGTGACCGTCAGCTCTGCCCTGATCTTCTTTAACCTGCATGCCAGATATAATGGTTTTCAAGACATTTGAAGTCCTCGTACGACACAACCTGTGCGAAAATGAACGTCCTGATCGGGTTGCATGCGGTCGGCTGCGACCGCTGCATACCCGCAGCCGGAAAATGTTCGCTCCGGGGCAAACGCGACCAGCTTTTTGGCTTGACAGAATGTCGGCTTCCGGGAAAGTCGAGGCCTTTCAAAGGCCACTGTCTGCGGATACCGATCCTTGGCACTGGTGGCTGCAAACCTTTTCGAGCTGCTGGTCTGATCGTGTCGGGAGATCAAGGACCCATGAACAGAACACTTTCGTAAGCGTTCTCTTCATGGGTTCGTGTTTTGCTGGGTTCTGAGCAAAGACCAAGGGGGTGCAGGGGCGTGCCGAACGGACCCTGCGAGCAGGCGGGGGTTTGGGGGAGGAGTGCGGAACGACGCTCCCCCGGGAGTAGGGGTTGCAAGGGGAGTGCGGAACGATGACCTTGCCGCCCTCCGCGCAGGAGTGCCCGCTGCATAAGTGCCCCCGGCGGGCGGGGTTCCGGGGCAGCGCCCTGGACGAGCGGGTAGACCGAACGTAGGCACCAACGGTGCCGGAGTGCGGTCTACTTAGTGAGTACTTTCCCCTGCACCTCCTTTCACGCTAGCTTCAACTGATTTCTCCGGTCCGCTGAAACATCGACCCATTTTCTGATCTCAACGTCTGGAGATCAAAAATGACGACCAACAACCATCCCATCGTCCTGCGCTTTGAGGGCTTGCGCCCCGAGCAACTGTCCCGTTTCGAACTGCATCGCCTTCGAAAGCAAATGTATGGCTATGAGTTCGAGCCGCGTCGAACTCGCTTCAATAAGCTCCTAATCGGTAGCGACACCTGGGCCAAAGAGGCCTTGGCTGAGATTGATGGCATGCGGATGGAGAACTTTGCAACCGAGTTGACAAAGCTCACGAAACGGAAGCGCATCGGAGAGATTAAGAAGCGCATGATCGAAGGCCCGAAGGATCCTTGGCGGCCTTCGAAACATGGTCCGATGCGCGAAGTGATCATCACAGCCCATGCAGATTGGTTTGCCGCAGCTGGCGATCAGTCGACATGGCGCGGCATGATGGCAAAGCGCCGGCGGGAAAAGCACTTTGAGGACCTCGCCATCGGATGGCTGACCTACAATTTCGGGGAAGACATGGTGCACGCCCGCGCTGACCGAGATGAAAAGACCTATCATATCCATGCCGTGATCCTGCCCCGGGGGGAGGATCAGCACGGTCGGCCGATGCTCATCCCATCCAAGCACGACGCGATCCGGTCCTATGAACATGCACAAGACATTGCCGGGATTTGGTTTGCTCAAGCCGGACTGGTGCGGGGAGAAGCGCGGGCTTTCGCTTCGCGGCAGACGAGGGCCGCAGGCATGAAGGGGCCAGACCCGGTTGAGCACAAGCCGACATGGAAATGGCGGCAGGAGGTTGCGACCGAACTATGGTCTGAACGCATCGAGCTGAATGCTCGGTCATCCGATCTCGACGCTCGAGAGACGGCACTTTTTGAGGCCGAATCTGCCGTTAATGCCGATACCGCTAAAGTGCAGGCACGCTCAGATGCCGTCGGGGCGCGGGAAACCGTCGCCCAGGATATGGTAGACGAAGCCGACTCGGTTCTGGCTGCCGCAGAAGGCCTTGCAGAAGATTACTTCGAGCTGAAGGAGAATGCCAACGGTCCGCGCTTGGCCGTGACCGAAACCGGCAAGGCTTCCGGTAGCGCCAAGACGCTGATCCAGCGGGTGGCCAAGTCGAAGAAAGGACGCCGACGCGCAGAAGGGATCTTTGGTCGTGTCTGGTCCACCATGCGTACCCGGGCACGGGGTGAAGCCAAGGAAAAACTGATCGAAGAGTTCGATCAGATCGAGACCACGCGCGAGGCGCTGATGGACATTGTGAAAGAGCTGCCGCCCGCCATTCGCCAGAACCTAGGGACGACGTGGAAAGCGGTCGCAAAGCAGGTCGTCAGCCTGCAACAATTGTTGCTCAAGCGTGGACATTCAGCGGTGGATGGTGGCCGGTCTGACACGACTTCACCCGATGGACCTAAGCCTGATGAAAAATGAATCGTGATCTATCAATGGCTTACAAAGTTTCTTCAAAAAAAGTGCTGCTTTCGACAATTTTCTCCAAAGAAACATTCCGAGATCATTATTAGCCGCCTTTGATGTCTTAGCGCAACACCGGTGGCTGATTTTAAACTTAACAAAAAGGCAATTCCTATGTCCAAAACTAACCTCACCGATCTGCATCGCAAATTCCTTGACGCGGTGGCATCAGATGGTTTCCAGCCTGCAGTTGGCGCGATTTCCAGCGACCCGCGCCGCACCATCCAGGCTATACAGTCTGGCGTCGTAGCGAAGGCCGCGGTCAACGAGCTGAACCGCGCCCTGTCTTTCGCAAATGCCGTCGGTCAGAACTTTGCAGCAGTGCTGCCGAGCCTAAGCGAGCAGGTCCGCATCGAGGTCGTGTCCGCTCTGGCATGCGCGTCCTCGTCGAAAGACCGCCGCTCCATCATGGAGCATCCATTGTGCCCTTCGGAAGTCGAGGGCATCGTGGCCGCCTATGATGCGGCCAAGGCCGAGGAAGCAGAGGCCCGTAAGGCCGAGCGGGCTGCGGAACGCGAGGAAAAAGAGCGCGCCAAGTTCGAAGAACTGCGTCGGAAGTTCGAGGGCAGTAACGGCGCTGCGTCCAAAGCAGTCGCCGCCGAGTGACCCGCAGCATGGCGGTGACCGGAATTTCCGGCTACCGCCATGAAGTGGCTCATTTCGATCCCCAGAAACCAAACCCCTCAAGCGCAACCAGCAATTTCTGAAAAACCCCGGCTTTCGAAAGAAGGTCGGGGTTTTGCTCTTCGATTAAACGGTGGAAACGCATTGTTTCCATATCGCCAGCTACTCAAGTGTAGCCCCCTTGGTTATATCAGTACTCCGAACACAGGAGTTTTCAAATGTAAGCACCCGACCCCAGCCCCCCGAAATCAGCCGCGCATCTGCGGTGATGGGGTATGGAGTGCTATGTCGACCAGATACGCCGCTCGGGCAGCGGCTCCCGAAACCCCCCACATCCACCGGACCCTGACCGGATCGAAGCAAACCAATATCGAAAGGGTCCGAAACGCCAGAGCGCAGATCGCAAAAAAGATCACCGATGGCGAGGAATGGTTGCTTCCACTGCTTAAACGGTTCAACGCCGAACTGGCGCAGCTCGAAGAGGCCCAAAACCTCCTCCTCCAAGCCGCCGAAATCGCCAACCACGCCGCCCCTCACCGGGCGGCGTGATAGGTTACTGGTAGAAGGTAATGAATGGCGCGTATGCGGACAAAGCAGCAATTTGCTGCGGCTGCGCCAAGGTCTGCTTTCGAGAAACCGAGCCGGTCATAAGCGGTCGTTATCGCCTGTGACAAAAACGGATGAGATTTGACAGGATACTAGCTTGACACCTTCTGGATGATGGCAATGGCATCCGTAACACTCTTGGCCGCCGGGCCGACATTCTTAGCAATTTCTAGCAATTCTGGCACCAGTTTTGAGATTTTAGCCTTTTCAGGCGCATCCTTATTTTGCTCCTCCTGTATTTCATCCACCAAGCCAGCGGCTCGATCTTTCTCGATTTCGGGCAGGCTGGACTGACTAACCGCCCGTGTTAACTCTGTGAGAGCTCGATCAAGGTCGGTATTGGTCGTCACCGTGCTGTGAATTGCCTTCGTTCCAGTAACGATCTCTGCGGAATCTGTACCTACAATCGCTCCTGGGCCCGCAGAAATACTATGTCCGCCAATGTTGGTCACGTTTGGTTGTCGGCTCTCTATGATGCTCCGATAAGCCCCATAGAGAAATGCTGGCACGGCCACGATCCAAAGAATTCCCACCACAAAACCAATAGGTTCTAGGACTGAGTTCCAACTAGAAATTTCGTATTCCGACATTCGATCAATGTTACCCTGTGAAGGGACGGCCATGTTCCTAATCCACTGAGCAACAAAAGCTATCCCACCACACCAACTTGCGACTTTCAATGAAGTACGCATTCCAGTGACCTCCTAAGGAATTACTCTGAGTGTAGCATGTGCTATTTCGCATTAAAAGGAATGCAAGGCTCGGCCTAAAATCTCATGCCAAAACCCATGTGCCAAAAACGGTCGTTTTCGCCGAGGCCGTAAACATCAGGCGCGGCTGAGGCATGCGAGCGATTGGGGCAATCTTATCCAGTGGGAATTGGATCGCCTCCCAAGATTCTTCTTAGAAGGTCAGCTTGAACTCCAGAGTCTACCGCCATTGCGAGCCTGAGGAGACGCTGCGATCCAAACTGTAGGCCTTCTGCATCGTGTGTGATCTTTCCCGCGTCATCCAATAGGGGACTGTTGCATTGTTCGGGTGAGGCCGGGTTGGGCCGAGTTGGAGAACCGCGCACTTGAGCGGGTAGGGGAGGTGGAGCGTGTCGATCATCGGTCCCTTAAGAAGCAGCGGAAGGCGGCGCAAGAGCGGGGCGATGATCTGAAGGCCGAGGAGCTGGACCGCGACCCGGAGCTGAAGCTGGGGCCAGCGGCCAATTCCATGGAACGGCGCGAGAAGGCGGCGGCAGAGCGAGAGGGGCGGGCATATATGCCGGTCACGGAACGGGGCGCTGTGGTCCATGCCGCCCGCCAGGCCCGTGCCGCGTTCCGTGAAATGCGCGAGCGGCTGGATATCGCGCGGGAGACCTATGGAGCCGAGCGCGAGGCGGGGCAGGGGCGTGTGTCCGCTGGTCTGGCTGCACTCAGCGGCGACATCGAAAGATCGCAGCGCAGAGCGTGGGTCAGACGATGTGCGTAAGCGGTTGGCGCGGATCACCGGGCGAGACCAGGACGGGCCGGAGCGTGGTGGGCAGAGTGACGAAGTACAGGCAAATCTGCGTGAGGTTAATGACCGATTACGCGAGGCGCTTGGGAAGAACCGGGAGAGCGCAGAGCATGATGGCCTCAATAAGGATGACAGGTCGATCCGCGAACGGTTGGACGATGTGTTGAACAAGCCGCGCGAGCGGCTGGAGATCGAGGACGAGCGGGAAGTGGAGCGCGAGGTCGAGAAGGACCGAGACATCGACCGGGGGCCGACACACGGGCTGAGATATGTTATACCAGTCAAATGACATACCTACCATTGTTTGCGGGTCTAGCTCTTTTCGTCATCGGTATTGTTCTCGGTGCATGGCACATGCGGCGCGGAGAGCCTTTTTTTCAAATGGAGTTGAACATCGCAGAAGGTCGCTTCGTCGGTGCGCCCGCTGTTGCACTTATTATTGTTGGCGCGGCCCTAATGGTCGCCGCGCTTTTTCTCGGAACCCGTTCACTAGAAGATCAGATTGCCGGAAAAAACACGACCATCGAGTCTCTAACGTCCCAGCGGGATGGCGCCGAGGATGCGAGGGACTTGGCAATCAAAGAGCGAGACGCTGCCAATGCTGCGCGAAATGCCGCCACTAACGCGCGTGACGAGGCGCAAAATACGTCCCGGTTGGCCATCGACGCAGAAAGTCGTGCCACCGAGGCGAGATCTTTGGCGGAAGCGGAGCGAGATTCTGCTAGAGATTCATTGGCTATAGAAAGGGCAGAGCGTCTGAAGTCATCGAGGCGTGCGATCAGTGCCGAGCTCAAGGCGTCGCAAACTGATAAGGCCATGGCTGAACTTGAACGTCAATTCCGCGACACTGTCCTTTTGATGCAGCGCCTTACGCTATCCCCAAGCGAGGTCGAGTCCTTCACGAAGCTTCGCGACAACCTCAACTCTATCAACGAACATCTTGAAGTTATCTCAATCCACCCGACGGCGAACGTTCTTATCGTGGGACGCGAGCGATGGGCTACATTCACCATCGCAAGGCCCGATTGGACAGAAACTACCCTAGACCAATACACTTTATTCGGCTTCGAGCCGCGTAAGGCGATACCAGTCGACGCTTGGGGCGGCCCGCCATCGGAACAGATGATCGGCGCTCTCGCTGCGAATCTTTGTGAAGCGGCGAACCGAGCAATCTTCAGCAATATAGATTTTTGGGACGCCCTCTCTGAACTGAGCGAGGAACTAGCAGAAGCAAGAGGTAAACCCGTCATCGCGGAACTTGCCGAGAGCGCTTATCTCCGCCTCCTTGTGGCGCAGCGCTTCAGTAGTGCCGAGATGTTAATACGGGGCTATGCAGACACCGCAGATGGTGACTGGTCTGAACCCTTGGAAGATCTGCCGATCCGCGTGAGAGTTTTGCCGCTACAGGATAGGGGGTCCTCGGACGCGATATTTATGGAAGCGCCAAGGGAGATCGACATCGGTCGAGAAATGCAATCTCGTCGCGTTTTCGGTAACGCAGACCTTCCAAACCTCCGCGCGGATGCGGTTGCTCAACTGATTGACCAAATGACAGACCGATGCCGAGACAGTGGCGCAGGCTTGGCAAACATTAATGTTCTAGAAGGCGCGGTCTTGCCGAGGCGCAACAGTGCCTACCGGCGGGCAGTGGGCTATCTCCAAGTGCCTATTCCTTGATCCTTGTTCTAGGGAACGGATGTTCGCTTAGGTAGAACAAAGCTCACCCGTCCCGCGCTTCAAATTAGTTTTGAAGTCCTAATGCTCCGCCAGCGTTGGGTTAAGAAGTTATAGAATGCGAGTAGCCCCCCCTGATCTTTGCCCAGGCATTCTGCGGCTTTGGAGAGACCAGTTTATGGAGCAGATGCGCAACGAACGGGATGTTTCCCCGTAGCGAATTTCGACATACCGCAACCTAACCTAGGTAGGCCGGACTGCAATGCGATTTGACCAATATATGGCCCAAACAAACTATTAACTTCTGCAGCATCTTGTTGCATCCAAGACATGGACTTCTTTTCGCTGCACTGTTCGGCTTCAACGCATGTTTGAATCTCATCAAAGAAATAAACTAGGCGAATAATTGAATTGCGAAGATCCGTATTGTCTTTGAGCTTGTCAGTGACGTAGTTTCCTAGTTCTGATTCCGTTGGACCGAAAATAAGAAATAACTGCGTTTTCTTGTCTGAGAACTCCTGAAGGATGGTTAGCCTGAGATCAAGCAAGGGTTCAGTCTGGAGTGTTTGAACGCGATCCAACACCGCTGCCTCGCGTGCTCTCTTGTCGTCAAGATATTCGCCATAAAAGTATGTAAAAACGCCAACGACCGCCAACGTCAGGCCACCGATATCGACCCATTTTTTGTATCTGGGAGCATCACTCACTACAAATTGACTTCAACTCGGTCGCAAAATCAACCATTTCATCAGCCCCTGTCAACGCGTTCACTACATCGTTCGTTCGTGTGGTTAAGCACTCGAGTTGTTCTTCAAACACGGTGACCACACTTGCAGGGACATTACTTCCGCTGTTGTCTGGTCGTGGAGTTGGTGTAATCGCTTTTGCCATTGCCGAAATGTCTTCGGCCGTTATTTTTGGATCGGGAATTTTTTTTACGATCACGACGATTGGCGCACCCCCTTGCACGGCTATATAATCTTCAATGTTCTCTGCGAGATCAACGATTTTCGCAGTGCTGATCAAACGATCTTGAGCATAAGTATCGCTTGCGTTCAAAACAGCTACCAAAAAGATCGGAAGCAACAGAAGTGAACTTTGTTTAGTCATGGTTTCACTAAGCCTATTTCCGAAAGACGCTCGTACATTGGCCAAAACATGTGGGCGTTGTAACTGCTTATTCCGGGTGCGATCAACGACCAAGCTTCGGATATCGACGCATCACTTTCATGATTTAGGTTGTTCAAAGATATCATCCCATAGTCCGCACTTTCGATCTCTGCGCCCGTTCCCTCGGCCCGCACTTGAATGAATGAGGAATCGATATCTTTTCCTGAGTAGAATGCGCAAACGGCCCACGCGGTGTTTCCACTACCTAGCATCCTATTGTAGTAGACCACCTTATTTTTTAAGGAGTCCGACATTACCTGCAAAGGTCCGTCGCCTCCGAACCATGCTTCAGTGCGATTTTCTGGATAGTGATAACCGGCTTCGGGATAGGTTTTTCTTGCTTGATTGCGCCAATAATATTGATCGCACAATGATTGCATTGCTAGCGCTCTATCTTCATCGGACTTAATGATCGGTTCTTTCCAATGGCCTGCTAGCTGAATGTCGAACGTGAGGGCTTCAAATAACTTATCAACAATGAAAAAGTCCTGATCATGGTGACTAAGCATTTCGCCGATCAACGTGCTAGGCAATCTAGTCCGCGAACCCAGGAATAAAGGATTGGAGTTCAACTGGAAAAAATAGCCCAAATCACTCATTGCCGATTGATAAACAATCCGAGAGACCGTTGGATTTGTCGCAGTCGAGTCCGCTTGTGATATGTTCGGAGAATGGAAGGCAAGTGTTGCAAATGGTTCTATAGTTCGTGAAACTCGACAACGGTTCTTCCAGCAATCATACCCGGCCATGAATACAAGTGCGCAAGCCGAAGCGCATGTCATGCCGTTTTTGACTCTGGTAGAAATACCGTGAGGGGAAGACCAGGGGCCGTCTGTCTCTTTTTCTAAATACTCGACCAGCGTTTTCGCAGCAGATATTGATCCACCGGGGCTGTTTAAGCACAAATCAATCAGCAATGCGCCATGATCAGAGGATGACTGAGCAGTTTTTTTGTAGGCTTCCAAACCCGAGATGAGCTCTGCCACAGACATATCGTCCATTTCCTTTGAAAAAATGATGTCGCAACTGTTGTTGGGTTGGGAGGCAGCGCTGACAGGGATGAGCGCAATGAGCGCAAGGAATCCGGTCAGAGAAAAAAATTTAGCGGTTTTCAACGCGAATACCCCTTATCTTATGGAGGATTTCGTGAACCTAGCCTATTCTGCATTGTGTCCAAAGTCATTTTGTGAAAATTAGTAGGTAGATGCACCACTTGCCGGTTATCGGCGCTCGCTTTGGCACGGCTACTAATCTGCTGCTTTTCCTTAGTTGGCGGGACAATCAAGCAGCGCCAAAAACAGTCTTTTCTGCCCTAGGTGGAGCTACATTTTCTTTCGCACGTGGCAGAGCGTCATTCAAAGCGGCTTGAGCGTCCGAGTTGTCTACGCGCTTCTAGCTCTTCTTGCATCAAACCATCTCGGTAGCCTTCGTCATAGGCATCTGTGAAATTGGAGTTGATGTATTTAAGTAGTTCTGGGCGATCACTATTCTTCTGATAACCCTTTAATCGCATAACCTTAGTTTCCTTGGCATTTCCTGCGCGTGCGTTATCAAAGCCTATTTGATACGCTTCCGCAGAGAGAACAGGTGTTCCCTGCCTGACTGCCACCTCAGCCAGCCCAAGTAGTCCTTTCACAATAGACATCGAGTAGCTCCCATGAGTTGAGCGCGAGCATACAACACTAAGCGGTTTGAAAAAATGAATACTTTTGGCCAGCCACAAACGGTCTTTTTTGTCTCCGCGCTATGATCAACCGAAATCGTTGAAAAATCTTGTGCCACAAACCCCTAGCAAAATTGCCGTCAGTTTTGTCACGTTTCTGGCCACTCCATCAAAAGCTGCCGTTCATACATCGCGCGGCATCGTTCAAAGAGGGCTCGTTTCTGCCATTCGCTGCGGTCGCCCACCCAAACGGCGCTAAGGTTTGCAGTTCAAGGTCGCCTCTGCGGGACTTTGCTGCCGTTAACTCCCATCGCGCACATGGCTGCTTTTCAGCCCAATGCTCAGCGCGTTCTGATTGCCGACATGCTGGACGAGAGCGACGCCGACTGCGCTATCGGGTCCCCGGTGCGGAATATAGGCTATGACATGCCCCTTGGCGGTCCTTCAGTCACAGCGAAAGCCCACGGGTTGAATTTTGGCATTCGTACCGCCCCGGATCCACGGAAGGCCGCATGGTTGATCTTAGACGATCGTATTCAATTGCTTGCTGTGTTCATCGAAGGTTCTCCCGATTTCGCCGGATGAGATGTTCCCGATCGGGCCGTGGAGGCGCCTATTTGTTCAATCAATCAATTTTTGGGTCCCCCATTCCACCACCTCCGCAGGTTTCCATCGACACCGGACAGTACGGCAGGCAGATCAGACATTCGGGCACCTGTGTCGGCCACAACCTGTGTCGGAGCATTGCGCGGCCGGACGCGTCCGTCCTGTGCAACTGGACCATATTCTTCGCCAGATCGAGCCCATCTGTGGTAGAATTCGTCATGGCCGCTCTCCTTCGTGGGTCGTCGTCGGCCCACCTTGGCACGCCAGTTCCGTCGGGCGCGCGCGGTCGCACCATCAAGGCCACCTGGAGGGCAGGACCTTGAGAACACTATGAGAACCAAGATTCTTTTCCAATTGAGGGTTATCGCAATGACGTATTCGAACGACCTGCAGCGCCGTATTGATGACGCGCTGTCCCGCAATGACGTCGCCGAGCTGGACGCCATCCTGGACGAGCACTTCCAGGTCACTGAGGCTTCCCGGCGCCCCTATGATGCCGCTGTCGAGCCGAAACCCGAGTACCGTGAGGCACTTGATCCCGGGCCGTTCGAGGGCAGCGCCGTCGTCAATTGGGCCAACCGCATCAGCCGCGCGAAGCGGCTGGCCGTCTACCGCGTGAGGACCGGAGGTAATTTCCGCGGCACCCGGATCGTCTCGGAGGGGGACAGCTGGTTCCAGTATCCTATCAAGCTGAAGGACGTCATTGACGTCTTCATGGCGCAGGACGACTTCGCTGTTCTGTCGCTGGACGCGGCCGGAGACCTGGTGGAGCACATGGCTGTGCGGCGCGAGTACCACGGCGCGCTGTCGGAGAGCGGGGCGCCCGTCATGCTGTTGTCGGGTGGGGGCAACGATCTGCTGGGTGACGGGCGGCTGGAGCAGCTGCTGCTGCCCTATGCTGACGGCGCCTCGGCGGAGGACCTGGTAGATGCCGCCGCGCTCGAAGGAGCGGTCGCACATATCCTGGGCTACTACCGGCACATCCTGACTGACGTGGCGCAGAACCATCCGCAGGTGATGGTGTTCGGCCACGGCTACGACACGCCCTTTCCAATCGAGGGGGCGCGATATTTCGGGCAGCCCTTCGCGGATGCGGGCATCCCGCTCGACATCGGGCGCGATGTGATCCGTGTGATCTCGGCGGCCTTTGCCGAGGCGCTACGGACGCTGGAGGATGCGTTCGACAATTACCGCTTCGTCGACCTGACCGGCACAGTGGGCAACCACCGCAACAGTTGGGACGACGAACTGCATCCTGAAAACGCGGGTTTCGCCCGGGCCGCAGCGCCGCTGATGGATGCCGTGCGCGCCCATGTCGCCAAGCTGGGCGACGGGTTCGAGATTGCCGCCGTGGCGTCTCCGCCGGAGACCCCTTTCGAGACGGGTTGGCGTCAGACCGTTGTACTCGATCCGGGCCATGGGGGAACGACAGACACGGACTTTACCTCAGCCAGCTGGAACAACGCCGTCGGCCCCGCCGGAACCCTGGAGAAGCGCTGGACGCTGGATGTCTGCCGCCGGGCGCGTCCGATGTTGGAGGCGCGTGGCTACCGCGTCCTACTCACCCGTGACGCCGACGTGAGCGTTTCGGGTCCGGCTCGTCGAGACGTAGCGCGGGAGGTCGCCGCGGAGGTCTTCGTCTCCGTCCACTTCAACGGCTTCAACGGCAGTGTCCAGGGTACCGAGACCTGGCTCCACTCCAACACCGCGTCCAGCCGATCAATTCGGCTGATGAGGAGCGTGCAGTCGGCCATGCTGGCCGAACTCGGGCATCGCGACCGTAACGCGACCCAATCGGCCGACGGGATCATTCGCAAGAGCCTCTCTGTGCTGCACGAATCCGGGCATCATCCCGATACGGCGGTTTGTCTCAACGAGGTCAGCTTTATGGACGTCGCCGCCGAGGAACAGCGGATCATGCAGCCGAGCTACCGTGATCGTATTGCGGGCGCGCTCGCCACCGGGATCGCCGACTACCTCGAGGGTGGGCTAGAGGACGGTTTCGAGATGGCGGGCATCCCCGTCCCCGACGAGGAGGGCAACTGGGGCGATGCCCTCGACGCCATTGCCGCGAGGGAAGGGCTGAGCGTAGCCGCGTACCTGGCGCGGCCGGCGCGCCTGCCGGTGGCCCCCGTCGTCGCGGCGCCTCCTGCTGCCGCGTTCCTAGCGCACGCCGTGGACGGCAGCGCGCTCGCCCCCGCGTCTGGGGGGAGCGCGCTGGACGCGCTCTGGGCTGACATCGCCGCCCCGAGCGGGGACCCGGACGCCGGCGAGGACGCGTTCATCGACCCCTCGCGGGAGCTTGACCTGACGAGCATCGGCGCGGACCCGGACGGGCGCGCCCGCTTCGCCGCCGCCTACGCCCCCGTCATCGCGGCCGCCGACTCGCCATTCGAGGCGGGCGGCTTCGACCTGACCGCGTTTCAAAGCTTCGTCGACGGCCTCGGCCTGCGCCACTTCTCGGCGACGGAACTGCTCTATCTCGGCTGGCGGAACCAGCCCGGTCAGGATTGCGAAGGGCGGAACGCACCGCCTCCGTCCCATCTTTGGGAAAACATGAGGATGACGGCCCAGATGCTGGACGAAATCCGGCATCGCCTGGGGGCCCCCGTTCGCATTCTCAGCGCATATCGCGATCAGTCTTATAATACCTGTATCGGCGGGGCCGCGGGAAGCCTGCACATGCGGTTCAACGCCATAGACTGGACCTGCTCCGGCGGCACGGTGGAGCGCTGGCGGCAAGTCGCGCGTGAGGTTCGCGAAAGCGATCCGCGCTATGCTGGCGGGATTAAGGGCTATTTCGACAGCAACTTCGTCCATGTCGACACGCGCGGCACCGAGGTGGACTTTTGATGGCTGCAGAAAGCGCGCCCTTCATCAGCGACTGGGCGAGCGTCGAAGCCTACGCTAAGCTGAAATCGGGCACGCCGGGCTCCGTCCATAACTTCGAGGAGATGGCCGCAGGATTCGGCGGCTCGGGGTTCGAGGCCGCCGTGGGCGTCGAGAATGTCGTCGATGCAGGACTGCTCGCCATCTTGGCCGACCGGCGGCGCGCGGTCGCCCGCATTACCTGTAGCGGCGTCAATTTCCGCGGTGAACGGGGGGACTGGACGGGAACTGGCTTTCTCGTAGGCCCAAACTTGCTGGTCACAAACAATCACGTGCTTCACGACGTCACATCGGCCGGTCTGGCTCGCGTAGAGTTCGAGTACGAGCGCACGCCCGAGCAGATGCTCGGCGCGGGCGGCACGGTGACGGTGCCGCGCCGGTTGCTGCCGCTCGACCCCGCGCGACTATTCCTGACTAGCGCGGCGGTGGGGGGGCTCGACTACAGCTTCATCTGGATTGGCGACGAAGCGGCCCGCGAGTACGGGTATATCCCGATGTCCCGCGGTTCGTTCGTGCTGCGCCATCACGAGCCGGTCTTCCTGATCCACCACCCGAACGGACGTCCCAAGCAGGCGTCGCTCGACGACACGGAGCTTCTAAACGTGGACGGCGACCTGCTCCTTTATGCCGCCGATACCGATCGCGGCTCCTCCGGCGCGCCGGTGATTGCGCAAACAGGCAAACTCTGCGGGCTGCACCACGCCTTCCGCCGCGACCGCGGGCTGGTCGAGAAACACGAGAAGCGGGCTAAGCGGCTGCAAGACGGATCGGCCTACGAGATCGCCAACGAAGGCATCAAGTTCTCCGCCATCGCTGTCCATCTAGAGCATCGCCTCGCGCGCCCCGGTCCCGACAGGGCCGCCATCGAGACCGTGCTGTCGCACTTCGTCGACTTCGATTCGATCACCGGTCCGTTCGGGGTGCGCGGCCGGACGGAGCCGATACCCCGCCCGCCCGCGCCGCAGGAAGTCAGAGCCGTCCCGGCGGCGGTGGTCGCGGAGCCGGACGGCAACGAGGCCGTACTTCAGGCCTATAAAGCCACAGATCAGGACATCGACGTCGCGATCTGGAACATGGGCTGGCTCGAGTCTCAGGCCAAAGACCGGGCCACGATGCGCCGCGCCGCGACCGTCCTCGCCGACATAACGCAGGATGTCTGGGTGCTGGACGGACTCTCACGGGAGACTGCGAAGCGGCTACGCGACACACTGCACGACGGGTTCGGCCAGCGCCTCGACTGCGCCTTCGCCGAGGACGATACCCACCCGGGGCAGCCGCTGACGACGCTGTTCCACAATCCGCGATCCGTGTCCGTACGACGCGAAGCCTGGCCCCCGAGGATCGAGCGTCTCTGGCGGATCACGGCGCAGAAGGACTTGGAGCTGAAAAGGCTAGAGGGACCAATCTTTCCCAGCTTCCCTGCGCGCTTCATCATCGGCGTGCCGGAGCGCGACCCGGCCTTCACTGTCACCCTTCTCCCGATCTTCATCGGCGCGACCGGGGACGCGGCAGTCCGTCGCTATGCCGCTGCCCGGCTGATGACCTTGGTCTCGGCCGAGATGCTGAAGGACGTGCCATTGGATCAGGACTGGTTGATCGTTGGCGACGTGAACACGCCACTGCGCCGGACCCGCATCGAGGAGATAGCCGAGACGGGCTTCCGTCCGCTGCTGGCGATCGACCAGACATGGGGCGGCTTCAGTTATCTGCGCGGGGAGGACTCTCAGCTCGCGCAGCTCTTCGTGCCTCAAGGCACGGAGACGGTGGGCGACGACGACGGCATGGTCACGCAGATCGACCGCAACTTCAGCGGACGCTTCGTCGACGCGCTGACAGGAGCGAGCCCCCATGGCGTGCGCCTATCGCTCCACAGCATGGCGGCGACGCGTGAGATGCGCGGCTTCGATCGCAGGCTGGAGGCCAAGGTCGAGACGATGCTGGGCACGACCGCATTCGATTCGGCGAGCGGCGAGTGGCTCTGGCGCGGCCTGGACAAGCCCGCCTTCCTCTCCGCCAATGCCGGACGCATTCGCGCCCTACTGGCAGAGGTGAACGCCTGGTCGGCCGACCGACACGGCGATGGTGCGCTGCTGTTGACCGAACTTGACCTGATTGTGATGATCTATTGCGAGGCCGGATTCCAGAAGGGTGTCATGGATGCCGAGGCGAACCACAGCCTGGGCGAGCGGGGGCTGCTGCCCCTGCCGTCTAACCTTGGCTTCTGGATCGGATCCACAGCACCGTCCCACGACACACTGCTCTCTCTGAGGGAGAATATTGGGCTCTACGCTCGCTACCTCGCCGCAATCGTCAACAAGCCGGTCCGTACGAGCCCTGTCGGGATGCTCTATTCCGCCCTTTTCCGGGCCACGGGGATCGCCGGGCACCCGGCCCGCTCGGCCAAGGTGCTGGCGGGTGTGATCCACGGCTATTTCCTGGACCTGAACTACCGCGGCGGCGCAACGGCCGACCCTGCGGCGCTGCTGGCGGGCTATCGGGCCGATCTGGGGGTCCACGCACTGCTTGCGAGTTCGGGCTACGTCCATGCGGGGACGGGCATCCTCGCGAACCGGCAGAGGAACATTGACGCGGCGCTGCGGGACTTTCTAGAAGGGCTGTAGTTTTGGGTTATCGTCGCGAACGCGCGTCATTCCGTAGCTTGGTCGTGTCACGGCGCGGGTTCGTTTCAGGAGGGTCAGTACAACTCCCGTCCAGCGATGAGATCTCCATGTGGCGGCCAAATCTGTAGGGTGAGTCCGTACCTTCACAACATGCCACCGTGAAACACATTGCCCGTTCCGTCATGGTCGTTTTTTCATTTTGGAACAGAGCAGGTGGTGGGCCTAGACATATAAGGAATGCTTGAATCGGCCCTTTATTCGGCTCCCAGCATTAGTGACTCTGGGCTCGAAGCGGACCTTAGCGCCTTGGTCTCCGATTTTAACGCGGTCCATAAGTGCCTTATCCCCCATTTACTCCAGATGCACCGGCACGGGCAGCATCACGCGCCTCGCCAGCGCGTGCCTGTCCTGCAAACCCATCGCATCGCCATAGACTGCGCGTTGTCGAATCTGTTTCACGCTGTGCCCCATCATCTCTCCGCTGATGTCCATCCGCTTCGTTTTTGCCAGCAATCGGCTCTCCCAGGTATGTCGGACGCCGCCGATTGTATGCTGCGGGGATGGCATCAGTCCGTTGTTGCGCATGTATTGGTTCATCGTCGCCGAGTAGGTGCTTTTACCGCGATAGCGCGGAAAGCCGCTTGGATGGCGCTTGGCGGCCGCCAAGGCCACACCGACCAAAGGAACAAGCCGTGTGGATGCGGTATTTTTGATCTCGCGCCGGTTGTCCCCGGCCTCGAACTTGATCTCGAAATGCGGGAAAGGATGATCCAGCACGAAGGCTCCCGGCGGCAGGTCGTAGATCTCGGACTGCCGGCACCCCGTCTCGACCGAGATGAGCAGAATATCTCGCGCCTCATCGTTCGCGCCGTCAAATGCACCGGGGGCAAACCATTTCTCGGTGATCCAATCCACGGGGATCTCGAGCTTGCGGTTCTCGGTCTTGTGCCGGTCTTTCAACGATACTCGATGATACGGGAATGGCGGGTCTGGCTGTGCAATGCTGTCATAATAGCGCCGCAGCATTCCGGCCATATTGGCGAAATCCTTATTGGCGCTTTCGGTCGAAAGATTTTCAGCGGCGACCTTACGCTGCCACCACGCCTTGTGCTTGAGCGCTGCGGCATGGTCGATCTCTGACACAAGCACATCGCGGCCCCCAAGCGCGGTTTGTAGATTGGCGGCCGCGCGTTTGCGCGGATTGCGCCAGAGGCGCATCTGATTCTCGCTCTTGAAGCGGTTGTCGTGGGCTGCGATCCGTTCGACCTCATCGACCAAGCTGGAAAGCCGCAGAGCGGGCTCTTCGATAGCCCCGAGAAGCGCCTTGGTGGCTGCTGACGTAGGTTCGACCGACGACGCCTCCACACGCTCCAGCACGTCCTCCAGAGGCGCTTCCAGCAAGTCGGAAAGTGGCCGGTAGGTAAAGCCCCGCGCTTGGGCAATCTTCTGTGCCGCGCGGTAGGCATCGGCCTCTTCGGGGCGTTCTTTGATGGTGGTCATCTCCTCGAGTTCGGTCAGAAGTTTTGCCTTCACATCCGGCAGCAACTCGCGCGCACGGCGCTCGCTGTCGGTTTCCAAACTACGGTGGATTTCGGTGCGGCCTGCGACGGCGAGATACCGTTTGGGCACCCGCATCCGCAGGTGCCAAGTGTTACCGCGCTTGATCAGTCCTGCCATTCGTGCCACCGTTTCTTTATGATTTCTGATCGGAATAGCGGGTCAGTTGCCTGCTACACATTTTGCTACACATTCGGGGTGCCTGCTGAAACCCGAAAATGAATTTTTTCTTAAAAAATAAGGATTTTTGGACAGAAACCAGCAGATATTCGAATCTCTTCGTCTCCGCCACCCACACCAGAAACCTCGGCCCATTGCCTCGTGTTTCGGTGTGCCTAGGCACCCATCCCAACCGACCCTCCGTACGCAGCTTACGCGGAAAATTTACATCCGCGCGGCATGGTTTTGCCACCCTCCGCCTTATTCTCGGCAGAATCGTAAGTCAGCATTCAATTCATCCGGGGGGACCAAATCCTTGGCGGCAGGGGCAACAAATCGTCCTGACGCTATGCGAAAGGGAGGTTCCAGATGTTGGTTAACGTTAGAGATTGGTCTCGCATCCTTCATAATTGCATCTTCTCGGATGCCGACCAGTCGCTTTGTGCAAGGGCATGGCAGTATCGCGAAAAGAGCCGTCTTTGGGCCGCTTGGGTTGTCGTGTTTACCCCATCTCATTGCGAGCGTAGCTTCCGGCACCATCGGACGCTTCTGTATAGGAAAGCGCGTAAACGGAACGGAGAACCGAGCTAAGGCTCAGACCCCTTTCGGAAACCTGCGATGCCATTGGCCCTAAAATATCGTCTCAGGGCAGTTGCATGCAGATGCATTCACGTCCAGTTTGCCAGTAACGCCGCAGGCGGCCGGATTTGCCGTGCCGCTGGCCTTACCCTAGCAAAGGACAGCTATGCTTCGTCACGATCCAATCTACCCGTCCCACCGATCCCCCGTGGTTGCCGACAACGTGGTCGCGACCTCTCAGCCGCTGGCCACGCAGGCCGGTCTTTTGATGATGCAGCAGGGGGGCAATGCGGTGGATGCGGCGATTGCCACCGCCGCGGCGCTGACGGTGGTGGAGCCTACGGGCAACGGGCTGGGCTCAGACGCGTTTTGCATCTTGTGGGATGGGGAAAAGCTGCACGGGCTGAACGCCTCGGGGCGCGCGCCAGCGGCTTGGTCTCCTGAGCGTTTCCCCGATGGCATGGTCGAGCATGGCTGGGACAGTGTCACGGTGCCGGGCGCAGTCAGCGCCTGGGTCGAGTTAATGGAAAAGTTCGGTAAGCTTGATCTGGCGACCGTGCTGGCCCCGGCGATACGCTATGCCGAAGAAGGTTTTCTGGTTTCGCCGACGATCGCCACGCTTTGGGCGCGCGGGGCCGAGGTCTTGGGCAAACAGCCGGGCTTTGCCGAGACTTTCCTGCCTGATGGGCGCGCCCCAAAGGCGGGTGAACGTTTTCGCAATCCAGGTGCCGCACGCACCCTGCGCCTGATCGCCGAGACCAACGGCCGCGCCTTTTACGAGGGTGAAATCGCCGAAGAGATCGTCGCCCATGCCAAGGCCAATGGCGGTGCGATGACTATGGAGGACTTGGCCGCCAACGCGCCCGAATGGTGTGGCACCATCAGCCAAAGCTTCGACGACGTGGAGCTGCATGAGATTCCGCCAAACGGGCAGGGGATCGCCGCATTGATGGCGCTCGGCATTCTCGAGCATAGCAAAATTCGCGATCACGGCCCCGATGATCTTATGTCTGTGCACCTGCAGATCGAGGCTTGCAAGCTCGCCTATCGCGACTTGCACGCCTATGTCGGCGACCGTCCGGCGATGACCGAGGTGGATGAAAAGGCACTGCTTGATCCTAGTTACCTCAAGTCCCGCGCGGCGCTGATCTCATCTGAGAAAGCGCAGGATTTCGGTGCCGGTGCGCCTAAGCAGGGCGGCACGGTTTTGATGAGCACGGCTGATGCGTCGGGCATGATGGTCAGCTTTATCCAGTCGAACTATGCCGGTTTTGGCTCGGGCGTTGTGGTACCGGGGACGGGCGTGTCGATGCAGAACCGGGGATTTGGTTTTACCACTGAGGCCGGACACCAGAACATCGTTGCGGGCGGCAAGCGCCCCTTTCATACCATCATCCCCGGTTTCGCCATGAAGAACGGCCAACCGCTGATGGCTTACGGCATGATGGGCGGGCCAATTCAGGCGCAAGGCCACATGCAACTGCTGCTGCGCACGCAGCTTTGGGGGCAAGACGTACAGGTTGCTGCCGATGCGCCGCGCTGGCGGATGCTGTCTGGGCTAGAGGTGGCTTGCGAGCCGTCGATGAAGCCGGAGTTGCTGCTAGGGCTGCGCGATCTGGGCCATGTCATCCATGTCGAAGCGCCTGACAACGCTTTCGGTTTTGGCGGGGCGCAGTTGGTGCAGCGTCTGCCCGGGGGCGGATATTCCGCTGGGTCCGATCCACGTAAAGATGGGCAGGCTGCGGGCTTCTAAGCCGCACAGAATGTCTTTGAGAGATAGGCGTGGCCCCTGGCGGGCCACGCCTTTTTTGTATCGGGCCTCAGCCCTTGCTGCGCATTGCGTCGACCGACCATGGCCCCGGGCCTGCAGTGGCGAGGTAAAGGAAGGCAAAGCTATAAAGTGCCGCCAGTTCGCCGCCATTCAGCATCGGGAAGAACCCCTGCGGCATATGTGCGATGAAATAGGCCACGGCCGTCAGACCGCTCAGGATGAAAGCCGATAGGCGCGAGAAAAGGCCGATCACCAGTAGGATGCCAAAGATCAGCTCAATGACACCCGCGATGCCGCCCATTGACGTGATTGATGCGCCGGACATTTGACTTGCTGGAAATCCGAGGATCTTTGTTGTGCCGTGCTGTAGCACCAACAAGCCCGACATGATGCGGAACAGCGATAGGATCTGCGGCTGGTAGGGGGTGAGAAAGGTCATGATTTTCCTTTATTGATCTTTGGGTTGCGAATGCTGAGCGAGTATCAATCGCAGTCAGCGTGATCCGTCCAGCCCGAAGCGCGGGGAGGGGGCATTGTCACACAGCTGTGATCACGGAGCGTACCTTACTATCCACCTAGCAAATCGATTTCGCTGGGGAATATCGATAATCGAAAAAAATTCGACATTCCTAACCAATTGCTCTTGCACACACCGGACCGCCCACGTTAAAGAGCCGCTGTCCGGTGGCGTTACCCATCAGACAGACATAGGCATTCCGGCGTAGCTCAGCGGTAGAGCAGTTGACTGTTAATCAATTGGTCGTAGGTTCGATCCCTACCGCCGGAGCCATATGTTCAGCTAACCCCTGAAATCATTAGATTTTCTCCTTCCAGACTCGAAGCTCTCTGACGAGGTGCACATTTAGGTGCACTCGGCGGTGCACAACACGTGCACAGGAGCGCATTCCCATGCCTCGGAATCGGAGCTTACCGCCACATCTCGAAATCCGTCGATCCGGCTACTTTTGGCGCAGACGTCTACCCCGGTCCCTACGGGACCGGGGCGGCCCTGCGGATAGCGCACCGGGAGGTACGACGGTGCGCATGCCAAAAAAAATGTTTTTGTGCTTTTCGCTTCGTATCCATGTCCTCTCTGAAGCGAAGATCCTGACCCGCCGCCTCACCGAGATGAGCGACCTGGTCTTCGCCGCAGATGCGGAGAAGATGATGGCAATTGCGCCCGACATTCAGGCTATTATGCTCGAGAACCTTGCACGGTTCGAAATCGAGGCCTTCGAGCGTACGCGCGCTGTCGCTGCGCCGCGCTGCTTGGAAGCAGCCGCGTCAGACTTGCGGCGTGAAGAAGTTCTACAACGGACGTTGCGGGAAGCCCTCTATCTCGGAGACCGGGAAATTGCGCGCAATCCTCTCCGCCACGTGGCGACGCAACTTGGGGTTGAGCTTAACGACCGCGATGAAGATTGGACGGCGCTCGCCTATGAAGCCACCAGGGTTTTGCTCGATGTGAGCCAGGAGAGAGCGCGCCGTCAGCAGGGTATATACAACCAGCCTACCGTTTTCTTCCGCCGCGCCCTCAGTACAGAAGTGGCTGCGGCTGCCGCGAGACCCATTGGACAGACGGAACTGGATATCTCGCCGGCGGCTTTTGCCTCCGATGATCCCCTGTCTGCATCACGGCATACCGCACCAACGACAAAAGCAGAGCCTGATACAGCCGCGATCCCTGTACAGGCAACAGCTACGCCCATGGCGGGGGACCTTCCTGAGCAAGCCGCAACGGCCTCCACCGAGATGGTGGGCCAGTTCAAGGGCACGACAGCCTTGACGCCCTGTGTTGTTCCGGCCGACCTCGATATGCCGCAAGGATATGATGAAGAAAGCTGGCAGAAGGCCCGCATTGCAGCCCGACCGCCGCGCATTCTTGTTAACCGATCGTTGCTGTCAGAAGGGTCTCGTGCCGCTTTGGAGAAGCAGCGCGGCATAACACTTACTGAAGCGATCGAGCTCTATTTCGAGCTGCAGAGCTGGGGGTACAGTGCGCCTTTCTCAAAGGCTCAGAGGGTCAAGCCCGTCCCGGAGGAACTCAAGTCAGCTTCCCTTGAAGATCGTCTGAACGAAGACCACCGGGGCAAACTCCGGCTTGCCCGTGACCTCTGGCCGGCCTTGTTGGGCGACGGGCCGGTTGACGAAATCAGCACCGACGAAATGAATGATGCACTCGAGGTAGTTTGGCGGGTCCCTGCCAATCACGCGCGGTCCGCGAAAGACCGCGACCAATATACTTTGCTCGAACGGGTCGAACGCGCCGATTTGCAGAGGGCGCAACTCAAAGATGATATCAAGGCAGCCGTGGCTGAGGGCGCAACTGCTGAGAAGATCGACAAGATGCGGCTGGAGGGACATCTGCCGCGAATTTCGGTCACCACCTATATCAAGCATGGGCGTGTGTTGCGCGCCATCGGCGAAATGCTCTGGGACATGCAGCTTATTGACCACGACCCCTTCGCGATCTGCAGCTGGACCAACGATGATGTGAAAGAGCTGAAGAGCGACGAAGGACGGCGTCAGAGGGAGCCATGGGATGATCGTTTTGACAACTTGCTACAGTCTCCGATCTACCAGAACCCTCTTAAAGACGTCGGTGATCCGCTGTTCTGGGCTCCGCTCATTGCGCGATTCATGGGCATGCGGATGGAGGAAATTCTTCAGCTCGGCCCAGAAGACTTCGGGTCGGACAAGGGGATTCCTTACCTGCGCGTCCGCAACACAATTATCAACGGTCTGAAGACACTGAGCAGCGAAAGAACCTTGCCGATCCACCCGCAATTGATCGAACTTGGCCTTTTAAAACTGGTCAACCTCCGTAAAAAACAGGATCATATCCGGCTCTTCCCTTTCCTCAACCGCGGTAAGCAAAAAGGCACGTTCTCTGCGAACTTTAGCAAGGCTTTCGGCTATTATCGGCGCACGAACGACTGTTACTGGCCTGGAATGGACTTCCATTCCCTGCGCACGACATTCCACCATGACCTTCTGGGTGACGACCAATCAGACGCCATTCGATGCCGGCTCATGGGACATACTCGTAACGATGAAGGAGATCAGAGTTATGGACAGAGTCTAAACATTTCCAAGCTCGCCAACCGGCTGAAGTCTGTGGTCGTTGATATTAGCATGATCCAACCTCCTTTCGAGGAAGTTGACAATACCGCTCCTCAGCCCGGTCAAAAAAACCACCTTCGCGTGGTCGGGTAGGAAGCATCCTGCGGCTCGAATGACCGTTTCCAACAAAGGCGTCGATATGCGCCAGAAAACAGGCGTATGTCGACATCGAAAGGCTAAAGGCCGAACGAAGTGCCGCAAATGACATCTTAAGAGGTCAGGGCTACCCATAGATCTGCACAGAAAGAAAGACAGACAGCATGGCCTGATGCTCTTTCAATATCCCAACGATCTGTTCATCGCTGAAACAGCTTCTCTTCATCGTCTGTCTCCTCAGTTGGAGAACAGGCTAACCTAAAAGGCCGGACATTTCAGGGGAGCAGGTCAATTTAGCAGGGAGAGTGCTTGCCTGGCGCGCATCTGAAGAGTGGGGCGCATTGTGACACCATGACCCTTGGAAAAGGACGGTCCTGCACCGCCAGACAATGATTGTGCCGCTATCCGCGCCGCCTGTAACATCTGGCGCGGCTCACCAGAGGGCTGCCCCCCGGGGCCGCTTCTCAAGTTAAGCCCGCAGTATTCGCAGCCTAAGAAAAGAGTTTCTTTGATCAGTATCCGATGGGAGACATCGTTTCTGGTCAGTTTCTAAAATGGCGCTATTAAATGTTACATTGGGTCAAAGGTACTGTGCGGTCCCAGAGCAGACAACATCGAAAACGGCCGCACCGGGACTTCGCGCTCCCCCTATCATCTGGAGCAAATTGGCTCGATTGCGGCTTGATGCGCAGCTGCAATATGTGTGGTCAGGTATCGCTAAACTTGATTTAGCCGAGTGAATTGGTGTCGACACCGCTCGTGCTATGCGGCCTGAAAGCTATCGGCTACATCCTCAACTCAGGCCAAAGAATGACGCCAAGGCTGTCGTTGCCCTTAGAAAAACCCGCAACAACTCCTTAAGCCTTTCCGTGTCGCCCCGTGCCTTCGACGTCGGCACGTGTGGCCTCCTCATGCACCGAAAGCATCGAAAAGGTCGTCGATTTCCTTGGCCGCGGCAGCAAGCGCGGCTTGTTTTGCCCGAACCCCGGTGTATTTCTTACGCGCTTGCTGCGACGTGTGATCGTTCACCAACATGCCTCCCAGCGTCGCATCTTCACTAATGGCAAACACCACGTCATAGACGATAGATCGACAGATGTGCCCTCCGGTGCCAAACTCTGTCGACCAGACCTGCGAAACATAATTCTCAGAGACGGGCATACCGTTTGGATGGACGAACAGCGGCCATTGCTGCTCCTCAGCAGTTGCCCGCAATGTTGCAAGATATTTCGGGTCATCATCTTGCAGCAACCGTGCATCGACAAAGTGCTGCACGCTTGGATGTACGGAACCTGGATACTTCTCTCGACCGATGCGATGGCGGGTTTTGCGCAGCTTGTAGTCGCGGAGACGATAGCGGCCCTTGGTCCAGACCAGATCGCGGCCGAACCTGAGATCGTGCCATTCGCGTCGAAGCGGGGTCATCGGAGGCAAGGCTATTGCGAGAGCTCTGTTTCGTTGGATGAGGCGTTGCGCCGGATTGGCCGGCCCGGTTGCCTTTGCAAGGATGACTTCGGCACGGGGCATAAGGGCCGTTATATCGATGGCGGCAAGAGCCGCATATTTCTGGGCGGTTTCAACGTTAGCTCGATCCCGCAGTTTCTTGAGAAGCTTGTCCAGCTCTCTGATCAGATGTTTCGGATACGCCTTCGAGAAGCGCAAGAAATCCCGGAGGTCGGCGAATGTCGCAATCACTGTTGAAGTTCTCAAGGGTGCCCCCCGAGCGGAAATTCTCGTCGTCTCGTACGCATAAAATCCGCGCAGTGACACGATGTCGAACTCCAGCGCCAGGCCGCTTTCCCTCAGATACCAGCCGTACTGACAGAGTTTGCGTATCATGCGGTCGTACAGATCGGATACCAGCTTGATTTCGCCGTCATCTTTGCGGTCTCGAATCTGTGCAAGGTTTTGTTTCCAGTCGTCGGGTAAGTCATCGAAATAGAGAGAGATCTTTCGCTCGTAATCGCGACGCGGTTCGCGTGTAACCCCCGCGAAGTGCGCACAAGCAGTCAGGGCCTTTTCCGCGGCTCGAAGTGACGCAAGGGGCGCAGCCGCCGGGCCATCGGTCTTGATCATTGCAGCAATGGCTTCGTTGACAGTGCTTGCCCCACCGTTGAGGCGCGCCCAGACATGGCAGTCGGATAGTGTCAATTTCGTGCAGCCATGTTCAGACATGAACTCGACGAGACTGTCGAGTGCCTGCAATTGGTTGAGCGGCAGGCTGAGCAGGGTGGTCGAAGCGGCGTTGGGCTGCCAATGCGGCTTTGCGAGAATTATGTGTCGGGTCATTTTCCGGCCAAAGCCTCCGCCAGCAGGTCCTGCACCTCTTCGAGCTTCTGCCGCTTGTCGATCCAGCCATAATAGGTTTCAAGCACGCCTGTTGAGCAGCCGAGATAAGCGGCAGCACGACCGCGGTTGCTCCAGGAACGCGCGAGCAACAGCGTGGCGAACCCATGTCGGAAATTATGCGGGAACATCGGCAACCCAATCTCGGCGCTGCTTCTGCGGAACCATTTGTAGAGCATCGCCCCGTTCAGCGGATTAGCAGATTGTTCTGAGACGAATAGATGTGTGGCCATCGGGCATTTCTGCGCTTCACAGTGCTCTGGGTTTGCAAAATCAAAAAGCGGGCGCGCAGCTTTTAGATACCAGTCAAGGACTTCGTAGCCGCAGTACTGGTCATCGCGGATTCGTATGGGTGGCATTTCAATATATTCGCCTTTCATATCTTTCTGCGCGACCCGCAGTTCGAAATACTTTTCCTCGCCGACCGTTTTCCGAAAGAAATTTTGCGTGGTGCCACCACATTCCCCGGTTAGCGCGCTGCCTTTTCTCAAACCTGCCCCGCGGATTTCGATGGCGGCGAAAGCCGCACATGTTGCAAACCTCCGGGCGCTACGAAGCTGCAACGTCGTAAGAGTTTTGTCGGTGGCGAGAATATCTTTCGCGCGGTCTTGGTAAAGCACATGCTGTCGGAGAAAAGTTCTTACATCGGCAGAGTTGTGAATGAGGTTCTCGCAGAAGATTCGGTTCTTCGGGGACATCTTCTCGCCAGACGCGTGACCTTCTCTGAGATGCGGGTTCTTCTTCAGACTGTTAACCCATTTCTTCGTTTTAAGGCCATCGGCCTTGCCAATCTGTGCAATGATGCGGACGTAACCCGCCGCGGTTCTCAGACTGAACCTGGCATCCGTTTCCGACATGTCGATCCAGTGACGTATGACAGCGATGCGAACATCGCTTTTGAACAGCTGGTCGAGGCAGTTCAATGATGAGAGGTTCACCATGTTTGTTTCTTGTCCAGCTCGGGCCAAAGCGACAAGTGCAGCGGTATATGTTTGTGCTGTCTTCGCGTTGAAATTTTCGCTGCAAGTCTGAGATACGTCATCAAAAGTCTTCCGGTCGTAGCGCGCCGCCTCGACCATCTCCGCGATCATCTCGCGGACGGTGTCGGGCACTGGAGTGCGTGCCGTAGGAATAAGATAGTCAGTGTCGAAGTTTTCAGGCAGAAAACCCGCAACCTGTGGGAAAATGCGGTGACGTCCAAGCGCCCTGAGGGCTTTGATGGATGCCTCTCTCTCGTGCGCTGGCATTCCATCTAAGAACGCTGGGATGATGTTAGGGGTCAAATCCATCGGGTCGATGCCCGCCGCTCGCGCCCGGTCGGAAAAGGTACGAATTGAGCCAAATGTCCCAGGATGTACAGGACCATGATCTTTGGAAAGTTCCTCAAGGAGCGCGAGGAAAGGTCTCCAGCCGTCTATGCGCTTCCGCAATACCTGCTTCGCAGCGATCATGCCAAGGGTGGTCTTGATCCTGCGGCAGACGACTTCGCGCCATTTGGCGTAACTGCTTTCTGATTTCCAGAATTCGCGATCGGACCCGGGCAGCGGTCTCGTACCGATCTGTTTGAGGGTCTGAAAATTGTTCTCGAACCAAGTCAACAGATCAACACCGCCACCGTCCAAGGTTGAAAGGGGGGCGGCGAAAAACTTGCTCAATCTGGCGATGCGTTTGCGTTCGGTCCCGTCGCTGGTCTCGTCGAACACGGTCTGCATGGTTTTTGGAGTTGGCATCACGACAGCCGTAGCGGCTTGAGTGGCACTGGAGAATAAACCCATTCTATTTTCCTTAATGAATTGACTGGACATGGCAGCCCTTGCTGTCAGCTGCGTAATTTTACGGTTTAGTCGGACTTAGGACCGGAAGCGGCCTTGCGGAAATGCGCGCAATAGGCCCTGACTTCGCTGATATCCCCATGCCCATGGATCTGAGATGCTGGGGGCGAGGGGCGAATATGCGCTTTAGTCACGACCAGGTGGCGCACCCGGAGCGGGCTCAGTGGCACGCTCAAAGTGCCGCAACCTGCAGCTCGTTGACGGATTGTGCCGCGGATGGTGTTGCGCCAGCGATTGTAAGCTTGGGCACTGCTCCAGTGAGCCTTCGCTCCGTCAAGCCTGTCTTTTGGAAAGTGTGCATCGAACCAGCCGATATCTGCAGGCATGGCCTTGAGAGAGTCGTCGAGGACAGAACTCAACCGTCGCAGGGCGGACTGAAAACGCGGATCTGGTTCGTGATCGTGCACTTGTTGTAGCGTGACCGGCGTCCGGGTGAACGAGCGCGCTATGATGCGATTGCGGCTTTTTGTCTTGGAAACCATGGGAAATCCTTTGTTAGGCTCGAGGAAGAGATTGGCCGCTTCGCGTGCAAACGAAGCGAAAATGTGCGTGAGAGGCGAAATTTACAGGAACTAAGCCACCCCTTATGTTCCCGATAGTTTCGCCTCCGCCGACGCTCCGTGCGCGCCATCGCCTCCGCGTGCGTTAGACCCGGATCCGGTGCGGGAATTCGATGTTGGAAGCCGTTCAGCTGCGCGTTCCGTGGCATTGGCGAATAGGCCATGCGTCGGTGCACAAGGAGAGGCGGGCGCTGTGTCAAACGGGTCAACCGGCAGATCGGACTGATGCAACTCATCTTCCGAGGCCTTTTTCTCACCGGCGTTCAGTGCCTTGAGACGTTGCGCGACGTCCGCTGCGATGAAGCGCACCCGCCCGTGGGTGAGAATACGGGCGGGTAGATTATCTTTATTGCGAAGCAGAGTGTCGATTTGGGATTGCCGGACCTTAAGATACCGGGCCAGTTGAGCTTCTGGCAATGCATGCTCTTCAAGAGGCTCGATAGGCTGCCAGGCATTTCGCGGGCTCATCAGCATCTGCTCGATTTGCGCCCGCAGCATCAGATTCCGCCGGGGCCCAAATACGTAAAGTGGGGGATAGTCGTTGTTGTTAGCGCGCAGTTTCTCGAGCAGAGCCTCGGGGGCCAAGCCAACCATTCTGGCAATCTCGCTTATCCGCAGAAGGCCCTTTCCGAGTGCCGCTTCGTCAATCTTATCATGCGGTGAAAGACCAAGCATGGTTTCGTAAACCCGCAGCATTGGATATTTGGAGTTGAGCGGCTTGACCCCAAGCCGCGTCAGAAGCGGCCCTACTTCATTGCGCGAAAGCGTCGACCAAGTCGCAAGATCCTTAAGCGTGGCGGGATGAAACTTTTCAAAGGTTGGCATTCGTATCTCCTGTTTTACAGAAGATGGTTCCCGTCACAGCGATACGGAAAAGTAATCAGCAAGAAATATCAATTTCGAGTGGTACGGGATCCGATACGGCGCCTGGGACACCTCTTTATCGCAAACGTCTTTCGCACAAGAAACAGGGCGGCTTGCGCCGCCCTGTCAGAGGTAGTTAGCGAAGTTTAGAAGCGTGCCATTTTTAAGACCGCATTTGGTGCAGCCTTAAGCAGTGATCTCGTCCTGTTTAAGATTTCAGCCTGAACGCGCTGGTAACTTACAGAAGTTATCGCCAGTTTCCGGGCCGTATCGTCCAACGCGCGAAAAGCCTCCCTTGCAAACGAGATAAGTGAAACTGGTATGGGCCCCCCACTCCTGACCGAAATGCTTCTGACCTCTTGACCGTACTGCATCGACGGATCAGGTCGCAAGTTTTCGCCCAGCGGGATTTTTCAGCAAGCCATTGCCTCACATCGCTAAAGTTTTGCCAGGGCAGGGTCCGTCCGTTTGAATTCCGAGACGGCATGTCTGTGATTTGCAGCACACATCGCGTCCATCGGGATTATCTCGCAAAGCGAA
Source organism: Sulfitobacter sp. AS92 (assembly GCF_038900015.1). Taxonomy (NCBI): domain Bacteria; kingdom Pseudomonadati; phylum Pseudomonadota; class Alphaproteobacteria; order Rhodobacterales; family Roseobacteraceae; genus Sulfitobacter; species Sulfitobacter sp. AS92. The sequence continues at coordinate 352,913 of NZ_JBBMQL010000003.1, forward strand.
ACCGGTTAAAAAGTTCGCTGACCCTTGCCCCGTGCCACCGTGCCATATCAGGCGCAGGGAAGTTTCGTTCGCGCCCGGTGCTGTCGAGTGCTGAGGGTGTCTGGTCTGCAAGGTAACGAACAATGTCCCACAGGGCGTCTTCTATTGCATCCGAATCTGGAAAGCGGTCCGAAAATGCCGAGTGAAGCCTCAATAGCGCTTCAAACCCTGCAGGGTCGTCCAACGCATCTAAAAGATCGCAAAGACCTGCGCCGTGTCGTCGCAGATGCTGCTCAGTAGCAGCAACCGCATCATAGCGGGCTTGGCTGAGGTTAGTGGTACTGTTGTTAAGCATGTCTTACTCCCTGCATGCGTGAATGGTGGCTTTGCCTATTCTTCGGCGTCAGTTCTGCGCACGGGAGTTGTCGGTTTGTCTGTCTTTCCACAGGTCCTTTTATCTTTTGCTATATCTATATTGGCCATTCCCTTTCCGGACGAAGCAGAAAATCACCACTGTTCTGTAATTTTTATCGACTAAGCCGTATTGCCGGGCCAAGCTCTGCACCAATCGCGGATCTGCTCGCCATGTATCTTGGCAGAGCTTCGTGTCATAAAGGTCTGCTCTTGCAAAATACGTTCCAAATTTGTTTCAGCAAACAAATCATAGGGCGCGGGATCATCGCCGCGTGAAAAGACACCAAAATCTCGTAGGCACCGCCAGACAAAATGTGCGGCCTCCAGAACTTGCTTTGTCTCACCTTCGAGAGCTGCTTCTACCCTGCGGGGCAACGGAAAATACGCGTTCTTTAGTCGGGCCCCGATCTTGGGCATCGGTCCGACGCGCTCTGTCGGCAGTAGCTTCCTTCTGAAAATTTCCTCTACCCCTCGAAGGGTATCGAAGTTGGCTATTGCTCGGTTCCATTTTCTCCGCAGATCTGGGCGCAGAGATCGCTCATGCATCCACGCCCATTCACGATCAAGCTGCCAAGGCTCGAGGTGTGATTTTGATGCGACGTCAAATAAAGTATCAACAGGGTTCTCTGCTCTCGGGATACCGCATTCCGCGATCTCTGCCTGAAGAGCATGCCACCCCGGCGTCAACTCGCGATCGACACGATCAGCCAGACGTAGCAATGCGGTGCGATAATACGCCATTTCTTGTGGATAATTCGCATCGGCTTCCATTGTCAGCTTGCGCCAGGGGATGACATCGAACGGATCGTTGAATATCGATTTGTCGGTTGTAAGCGCATACAGCCGCCGAGCTGCGACAATCAGTTCTTTTATCCCGAACTCGCCGTACCCCGCCGCTTCGGCGTCTGAATTCAGATCGTTCTTTAGTGCAAGAGGTAACTCCCCCTTTGCGCACCTCAACCACGGCTGTTGATCTCCAATAGCTGACCCGGGCAGAAGGCCGAGATGCTCTTGGCGCAGGGCGTCAAGGGCTCCAAATCCGGCGAGACATCTCGAAACATCGCCAGACTCTTGTGCTCTTAGGAGAAATCGGCGCGCAACGTCTATGTCGATTCTGGCCGGAGCGATTTCAGGTTCAACACTTTCCGCATATTTTCTGACTAAGAGAAGACCTGAGAGGTTGACGTCTTGCCCTTTCGAAATTCGGGCACGCGAGATCAAACATTCCCAAGGTGCAAGACGATTTGTGTGTGCAAGAAATGTGTGCAGTGTCGTTCGATACGACCGCAATGTGAGCTCGGCGCGATTAGAAAATCTTACCTTGAAGACGTCCACAGCGCAGTCGTAGGCGTTGACGCCATTGATGTCGATGCCTGCCTCCTGCAGCTCAAACAACAAACGGCGCAACTCACGCACCCGTCGAGGGGAAGTGGATCGGTCCTTAGAAAATTCTGCTATCTCCGCTTCAATACAGGCAGGTAGGATCACCGGTGTTTCTTGTTGCTTTTTTGGGGGAGCCTTGGTGTCTGTCGCATAACGCTTCGGCGACAGCACCCTATTGGCGGTAACATCCTCGGGCACAGATTGCGGACGCGCGGCACTAAGCACAGTGATTAGTGCGCGCAGGTAGAGAGCCGCTGAGTTTGCGGAGATTGTTGCCGCCATTTGTCTGTGGTATCTCACCGCGTCATTGATGGTTAGCGTCCATCCAGACGCAGGCCCATCTTGTTTAAAAAGACCGACATCCACGGCAAGTTCGAACGCACGCCGCGCGCGTCTCGCATTGTGTGTATCAATGTGTGGCAGCACAGCTGCGAGCGTGACCGGCAATGTAATGGGAAGTTTGTCGCCGTCACGATATAATGGCATTGGGCCAATCATTTCCCGATTAAGGATGCCTGCTGCTATCACCCGGGGATCATCCCTCAGCTGGTCAATAGACGAGAAAGAGTTTCGGAGCGCATTCCTTTCATTTCCGCGAAGACCGCGGTCTGCCGCGACGGCCTTTTCCCGCGTTACCGAGCGCAAGGTGACCCCGGGAAGTACGGCCTCGATCAATTTACGGTTCACGCCGTTGATGCGGTATTCGCGCGCGAGCTGGTTGAGCAAAGAGAAGGGGTCCTCATCTGGCCAAACTCCGGCGAGCCGTACATGCCTCTGGATGCTATCTCGGCAACGATCATACATCGCTGCGTCGCCATAAGCTTTGACGATATTTTCATCCGGTGCCGAGGGAAACCACTTCGAGAAGGAGGCGGGGGATTCAAGCACTGCTGGATTGCAGAACGCTTCGGGGCCAATGACTAAGTTCGCTAAGTCAAGAAATGCCAAGATCGATGGCTTGCTGGATGTTGCTACGGTGCCGTTTTCGATCCGGGCACGGAGTTCGGCAAGGTTTAGGGAGGGCTGTTTATGTGTCATGATGAGTAGATGGGATCCTGAGAGGCAAACAAAAAACTCCCGGCGAAAATTCGTCGTTTTGCTCGCGCGCGTGAGCTACCAACTTACCCCGGTATCATTGAGGTTGGCCAACACACAGAAATACAAAGAACTTTGCTTCTCTTCCCGGTTTATTGGCGTTCGACTCCGCCAACGAGAACAGCCCAACCTTTCCCGTTTGTCTCGAGCCGCCATCCCTGACTTTCTCAATCCGGGCTCTGCCGACCTTATCAGATAATAGCATAACATTGATCGCGGCGGCCGATGTAATCGAAGGTGCGAGAACGCCTGAGCATCTTATGGTGATAGGTGGTCCCACGAACTAAAATCGTTTCGGGGAGCGTTCGCAGTATCTTTAGTATATGCTGCAAAAATAACAGAAGCTTCAAAGGCCATGTCGAACAGGGCAGCACACCTAAGACCTTGCTTAGGTCGGTCTATAGCTGCCAATCATTGTACTGATCCGGGCGGGAAAGAAGGACACGTAATGAACGAAATCACTTCCGAAGCTATTGTTGCCGGCGGCCTTTTAAGCATCAGCGCTTTAATAATTATAGGATCTCTCCTCGCTATCTTTCCCCGGAAGGAAAAACGTCCGAAAATAGATATCGAAGCCGCTGTTAAGAACGCCCCTTATCACCGTTTGGCAGAGGTTGGGATCAATGTGAGGATGCCGGAAGACAAGTAATCAACTGTGTGATCTGGTTTAGTGCGTAGCGTCTCGCTCTCCCTGTCCCCGTTGCTGATCGCCGCATGCAGTTCCATGTGCTGCGCAATGCCTTGAAGGCCGCTTTGGGGAAGCTGCGATGAAGCAAACGATAAGCCGCCCAATGGCTGCTAAGGGCCGGAAGCAGCAACCTGCACGAAGGGTGGGAAGCCGACCTTCGCTGCAGGCGCGAAGCGAACTGGCCGGACCATTGGAAGCAGACCTTAGAGCGGCATCCAGACTGAGATTCATGCTGCATCGCCGCAAGTCGGCCATTCCAGCCCATTCTCACCGTCGCAATCTAAAGAATACATTGTTCGAAAGCGGCTGTCCGAACAGCCGCTTTCTTCTGCATGCCTTACGGCGCCCGCATCATTTGCGGCAATACAGTTACCTTATGGCGTATTTTCTTTCAGAAGGGGATGGCGCCCCTCGAAGTGCGTTCTGCTGCGAATGCTTCAGCTCGTGCAGAACTCGCAGATTGTTTCCTTGAAGAAGGCGCCCCGCGCTTCCACAGACAGCGAGGATAGTCCGGGCCCGGTCCAGTCGGCCTCAAGGCGGTAAAGGGCCTTGGCATCGACGCCATGCCCGAAGATGTAGGCTTCGACATAGCCCTCGTTCTTCGCTTCGAGCACGATAAAATAGGCGCCGTTGATCTCAACGGCCTCGATCTCGCGGACATCCAACGTTTCAAGCAGCCTCTCGGATGCGCCTGACACAGGTTTGTTCGTCCGGATCGCGAATTGATCTGCCGAGGCGGCGCAACTCGTGGCGAGGACGAGTATCGTCGCAGCCTGGGTCAATTTCGAAAGTCGCATTTCGTTTCCTTTCGGGTTCGGGGTTAATATTTTTCACCCGGCAGGGTATCTTCTTTGGAAAGGCCAAATCCGACATGCGGGGCGGTGGTGGCCTTGATGGGAGGTCAGGGAGGTGCGTTTCGTCAAACGAAGAGACTCGAAATCCTCTGAAATCGATCTTGGGATAGCGTTTCTCGATTACTCAGTCGGACGGCTTTTTTGCCATGATGGCAAGGAACTGGACCTGCGGCATCAGTCGCGCGAGGTGCTCATGGCGCTTGCAAGGGTGCCGGGTGAGACCGTGAGTCAAGATGCGCTGATCGAAGAGGTTTGGCAGGGCCGCGCGGTAACCCCCGACAGCGTCGCGCAATGCATCGCAGAGATTCGGCGGGTCTTGGAGGACATCGACAAGCGCATCGTGGAAACGGTGCCGCGTAAGGGGTATCGGCTGGTTCCGCCCACCGCGGCCGAGCCGGATCGGTCGCCACGTAGGCAACAACTGGCCCTGCTTGCCGTCATGGTCCTTTGCGTATGCGCGCTTGCATTCGGCTTGCTGAGACCCGGAGCGCCGCCAGGGCCGCCGGTGATCGCGGTCCTGCCGTTCGACGACTTCAGTCCCCCGGAATATCAAGGCTACCTGAGCGATGCGGTGAGCGACAACATCACGACTCTGTTGGCGCGCTATCCGCAATTCCTCATCATCTCCCAGAGGTCCAGCTTTAGCTTTCGGAACTCAGACCTTGCCGTGTCAGACATCGCTGAACGGCTCGGTGCCGATTTCGTGTTGGAGGGCAGCCAGCAATACGACGGCACTCATGTGCGCACGACGGCCCGGTTGATCGACGGTGCGACAGAAGCGAACCTTTGGGCCGATGAATTCGACGTGCCCCTGGACCAGCTCTTGCGCGCGAACAGCCGGATCAGCCGTAAAATTGCAAGTGCGGTGGGGGAAAAGGTAGTCGACATGGCCGAGCCACAGATGTCCGACGGCGATGTCAGCGCCTTGCTGATCGCGAACGCGGCACAGAGCCGGATCATGCGGAATTTCTCACGAGACAGTTTGCTGGTTAATATCGCGGAGCAGGAGCAATCCATCAGGGACTATCCCAATTCCGCCTGGGGACCGCTGGGCCAGGCTCTGTCACTTCGCATCGGGCTGCGCTACGGCTGGGTTGAGGGGGAGGAGAATGCGATCCGCCAGCGGATGGACGATCTTGCCCGTAGGGGGGTGGAACTTGACCCCAACAATTTCCTTGCCTTTCATGCGTTGGGGCGCGTGCTGATGTTCAACCGTGATGTTGAAGGTGCAATCAGTGCCTTCCGCCGAGCGGTAGACTTGAATCCGTCGTCGTCATTCGCCCGCAACGCTTTGGCGCAAGCGCTCGCCTTCGTCGGCGAAACCGAAGAAGCGCTCGAAGAGATCGCCGACATCGAGCTGATTGATCCGCTTTACGGGCATGACACGAACTGGACCAAAGCGCGCATCCAGTGGCAGAGAGGTGCCTGCGACGAGGCGCTGGACACGTTCACAGCCGCGCCTTCGATGCCCGTGGCCGCGAACAAGACGCTGGCCGCAATCTATCTTTGTCTTGGCAATGTGGACAGGGCGAAGGCCGCGATGGCGGCTTTCCTCGACGAAAATTCCGAATGGACCGTGGCGCGCGAACGGGCGCTGATAATCGGCATGTGGACAGCGCCAGGGTTGGCAGATCGCTGGCTGGAATCGCTGGAGGCCGCGGGCATGCCTTCGTGAAACGCGTAAGGGCACTAACGTAAGCCCGCTTTCAAGTTCTTATCGGCAGTGCCCATGGACCCCGAGCGCAGCTTATTCATGGGGGGAGAGAAGATACCCTCTTCCTAATCATCGCTTACGCTAAATCTTCCAAACCATGGAGATACAGGAACTTCTCTAAGCCCGCCGGTTGGGCTGCAGACGAAATGAAAGATCGACCACCTTGCATTAGCTGCAGCTATTTGAGTAACCCCTTTTGGCCGACAATGCGGCCCTCATTTCATGCCGAACGGAAGGCACGAATGGCTGACAAGTCTGGAGTTGGCATGGTGGGTCCTTCAATCCACCATGCACGCTACATCTCCGGCAATATGCCCACGCCGAAGTATACCAGGCCCGCTCTGCTACTGTGCGATCACGGCCCGCCGATCCTACCGCACCGCAGAAGGTCTGCTTTGAGCCCATCTTACTGATATTCTGTGACGTAGTGAATGTCGGCTTATGTGATTGCCTTACAAAGAGGCCTCCAGAACCAAACTGATTAGGAATTTCTTGATCCATCCAGCATTTGGCAGCGAGTTAGTCCTTTGATGTTTGCTGGGCGGCACCTCTGGTCGAACTTCCCATTATTGGCCCGCTCACGGGTTAAACAAAACATTGCCGTGAATGTTGGTGGCGGTCATGATCGGTACATACCGAAAGGGAGTGTCGATTGATGAATGACACGAATGATCGCGAACCTTGCCTTCGCTTTGGTCATGTCATCTATGATCTAACTGCGTGTCAGCTGATCGACCAAGAGGGTCGTCCGATTGCGTTGCGAGACAAATCTTTGCGCGTACTTGGTAAATTGGCAGCGCATAATGAAGTAACGATAGGAAAGGACGAACTTATCAATGCCGCATGGTCAGGAAAGTTTGTTTCCGACGACAGTCTCGTGCAGTGTATCAAGGATATCCGATCCGCATTAGAAGACAGCGGCCGTCAGTATTTACGCACTGCCATTGGACGTGGCTACAGCCTTCATGGCGTGAGCGAAATACCCGTCGAACCGGGGGAGCTGCCAAAGCTCTATATCTCCATGTTGCGCGCTACGGCCCATTCACCTGAACTTGCAGAAATCGCCGAAGTCATCACCGAAGAGCTCATCATGGGGCTATCCCCTCGATCAGGCCTTATAGTTACCTCCGATGAGGAGCAACGCAAGGATGCTGACTACGCCATTGATGGACGAGTGAGCCAGTCAGGTGAACACCTCCGCGTGTTTGTGCAGTTGATCCGAGGCAAGTCGGGTGACGTTGCTTTCGCTGAGACTTGGAACTCTCTGTTGTCGGAGGCGGAGGCGGAGGACCTCCCTCGCCAGATCGCTGAACGAGTCGATAATGTGCTACGCGTCCACATGTTTAACTTTGCAGGTGAGAAACATATTGACCGAAAGAATGACGAGCTAAACACTCAAGAACTGTTGGCCAAGGCGGCCTATCACATGTCACGGATCCAGATGCATAACAGGGATGTGGCCCGAGATGCGATGTCGGTGGCTATCGAACGCGAGCCTGAAAATGCTATTGCATTGGCAATGCGCGCTTCGACATCTGTCATATCTGTATTACAGGAAGGCCCAAAGAAAGTTCCGGATCCTCCGAAATACGTAATGGAGCTCGCCAATCGTGCAGTCGGCATCGCCTCGCATATTGACTTCGTGATGCTCACGCGGGGGTGTGTACGGATGTGGCTTAACGCCGATCATGACGGGGCACGAGCCGATTTCAATCGTGCCCTCAAAATTAGCCCAGCGTTCCATTTGGCACATCAGTTCTTAGCGACCAGCGAAATTCTTTCAGGGGAACATGAACTGGGCATACAGCGAGTGAAAAAGTTCATAGACCTCAGCCCTGCGACCAACCCGCGTTACCCGCACTACCTGACGTTGCTGGCCTTGGGCCAGATTTTGGCAGGGCACGAGAGCGCAGCAGTGCAGACATCGCGCGAAAGTCATGATCGTGCGCCCAGTGACCATTGGTGTAAATATGTCTACGCGACAGCCGCCGCGTCGAGCCCAAAGATAACAACAACCCAAGACTTCAAGCGCATGATTGTTAGCACCGACTTGCCTTTCACGCATTTTCGCGACCTGCCGTTCACCAACTCACGCGACGTCGAAGTGTTGGAAGAGCGGCTGGCCCTCGCTGGGTATCCGGCAACGTCCTGATAGTGCTTGCTGATTGCTTTAAGTGTGAAATTTCGGACAAATTTCATACTGATTTCCTGCCCTCCAAATTTGTTCCCACTACAATCAGTGTCATGACGCAACGGGTCGTAGCATCAAATTGTTGCTCGGCGATCGCAGAATTATGGAGTGAACCAATGACCAAATTGAGAACACTGGGATTTATGACGGCATTTGTAGCGACATTAGCTGTCTCGCCAGCATTGGCCGACGGCCATAGCGGCTATTCGGCAAAATCACTTGCCGAACTCGAATTTTTCCCCATCGGTGATCTGCCAATTCAAATCGCTGTACTTTGGGGTAACCCTCAGGAGGGACCTTCAGCTGTAATGATGAAATTTCCACCCAATTTTCCTGGAGGCATGCACACACACACTTACGCGTACCATGCGGTTGTGGTGAGTGGTGCGTCAAAACATTGGGGCAATGACGAGACCGAAGCCGCAGCAGCGCTGCAGATGCCCGGCGATTATTGGTTCCAAGAAGCAGGGCAGAAGCACCAAGACAGCTTTCCGACGGATGAAGAAACGATCCTATACCTTCAGTTCGAAGGGCCTATCGACACAATGTTCGTTGAATAACTGAACCTTTGGTTTCCTTCCATGGTAAGGGCGGCGTTTTTGGGAAATGCAGACCAGCTCCGCCGTTTGTTGTTGGGGGTGTCCGCACATTGTATTGGTCCGCTGTGCGACGTTTAACTCAACAAAATGCTGCACTATGAATGAATGGCCGCAATGACGGGCCGCACCGCAGCATCTTGAAGTCATGGCCAAGGTCCGCAACGGGCCGAGAACGGACATATTGTGGATAGGTGACGTGTCGGCAAATATACCAATCTAACTGGTCGAACCCGATCCGCACTTACACAAGCAGCCGATACGATTATTGGAGAGCAGGGGTTAACAAACCTTGACGACCGGCGATTAAATGCTGTCGTGATCTCTCTGACCGTCGACGGTGACGCGGAGAGGCTCCGTACAAATGCAGCATACTTCTGCTTCTTGGTCGCCAACGCTAACGTAGGCATGGCCCATCGTACTATCGAGGTAAATGCTCTCGCCGCGGCTTAGCCGAATAGGGGCATAGAACTCAGTATGCACTGCAATCTCACCATCAAGTACAATCAGAAACTCCTCTCCGCCATGGCGCTCCAACGGGCCGAACTCCTGCAAGCCTGAAGCCTTGATACGCGCGTGTATCGGGACCATGCGTTTATTCGTCAACTCAGCGCAGAGATAGCGATATTCGTAATTCTGCGTGTCGATTACGATCCCGTCGTCGGCGCGCGCGGGCAGGAGACGGCTGTTTGGTTGGCTTTTGTGATCGTCGATCTGTTCTTCTCCAATCAACTGGCCGATCGACAAGTCGAGCCCATCGGCCAACCGCAACACCTTGTCGAGAGTTGGTGACAGCGCGCCGTTTTCGATCTTGGAGATGGTGGAAACAGCGACTCCTGACAAGGATGCCAGCGCGCTCAAGGTAAGTTTGCGGGACTTGCGAAGGTGGCGGAGTCTCGCGCCCAAGGCATGGGCAGTGGTCATAGGCGATAGTCCTTCTGGCTATAAAAACACAGACTACCCACAGGTTGTCGGAAAGGGAAATATTTTCGTATCGGAAAATTTTTATTGCCTAATGGGGAAATCCGGGTAGCGTTTGAGAAAGGGAATCGACACTGGGGGCTTGAGGTTGCATCAGATGGCGGAGAAATCAGACGTGGTCGTCATCGGCGCAGGCATCGCCGGGGCCTCTCTGGCAGCCGGTCTTGCACCGTTGATGCGCGTTATCCTTGTTGAAATGGAGGCTCAGCCTGGCTATCACACGACCGGGCGCTCCGCGGCAGTATTCGCGCCGAATTACGGGCCATCCGGCGTGCGCGCCTTGACACGGGCCTCGCGGGCGTTCTTCGACGCGCCGCCCGAAGGTTTTGCCGCCGCACCGCTGCTGACCCCGCGCCAAATTCTCATGATCGCTCGAGATGATCAGGTCGACGCGCTTCAGACACTGTACGAAGAAGCCGCGGGCGTTAGCCCCGTTGAGCTGCTGAGTGCTGAAGAGATGCAGGCGCAACAACCGCTTTTGCGCACAGGCTATGCCTCAGCTGGGATGCTGGATACGGGCGGCCAAGATATTGACGTTGCCGGGCTGCATCAGGGCTATTTGCGTCAGTTCAAGGCGGCAGGTGGAGTTCTAATCACCAAGGCTGCGGTGGAAGCGTTAACACGTGATAGTGCGGGATGGACTATCGAGACCCGGCAGGGGCGGTTCGTGGCGCCCGTGGTGGTAAACGCCGCTGGGGCATGGGCCGGCGAAGTCGGAGCGATGGCTGGTGCAGAGAAGATTGGACTCGTACCCAAGCGCCGCACTGCCATGGTTGTGGCCGAGCCGAATGGTTTCACCCACCGCGACGGGCCGATCACAATTGATATTGATGAGAAATTCTACCTCAAGCCCGACGCTGGGCGGTTGCTGATCTCGCCTGCTGATGAAACGCCATGCGATCCCTGCGACGTGCAGCCTGATGAGATGGATGTAGCAATCTGCGCAGACCGGATCATGACGGCTTTTGACCTCGACATCCGACGCATCGAAAACAAATGGGCCGGACTTCGCAGCTTCGTCGCGGACAAGGAGCCGGTGATCGGCTTCTCGAAATGCGCGCCGGAATTTTTTTGGATGGCCGGGCAGGGGGGCTATGGAATCCAATCGGCACCCGCCGCCGCAAATTTGGCAGCGGCGCTGGTGCAGGGAAAGCCAATACCTGATCATATCGTTACCGCCGGTTTCGATCTGGCCAGTGTTGCGCCTGACCGAGCGGGGATCGTGCAATGATCTGGGTCGTCCCACTTGTCGCCGCGGTCCTGCTCGCATCGGGATTGGCGCTGGCCTATGTCATCGGCGGCGCGGCTGTGCTGGCTTTCGTGATATCCGACAACACGCGATATCTGGCCGTGCTGCCGCAAAAGGTCTTCTCACAGATATCCGTCTTTTCGCTTCTGGCGATGCCGCTCTTCATTCTCGCGGGCGAACTCATGAATCGAGGCGGTGTTACCAAATCTCTCATCGACCTCTCCATGGCGCTGATTGGACGCATGCGCGGCGGGTTAGGGCATGTGAACATCATGACATCCGTTTTCTTTGCTGGGATTTCCGGCTCCGCGGTGGCGGATGCCGCGGCGTTGTCGAATACGCTCGTGCCAGCGATGCGGGAGCGCGGCTATACAGCCGAATATGCCGGAGCGATTACGGCGGCCTCTTCCATCATCGGGCCGATTGTTCCCCCGTCAATCATCCTGATTTTCTATGGCGCGTTGATGCAGACCTCGGTCGCCGCGCTGTTTGTCGCGGGGATACTGCCGGGGCTTGTTCTTGCCGCGGTCTTGTTTCTGGTCAACGGTTTCTATGCTTGGCGCGATGACCATCCGCGTGTCGAGAAGGGCGAAGCGCCTGCACTGCTACCCGCTATCTTCACAGCGCTGCCAGCGCTCTGCCTACCGGTCATCATCGTGGGCGGCATCGTGCTGGGTTGGATGACCCCAACCGAAGCTGCCGCCGTAGCCGTTCTGGCCGCTGTCGTTGCAGCCTTCTTCTACTCCCCGCTAACCCCCACGGACATTTGGGAAAGCTTTTCCCGGACCGCGATCCTGACGGGATCGATTTTCATGATCCTTTGCGCGGTCGCAGCCTTCGGTCACCTGGCAGCGTTGGAGCGCATCCCGCAGGCGATAGCCGGTCTGGTTGAGCAGATGGGCTTGGGTCCAGTTGGCTTCCTGCTGTTGATGAATGTCATTTTCATCTTTGCAGGCATGGTGATGGACGTACCCGTCGCACTGGCACTGCTTGTACCCTTGCTCGCCCCCGTGGCGCTCGCCAATGGCGCTGACCCCGTGCATCTGGGCATCGTCATCTGCTTCAACCTCTGCATCGGGCTGGTTTCGCCGCCCTTAGGAGGGTGCCTGCTAATCGTCTCAACGGTGACCGGGGTGAACTATTGGAAGCTCGCCCGCGCGGTCATGCCTTTCGTATTCGCTGAGATCATCGTTCTGGGGATCCTCGTTTTCACGCCAGAAATCAGTCTTTGGCTGCCCCGTACTCTGGGGCTGTGGAAATAACAAAAGAAGAACCAATCAGGGAAGGAAATACAATGAAACTAACACATGTATCCGCACTCTCCGCTCTGGCCATGGCAGTCTCGATGCCTGCCGCTGCAGAGGTCAAAATCGCCCTCGATAGCCCGCCAGACTTGGAAAAGTCCGGCACCTATGTTTGGGCACATACTTTCGGCAATTACCTGAATGAACACGGCATGGACGCCGAAGAATACGAGCGCAACTCGCTCGGTGAAGAAGCAGAGCGGCTCGATCAGGTGAGCCAAGGTCTTCTCGAAGTTTCGATGTCGGATGCCAAATCCGCAGGCACGTTGGACGGCACGGTTTCGGGCGCCTCAATGCCCTATTTCTTTGACGATCTCGATCAATTGGACATGGCGCTGGACAAAGGTGGCATGTTGGCGCGGATCAACGAGGGCACGACTCCCAAAGGCGTGCGCGTGCTTGACTTGGTAATGACCGGCACGGCAACCGGCATTTTCACAACCGAAGTGCCGATCCGTGCTTTTGGGGACATGCAGAATGTCCGGATGCGCGCCTTGGACGAGGTCCAGATCAACACCTTCGAGCAATGGGGCTCCAAAGGCACCATCGTGTCTTGGTCCGAAGTTCCCAACGCGTTGCAGACCGGTGTTGCGGGTGGCTACATCAACCCCGCCTTTGTACCACTGACCTATGGGCACACGGCCTTCATCAAGTATTTCACCAATGCTGAGATGAGCCCTTCGGTGCGCGTCGCTATTGCCTCGGAGGACTGGTACCAGAGCCTTTCTGATGAAGAGCGTAAGATCGTTGAGCAGGCGGTTAATGCGGCCCATGAAGCGAACCGCAAACTGGTTTCGGACGATTCCGCGGTGCTTAAACAGCTTGAAGAGGCCGGTATCGAAGTGATCGAACTGACCGCGGAAGAACGTGAAAAGTTCCGCGCCGCCAGCCAGCCGATCTATGAAGCCACAGACATGCCCGAGGGCGCGCTTGAGGCTTGGAACACAGCGGTCGGTCGCTGAACTGATGCGTGCGGTGGCACATCTGCTTGATCGGCTTTCTGCAGGTCTGAACCGGGCGGCACTGGTGGGGGCGGCGCTGGCCGTTGCCCTCATGCTGGCCGCTGCTGGCTGGCAGGTCATCGCCCGCTACCTCCTTAACCAGCCGCCGATCTGGACAGAGGAATTGGCGCGTTTCTCAATGGTCTGGGGCGGACTGCTTGGTGCCTCCTGCGCCTTTCGCTACAGGCTCGATCCGACGCTGTTTCCCGAAGCGCTTGCCATAAAGGGCGCTCGGGGCTTGGCCTTTACTCTGTTTCGGGCCCTTGGCGTCCTCTGTTTCGCGCTGCCGATCCTATGGTTCTGCTTTTTTGGCCCCGGCGCGAACCCGGCGCGCGGCTATCTTGCGCGGCTCGCTGGACGGCAGACCGAGACGATGGACCTGCCCATGGTGGTCTTCGGCATCGCTATCCCACTGGCATTCAGTCTAATCCTTTTGCATGTGATTGCTGATGTAGCGAAGGCGCTCACTCAGCTGAGGAACACACAATGAAGCTTTTCATGGCCTCTTTGGCCACCGAGACCAATTCCTTCTCCCCCATTCCTACCGGATGGAGCGGTTTCAAGGAACACCTTCATACCAAGACTGCTTCGCAGGGAGAGGCGGGGCTCTATGCTGCCGCAGTCACAGTCTGGCGTCGCCGCGCCGAAGCACTCGGGTGGGAGGTCGTCGAAAGCCTGTCGACCTATGCGCAGCCCGCTGGCCCGACTGTCCGTTCAGTCTATGAAACCATGCGAGACGACATTCTCAACGATCTGCGAGCGGCATTGCCGGTTGACGTCGTGCTGATGTCGATGCACGGCGCGATGATCGCGCAGGGCTATGACGATTGCGAAGGCGACATGATGGCCCGCATCCGGGAGATCGTGGGGCCGGAGGCGAATATCGGGCTGGAACTCGACCCGCACTGCCACCTGACCGAGACGATGCTCGAGAACACCACCGCGATCATCTGCTATAAAGAATACCCCCATGTCGATGTTGTGCCTCGGGCCGAAGAGCTTTTTACGCTCTGTGCCGACGCCGCTGCGGGAAAGATCACGCCAGTCATGCGCGATTATGACTGCCGCATGATGGCAATGTACCACACGCCTTTCGAGCCGGTGCGCAGCTACGTTGATCGCATGTCAGCGCAGGAGGGCAGGGAGGGGGTGTTGTCCGTTTCGCTTGTCCATGGTTTCCCTTGGGGAGACAACCCGCGCACCGGCACACGGGTATTGGTTGTGACCGACGGTGATGCCGATCTTGCAGCCTCACGTGCGGAGGCGCTTGGTTGCGAGCTTTGGGACATGCGGCATGAGCTGCGCACCTTCCCGACCATGGAGAAGGGGCTGGATCGTGCCATGACCTTAGAGGGTGCGCCCATCGTTTTAGCGGACTTTGCAGACAACGCAGGCGGGGGTGCTCCCTCAGATTCGACCTTTGTTCTGAAGGCAGCGCTTGACCGTGGCCTAACCGACATCGCCTTCGGCACCTTTTGGGATCCGGTCTTGGTCGGAATGTGCATTGACGCAGGTATTGGGGCAGAAATGGACATAAGGCTCGGCGGCAAGATCGGCCCGATGTCGGGCGACCCGGTTGATCTAAGGATCACTGTCCGTGGCATCGTGCGTGATGCGGTGCAGCATCTGGGAACGGCGGCAATGAATATGGGCGACTGCGTCTGGATGGAAAGTGATGGGCTTCACGTCGTTGTAAACACCAAACGCACCCAGACCTTCCATCCCGAAGCCTTCGAGAACCTCGGCATCGATCTTAGTCAGATGAAGTATGTCGTGGTGAAATCCTCGCAGCATTTTTACGACGGTTTCGCGCCGATTGCCGCAGAGGTCATACACCTTGGCACGCCCGGCGCGATCACGCCCGACTTTACAATCGTGCCCTATACCAAGCGTGATGGGAACTACTGGCCTAAAACAGAAAACCCTTTTGCCTAAAGAGATGCCCCGTTGACCGAACCCTACGAGATAATTCTGCGCGGCGGCCGCGTCATGGACCCCGAAACCGGTTTTGACCGGGAATGCGACGTGGCCATTGCAAACGGGATGATTGCAAAGATCGGCACCGTCGAAGGCGGGGCCGAACAAGAGATTGATGCCCGGGGGCTGATCGTGGCACCGGGGTTCATTGATCTGCACGCGCACGGCCAATCTGTGGCGGCAGACCGTATGCAGGCTTTTGACGGGGTCACCACCACGCTTGAGCTCGAAGTGGGGGCATTACCGGTAGCCGGCTGGTATGATCGGCAGGCGGGCATCCCGCGCGCGCTAAACTACGGCACTGCGGCGGCGTGGATATTTGCTCGTAAGGCGGTAATGGGCGGGCTTGATCTCGATCCCGACGTCCATCCGATTGACCAGATGGGCGCCGGAGCCGACGATATGCGCTGGTCAACCGAGGCCGCAGACGCCGTGCAAACCCGCGCCATTGTTGCACATGTGCGGCAGGGGCTTGATGAGGGTGCTATCGGTATTGGTCTGCCGAATGGCTATGCTCCCGGTGCCGGGGTCAAGGAAATGAGCGACATTTGCGATCTGGCCTTCGAGTACGGAACGCCGACCTATACTCATATCGCCTACCTCAGCAATATTGACCCACAAAGCTCAGTCGACAGCTACGTGCGGCTCATCGGTCTTGCCGGAGCGACCGGCGCGCATATGCACATCTGTCATTTGAACTCGACCTCGCTGATGGACATCGAACGGGTGACCGAGCTGGTGGCCAAGGCTCAAGAACAGGGGTTGCCCGTCACAACCGAAGCCTACCCCTATGGTACCGGAGCGACAGTCGTCAGCGCGGGATTCTTCATGGATCCAGATTTTACCAAACGCACCGGCAGCGCCTATTCAAATGTCGAATTGATCCACAACCACCACCGCTTTATTGACCGCGAAGATGTGGTGCGAGCGCGCGATGCCTCGCCGACCGATCTGGTCATGTGGCATTTCCTCGATGTAGAGTTAAATGATGAGCACCGACGTCTGCTGGATCTATCGGTTACCTATCCGGGTGGCTCGATCGCCTCGGATGCGATGCCTTGGATCAATGAAGATGGTAGCATCTATGAAGGGCTCGACTGGCCCTTGCCCGATGGTCTCTCGGCGCATCCCCGGTCATCTGGGACATTCACCCGCTTCTTGCGCGATTACGTGCGCGACCGGGCGGTCATGACGTTGATTGAGGGGTTGGCGAAATGCACAATCCTGCCTGCGCGGGTTATTGAGGGGTGTGTCCCGCAAATCCGTAAAAAGGCGCGGGTACAGGAGGGGTGCGATGCTGATCTGGTGGTCTTTGATCTGGAGACGCTGACCGATAAGGCCGAGTTCACAGCGATGAATCGCGCGTCCGAAGGGGTGCGGTATCTCTTTGTAAACGGCGTTGCGGTGATTGCGGAAGGCGCACTCGATACTGCTGCGTCCCCCGGGCGCCCGATCCGCTGCCAACCAACATGAGCGTTCCGGTTCTGTTGGTCACCGGATTTTTGGGGGCGGGCAAAACAAGTTTCATCAATCAGCTCCTACATGCGGACCACGGCCTGCGCATCGCCGCCATCGTCAACGACTTCGGCTCTATTAACATCGACGCAGCGCTTCTCGAAGGGGCCGCGGACGGGGTGATCGGGCTTAAAAACGGCTGCATTTGCTGTTCGCTGCAAGGCGATCTTTTGCGGACGTTAAAGATCGTCCTCAACCAAAATCCCGGGCCCGACCACATCGTGATCGAGGCCAGCGGCGTTGCGGATCCTGCTGGGATAGCGCAGTCCCTGACCGACCCGGTGCTGTGGTCGCAAGTCCGACTTGAGACCATAGCTTGTCTGATCGACGTACCCGATCTGGCTGCGCGTGTTGATGACCCGCTTTGGAAAGCTCAGGTGTCCGGGTCAGACATCCATTGTTTGGCCAAGACGGAAGGAACGACACTAACCGAACTTACCGCCGTTCACGAAACTCTTGCTGATCTGGGCAAACAGCATGTATTCGACCTTTCCAAAGGTTTTCCCCATATGGCGGTGTTCCCCCTCGAACCTCGTAAGCACACAGCTTTGAATAAGCCATTACAGGATGACCGGTTTGCCCACCTCGAATGGCAATACAATGGCAAAATAGATTTGCGCAGATTTCAAAGTGTAATGTCCGCGCTTGCCCCCGACTTGTTACGTGCAAAGGGGTTTGTTTGGGTGGCAGAGGGTAGCTTGCTATTCCAGATGACCGGCACCCGCGCCACTCTCTCACGTGCGCCTGAGGTGGCAAGCGCCGCCCAGCAGGGTTGCCAACTTGTACTGATTGGAGAGCGCAAGCGCTTCGACGCAGACCGTGTAGAACAGCAGCTCAATGGGTTGATCACATGAGCTAAAAAGGAAGACGATGGGTCACAGTAAATGCGAGATGGTCGCAGACTTTGGCGGACGTCTATTCGAATCCACTTGTTGAGCCCCAAACCCAGACTGAACCCTTATGATGTCAAAGAGGGGCGGATTGCGGTCATTCGCTGCAGTTGCAAAGTATAGGCTAATCGTATGAGAAAGCAGACGTTCGGTAGCTTGTGGCACTTTCACCCGCGGCGAACGGCAGCAAGAGCCCAACCCGTCCGATGCTGCGCGAGACACCAAAGAGTCCAGCTGAAAAAAGCCGACCTACAGTGTCTTTCTAAAATAGACGACACGATCCGTTTCTTCGAATCCTGTAGCACTGTGAAACGCATGGCTCGCCAAATTGTCGACATGCGCATCGGACGCAAGCTCCAAGCAGCCTTTGTCTCGCGCCCAAGATTGAACCGCCTTCAGCAGGAGCTTGCCAATGCCAGAGCTTTGGTCGTTGGGCTGTACGAAGATGCCCTCCAGAAAAGCCACCGGCGAAGTCTCGCATCCATTTACGTGATCATGCCTCAACGCCGCTTCGGCGAACGCCCGAATGCCCTCCCCATCTATTACGTCCAAGAAGGCAATGCACTTGTTAGGGGATTTGGCGAGCATCGCTACGGCCTCGGCTCTGTGTTCGTCAAGCGATGTATCGTCCCAAAGCTGGGCACGGAGTTCGATCCAGCCTGAAAGATCCGAATATGTGGCGACACGTATTGGCATGTCATGATTTTAGTAAGTCTCGGGAACGTCCGCAATGGTTGGATAAGCGGACGCAGTCACTGTCGGCGCGAACGGCAGCCATGTTCCGCATTGCCGCCTTTCGCCTTCCTATTTGGCGGTCATTTCGTGTGCAACCGCAGCAAAGGGCTGGAATGAGCCCTGAGTCACCGATGCTGCAAAGCGCCCTAAGGTCTGCTCTTGCGGAGGTCTCGGCTCGACGGCTCGGTTATCTTCCGGCTATACTTGGTGATGGCTGAAAGTAGAGAAGGCGAGACCATAAATGCCGATGCCGTGGACATACCGCCATGCGTCCAAAGAGTGGCGCGCCTTCCTTGATGATGTGAAGGAATGCATGTCTCTTGAGTCCGACAATATGGCCTACACTGCTGTGGATGCCGTATTGCAGGTCTTTAGGCGCCGTTTGACGGCAGAACAGGGACTTGCTTTCGCAAGCGTGCTTCCGGCTGTCCTCCGTGCGATTTTTGTGAAGGGTTGGGACGTTTCCAAACCACCGCTTCCATTTGCGGAGCGGCAGGCTCTCACCGACGAGTCCAAGCAGGTCCGCGCCAACCACAACCTGACACCAGACAACGCCATCGAAGCGACGGCTTGGGCAATCCGGCGTTGCACCGACAACCGAGATTTCGAAAGAATGCTGACACAGCTCCCTCACGGTGCCGCTGAGTTCTGGCATGTCGATGTCGCTGACCCGACAGAGCTGGATCAGCGGATAATTTAGCAGCGGAAGTGGACGTTCCAATTGAGAACGTGAACGGCAGCAAGGTCCGCAGTGCCGACCTTGACCTGCCTACCTCAGCGCTATTTTCGTTTGCGAAAGAGACGAAGGGCAGGAACGAGCCCTTCTTGGACTTCGTATTGAACAGCAAGGGATCATAGGAATTGCCATGTTGAGCATCCGCCCATTACTATCCGATGACCACCGCAAAATTGTCGATATCTGGCATAGAGGTTGGCATGATGCACATGCAGGACTCGTGCCGAAGGGTGTCCTCAACTATCGGGCTATTGATCACTTTTGGTCTTGGCTACATTGCTCCACCGATCAGTTTTATGTCGCAGTTGAAGGTGAAATCCTCGGCTTTGTTTCGATGCAAGGTTCAGAGATCGTCAAACTATATGTCGATGTCCAATCACGAGGAAATGGAACAGCGGCCAAATTGCTTTCTTTTGCCGAAAGAAGGATTCACGATCAAAACTTGGTTGATAGTGTCCTATTTTGCATTGCTGGGAATGCCCGTGCAGAAAGGTTCTATGAGCGCGAAGGTTGGATTCTGACTCAGACGTTTTCCGATAAACTCTGGCTTCCTCAAAACGCTGTGAGCGTGTTCATCGCGGACACTCATCGCTACACCAAACGTCTAACTTGAAAGACAGCAATGTTGCGCTGAGCCGCCCCGCGTGTTCATCATAGCAAACGTCAGCCTCGAGCCCAAAGTGTAATATCCGCTGACGTCACTTTAGTCTCCTTTTTCACCTGCGACCCTGCGTGCAGCCTCAAGAACCAGACCAAAGGGACGACTGACAATCAGCATGAGCACTGCCGTTGTTGCGAGGAGTGTGAGTATTTCGTCTTGCTCCGCTCCTGCGATCCACAAGGTCAGCCCGTAAACGGGAAGCTGGAATGTCAAAAACGCTAAGCCATCAATCAGGGATTTGCTCCATGAGACTGTAGGCTTTGTGGTTGCGAAAAACCAATCCCGCCACGCTCCATATGGCCGTCCCGTCAGCACCATCATCGGTATCATGATCAAGCGTGTCCTTACGACCTCAACTGGTTCCATACTTGCAATGTAGAGTTCGGTCAGACTGGCCAATGTAGTGAAGAACACCACCGTTGTCAGAGTATCTATAATGGTCAAACGCATGGCTGCTGAATATCGCCTGAAATCGTTCAAGTCGATGGTCGCTTCGTCCCGCCAAGCAGGCCGCAGTGCTCGATGCAGCAAATGGCAGGAACGAGCCCTTTGACGGATGCTGCATCACAATGTGTAGGTGAGCCGTTGCCCCTTTACAGTCTTAAATGACTGTGGCTGGCTAAACCAGAAATCAGAAAGGTATTCTTATGGATTTTCAGATTTGGTTGGCGTTCGTTGCGGCTTCAATCGCTCTTTTGCTCATTCCGGGGCCGACGGTATTGCTCGTTCTCAGCTATGCTATCAGCCAAGGAAAGCGGGTTGCTCTTGCGACGGTCGGCGGCGTAGCTCTTGGTGACTTCATCGCAATGTCAGCTTCGCTCGCTGGCCTCGGGGCTTTGGTTCTGGCGTCCGCCACACTCTTTACCGTCCTGAAATGGGTAGGGGCTGTTTATCTTGTGTATTTGGGCATTAAGCTATTTCGAAGCGCATCTACAGCTTCGCTTGGTGATCTGGAAAAGGTGACGGAAACCAGCGCATCGAGCGTTTTCGGCCATGCTGCGGCTGTAACTGCGCTCAATCCAAAATCCATAGTATTCTTTATTGCGTTTGTGCCGCAATTCGTTGTCGTGGACAGCCCGCTCCTGCCTCAGTTTGCCATACTCGTCGCTACCTTTGTCGGTCTGGCTGCAATTAATGCACTTGCCTATGCGTTGTTGGCGGACAAGCTGCGGGCCAAGATTGCACGACCATCGGTGTTGGCTTGGTTCTCCCGTCTTGGCGGTAGTGCGCTAATTGCAATGGGTGTTGCGACGGCCGCATTTAAGCGGGCGCAGTAAGCCTCAGTTAAGGTCGGCTTCGTCCGCATAGCGGACCAACACGCTTTGCGGACACCCCCAAGCAAAACAGGTCTTTCCTTCTCGATGCAGCTAACGGCAATTCAGAGCCCAATTTGACAACTTCCCGGCGTTCGACCACAGCTTCCAGAGAAGCTTAAAGAGGCTCTGCAATGACCATAGAGATAAAGAATCTCGATAAGGCTTCTGACCTGCATACGGTTGAAGCATTCTACGCCGCGGCGCCCGATTATTGGGAAGCTGCGGAGGGCCATCCGCCCGGACTTGAAAAAGCAAAAGAGTTCTTCGAAGATAATCCGCCAAACTGCGATCCGAGCGAAACATGCCGCTTTGGCGTTTTTTTGGATGAACATTTGTCGGGCATCGCCGATCTGTTCTTTGGGTTTCCTGAACTTGGTGACGCCTATGTCGGACTTATGATGCTGGGCCCGTGGGCACGGAATCAAGGCATTGGACAGATCATTCTCTCTCATGTGGAAGAAATCGCAAAAGTAGGCGGCGCTAAAAATCTGTATCTCGCAGTCATGTCCACCAATCCAAAAGGCCGCGCTTTCTGGGAGCGAGAAGGTTTTGTCGCAACTGGGCTAAGTGGGATGAGCGTCGTTGGAAATAATCAGCAAGAGCTTCATCGGTTGGTCAAAACTCTCTGAATTTTAAGTCAGCTTTGGCCGCATTGCTGCCTGTGGTTCAGACCGCCGCGAAGGTCGGGTCTGAGCCCTTTGTGACCGATGCTGCGGCAGCCGCCAATGTCTGCTTCGTTCTTCTCGATGAAGCTACGCGACCGCGCGAATTTCCTTCACGAACATCACAGATGCGGTCACTAATAACCCAAGCGAAACAGCGGCAAGTATAGCCCAACCGAACCCAGCGATGATTGCACCGGCTGCGAAAGCACACAATGTTGACACCAGCGCGATCATTGTATCGTTCGCGCCTTGCACCAGCGCCTTTTCGTCTTCCGACACAGAATTTGCGAGCATCGTTGTCGCACCGATGAAGCCGAAGTTCCATCCGATGCCCAATAAAACGAGCGATCCATAAAAGTGAACAGATGTCAGACCACTTAGCGCCGCAATCGAAGACATAACCAGTAGTGCCAGTCCAATGAGAGCAATTGGATGCACGCCAAATCGTTTAATCAAGAACCCGGTAAAGAAACTCGGAGCAAACATCGCCACAACGTGCCAACGGATGACGTCACCCGCCACGGCTTCGCTAAAGCCGCATCCGATCATAGCGAGCGGTGTCGGCACCATCAAGAAAACCATAATGCCCTGAGAGACGGCCCCAAGCCCAACCGCAAGGCGGACGGGTTTACGTTTCAGAATCGATAGGGAGGCAAAACGTTCTCTGAGGCTTTGCGGAGAACCGTTTGTCGGGGCGGGCAGCCTCGTTAACGCCAATGGGACCAAGCCTATTATAGAAAGAATTGCGAGTGCTGCATATGCGCCTGCCAAGGGAATTGGCGCGAGCGTATCTTTAGCAGCGATGAACATCTGAGGGCCGACAAAGGCAGCAATCAATCCCGACGTCAGCATCAAAGAGATTGCAACAGGCTGCCACTCTGCGCTTACGGTCTCAGCAGCCGCGAACCTAAAATACTGGTAACACGCAAGTGCTGCACCCAATGCAAGATGTGCGATGCACAGAAGAAGAAAGCTGCCGATATATAGGGCCCAAACTCCCAGTAAGGCACCGAAGACTGCACAGACAACGCCCGTGACAAAACCAATTTTTCGCCCACGTCTACCCATCAAAAGCGAAAACGGGGCAGCGGCGAACAACCCTGCAAGCGTTTGAAGTGATGCCGGGAGTGTTGCCAGTGCAGTTGAAGGGGCCAGCATCAATCCCGCCAGACCTCCCAAGATAATCAGCATCGGCATGGCAGACCCAAGAATCGTGTTCGCCACAAGCAGGCCTAAATAGTTGCCGTTCCGAGAAATGAACGAGGTGCGCATTTTAAATATCCAAATCTGGTTGTGTTAGTGACTTGGTAATCCATTTCTTTTCTGTCTAATATGTCAATATGGCATCAAATATAGACACCACACAAAAAAACCGCTCCATCGACGTCTTGCTATTTGATGATGTCAATCTGCTGGATGTCTCTGGTCCAGTTCAGGCATTTGATACCGCAATGGTGGATGGCGAAAAGCGATACGATGTTCGGTATGTTTCGATTGATGGTAGTCCAGTCAGAGCTGGTTGCGGGTTGCGTATGATCCCTGATGCAGCGCTGTCGCCAGAAACTACCAGCGACGATCTTTTGATCCCAGGTGGGGCAGGTGTTAATGCGCTGATCCCCAATAGTATGGTCTGTGAAGTCGTTGCGAACCACCTCAACCGCAAGCCCAACGGGCGTGTCATCTCGATCTGTTCCGGCGCATTGCTGCTTGCTTCGGCAGGCGTGTTGGATGGACGGGCAGCAACAACACATTGGTCACGTTTGGCAGATACCAAAAAATATGACCGCGTGTTGTGGGACCTTGATCAGATTTCCACAGCGCAAGACCGTGTTTTCACGTCAGCAGGTGTTACGACAGGTATTGACCTTGCCCTTTCCATCATTCGCGCAGACTGCGGCCCGACGGTTGCATTGGCAGTCGCACGCGAGCTGGTTGTTCAGTTGCGGCGTACAGGCGGGCAAAGTCAGTACGCCATTCATTTGGCAGGGCAATTCACCAAAGACGATGCGCTAACCCGACTGATCGAACAAGTCGTCGCCGAACCACATTTAAACTGGTCATTGGATGCATTAGCTCACGCCGCAGGTATGAACCCACGGACTTTATCACGTCACTTTAAACGGGATCTGCAAGAAAATCCTGCGCAGTTCGTGGAACGGATACGTATTGATCATGCAAGGGGGCTGATGGCTGACAAACTACCGTTGAAGCAGGTTGCACGGCTCAGCGGTTTTGGCGACCTTCAACGCATGCGCCGCGCCTTTCAGCGCAGATTTGGTGTCCATGTAAGCAACTACGTAAACTCATTCGTAACGTAATGCCGCCTGACCAAAAGCCGCCCTTCGTGCAGCCGCAGCGAAATGGTGCTTTGTCCGCGATGCAGCCATCCAACACGTCAAAATGCTGCGCTAATGAGTCAATGTCTGCTTCGGGGAAGCTGCGATGCAGCAATTGGACATCTGATCAATGGCGGCTCTGGGCCGTTCGCTGCCTTCAACACCAAGGCCGCTGCGGAAATCTAAGAGGATATTAGCCGATATATTGCAATTAAGAACGCACTTGCGAGCAGTGAGCCAACTTCGATCACGCACGGGCGCGCGGTTACGAAGAGATGGTTGTGCTTCTCGAATAGCATTTGAGTCAAAACGAGCCGCTCTAATCTTGTCATAGCGGCTCGCAAAGTCACGAGCGACCTTTCAGTCCCTCAACCGCCTCGCCTGACTGCAGGCGCATGACCACGCAATGGATAGCTCGTCGGAAAAATTTCATCTACCGGCGGGTGGAACAACGTCCTATCTGGATATTGCGACACCATCCGATCGAATTGTGACTGTGCCTGTTGCTGGAATGCAGCCTCATCCACCCCCGGAATTGCGCCATCGCGCATAACAAAGCGCCCGGCGATCATCACGTCCGACACGTCCCGGCCTGAGCCGTTGAGCAATAAGGTCTGTATCGGGTCAATGCGCTGGCCAATGTCCGGGGAATCCAGTCGGATCACGTTTAAGTCTGCCGCAGAGCCTGGCGCGAGCCGACCCAGATCAGGCCGGTTTAGCGCCGCCGCGCCCCCCAAGGTTGCCGCATCGTAGAAATCGGCGGCGCCGACGCAGGTGGGGTTTCCCTCTGCGATCCGCGCGGTCATCACCCCAAGGGCCATGTTCTGGATCATATCAGCAGGGTGCGTGTCCGTCCCCATGCCGATGGTCACCCCAAGATCACGGAAGCGCGCGAAAGAGTGCAGAACTTTGCCGCCGCGTGCCATCACCAAGGGGCAATGGGCCAGTGCGGCGCCGGAGCTTATCAAAATTTCATGGTCAGGCGCCTCATGAGTAATCCCGTTAATACCTGACAGAAACAGCCCGTGCGGCAGGATCGTAGCGGGCGCAAAGAACGCCGTGTCGCGCAACAATTCCAGCGGGCTCTTGTCATGCTGCTGAAGCACCAAATCATATTCCAGCCGCGATTGGCAGCAATGCAGGCGGATCGGCACGTTGTGATCGCGGGCGGCGGCACCGCTGCGGCGCAGAAGTTCGGGCGTGCAGGTCTCGATCCGGTCAGGGGCCAGCATGGTGCGGACCAGCCCGCCGTGAGTGTTCTCATGGCGGGTGATGAAGGCTTCTGCATCTGCAAGCCCCTGAAACCCGCGCGCCTCTTCATAATGAAAACCGATTTGCCGCTCGGCGTTCACCACCAGATTGCCACTGCGGTAAGCCGGTCCGAGGTAGACGCGCAGCCCGAGGTCCGCCGCTGCACCCGCCGCCGCGTCGAACTCCGTTTCCGTTTCGCCCCAGGCGCGGTAGAAAAGCGAAGAGATGGGCAGGGCGGTGGTGATCCCGTTGCGGATCAGCCGGGTGAAGGCATAGCGTTTCTGGAAGGCCAATTCGTCGGGGCTGTACATCTCCCGCGGCCCGGCCTGCATGTAGCTTTCAGGCCAGACCCGGCCCTTAAGTTCAGGCGGATGGTTATCATAGCCCAACACTGTGGTGTCGAGGTCGGCCAGCGCATCGAGGTCGATGAAACCCGGCCCGATCAGCGCCTCTCCGAAGTCTATCGTTTCGGCCACATCGCCATCGAAATCATGGCCGACGTGCAGTACCTTTTCCCCTTCAACGATGACTGTACCGTTGTGGTAGAGGCAGTGCTGGTCGTCTGCATGGCCGACGACCCAAGCGGCGGTCAGGGCGGTGCGTTTCATGCTGCGTGCCATGCTGCCTCCGTCACGCCATCACGTGCCACGATCTGTCCGCCCGAAACGACCAGCCGCCGCGGCGGGCGCAAGGTGATCGCCTCAGACAGAGCCTCAACATTTACCAGCACAAGATCGGCGCGGCTGCCTTCGGTGAGGCCATAATCCTTGAGCCCCATCACCCGCGCGCCCTCGGTCGTGCAGGTGTCGAGCGCCCAAGCCACCTCAACATCGGCGCGGAGGTTGTTGCGTAGGCCGACGAGCATTGCGCGTTCCAGCATGCAGGCGTTGCCGTAAGGTGTCCAAGTATCGCGGATACCGTCGTTGCCCGCGCAGATTGCGATGCCGCGCTCACGGCAGGCCGCGACCGATGGTACCGGGCGTGAGGCGGGCGCGGTGGTGGCCAGCGACACGTCCAGCGCCGAGATCCGGTCGAGCAATGCGGCGACCCGCGCCTGATCGTTCATGCCAAGACAGAAAGCGTGGCTGACAGTCACCTTGCCCTGCATCGCCAGCGCCTCGGTCCGGTCGAGGATCATTTCAAGGCTGAATGCGCCCATTTCCCCCGGCTCGTGCAGATGAATGTCGATCTGCTTGCCGTGTTTCTCAGCCAGCCCAAAGACGGCATCAAGCTGCCCTTTGGGGTCACGGTCGATGCCGCAGGGGTCCAACCCACCGACAATTTCCGCCCCGTCGCGCAGGGCTTGGTCCATCAGCTCTACCGTGCCTGGGCGGATCATCATGCCCGATTGCGGGAAGGCGACGATCTCGACCTGCATGACCTCGGCATAGCGCGCTCGTGTTGCCGCAACCCCTGCAAACAGGCTCAACCCGTGGTCGGTATCGATATCGACATGACTGCGGATGGCCGTGGTACCTTTGGACAGCGCCAGTGCCACCTGCCGCGACGATTGGCGCTCCGCGTCCATATCCAACTCGTGGCGCAGATGGCGCTCGGTGTCGATCATCTGCTGCAGGCTTTTACCCTGCTGATGCGGATGCCATGGCATGCCCCAGAGCGTCTTGTCGAGATGTGCGTGGGCATCGACCAGCCCCGGCAAAGCGAGCGCGCCACAGCAGTCCTCAATGAGCGCACCCGCCGGCGGGGTGATCTCGGCGGCGATGCGGGCGATGCGCCCATTATCAATCAATACATCGGTTTTCGCGGCACCCATCAGGCGCAGGTTCTTCAGCAGCAGTGGCTTGGTCATGTCTGGTCCTGTCTATCGGGTAAGGGGCGCGATGCGGGGGGTGGGCGCAGCCACCTCCTTGATGCGGGGCAGGGCATAGGCGCCGGTTTTCGCGGTCACCAGTCCCGTTGCGGCCAAGCCCGCGGCCATGCGGATGGCAAAGCCCACGCCGTCGATCACCGGCACCCCGGCGTCGCGGCCCAGTTGTTCCAAATGCGCGCTCATGCCTGCGCAGCCCAGCACCACAGCTTCGGCGCGGTCTTCTTCGACCGACTGGCGGATCTTGCGGGCGATCAGCGGGAGGGTTTGAACGGGCGCAAATTCAAGGTCCAAGACGGGGATGTCGGCGGCATGAACTGCGCAGAGCGCCCGGCCACAGCCATAGCGATCCCCGAGGTCCTCGATGATCGGCACGGCGCGGGGCAGGGTTGTGACAACCGAAAAACGCTTGGCGATCCGGCCCGCCGCGATCAGCGCGGCTTCACACAGGCCGATCACTGGCCCCATCGCTACAGCGCGCGCGGCATCAAGGCCGGGATCGTCGAAACAGGCGATCACATGGGCAACGGCGCCCTGTGCTTCGGCAGCGATAATGGCGTCGAGCATCGCGGGCACGGCGCGGGCCTCGTCGGCGTAGCCTTCGATGCTGGGCGGCGTGCCGCGTGCGGTGGCGGCCATGATCTCGATCCCCGGCCCGGCATGCGCGCGGGCGGTGCGGGCGATGGCTTCGGTCATCCCCACGGTCGAGTTTGGATTGATAAGGTGGATTTTCATGAAGCGGCTTTCCGTGTCACGCCAGCGGGAGGCTGGGCAGGGGCCTTCAGCTCAAACTGCCGGTCAGTGGTGATGTAATTGTCGGCGTGCAGCCGCGCGATGGGCTGGTAGTTCTCAGGGCGCACATAGCGGCCCGCATCATCAAGGCAGTTGTCGCGGATATGCATCTGCACGACCCGGCCCAGAATGATCTCGCGCCGCTCATATCGGATGGTCTCGGCCACCACGCATTCCATCGCGCAGGGGCTTTCCGCGATCCAGCCGCCTTCGATCTGGCTGGCGGGCGTCATGGTCAGACCGGCGGTGGCGATTTCGTCCACGTCCGGCGCGTAGCTGATGCCGCAGGTGATCATCGCTTGCGCCAGCGCCATGTCGACCATGTTGACGCAGAAACTCTGCCGCGCGTTGATGTTGTTGACCGTGTCCTTGACCGTGCCATCAGGCCGGGTCTGGATGCCAAGGATCACGATGGGTGGTTCTTGCGAGAAGACGTTGAAAAAGCTCATGGGGGCCGCGTTGGCCACCCCATCGGGGCAAAGCGTCGTGACCAGTGCGATCGGGCGTGGGGCGACGAAGCTGGACAGCAGGCGGTAGCGGTCGCGCTCGGGCAGGGTGGTGAAATCAAATTCCATCCCTTTATTCCGCCGCCAGCCGCAGCCATGCTGGCAACCGCCTTTCATCCGCCGCGTGGCAGGCCGATTTCTGACCGCCCGCGCGCAGGTTCAACGCCGGTGCCACGCTGCGGCAGGTGTCGTTTGCCAGCGGGCAGCGTGGGTGGAACGAACAGCCGGGGGGTGGCGAGATAGGGTTTGGCACTTCGCCCGATACTGGGGCACGCTCGGTCCCGCCAACGGTGAGCTTGGGCACGGTTTCCATCAGCAGAC
Source organism: Sulfitobacter sp. AS92 (assembly GCF_038900015.1). Classification (NCBI taxonomy): domain Bacteria; kingdom Pseudomonadati; phylum Pseudomonadota; class Alphaproteobacteria; order Rhodobacterales; family Roseobacteraceae; genus Sulfitobacter; species Sulfitobacter sp. AS92. The sequence continues at coordinate 381,891 of NZ_JBBMQL010000003.1, forward strand.
GCGTGTAAGGGTGCTGCGGGTTCTCGAAGATTTGCTCCTTGGGGCCGACCTCGACGATCTTGCCCAAATACATCACCGCCAGCACATCGGCCATGTACCAGACCACCGCCAGATCGTGGCTGATGAAGATGTAGCTCATGTTGAACTCATCCTGCAGGTCTTTCATCAGGTTGAGGATTTGGCTCTGCACGCTTACATCCAGCGCCGAGGTGGGCTCATCACAGATCAGCAGCTCGGGCCGTGTTGTCAGCGCACGGGCAATCGACAGGCGCTGGCGCTGGCCGCCCGAGAATTCATGGGGAAACTTCTTGGCGTCGGCGGGGTTCAGGCCCACTTGGCTCAGCAGTTTTTCTACCTCGCGGGTGACCTCGGCGCGGGTCTTGCAGATGCCGAAGTTTTTCAGCGGCTCGCCAATGATGTCGCGCACCCGCCAGCGCGGGTTGAGCGAGGCATAGGGGTCTTGAAAGATCATTTGCATCCGGCGGCGCAGTTCGGGGGGATTGCCGGGGGGCATATGGGTGATGTCTGTCCCTTCAAAGCGGATCGCGCCTGCGCTTGGGGTGTGCAGCCCCATCAGCAGCCGCGCCACGGTGGACTTGCCGCAGCCGGACTCGCCCACCACGGCAAAGGTCTTGCCACGCGGCACGTCAAAGCTGATGTCGTTCACCGCCGTCAGGATGCGGCGCGGGCGGCGTTCCAGCACCCGATTGAGGAACGGTTCGGACACGTCGAAGCGTTTTGAGATATTTTGGACGCTGAGAATGTCGTCGGGGGCGATTTCGGGGGTCATGCTGTCTCTCCATAAAGGTGGCAGGCGACTTGGCCGGTGCCTGCATCCTGTGGGACGGGGCGCAAGCTGTGGCAGTGTTCCATCGCACGCGGGCAGCGCGGGGCAAAGGCGCAGCCGGGCGCGGGGTTGCGCAGGCCCGGCATCGCGCCTTCGATCTGCGTGAGGCGGCGGTCGCGGTTGCCGATCTGCGGGATCGAGGCCATGAGGCCCCGCGTATAAGGGTGCAGCGGCTCTTCGATCACCTGCTTCACATCGCCGATCTCGACCAGTCGCCCGGCATACATCACCGCGACGCGGTCGGCGGTTTCGGCGATCACGCCCATGTCGTGGGTGACCAACACCACTGCCGTGCCATTCTCGCGGCAGAGCCGTTTGAGCAGGGCGAGGATCTGCGCCTGCACGCTCACATCAAGGGCCGTGGTCGGCTCATCCGCGATGATTAGCTTCGGCTCGGCACAGAGCGCCAGCGCGATCACCACCCGTTGCCGCATCCCGCCAGAGAATTGGTGCGGATATTGGTCGAGCCGCGCCTCAGGGGCGGGGATGCCGACTTCGGCCAGCCAATCGATGGCGCGCTGGCGGGCAGTCTTGTGGTCAAACCCCAGATGCACGCGCATTGTGTCGATCAACTGCTCGCCCACGGTATAAACCGGGTTGAGGCTGGTCAGCGGGTCTTGGAAAATCGCGCCGATCTCCTTGCCCCGGATTCGGCGCATCTTTTCGGGGGGCAGGTTGTCGATGCGCTCCCCACGCAGGCGTACCTCGCCAGAGCGGATTAGACCTGGCGGTTCGATCAGCCCGGTGATCGCAGCGCCCGTGATCGACTTCCCTGCGCCGGATTCACCGACCAGTCCGAGGATTTCGCCCTCGTCGAGATCAAGGCTCAGACCTTTGACGGCTTCTAACGGTCCGCGGCGGGTGGGGAATTCGACAACGATATTGTCCAGTTCAAGAAGTGACATTGGGGTACCTCAGCGCAGTTTGGGGTTGAGCGCATCGCGCAGCCAGTCGCCCAGCAGGTTCACCGCCAGCACGAGGATCGCCAGTGCTGCGGCGGGGAAAACGACGACCCACCAGATGCCGGAGAAAAGAAATTCATTGCCAATTTGGATCAGTGTGCCGAGGGAGGGCTGGGTGGGCGGCATGCCGACACCAAGAAAGCTAAGTGTCGCTTCGGTGAGCACCGCCATGCCAAGGTTGATGGTGGCGATCACCAGCACTGGGCCGAGCACGTTGGGCAGAATATGCTTCATCATGATCGCCAGCTTCCCAGTGCCAAGCGTGCGGGCCGCTTCGATATATTCCTTGCGGCGTTCGACCATGGTCGAGCCGCGGACCGTGCGGGCGTATTGCACCCAGTTGGTCAGGCCGATCGACAGGATCAGCACGATGAGGGCCGACTCCGCTTGCGCCGAACTGGGCAGCGCGCCGCGTAGCACGCCGTTGATCAGCAGCGCCACGAGGATCGGCGGAAAGCTAAGCAGCACATCGGCGATCCGCATTAACACCGCGTCGACGATCCCGCCGAGAAAGCCACCCAGGAGGCCAAGCGCCACCCCCATGACGGCGGCGAGGATCACACTGGCGAAACCCACCAGGAGCGAGATCCGCATCCCATGCATGATCGACGAAAGAACATCGCGGGCCTGTGTGTCGGTCCCCAGCAGATAGGCGGTGCTTCCACCTTCTACCCAAGCAGGAGGCAATTCGCTGTCGAAAAGGTCCAGTTCCGCGATGTTGAATGGGTCTTGCGGGGCGAGGCTGGGCGCGAAGATCGCTGTGAGGAACATCGCCAGCAACACCAGCGCCGAGATGACAGCCACCCGCGATTTGCGGAAGCTGTAGGTGATATCGCTGTCCCAGAAGGCGTACAGCATGGGCATGAAGTTTGACATATTCTGCTCCTCAGACGCCGCGTGCGGGCGTTCTCTCGGCCCGCAGGCGCGGGTCGGCGACGTTGTACAAAAGGTCGACCAGCGTGTTGATGACCACAAAGATGAAGGACACCAGCACCAGATAGGCGGCCATGACAGGCACGTCAGTGAAGTTTACCGCTTGGATGAACAGGAACCCCATTCCCGGCCATTGGAAGACCGTCTCGGTGATGATGGCGAAGGCGATGAGGCCACCCAGTTGCAGACCAAAAATGGTCATCACCGGGATCAGCGTGTTCTTCAGCGCATATTTGAAATGCAGTATCCGGTTGGGAATGCCCCGCGCCTTGGCGAACTTGATGTAATCGGCCCGCAGCACCTCCAGCATCTCGGCACGTACCAGCCGCATGATCAGCGTCATCTGGAACAATGCCAGCATGATCGCGGGCAGGATCAGCGCTTTGAGGCCTGAAATAGTGAGGAACCCCGTCGTCCACCAGCCCAGATCAACGACAGTGCCGCGACCAAAGCTGGGCAGCCAGCCGAGGGTGACGGAGAAAACGAGGATCAGGAGGATGCCGGTCACGAAAGTCGGCACGGAAATCCCCAAGAGAGAGACCACCTGCAGCCCCTGGCTCAGCCAGCCGCGTGGGTTCAGCGCGGTATAGATGCCCAGGGGGATGCCAAGCGCCAATGCAAGGCTTGCCGCGACCAGCACCAGTTCAGCGGTGGCGGGGAAGCGTTCGGCCAGAAGGTCCGAGACCGGGCGGTTGTTACGGTAGGATTGACCGAAGTCGCCTTGGGCGGCATCGACGATGAAGCGCCCGTACTGCACCAGAACAGGATCGTTCAGCCCCATCTTCTCGCGCATCTCGGCGCGGTCTTGGACGGTGGCATCTTCGGGCAGAAGGTTGGAAATCGGGTCGCCCAGAAAGCGAAACATCAGAAAGGCGATCGAGGCGACGACGAGCATCACCAGCGCGGCCTGAATGATACGGCGGATAAGAAAGGCAAACATGCTGGCCTCCGGCTGGCAAGGGAAGGGTGGCGGGCGTGGGGAGGTCGCCCGCCGGGGGAGGTTACTCGATCCGTGCGAGCCAGAGGCGCGGCTTGTCATCCGCGGTCTGGGGGATCTTCACTGCGTCGCGTGCGGCCCAAGACAGGGGCTGTGCGTGCAGTGGCAACCATGCAACTTCGTCATCGGCAATACGGAAGGCTTCGACCATCATTTCATGACGTTTCTCAGCGTCGAGTTCGGTGGCCACCGCTTGGGTCAAACGGTCAACCTCGGCGTTGGAATAGCCACCGGGATTCCATGTGCCCATCTGTCCACCGGGCGTGTGCAGCATGGCCGAGAGGACCGAGTAGCCGTCCAGCATTGGCAGGGTCGCCCAGCCGAGCATGAACATATCCGTCTCATTGGAACGGGCCCGCTCGAAGTGGATCGACTTGGTTTCTGCCGTCAGATCTGCCTTCACACCGACGCGTGCGAACATCGCTGCCAGCGCCTGACAGATCGCCGCGTCGTTGACGTAGCGGTCATTGGGGCAGTTCATGTTCAGGCTGAAGCCTTCAGGGTAGCCGGCATCGGCCAGCATCTGCTTGGCCTTTTCGGGGTCATAGGTGGGAATCGCATCGACACTTTCGTCAAAGCCCGGCACCTGCGGGGCGACCAGCCCGCCAAGATTGCGAGACTTACCGCGCATGATCTTGTCGCGCAGCAGGTCATAGCTGATCGCATGAACCAGCGCTTGACGCACTTCGACCTTTTGCAGCGGATTCCCTTCCTGGTTGGGATTGTTCGATTTGTCGGACATGTTGATGCCCATCATGATCGCCCGCAGTCCCGGCGCTTCGAGCACATGCATACCGTCGGTGGACTCAATCCGCTTGGCGTCCTGCAGCGGCGAGGGGAAGATCATGTCGAGTTCGCCCGAGAGCATCGCCGCCACACGGGTCGCGTCGGAGTTGATTGGGTTCAGCTCGATCCGGGTCAGGTTGTGCTGCGGCTCGTCCCACCAGTCGTTGTTGACGGTCAGCACGGTTTGCGCGTCCGGGGTGCGGGATTCTAAGCGGAAGGGGCCGGTGCCATTGGCGTTCGACGTGGTGTAGCCCTCTTCGCCCTTCTGCGCGTCGATCGGGTCAAGCGCGTCATGCTCTTCCAGCCAGCCGCTGTCAAAGATCAGGACATTGGTCAGGAAGTTGTTCAGAAGCGGGTTTGGTCCGTCGAGCATCAGGTCAACGGTCATCTCATCGACCATCTTGGCGTCAACCAACCCGGCAATATTGCCGCGAATGGGCGAGTCTTCATGCGCCGCGCGTTTGACAGATGCCACAACATCCTCGGCCGAGAAGTCCTGACCGTCGTGGAACTTGATGCCCTCGCGCAACGTGTAGCGCACTGTGGTCTCGTCGATCTGTTCCCAGCTTGTGGCCAAGGCCGGTTCAATCTTGAGGTCTGCGTCATAGCGCACCAGCGCCTCATAGACGTGGTTGAGGAACGAGACAGTAAAGCTGTCTGTCATCGAATGTGGGTCGAGGCCGTAGAGATCCCCATTGGTGCCCAGCCGGAACGTCTCGGCCTGAGCCCCCCCTGCACAGGCCAGCGCCAGTGCCGAAGTCGCCGTGAATAATAGGTTGCGCGGTGTCATTATTGTCTCCCTGTTTCTGTCGCCAAGCGGGCCTGAGCGGCCTGCAGTTCAGCAACTGAAGAAAGGCTGGCACAAATCATTTTTTCTGTCTACAATTATTGTTAACAATTTTTGCAAACATTAAATGCTTGCACTTCTGCTGTCGTTTCGGCGACTGTTGCAAAAGATATGAGCAGAAAAATTATGGGTGGGGATAAGCAGTTGCCGGAAACCAAACTCACGGAAAAACAGATCTATGAACGGATCTGGAAATCGATCGCAGAACGCCGTTTGCCGCCCGGCACCCGCCTGAAAGAAGAGCGGTTGTGTGAAATCTTTGGCGCGAGTCGTCCGCGAATCCGCCGGGCGCTGGACCAGCTGACCCACGATGGGTTGGTGTGTCACATCCCTAATCGGGGGGCCTTTGTCACGACGCCTTCGGTGGATGAGGCGCGCGATGTCTTCTTCACCCGCCGGGTAGTTGAACGGGGCGTTATCGACGCGCTTAAAAAACATGGCGCGCAAGATAAGTTAGCGGCGCTCGAGACCCATATCGCCGAGGAACGCGAAGCTTTGGCCGAGGGGGACACCGCCCGGATCATCCGCCTTTCTGGTGCCTTTCACATGCTGCTGGCCGAACTCGCGGCCTCACCCTTGCTTGCAGATATCTTGCGCGACCTTGTGTCAAAGAGCACCTTGGTCACAGCGGTTTTCCAACCGAAATGCGACACGCAATGTGGCCCGGATGAACACGCCGCCATCGTCGCCGCACTGGCTGCGGGGGACTTTGATACTGCTAAAACTGCGATGGATGAACATCTGCAGGAAGCGGAAAGAACATTGAAATTGGAAGCGTCAAGTGAAGGCAACGTCTTGCAGGACGATGTCCTCGGCACGGCCTTGAGCGAGGGTTAAGAATGACTGTCCATGCGATTACCAACACCACCGCAATTACGATGGACACCGACCGAAGGGTGATTGAAAACGCGACGATCCTTTTTGAGAATGATCGCATCACTGCTGTTGGTTTGGCAGATGAGATTGCCGTGCCTGCGGGGGCAGAGCGGATCGAGGGCGCGGATATGATTTCGCTGCCGGGACTGATCGACAGCCATGCTCACGCAGGCCACGGTCTGACACGCAACCTTGGCGGGGGCGATGGTGATGGGTGGTTTAAGGCCTGCGAAGACATCTACACGCGCGGGTCTACCCCTGAATTCTGGCAGGCCGAAGCCCGGCTTTCCGGGTTGGAGCGGCTCAAGGCGGGGATCACCACTTGCACCATGCTGCTCGGCGGCGGCGCCGACCATTACCGCACCGATACGACAGAGGCCGGCGATCTGCATTGCGCCGCCACGCGAGAGATCGGCATCCGCACCATGCTGGCAGTCGGGCTGAACCGTCGGCCTTTCCCGAAGACCTACCGCAGCCTCGACCTTGGCCGGGATGTCACCCTGACGTTTAAGGACCAGCTTGCAGTATGCGGGCAGTTGGCCGAGGCGCATGGCGATCTGTTGGGGGAGGGCACCGGCATCTGTCTTATCATGCCGGTCTATTCCCCTGATGAAGTCGCCCAGAACTCGGACGAAATCCGCCAGATGTGCCGCGCGGCGATGGAACTGCGCGAAAAGCACGGTTTGCTGTTTACCCAAGACGGCCACCGCGAAGGTTCCATCGCGCTGGCCGAAGAACTCGGCATCCTCGGCCCTTGGGCCTACCTCTCCCATTCTGTCGACCTTACTCCGGAAGACATGGCCGCCGCGAAACGCAGCGGCGCGTCTATCGTGCATAACCCGTCGGCGATCATGTCCGTCCTTGGCCGCTGCCCCGCGCCCGAACTGCGCGACATGGGCGTCAATGTGGCCTTGGGGTCAGACGCCGCCGCGCCGGATCGGGGCTATGACATGTTCCGCCACATGGCCCAGTGTTTGCACTACCACCGCCGCCACTTCCGCGATCCTGAGGTGATGATGCCGCTCGACGTTCTGGAGATGTGTACGATCCATGCGGCCAAAGCGATTGGATTGGAGGATGATCTGGGGTCACTGGAACCGGGCAAAAAGGCGGATATCGTCATGCTCGACCGCAGAAAGCCGCATCTCTATCCGCCGATGATGCCGCTGACGACCGTGGCGCAGTTTGCGAATGCGGCAGACGTGGACACCGTGATTGTCAACGGAGACATCCGCATGCGGCACCGTAAGACCGATCTGGACGAAGACGCGATCCTCAACGCCGCGGCGCGGGAATTACAGGAGGCTGTCGCGCGCTGTAGCCTGACGGACATGTTGGTTGAGTAGGCTGGGCGCACCCAAGAATTGGTCAACGTTCAGCCTATAATCACCTTCTTTAGGCGAGTATTTGGCTTCGCTGAGTATGGGCCAATCCATCTCAATCAGTGCCTTGGCTCCTGAGATGTACACACGGAGGGTTGTACCGGCGCTTCGTAGGTCGGGTGGATTGTGTTGAAAAGACTTTTCTACACCGCGTTGGAGCCTAATCTGGGCGATGACAATTGCGAACTACTCAAATTTTTACAGCGTCACGGCGCGAAATCTGCCTGTTAGAGAGCGAATCCCTACATTCCCGAAATTCGCAGTTGCAGCGAAGATGTTCTCTACAAAAAGGGCGGAAACCGGTCATTCGCTGCACTTGCACCCGTTCGCGGTGCCCGCTTGTAGAGCAGACATTTACTAAGCTAAGCACATAGGTTCAGGTGACAGGGTAACATCGTTCCTGTGAAGTACTCAGAAACACATGTCAGCAGGAGGCCGATCCCATTGCTCGTCTGTCCAGATTGTTTTGAGGCCGAAGGTCTGCAAAAGCGTATCGTGGAAATACGTCCGCAGTTTGATGAGGGCAAATGCGACCATCATGAAACCAAGAAAGGTGTGCCGACGACAGAGGTGGCTGAAATCCTCAGAGAAGTTATCGAGAACAACTATCATCACTCTGGATTTGATCACAACGGTGAACCTACCGGAGATGATCTCATTTCGGTTCTCTATGACCTTACCGAGACCGACAACCATGACGTAATAGAAGCTTTGCAGGCTGCCTTAATTGACGGAGATACTTGGTGGCCTGCAGATGGTGATGAAGCGTTCTTCTCTGATGAGGCGGGTTACTCCAAAATTACGCAGTATCAAGACGATGGTCGCTCTGCGAAATGGAGCAATTTTCGCCAGGAGATTGTCAGTCGGCGTCGCTTCTTCAGCGCTCAGGCGAAAGTTATCTTGTCCGAACTTTTCGATGGGCTGCATCTGTTACGTGACAATCGGAACGAGCCAGCCATTCGAACATTCGAAGCGGGAAGCCTGACACTATTTCGGGGTCGCAAAGCGAACAGTTTATCAGAGCGTCGTCGTATCGAGGAAGCACCAGCCAAGGAGCTTGGCCCACCTCCGGAGAAGCTGCGGGGTGCCGGACGCATGAATCCATCAGGGATCCCCGTTTTTTATGGGGCATTTGACATCGAAACCAGTCTTGCCGAGTTGCGGCCGGCAGTCGGCGAAACTGTCGTCGCCGCAGAATTCGACCTTTTGCAGCCGATCATTGTTCTTGATACGACCAAATTTGAAAGCCCGCCCAAACCACTCAATATGTTTGCAAAGGCCTACAATGAGCGACTGAGCTTGTGGGGGTTCATGGCAGAGTTCATGACGGAAATCTCACTGCCATGTTTACCTAATGATGAACATCTTGATTACATTCCAACCCAAGTTGTTGCTGAGTATCTCGTACACGAACACTTGGTCAAAGTCGCTGGTCAAGAACGCCATATTGACGGACTAATTTTCAGATCTGCGCAAAACCCAGAAGGTAAGAACATCGTGCTGTTTGGAAGCGCAGGCCTTGTTGTTCAAGAACCGTCCAAGGCTGATCGATTCAGTTGGAAGAGCGGTGACCTCAATCCCTCGCTGTCGCTGAGGCAAAATTCGCTGACACGACATACAGTTAGACGCATCAAGATTGATGCCTATGATCCCAGCTTGATGTACGATGGCTATCACGAGTGAGCGCTGGATAACTTTGATCTTTCCGCCATCAAATGATGTGGAGTTGGCCAGAAATTACCCGCTACAGTTGCGGAAAAGTTTGGGGAGCCCTGACTGTCGAACGCTCGGGGTCCATCAGCCTTGTGACGTTTTGCTTTCGAACAGATAGGCACAGAAAGAACAGTTGATCTACTTGAGATTGTTCAGCTGTGCATCGATAAATCGGTTGGGAACGAAAACGGATTTGTCGTTTCGCCAAAGAGTTAAAGCAGTGTGGAGAAAGTCATGGTCGCACAACTCGAGTAATCTAAGTTGTTCTGTTACCCAGAGAATGCCATGCACCTGAAGCTCACGATCACGCGCAACACGCGTCAAAAGTCTGTCACCAGTGAGCAAGATGGCTTCATCAAAATGATTTGCTGTGACGATGCAAAAGCAGTCGTTTGCCGATAGCCGCCCGTGTGCTCGTTTGATGGCAAAGGCCTCACCAACCTCATCGGGTGGCAAGTCGTAAGTGATTAGACCATCGCCGTCCAACATGGCCCATTCTTGCGGTGTGAAATCCAGAAGCTCGCTTTCGCGGATTGGCAGCGGCACGATTACTTCGACGGGAAGCCTGCACAGAACGTGTAATAAGCGACCTTTGCGGAGATCAATCAGGCAGCTTGCATCATTGATAATCACACGTGCCACGGACGCTGCTACCCTCTGATATTCTCTTCAACAGTTGCCAGCGACAAACGAAGCATCTGTGCGGCTCTGACGGGTGAAATAAGTTCCTCTCCAAGCGCACGCCACACAAGTCGCTCAAACCTTTGTGGGTGCTCAAACTCGCCAAATCCCTCGTCATCACGGATCGGATCTGGTTCGCTACTGCGCCACTTCCTCGCATAGGTTCTAAACGCATAGTCAATGCTTGATTGTGGTAGAATACCTGCCTGGCCAAGACGCATTAGCATAGCGGCAGCTGAGACGCCGTAGAGCCGTTTAAGGCGCATGAGCTCCATATTGGTCATACCACTTCGGGCTCGGCCCACTTCCTCAATCAAGTGGTCGGTTGGGATTAAAAATGCTCCAGCAAATCGGTTCATTGCCTTTTCAAGCTTGATCGATGTGTTGCCAGTTTGCCTGACGACACGGTGTGCCAACTCGTGGGCCAAGTTGAAACGTTTTCGCTCAACATTGGTGCGGCTCGAAACGACGACAACATCCGTGTTTGGAAGATCACCACTGCGCTCAACCTCGCAAGCCAAGCCATCAAAGCGTTCGGCAAAATCTGCCTCAATCACTTTAATCCCCTTGTCTTCCAGTAATCGTGACATGCTTGGAATTGGGTCATTCCCAAGCTCCCACAATTTTCTGAGAGCGCGGGCCTTCTTGTCCAAATCAGCCCACGCATCGATACGGTCAGTCACGAGATCGCCGAATGGATCGTTTGGTAGAGCGACCTCAAGAATATCCTCAACCGCCAAATAGTCTTCGAGCTTTTCAATGACGATGGCTTCAGCATGGGCGCGATCCTTCGCCGAGGTGCTCGAGTGCTTTCGAAACTCTACCCCGATAAGCGCTTCAACTTGACCACCCATCAGAAAGTCGAGGGAGACGCCAAGCGCCTTGCTCAAGCCGACCAAAACCGAAGAGGACGGGTTCATTTTCTCTGCTTCATACTTGCTGATGGCTTGTGCAGTGACCTTCGGTGATGTGCGGTCCGCCAAGCCTTGCATCGATAGGCCAGCCTTCTTGCGGGCTAATCGCAATCTTTGTCCAAACATGCTTATCCTCCAGCGCAAACTGACAGTTGATAAACGACAGTTTATAATGTAAACATAAACCATGAATTGACGAATCAGTCAAGGAAAAAAGGAATTTGGAGACCGATATGAGCAATAAAAATCAACATGTTGTGCCGCATTCGGGGGGCTGGGCCGTCAAAGGCGCTGGAAACGGAAAAGCAACGTCTATCCACTCAACACAGCGTTCCGCAATCAGCGAAGCACGCGACATCGCACGTAACCAAAGCTCTGAAATGCTGATCCATGGCACCAATGGGCGCATTCGTGAACGCAACACATACGGCAAAGATCCGTATCCACCAGAAGGCTAAGAAAACTATGAAACGTATCCTGAGTATTGACGGCGGGGGCATCAAAGGCACGCAGCCAGCGGCATTCCTCGCAAAGCTTGAAGAAGACCTTGATCAACCGATTGGGCGTTATTTCGACCTGATCGCAGGCACATCGACAGGTGGAATTCTCGCCATCGGCTTGGCTATGGGGATCAGCGCTAAAACCCTCCTCGCTCTTTATGAAACGCGCGGGCCAACGATTTTCGGGCAAGCCGAAGAAAAAGGATGGCTGGGCCGCAAAACACGTGATGTGCGTGCAGCTATGCGGCACTGGGTAAAACCCAAACACGAACTGTCTGTTTTGCGTGACGAGCTCTACGGCGTCTTGGGTGATCGGCTCATTGGAGATGCGCAAACCCGTCTTATGGTGCCCGCATGGGACGCTGATCAGCGCAGCGTCTACATCTACAAAACCGCGCATCATCCACGTTTGACTACCGATCATCGCAAACCCGCGCTCGACGCCGCACTGGCCACATCGGCTGCACCGTCATACTTCGCGTCTCACAAGACGGTTGATGACATCGGTCTTCTTGATGGCGGCACATGGTGCAACAACCCAGTCGGAGTTGTCACTGTTGAAGCAATCTCGATGTTGGGTTGGAGCCCAAGTGAACTAAACATCCTCAGTCTCGGTTGTGTGGATGAGGTCTATATGTTGCCTGAGGCGCCTGGGAAGGTGGGTCTCGGTGTCAAAGCGCTCAGTCTGTTGATGGATGGCCAGTCGCGCGGCGCGCTTGGCATCGCACGGCAACTGACTGGTGATCCGTATGAACGCACGGTTGTTCATCGGTATTCGCCGACTGTGCCGGCTGACTTCTTTAGCCTCGACGATACAAGCAAAATTCAGAGGCTCAAGGGTCTTGGTGCATCCAGCGCACGTCACGCGACACCAACGCTTTCCCCGATCTTCTTTCAACATCCAGCCGAGCCGTTCGTGCCCGCGCACTACACAGAACGGAGCGCAGCATGAACCAGGTATTTCGCCCAACTCTCAACGACACTGCTATCCAACGGCGTGCGCAGGTCTTTACCATTCTGGAAGAAATCTGTCAGGATTTGGAATGGACGCAGTCACAGTTTGAGCGCGCACGCACAAGTTATGAGGCTGTTGCTGATTGGCTCGCCGGCTCGAGCGATCCTCTACTTGCATCTCTGCATGTTTATCTGCACGGTTCTGGTGCCTTGGGTACATCGATCAAGCCGATTGGGCGCGATGAATTTGATGTTGATCTTATCAGCTTCATTTCGGGGCTTGGACCCGAAGTTGCGCCAGGCCGCCTAAAGGCAGCGGTCGGTGCACGCCTCCGCGAGCATTCATACTATGCGACGATCTTGGACGAGAAAAAGCGGTGCTGGCGTTTGGACTATGCGGGCGAGTTCCATCTCGATATATCGCCAACGATTGCCAATCCGCGTTGTTTCAACGGCGGCGAGTTCGTTCCGGATCGCATAATGCGGAACTGGCATGCGACGAACCCGCGCGCCTATCGGGCTCTCTTTGATAAGCGCGCTGAATTGATGCCACGGATGACGCAATCGATCATCGCCATGCAAAAGGATTCCGCTTCGGTCGAACCGTTCCCGATCCGTCAATCAGTTAAAGGCATTCTGCGGCGGACGGTCCAACTCTTGAAGCGGCACCGCGACCAACATTTTTTGGAGACTGTTGAAGAAGTTGCACCGATTTCCGTGGTCATCACAACACTCGCGATGAAGTCCTACGAAATGTGCGTTCAGCGTCATGTTTTTGCTGATGAGCTTGAAGTTCTTGTCGATACTATCCGTCTGATGCCATTGTTCATCGAGCGGCCTCTTGAGAACGGTCGTCAGATTTACGCCGTTTGGAACGAAACAACGCAAGGCGAGAACTTTGCCGAACGTTGGAATGATGAACCCGCCCGTGTCAACGCGTTCTATGAATGGCACGCCAAGGCGTTAGCCGATTTTGAAGCCCTGCGGGATCTTGTCGGATTGGACACTATTGTTGGCACCATGAAAGACAGTCTTGGTGACAAGCTTGTTGCACGTACAATGAATCGGCGCATGGAAACACTCGGCGACAGCCGGAAATCCGGGTCGCTTGTTCTTGGTGCAGGGATTGGACTGACCACTCAGAAGGCAGCTGCGAGCACGCCGGTTCCGAAGAACGACTTCTTTGGGGATTGAGAATTGTGACGATTACGCCTGCTATAAAAGACCTCTCGCTACCGCAACAGTTTCTTTTTCTGAAAGCTTCAAAGACAGTAGGTGGTGAGGGCGCTTTGAACGCCCGCCGCCTTAAATGGTGTTTCGACGCCCAACCAACGCCATTGTCGCGAAGCTATCGGGTAAGTCTTGTTTTGGAACCAGGTGGCACACCAGACGTTAAGATTGTTGATCCCGATCTCCGTGTGCTTTCAGAAGGGCGAGACTTACCCCACATTTACCACAATCCGGATCGCCTCTGCCTCTACCTTCCTGGAACGGGTCAATGGGACGCATCTAAGAGGTTAGACCTAACAATCGTTCCATGGACCCACCTCTGGCTGGTCTATTTTGAAGAGTGGCTTGTCAGTGATGAGTGGAAAGGTGGAGGCAGGCACCCTGGGGATGAGCCGGAATCTAACGGCAATCGGGCGTTACGTCGACGGATGCGACGCAGACCGTACTAATGTCAGCTTCGGGGATGCTGCGCCGCAGAGAAGGTTATCTAAGCTTACGGCTGCTTAGGGCCGATCGCGTCAAGGCTATGGTGAGTTTCGCTTTTATTTGGTTGAGCTTTGTAACCTCCTACCGGAACTGTGCCTGTCTGGAGTGTTTGTTGACAGATTTCGGTGGGGTCAGGCTCCCGCAACCAATTTTAGCGAACATTCGCTTTCAGCAAGGTCCGCCCCATCGGCTGCCCATGCTACGTTTAGAACGCTCCTCGAGCTTGCTTCGAGCTTTAGGCGGCGCGGTCAAATATGATAATCCTGCGAACTTCGGATAAAGATTGCGTAATTAGCAGGATATAGTTTGCAATTAGCAAAGGTGAGACACACCCTCTGCCGATCAATGTAGGAAGCAATATGACTTTAATAGCCGTTCAACAATAAAACCTGTGGCGCGTCTACCGGGGTCCAAGACAGGGCGCTGCTTGAAATGCTGGCCGGACCGGGAGCACCTTGGGAAATCAACAAGTCGGACGTGACTGTCAACTCGGCGCGTCCGCAACCAAAGTTGTCAAGAATTCCTCAATCTGGAAAAGTTCTTCCAGTGCAACGAGTGTCTTCTCGTAATGGGCGACGAGGGCAGCCTCTGCGCGCGCTATCTCGCCATCCAGAACGACTTCCATCAGTTCGCGATGCTCTGCCAGACCATCCCGCGGAGACACGCGGTAAAGGTTGGAGACATAGATATACCGCTGGGCCTGATCTGTTAGCTGGGCGCAGAAATCCAGAAGCCAATGCGATCCGCAGTTCGCGATCAAGGCTCGGTGGAAATTGCGATGTTCGACATTCCATTTGGGCAGATCCTGCTGAAAGCCCTCGGCGCGGCCGGCCTTTGCCAAATGGTGATAGGCGAGAACAATGCGTTCTTCCCAGTCATCGGTGCGGTTGAGCATCGATTCACGCAAGGCAAGCGATTCCACCAAAGACCGCGTCCGCGCCAGGGTCTGCCAGGCTTCAAGGTCCATCGCAGGCGCGGTGAAGCCGCGCCGTTCCTGGCGATCCACAAGGCGCTCTGCCGCGAGGCGGGAGAGCGCTTCGCGGACCGCATTGTTGCCAGCACCATATTCATCGGCGATGGCATCAATGCGCAGTTTCTCCAATGGCCGGAAATGCCCTGTCAGGATTTCACGGCGCAGACGGTCATAAACTTGCGTCGCGCGGGTTGTTTTGCGATCCGTGTCTGACATTTATTGACCTTTCGGAGTCTGTTCAGGCATGAGTATCACTTTTCAGGCGGCCGAGTGGTACTGCTGCGGTGCCAGAAAACAAACTTGTGCTGCATCCATGAAACAAATCCGAACATCAACACACCCAGAAGGCTGAGATAGATTATCAACGAGAAGACGCGCGCGGTGCTCAATTGTGCGGCCGCTGCCCGGATCAGCTCTCCGAAACCCTGACCGCCGCCCAGAAGCTCGCCCGCAACTGCGCCGCCGACGACACTGATCGAGGCAATTTTCAGACCGGTGAAGAACTGGGGAAGGCCCGTTGGGATCTTGAGCTTTATCAGAGTCTGCATCCGCGAGGCACCGATACTTTGGAACAGCATCCGGCTGTTTGCATCGGCGGCATGCAGACCCGCTGCAGTGCCAACCACGATTGGAAACACAGAAATAAAGGCCGCCAAAGCGACCTTGGAGCCGATGCCGAAGCCCAGCCAGGATACGAAAAGAGGCGCGAACGCAAGCTTTGGCATCGTGTCGATGGCGACGATATAGGGCATTACGGCCCGTTCGCCGATGGTGGTTTCGCCCACAAGCACGCCCAGGCTAACGCCGATTGAAACCGCGATCACGAAGCCGACGAGCACCTCTTGCGTGGTCACCCAAAAGGCCGCGAGCATGTAATTTCCCGACAATAGGCTTTTGCCCACAAAGAAAATGTCGGCAAAGGTATCGGGCACTGTTGGCAGAATGAGACGGGAAACAATCCCCAATGAGGTCACCAGATGCCACAGCCCAAGAAAGACTGCCATTATAACCGCCATTGAGAGCCAGCGCGGCACCCGGGCCGACCATGATGCCTTTTCCTGCCAGACGGTATCCCCAGGATATAGACCGGTTTCGACTGCTTGTGACAGTTCCACTTCTGATGTGCTCATAGGAATGCGCCCTTATCAAGGAGGTTGCGGATCGTGGTGGCATAGGCGCCAAATTCGGGCAGGGTTATCATCTCGAGCGTACGGGGGCGGGGCAGATCGATCTTGATCGATGTGATGACCCGGCCCGGCCTTGCAGACATGACATGCACAACATCCGACAGAATCACTGCTTCGGAAATCGAATGCGTAACGAGAAAGGCCGACGCATTGCGCTCCATGCAAACCTTTTGCAGCTCCATATTCATGAAATCGCGGGTGATTTCATCAAGTGCGCTGAACGGCTCGTCCAGCAGCAACATATCTGGTTCCGAAATGAGCATGCGACAGATTGCGGCCCGCTGGGCCATGCCGCCGGACAAAGAGGTGGGGTAGGTGTCTTCGAAACCGCCCAAGCCCACCACCCGCAAGAGTTCCTCGGCGTACGAACGTGCTGCCATCGCCGCCTTGCGACCGCTGCGAATTTCAATCGGCAGCAGGATATTCTCAATCGTTGTGCGCCACGGAAACAGCGTGGCGTGCTGGAACATCATTCCGATATCGTCGCGCGGACCAAGCACCGGTCTACCGTTCAGCATAATACGACCTTCCGAAGGCGGCATTAGGCCCGCCATGATCTTGAGCAGGGTGGTCTTGCCACAGCCGCTCGACCCGATCACGGAATGAAATTCTCCTTGAGCAATTTCGAAGCCAACGCCGTCAAGGGCGGTGATTTCTTTGTTGTTGAAGTATCTCGAGACATTGCTCAGTTGGTAAACTGGCCGGGGTTCACCCCCGGCCGGCTGTTGTATTTTCTGCGCGATCATTCCGCGTTCCACACGTCAATGAATTCATTGGTGTAGGCCTCTGCCAGATTTTCCATCGGCGCTTCAAGATCGCCCGATGTTACAAGCGCGTCGTGCCAGTTCTGCCATGAGTCCGGATGCTGGTAGCCATAGCCGTGCTCAGGATGGGCCGGTGCCGTCCGGATGATATAGGTCTGCAGCAGCGCACGTGCGAAGTCGCGGTCTTCCAGAAGCTGGGGGTTGCCGATCTTGGCGTGGTCCAGCGTTGCTTCGAGGTTTTCAGGATTCGCCCCGAACCGCGCGCCGCGCACCAGCGCCCGCCCAAAGCCTTCAATCAGCTCGCGGTTTTCGTCCAGATACGCACGGGTCACGGCATAGCCGTTGCCAAAGTAAGTCTGGAACTCCGCCGGTGTCAGGTTGACCAGATCGACACCGCGCAGGCGCAGCGTCGCCATGCCGATCGTGTCAGACGCATAGGCATCGATGGCGTCTTGCGCAAAGCCCGCAACCGCCATGCCGCCTTCGCCGATGGTGATGAAACTGTAGTCCTCACCTTCCTGCATATCAGCAGCATCGAAGATCGAGCGAACGAATGCCACTTCGGCACCGTCTGCCGTGCCAACACCCACGACCTTGCCTTGAAGGTCTTCTGGACGGGTGTAACCAGAGCCGGTTTCTGCAACCAAGCTGAACTGGCTCGTCGAGAAGTAGTTGTAGATATATACGATATCTTCCCCATTCTCGCGCGCGTTCAGAAGCGGTCCGGGGCCGGGGTGTCCGAACTCGGCCTGACCTGCGGCGAGAACCTGCAGCACTTGCGCGGAGCCGTTCACGCTTTGAACTTCAACTTCGATGCCTTCTTCTTCCATGTAGCCTTCGCCCATGGCGTTGTAGAGGGCGAAGTAGCCCAGACCGCTTGGGCTGGGAATGGCGAGTGTAACTTCTGTCAGGTCTTGCGCCTGTGCTGCAAAGCTCATCGCGGCCATGGAAATCGCGGCCACGCCGGTCGCCAGCTTTAATCCTGTTCGTCTCATGTTTTGTCCCTCTCTGTTGTTTGATAATGAGCAGAGTGCATTA
The DNA here is from genome assembly GCF_038900015.1 of Sulfitobacter sp. AS92. Classification (NCBI taxonomy): domain Bacteria; kingdom Pseudomonadati; phylum Pseudomonadota; class Alphaproteobacteria; order Rhodobacterales; family Roseobacteraceae; genus Sulfitobacter; species Sulfitobacter sp. AS92. The sequence goes on from NZ_JBBMQL010000003.1 coordinate 399,961, forward strand.
TTTGCTCCGTCAGTCAAGAATAATGCATTTTTTCTGGTAAGATCAGTTTTAATGCGCTATCGATGATCATAATCCAGTCAACCAATTGAGGAATCTCATGGAAATTTCAAAGTCTTACGTCGTTCCCGCTCCTGAACAGGTGTCCCTTCCCGTTGTCGGTAGCGCAGCCCGCTTTCCCGTGCGCCGTATCTACTGTATCGGCAAGAACTACGTGGCGCATGTACTGGAAATGGGTGGCGAAGCCTCGCGGGATTTCCCCATCATCTTTCAAAAACCGTCGGATTCCATCGTTCAGAACGGTGGCATCGTACCCTATCCGCCGCGCACCGATGATTTCCACTTTGAAATCGAACTGATGGTCGCGTTGAAATCCGGTGGCTACAACATCCCCGAAGACGAGGCGCTGTCCCACATCTTTGGGTATGGCGTCTGCATCGACATGACGAGGCGCCGTCTGCTGGAGACCGAGTCGGGACCGAACGCGCCTTGGGAGTTGAAAAAGTCTTTCGACCATTCGGCCCCCTGCAGTGAGATCTACCCTGTGTCCCAAGTTGGCCATCGCGACACGGGCCGCATCACGCTGACGGTCGACGGTGAGATACGACAGGACTCCGATCTGGAGTTAATGATCTGGAAGACGCCTGAAATCATCGCGACCTTGTCCAAATACTACGCGCTGCAACCCGGCGACATCATCATGGCCGGAACGCCCGACGGTGTCGGACCTGTCGTGCCTGGCAATACCATGGTGGGCGCCATTGAAGGGCTTGGAGACTTGACCGTGCAGGTCGGCGAACTGGTCTGATCCTTCGTGAGTCTCCCCTGTTGGTATCGGTTTGGGGTGCTGCAGGATACCTACGCCGCGCGCATCAACCAAAGGCGCGTGCGGTTAGGTACTCTGCGGCCTGAGGGATATTAGATCGCCTTGCTGCGTGCAGTGCCGGGTAAGAGAACTCATGCCCGGCGGGGGCAGTCGTCACAACCGCTTACCGTCCGCGCCGTTCCAAACCACATCGCTCCAAAAGGGCTCAACATGCATTTCACGCATAATCCGGTCGACGCTTCGCGGCGCCTGCCAGTGCGGATCGAAAACATTGTCGCCACCGCGCAACCGTTGGCCCCGCTTGCCGGAGCGAGCATCCTGCAGCTGAGGGGCACCGCCGTCAACGCCGCGATTTCCGCCGCAGCGGCGTTGACCATTGCTGAGTCCACTAAAGGGCTTGGCGCTGATGCCTTTTGCAATCTCTGGAGCGACCTGCAGCTGCGGCGCCTGCCGAACGATGGATACGCCGCCGGTTTGGAATTGCGCAAGGACAGCCAAACCGCTGGCTTTTAAAACTTGACTGTTAACTTTAAAGGACCTTCCCAACATGACCTTTCTCAATCGCGTTGGTATTGACGGCTACATGATCCTCCTCCTCTGCACGATGACACTCGGTCTTCTGGCCCCGGCGGAGGGTCTCGCGGCATTGGCGCTTGGACAGATCACATTTTGGGCCGTGGCCCTCTTGTTCTTCCTCTACGGTGCCAAGCTCGACTCTGGCGCAGTAAAGGCGGGTCTGACCAATTGGCGGCTGCAGGGACTGACCCTCGCCGCGACCTATGTGATGTTTCCACTGGTCGGTCTGTTGCTCAGCATCGTCTGCGGGCCGTTTCTTGGCGCCACCGTCACACTGGGTTTCCTGTTCCTGACCGTTCTTCCGTCAACGGTACAAAGCTCCATCGCCTTTACGGCGATGGCGGGTGGCAACGTACCGGGCGCGATCTGTGCGGCTTCGGTGTCAAACCTTGTGGGTGTCTTGCTGACGCCGCTGCTGGTGGCTTTCTTCCTGCATACCGGCGAGGGCGGAATCCGATTGGACCCGGTGATGAAGATCGGAACGCAAATCCTGTTCCCCTTCGTACTGGGACAACTCGCCAGGCCCTGGGTCGGCGAAGCGGTCCGCAAACACAAAACCCTGACACTGATCGTGGATCGTGGTGCGATTTTGCTGATTGTCTTCTCCGCGTTCAGCGCCGGCACGGTCTCGGGCCTATGGGCCTCACTACCGCTCACGACATTGGCGATGCTGGCGGTCGCTGTTCTGGCATTCCTCGCGATCACCATGTCGCTCATGGTGTGGACCGGGCGTGCCTGCGGCCTCGCGATCGAGGACAGGGCGGTCCTTTTCTATTGCGGGTCCACAAAGAGCCTCGCCTCTGGTCTGCCGATCGCGACCGCGCTCTTTCCGCCTGCCGACCTGGCTGCGATCGTTTTGCCGCTTATGATGTACCATATGGCGCAGCTACTTGTCTGTGCCTCCGTATCGCAGAAAGCGGCCCGGAAATCAGTCGTGACGGTGGCTTGATGCGTTGTTGCTGTTAACCCACCGGATACCTCGGGAAGGCCTTCGCAAACGTCCTCTGCTTGTGCAAATTTTCAGAACGAAAGGAATCGTTTTCGCCGAGCTGTAAGCAGCCATTCGTTAAATCTTTGCGGAGGCTCACCCTGCCTGCTCAGAAACACCTGAGTAACCCAAAAGCTCACCAAGCGTAGATGGCTGCATGAACGGGCCGCATCGCAGCAATGCGACAGCGGGATTAAGGTCAGGTTATGACCGGAAGCGGCGGGCTACAAGGAGGGCGGTTAGCGGCCGTTCGCCTCTTCTGCAAAGCATTAGTTGTCAAAGTTCGAAAGCTGCCACTTAGGTCCAAGCGAACTGTAACTGAAGCACTGCCTACTCCCTTTACCTGCCGCTCAACCGTTTAGGCCGCTTCCTGTCGACGTGCCTCTACCCAGCAACTGATAAGACGCTCGAAACGCTCTTTCATCATCTTCTGAGCGGTCGGATCATCAATATCGTTTGCAAGCCAGCCCCGCGCGGCATCGCCAAAAATCGTGCGTCCGACCGCAAAACCGCGCACATGGCGGCTGCCTGCCGCGCGCGCGATACTGCTTTCAAGCTCGTCGAATGGTGCATCCAGTCCGAGCAATAGGATGCCTCGGCACCACCGATCATTGATTTCAATCACCGCGCCGATCGCCGCCCAGCCCGCATCGGTTTGGTCGGTTAGCTTCCACCAGTCCGGGCGGATGCCCTCGTTATAGATCTGCTGCATGGCCTCTGAGGTGGCCATTTCGCCCATCTTGCCCTCTGCTGTTCCGATCACCTCGATTAGAAACTCATGGCGGCTGAGACGAGCCGCGGAGGCGAGGCGGTGCAATTGTTCCAGCTGCTGACGCCGCAAGGCTTCCGGATCGTCGGGATTGTAAAAGACAAGACACTTGATGACATGATCGTTCGGCCACGAAGCTACCTCGGCCCCGAGGGACGCTGCACCTTCGAATTGCAGTGGACGCGAACCCGGCAGTTCGACTGGGCGACCAATCCAAAGGCCTTCCTTTTCGGCCCGGAATAGGGCTTGGCGCCCATATTTGCTATCAAGCAGAGTACCGAGGTTCATATCCGGGCGCCGCGCACTCAACATTGTATCGAGCGCGAGATCCTTGAATTTTGCAATACGCTCTGGGTCAGCACCGACATCTTTGGCCATCGTCTCAAGTTGCATGCGGTGATCAATGGCAAACGCACATATGTTGTCCCAGTGTCCGCGTCTGGTGGTGGCCCAATGGACGTGCTCAAGATCAGCATCCTCGCGCAGGCGGGGGTTTACGACGCCTCGCTCGAGGAAGAACTCCAGTTCTTCCCAGCTTGGATAGGCTGGCGCACAGCCATGGCGAGAGACGGCCAGCGCGCCGCAGGCGTTTGCGATGCGGCAGCAGTCTTCCAACGGTAAATCACGGACATATCCACGGAGGAAGCCCGCCATAAAGCCATCTCCGGCCCCCAGCACGTTAAACACTTCGACGGGGAAGCCTTCGGATGAAATTCCATTCTCGATGTTCTGTGGAATTGCATCAGGGAAAACGAGACATCCTTTGGGACCGGTCTTGAGTACGATCGTCGCTTTCGTAAGTTTGCGGATTTTCAGGAGTGCCGTGCGCGTGTCGGTCGAGCCCCCTGCGATATGCACCTCTTCGTCCGTGCCTACGACAACGTCACAGTCGGGCAGGATGCTCTGGACTCGGGCAGTCACTTTCTCATCCGCAATGAAGCGAACGTCGCCAGCGCCCGCACCGAGCAGCCCCCAGAGATTGGGGCGATAGTCGATGTCAAATATGATCTTGCGGCCAGCCTCTTTGGCGATCCGCATCGCTTTGAAGCTTGCGGCTTCCAAATGAGGTTTCGAAAAATGTGTGCCTGATACGACAATGGCTTTGGCGGACCGGATGAAATCCGGGTCAACGTCATCCTCGCACAATGCAGCGTCGGCACAATCCGTGCGCACGAAGAGCAAGGGGAAATTCCGATCGTCTTCGATCCCGAGAAAGGCCATTGCAGTCAACCGTTCTGGATCGGTGGCAACACCGCGGGTCTCTACGCCCTCGGCCTTGAGGGTTTCGAGGACGAACCGACCGATCTGGTCGTCACCGACCCGGCTTAGAAGCGCAGTTTTAAGGCCAAGACGGGCACCCCCGACTGCGATATTGGTCGGGCATCCACCAACATATTTAGAAAAGCTACGTGCATCTTCCATGCGACAGCCGATTTGGTCAGCATAAAGATCGGCGCAAGAGCGACCGATTGTGATGATATCATAAATGGGCATAGGCTTGGTGGCCATGGTGGGTCCTCAATCTACTTGGGGTCGTTGTTCGCCGCAGAGCGTCCCGGCGCGGATCGCCAGTATGAGTGCGAGTGAGATGGTTGCGTTTAGGGATCTGAAACCGTCGACGCTTGCCTCGGAAATTTGGAAGCATATGTCGGCGTTGGTGAAAGGGGCACGGGGTAGGTCAGTGATCGAAATCGTGCGGGCACCAACGGCGCGGGCGCGTTCGAAAGACTGAACAGTATCTTCTGCGCTTGGATGGAATGAGATAGCCACCACCGTATCTTCTGGGCTGACCATCATCATCTGTTGGTCCAAGGTCCCCCCGCTGCCATCCAGAAGGTTGGCGGGGACTTCGAGGCGTGCCAGATTATATACAAGGTAGGTGGCTGCGGTGAATGTCCGTTTTTGTGCCAGAACATGCACGATTCGCGCATCTGCCAATAAACGGGCTGCTGTCTCAATCTTGTCGATCGGCGTGCTGCGCTGCAACTCCCGCAGGGAGGCGATGCCCGCTTCGACAAAGCGGTCGGTCATCTCAGCCGTATCGCGGGCGGCACCACTTTTTTCGAGGTTTCTGATACGGTCCTGATAGGGCGTGGAACTGGCTTGAAGCTCATCGCGGAAGACAGACTGAAGCTCTGAAAAGCCTGAAAACCCGAAGTGCTTGGCAAAACGAATGATGGCAGATGGTGCGACACCGATCTCATCCCCCAATACCGCAGCGGTGCGCAGGGCAAAGCCGGAGGGATCGCGGAGCGTGAAATCCGCGATAAGTTTCAGGCGGTTGCTGAGATGATCGTAAGATGTGGCGATCTCTTCACGCAGCGCTTTGAAATCGAGTTGAGGGGCGTCCTCGTCGGTTGTCATCTTGTTTCCCACTGACTTCCCGGCCCTCCGCTTTCTGTCTTGGAATTTGTATTCTATATTGACCTGTGTGTGAACTTTATGTTCTAAGGCGTCACACATCAAGGGCTAACTTTGATGAACGAGGAGGGGGATTTATGAAAGCGTGTGTGATTCACGGGGCGCGTAATGTCGCGATAGAAACATGTGCGACGCCTGCGCCCATGCCGGGTCAGCTTCTACTTTCATTCGCTTACGGCGGCATCTGCGGTTCCGACCTCCACTACTATGAGCACGGCCAAGTCGGCGATTCGATCCTGCGCGGTCCGATGATTTTGGGGCATGAGTTATCAGCCATCGTTTCCGGTGTGGGCGAAGGCGTGGTGGATTTTGCCCCTGGCGATAAAGTCGCGGTAACTCCCGCGCTGCCTTGCCAGACATGCGATTATTGCCAGCGGGGTCTGTCCAACTTGTGCACTGACATGTCCTTTATGGGCAGCGCAGCACGTTTTCCGCATTGTGACGGTGGGTTCGCCAGCGACTTGGTGGTGGAAGCGCGCCAGTGCATCAAGCTGCCAGAGGGCACTGATATGCGCCATGTGGCGATGGCTGAGCCTTATGCCGTCGCCCTGCATGCTGTCTCTATGGCGGGTGATCTGCGCGGGGCCACTGTGTTGGTCACAGGGGCAGGGGTGATTGGGCAGATGTGTGCTACCGCTGCACGCGCAGCGGGTGCCGCCCGCATTTTGATGAGTGATATTGCACCGGCAGCACTTAAGCGCGCCAAAGCACTTGGCATAGATGAAGTGTTTGATGCGACTGAACCAGCGGCGACGGCTGGACTGACCGATACGCCCCGCTGCGATGCTGTTTTTGAGGCATCAGGCGCGGCCCCCGCTCTTAGCATGGCAATCTCGGCGTCAAAACCGCGCGGCACAGTGGTTCAGGTCGGCTTTTTGCCCGCGAAAGCGCCGGTGGATTTCGCCAAACTGCTAACCCGAGAGATCAAGCTGGTTGGCACATATCGGTTTATCGATGAATTTGCAGAAGCCGTCCGGCAGATTGTTGCAGAAGAGGTCGATCTGCGCCCAATGATATCGGCAGACATGTCACTCGATGACCCGGACGCCGCCTTTGACCGCGCATTAGAAAAGGCCGACGCGCTGAAGGTCATGGTACATTTCTGATGAGTAGTAACTTCCCCTATGATCGCAGCAAACTGCGTCCGCGTGCCGCGCATATCGGGGTGGGTGCATTTCACCGCGCGCACCAGCAAGAGTACTATGACGATCTTGCGCGTGGGGCGAATGGCCCAAGCTGGGGCGTGGTTGGCATCAATCTGACGCCACCGTATATCGCAGGCACCCATGCGGCTGAAGGCGAGAACTATGTACTTCTTAAAGAAGATGACGATGGCGCCGTCTGTCGACCTATCGGTACGTTGCTTCAACTTTGGGATGCGCAAGACGCGCATGGCGTCGATTGGAACGACATTGAATTCGCCACGCTGACGATCACTGAAAAGGGATATTGTCACTTATCAGGTAGCATGGACCTTGATCTGAATGCAGTTGGTGCGGATTTGGCCAATCCAGAAACGCCAGCTACAGCGATTGGCTATCTTGCATGGATGCTGGAACAACGTCGTCGCAGCGGCGGGCGCCCGATTACCTTGGCAAGCTGTGACAACGTCGCTGACAACGGGCTTTTGCTGGGGTCTGTCCTGCGGGACTATGCAGCGCGCACTTTCCCGAACCTCTCCAAATGGCTTGAAGCGAACGTGGCATTCCCCACGTCGATGGTGGATCGCATTGTTCCGGCTATGTCAGTCGCGGGGCGCGCACGGCTTGAGGCAGCTTGTGGTCATCGCAGTTCGCTGGGCGTGGTCGCTGAACCGTTCCGGCAGTGGGTCATCGAAGATCATTTTGCCTCTGATCGCCCGGCCTTTGAACATGTTGGCGTCCAGATCGTCGATGTGCTGGCGCCTTATGAGCATATGAAGCACCGCCTGCTGAACGGTATCCAATCTTCCTATGCCGAACTGGGGCGTCTTTGTGGACACGAGAGTTCGCATGGCGCCGCAATGGATCCTGTCTTGCAAGATTGGGCAGCAATCTTCTTTGCGTCGCAATCTGACACGTTAGATTGCCCGACTGGCGAGAACCTTTCGGACTATGCAGGCACAAGTCTAAAGCGCTTGCAAAACCCGACCATTCATCACTCGCTCAACCAGATTGCCAGTGACGCAAGTTTCAAGTTGCCCCAGCGAATTGGGGCGCCAGCCGCAGAGCGGATCGAACGCGGGCTCTGCGCTGAACTGCAGGCTATGGTCTTGGCAGGATGGGCCTTGCAAGCAGGCAATATGACCCCCGATGCAGGCGGCGTGGTCACGCAAGATCCGCTGGGCCGAAAGGTCGCCGAATTGAGAGGCCGCCATGAGGGTTCTGCCGCAGATCTTGCCCAGGCAGTTCTTGCCCTGCCGATCTGGTCTCCTCGGTTGCAGGCGGATAGCGGGTTTTCTGCGGACGTTGCTAAATGGGTGAAGACCTTTGCCAGCGCAAACCCTGCCACCTGCCGCGCAGGGATAGGCGCGTTTTCAAAGGAGAGAATGAATGCGTAGGTACCTTGGAGGCCGCACGCCCGAAGAATGGTTAGGGGCGCTGTTGATGACCCTTGTGGTCGTGTTGCTGGGTTTTCAGGTTATTGCTCGGTTCGGCATGGGGCGGTCGTTTAGCTGGCTCGAAGAAGTAAGCCGATTTGCCTTTGTCTGGGCCGTCTATTTTGGTTTTGTCATTGCCGCTGCAGGTGACCGGCACATCCGTGTGTCGCTGCATATTGAAATGCTGCCGCCCAAGGCCCGATTGGTCATGTTAACGCTGGCAGACGTGATCTGGCTTGGATTCAATGCGGTGGTGATCTGGCACGGCTACCATTTCACGGTATCGATGTTTGAGTTCCCCTATATTTCGCAAACGACGGGCATCAATCTCGTTTGGGTTCAGATGATCGTGCCGCTGGGCTTTGCCTTTATGTCGGTCCGTATCGTGCAAGTCATGCTGCGCAGATGGCGAACCGGGCAGGGGCCCGTCGACTCGCGGATCGGAGAATAACGATGGATCCCACACTTTTGATGGCAGGCTCCTTTGTTGTGCTGCTGCTGCTGGGCGTTCCTGTCGCAGTCTCCATCGGATTTGCCGCCGTGGTCACTATGGCTTCGGCCAATATGCCCATGTCTTACCTCGTACAGACCGCTTACTCAGCGGTAGACGAGTTCACCATCATCGCCGTGCCGATGTTCATTCTGGCGGGCACCTTGATGGAGAAGGGCGGCCTGACGAGCAGGCTCATCGGCTTTAGTCGGGCAATCGTCGGCCCGGCGCCGGGCGGTTTGGCGACTGTGACAATCGTCGCTTGTACCTTTTTTGCGGCAATCTCGGGGTCTGGTCCGGCGACGACCGCCGCCATCGGGTCAATCATGATCCCCGCGATGATTAAGGATGGCTACGACAAGGGGTTTGGCGCAGCGATCACCTCCTCGGCGGGAGGGATCGGCGTGGTCATCCCACCTTCGATCCCGATGATTATCTATGGCATCACCTCGGAAACATCGATCAGCGCGTTGTTTGTGGCGGGCGTCGTGCCCGGACTGATGTTGGCCGTGGCGCTTTGGATGACCAGCCGCTTCATCTCGGTCAAGCGCGGCTATAGCTCTGGTGGTGTGAATGAGCGTAGCCTGTCCCATATCCGGCAGGCTGCATGGGAAGCGAAATGGGCTTTGGCCGCTCCCATTATCATTCTGGGCGGAATTTATACCGGTGTCTTTACGGTGACCGAAGCATCGGTCGTGGCTGTGCTTTATGCGTTGCTGGTCGGTGTATTCGTCTACCGTGAAATCAAGCTCGGGTTGTTCATCGATGCCGTCGTCTATGCGGTGCGGATTACCGGGACGGTGATGCTGGTGCTGGTCACAGGGCGGATCATCGGGCGGATGTTGTCGATGTTCCAAGTGCCGCAGATGGTATCTGGCTACCTGATTGATGCCGTTTCGAACCCGATTCTGCTGATCCTGCTGGTGTTGCTGATGCTGGTCTTTATCGGGATGTGGATGGAGACTCTTACGCAGATCATTATCCTCACTCCGCTGCTTTTGCCCGTGGTGGCAAATGTCGGAATCGATCCGATTCAGTTTGGCATTATTTTCGTCATCGCTTGTGAAATCGGTTATTCCACGCCGCCATTGGGGGTGAACCTCTTTGTCGCGGCAGAGATTGGGAACACTACGGTTGAGCGCGTGTCGAAAGCATCAATCCCATTCCTTTGCGCAGAAATACTGGTGATGGTGCTCGTCGCCTTCATCCCAGAACTGACGCTTTGGCTGCCCAGACTGATGGGCTTCATCAATTGATTTTTTACTGGAGGAGAAAACCATGAACTACCTAACCAAGAGACTATCCACGGCGGCGCTTGCCATGTTGGTCGCACTACCAGCGGCAGCAGCCGAGTATACCATGCGCCTGAGCCATGGTGACAACGAGAACAACCCAACCCACAAGGGTGCGTTGAAATTTGAAGAGCTTGTCGAGAAATACTCCAACGGTCGAATTGATGTGCAAATTTTCCCCTCGAACCAACTTGGCTCGGAACAGGAAGTAGCGCAGGCGCTGCGGATGGGATCGATCGAGTCTGAAATTCTTTATACGGGTAACCTCGTCCCGCTGGCCCCCTCCGTTGGCGTGATGATGCTGCCTTATGCATTCACGTCGAACGAGGAAGCCCATGCCGCGATGGATGCGCTAAAAGGTCCGCTTAACGAGCGTCTGCCGAAAGAGGCTGGTGTGCGTGTGCTGGGCTTTTTCGAGAAAGGGTTTCGTGTCCTGACCAATGGCGAACGTGAGGTGAAAACTCTCGACGACCTAAAGGGTCTGAAAATCCGCGTTTCAAAAAATAACATTGCCATTGAGACGTTCAAGTCTTGGGGCTTGGACCCAATCCCAATGGCTTGGGCGGAAGTTTTCCCTGCATTGCAGCAGGGTGTGATCGACGGACAAGAAAATCCCTATACAACGGCGATCTCTTCGAAATTCTACGAGGTACAGAAATATATCACTGAGGTTCACTACCTGATCTGGTCAGGACCGATCATCGTCTCAGATCGCTTTTACCAGGGCCTGCCGGAAGACCTGCAAGCTGCTCTCGACAAGGCGGGCGAAGAGGCAGCATCTTATGAGCGTGAGGTCTCTGCCACCGAGACGGCTGCTGCGAAAGAAAAACTCGTAGAACTTGGCATGACCCTCACTGGGGCGCCGGCCGACGAACAGAAATGGCAAGAGGCTGCCAAAGCGCTTTGGCCCAGCTTTGCAGCGGATATCGGCGGCGAAGAATGGGTGAGCGAAGCAACTCAGATCATGACCGACGCAATCAAAAAAAACTAAACGAAGCTATTCTCAGGACGACAGTCTATAATTATGGGGCTCGAGCGAATAGCTTGAGCCCCATTTTTGGTGGTGACGTTTGCGCTTTGGTTGTGAACGGAGGTCGTCGCCAATGTAATGCGGCAAGCCGGAACCGACGGTGCCTTCACGCTACGCTACCGTGTGCGCAATGATGCGGTTGAGTTGCTCAACAACCGCAAGGCTATGGGCGACGCGACATCTTTCGGCGGGCTGAAACAGCAACTGGGCTTGAGCCTCTGTCAATAAAACAGCCGTTCGTGCCCTGCGGCACCAAGGGCGGGAAGCGGCCTTTCGCTGCGTATGAGAGCAAAGTCAGCTATCAACAGGTGGCTTTCCATCGTTTCACTGCTGCGCAAGCAATCCGGCCACCGGAGAAATATCATTGCGCAATATGCATCTGGCAAGTAGCCTACGGTTAGCGAACGGCATACTGCCGACCCTAATCGTGTAGCAGAAAATAGATTTGAGAATACGATAGAGTGAATAAAGATTTGCTGCAGGCAAGAATTACGGGTTGGGGTTTCGCATTAGCGCTTGCAGGCTCAGCGGCTTGGGTGCTCGGCTTATTGCTGCCTAAAGAGTTCTCTCTTGCGAGAGATTACTTCCTACTGTTCACTTTTTTCTCAGTTCTACTTGTGCTTGGCCAGGGACTTTGTCATCGCCTCATACCAATAGAGACAAAAATTCCCGAGCCGAAAGTGGTTAGGTACATCCTACCTGATCATTTTCCGAATGGTGGGTTCGTAGTTAAACCATCTGAATGGCTAAACCAAAATTTGAGCTACGCGATAGTTCTTGAACAAGAGGACGGCTACGAACAGTTGCTCGGAGTAGCGAAGTACTTGATGATACAAAATAACGGTCTTATTCAGCTTGTCACGCTTGCAAGGGCCGATGGCGGTGCTGAGATATGGAGACGACTGGACGCTGGTGAAACTGATCAATTGTCAAACATACGAGTTAAAATTGGGATGCCGACAGATGTCACAGAATAAGCAGCCGAAGGTAGCTAAGGTCGTCAATACTTATATGGTTGTATTGAACGTTGGCTCAGAAGACGGCGTGGACATTGGAGACGACTATATCCTCTATCGGGTTGGCGAAGATATTCTTGACCCAGATACTGGAGAGTCCCTCGGCGCCTATGAACAAATATTAGGCCGAGGGACCGTCACCCACGCTCAAGACCGCATTTGCACGCTCGAGTCTTCGGAAGTCAAAGATTCCGGCAGAAAGGTTGTGCGAAAATTCTCAAGGAACTCCCATAGCGCTTTATGGGCTATTGGAAGTGCGCTCGCCATGCCATCTGAAGAGGTCATTGAAGAGCCTGAGAAGACCTTAAGGCCTTTTAGCGACGCAGAAGTCGGTGACTTTGCGAAGAGAGTTTGAAATATTTCTGAGTGTGTGTGTACGGCCTTCTCCAATTTTTTGGGGTGTTACCGAAAGTTTGGTTTGTGGCGGCGAAAGCGCTGAACGCCACCTCTCTTAGGTATAGAATGCGACGAATTTCCAGCCTGCAATCAAGGCCTGAAAGCGGTCATTAGACGCGTTTGACAGGAAGGGCAGCTAAGGGCCGTTGATGACTTTGGGCTCTTCGTCGACACGAGGGGCAGAAGCTGCCATTCGCTGCGGACTGCGCCAAGGTCTGCTGTGCGCACTCAAATGTCCGATGTCGATGGTTTAGGAGCGAAGCAAATTTCCTGTCCTATCCACATAGTCCATAACTTTCCCAAGGTGGGTTAGCACACTCGCAGCGTCAGCATGGCTCATAATCACTTCCTCCCCATGCATTGCCTTTTGCCGTCTTTTCCAAACGCGATTGATCGCCTTCGTGGGCACCCCGTTTTCTTCCTTCATCTCATTTCTTATCGCTTTTGAAACGACTTTGAATCGCTGCATGTGATCTGAAGGTCCGGCCGGTAACGTTAGTTTGGGTTTAGCTAAATCCCAAAGGAACCACGAACCCGCTTCAATTGAGTTAGAAGCTGCGATCTGCAATTCACGAAACCGGAACTCCGAAAAGTGACGTCTCGCATCAAGATAGTTTCGAAAGTAGAAAGGAAGCACGGCGCGGTTCTTAACGTGCTCGAGGCTCACATCGATTGAACCACCCGTAACCTGTGGAAACAGAATGGATTTAAAAATCTCAACACCATCGTTCACTTCGCTGATTTTCTGTTGCCCCATATCGAACACAGAGATGTTGCGTAGCATGTACTGAGGCTCAGTATTGTGCCTTGCTAAGTCAACTATTCGGTTCAACTCCCATAGGATCACTTCTTGCGAAGCGGTGTGAGAGTGAAGCCATAGATCATTCCCAAACAGTGAATCGAAACGCGAGAGCTCCCCTGCAACAGGTATGGATATATCCAGCACAATTTCGCTATTTAATGATGATGGAAATGATGGGTACGTCGAAGCGATGCCATGCATTTTCAAACTGCCCAGTGACGCCTCAGAGTTTTTCACTGTGCTCGATGTTATCCGAAATGACACTGGAAATTCCCCCTTCCAAATCTCGGTTGATACCACTGCCTCAGGTATTTCCGGAAAAGGCGTGCTTGATGTTATCCGAAATCGGACGCAATTTGGGTAGAGGTCAAAAATACTCTCGCCTTTCACAAGGCCTTCAAATTGATTTCTGCTCATAAATTTCATCTCCAATATATAATGTAAAAAGCCGTTGGTTCAGAATGAATTACGGAATGTGGGCGAAGCGCTCTTTGGTAAATGTGGCCTTCCAGTCGATCTTCGCCATGTGCCATATTTGACCCAAAACGTGCAGAACATAACACCAGTTCCGCGATGTTCGGGGTTAGATCAGCATCACACCCATCAAGCCTGACCGGAAGGGCGGTCAAAGAGGCCATGTTCACGCAACACGCTCATGCAAGTGGCGGGTGGATCATGGCGCGGGGACGACCGGCCTCCTTCCAAAGAAAAGCCAGCGAGATCGGAAGGCGAAAGCGGCGTGGGTCCGCTGCCTCCGGGTTCAGCCAAAGAGGGAGGCCAGTATGTTCTATACCAGGCTTGTGGGAGTGGCCGGAAATCACGACGTCCCATCCCTCAGCTGCGGGAACGGCCTATAAATCGTTGCGGTCATGGATCATGTGGATGTGCAGCCCCTTAATCATGAGACTTACCGTTTCGGGTAGGGCCTCAGCCCAGGCGCCGCGGTCAATGTTGCCGCGGATAGCCGTAACTGGAGCAATGCGCGCCAGCGCATCGAGATGTGTGGGATCACCGATATCGCCTGCGTGGAGTATATGGCTGACGCCTCTATGGTCCTCCACCGCCTCAGGGCGGAGCAGGCTGTGGGTGTCGGATATGACGCCGATACGCTCGCCAAGAGGGGGCGGGCAAAGGGGGTGCTCGGGGTCGCCGCTGTGGGTCATCGTAAATCCGCTAAGGTCTCTTTGTCTGTCTGAAGTTCACCAGATAATTGTCACCAAGAGGGTGGGATACCACCCCATTTCTTTCAATTTTTGCGCGCTCCTGGTGCGCCTCCACCTGCATTGGCGGGTGCTTGCTGGCCTGCGGGCAAGGCGGAACACAGAACTTTTGCGGGTCGTTTCTCTCCTGGGAAGAGCAAAAGTTTCTCTTCCTTAACAGAGGCGCTGCTGGTGAGCAGATACACCGCCGCCTTGCACAACACAAAGAAGGAAGGACCGAAATGGACACCCCCTTAGAAATTGCGTGGCACAATCTCGAAAAGTCAGAGCCGCTTGAAGAGCGCATTCGAGAGCGCGTGAGCAAACTGCATCGCTATTTTAACCGGATCAACAGCTGCCATATCGTTGTAGAGCGGCCGCATCGCAGCCAATATCAGGGCAAGGAGTTCCACCTTCGGATCGAGGTGCGCGTGCCAGAACATGTACTTGTTATCAGCAATGATCCCGGCGACCGGAAAGATCATTTTGACCCCAATATCGCAATCCGGGACGCTTTTGACGCAATGGAAAGACGGCTTGAAACACATTCGCAGAAGGTGCGGGGCGATATCAAAACCATCTCCGGGCCGCCCCATGGTGTGGTTGTGAGGATGTTTGATACCTATGGCTTTGTCCGGATGAGTGATGGGCAAGAGATTTATTTTGCGCCCAATGCTGTGCTGAACGAAGGATTTGAAGGGCTCGAGGTTGGATCCCCTGTGGAGTTGACCGTGGCCGAGGGCGAAGGGGCGATGGGCCCTCAAGCTTCAATGGTCCGGCCCATCAGCGACGTGAGCCTTGAATCGGAACGCCGCGCGGACGTCTGACCTCACTTGGTTCACAAAGTCGGGGCATCTTGGCGTGTTTCTGGCCCGTCACCCCCCCCCCCATACCCGGGCTGTGATCCGGCAGCGGGCCAGGACCCTCGGGAGCGGGGGGGGGGGAGAGGAGATATCGACCGGGATCGAGAAACTGCAGCAGCAGGATCTGAACACGCCTACGCTCCACGAGAGTGATGGGACCCTGATGCTTTGAGCCACGCCGTGGGGCCAAGCCCTACGGCGTGGGTGGACGGGGCAAGCTCTGCCCCGTTAGAGAGGGGCTTATGAACGAATATATCATCATCCCCGATACTCACGCCGATATTGACCGCCTTGATCGGTCCCTGAAGGTCGCAGGTGAGACCCCGGTCGCTTTTCTGGGCGACTTTATCGATGCCGGGAGAGTGACGAAGCAGGTGGATGAGGAGGCTGTGCTCTCGCGGGTGCGGGGCTTGGTCGACAGCGGCCGTGCTGTCGCCGTCATGGGCAACCACGAGCTGAACGCAATTCTCTACCACCGCAAGGATGCCAAAGGGGCTTGGCTGCGGTCGCATACAGCGGCCAAAACCAAGCAACATCAAAGCTTCATAGAGGCCTTCGGTGTCGGGAGTAAGGACGCCAAAGAATGGACGGATTGGTTCCTGACGCTCCCGCTCTGGTACGAGCGGGACGGCTTGCGACTGGTTCACGCCTGCTGGGACGAGGCTGCGATCAAGATCATCAGGGCCCGACGTCCTGGTGGGCGGTTGCAGCTTGATGACCTCTCCGAAGTGGCTGCTGCCACGTCACCCTTTGGCAAGGCTGTCGAACGGCTGCTGTCGGGTCCAGAAGTTGCGCTGCCCGATGGCTACATGTTCCACGACACAAACAACCATGAACGCCGTACAGTGCGCCTGGCCTGGTGGCGCCCGGACGCAACCACGTGGCAAGACGCGTGCCTCTCCGTTCCTAAGCCCGACGAACTGCCCTTTGGCGCGCTCCCGCCTGATACCGCGGCCTTGCTCTACCACGCCGATGCGCCTCCGGTTTTTGTGGGGCACTACAAGATGAGCGGCCCGCCATGCGTTGAAACGCCCAATGCGGCTTGCTTGGATTATCCGGCAAGTCCCTGCGCCTACCGCTGGCGCGCCGGTGAGGCTCTATCAGCAGAAAATCTGATTGTCATCGAGGCAAACGAGGTCTGCCGCAGCCTGGTCGTGTGATGAAAGAGGCCGCTGGCCTATGAAACGCGTCTCCACGCCGCCCCCTCAGGGCACGGCATAGCGCGGGTCGAGCGGGGCCGGGGCTCAGTCCAGCGCGGATTTATCGAGTGCGAAGAACTGGTAGCTTTGACTGCGATCGCCCAAACGGAACTTAGGCTTAAGCACGTCTCATGCAACCGAGCGGTCTTATCCGATCGCTTGCCGGTTTCCTTCTCGATGATTTCGGTTGCTGCAGCACTGGCACGATCGGCGAACGCCTCGTGCTTCGAGGGTGCATCAAGGGATTTGGGACCGTCATCTGCCCGTCTTATTGCTTAGGAAAAAGGCCCCTCCAGCCAAGCGACCCTTGGCAACTTAGCATCGTGCCTCGGAAGGAGGGAACGAGGATCATTGTCTAAGTTCAAACGGGCGGCAGCCTTTACATTTGCGTTGGCTTGGCGGACGATTGTTGCCTATTTTCTGTTCGAGATCCGTCACGAATGCCACGAAAGCCCCCCCATCGCCCCTTTACACCTCAGCCCGCCCAATTGGCGCTGCGGCCCAAAACCTCGGGCAATGAAATCAACGGTTTGAACGAGACCGCGCAGCGTCAGCCGCGGCTGGTCTATTGGGCGCCCGATCCGGACGACATTCCGCACGGGGAAATGCAGCGATGGTTCTATTCAGTGAACCCTGATCACCCGGCACTGATTGCTGCGCGGCAGGACCGCCAGAAAGTCCTCGATACGCCGTTGGCCGATCTGGCCGCAAGTCAGGTAAACCGCAGTCCTGAAGATTGGACTGAGAGGCTTGCGCGCTTCGTCGATGAAAGTACCTGCGAAAAGGTCGGTGTTGCCGAGATGGATCCGGCATGGGCTTACGAAGGTGAACAGGTCACGCAGTCTAAGGTGATCATGATCGCGGTCAAACATGACTACGAGGCACTGAGCCAAGCCCCCGCTCCCGAGGCCGGGGCCGAGGTGGTGCGCCAATACGGGCGTGCA
This sequence comes from Sulfitobacter sp. AS92, assembly GCF_038900015.1. NCBI lineage: Bacteria > Pseudomonadati > Pseudomonadota > Alphaproteobacteria > Rhodobacterales > Roseobacteraceae > Sulfitobacter > Sulfitobacter sp. AS92. The sequence continues at coordinate 417,347 of NZ_JBBMQL010000003.1, forward strand.
GCCGCGGCGGCCAAGACCATCGCATCGTGGCTGCGCGCGCACAGGGTTGGGAAGCCGACCCTGTCACCGGGCCGATGACCGGGGCCTTCACTCTGATCCCGCCGGCGCTGGCCTGCGGCTTCGGCGAGTTGGGCAAACATGGTTCGCTAATCAACCCTGAGTTGGGCTCTAATTTCCGTCTTGCCGCGGTGCTGACCGACGCGTCCTTTGCGCTGACCCCGCCACGTGCGCATTGGGTCGATGATTTCTGCATCGACTGTCGCATCTGTGAGGATGCCTGTCCCGCTGAGGCGATCCTACCTGAGAAACAGACCGTACGTGGCGATCACAAATGGTACGTCGATTTCGACCGCTGTCTGCCCTTCTTTAACGAGACTCATGGCTGCGCGATCTGCATCGCGGTCTGCCCCTGGTCACGTCCTGGGGTGGGAGAGACGCTGGCGGCAAAACTTTTACGGCGACAGCAGCGATTGGCAGCAGGGTAGGGTGCGCGCAAAAGGATGTCTCGATGCTTGATGTTGGTAGGCAATGCAGACTTTTCCGGCCTTCGCTGTATCTGGATGAGTTCCGCATCACCTGGGAAGACCGTTCGGAGGAAGCACAGACCTGATCGATGCACTGGCGGCCACACCGAGGGGCGAGCTTGTCGTCGAGGGGCAATGCCGCCAGCGAATCCCGTAGAGGCGGTAAACGAAATACTTGTATCACTGGGTGGGCTGTTCGGCGCTGTCTGGCGGCAGATCGGCACAGCAGGCGAAGACAAAAAACATCGGAAGCGAAAGGGAACTACCGCGGATTTTAATAACGCAGTTTCAGATCGCCTCAAATTCAATGGACCTTTGCCCGTTCGGCGCCGTGCTTCGGGAGCGGATGAATAAAACGATCTTAATCGCCAGCATGGGGAAGTGTGTCCGAGTTTGGAGCACAGCGGCAAGCTCTGATATGTTCTGTCTGTTTTTCTTGCTGTCCTATCCGATCCCCCGAGATGTACTGGGGCCATTCAATCGGATTGCAATCTTGACTACGTGCACGGGCTACTGCACATTCAAGTACACACCGCCGGAATCGGTCCGGACTCGGAGAAAATTTCCCTTTGATATCAGAGGGGTTTGCTGTTTGGCGCCTGCCCCTACCGCCGGAGCCAATTTCTTTGCAAGCATCTAAGGATAAACACACTTCGTGTTTGGCTCTGATGTTGTTCCACTGATTTGGCAGATTTGGTTGCACATGAGGTTGCCTCCGCTTCATTTCCCTCATCGAAGCAGGATCTCCGAAATCCGGAGATTGCATACCCCTTTCGAGTTACCTCTACCAGCAACGCGGACAATACTATTTTCGTCGGCGTATCCCTGAGTTATCCACATCTCGTTCGCCCGTCTTGGTTTCCTTAGGGACGAAAGACCCGAATTTTGCGCTTACATGTGTTGGGATGCTGACCATGGGGTTCGAAAACGTGCTGGATGCGTTTACCTTTGTTCTGGACGAGATACCAGAAGATCTGCTGCACCGTCACATGAAGGTGCGGTTGACGCGGTCGATCCAGAAGTCGCGTCGTCAGCGGGCGACTTGAATGGGTCTTGGGCCGGTCCGGTTTTGCCGCTCCGGAAAACCGTGAGCCTCTCCGGATCGCATTAGCTTCTCTCTTGCAGAACGGCGTTGGGAAAGCGTTTCCGACTAGCCAAATCAATCCGGAATGGTCGCCCGACATGCTGGCGAACGTCATGCGGTGTCACCGAGCAGAGGCCCATGCCCTTTCGGCACCGGAAACGATGAAAGCACTTACAGAGGAGTTTATCAACGCCACAGGAATGATTCCGAGGTCGATGGAACATCGCGCTCAAATCATGGAGGTCTATCTGGAGGCGCGGCTTGCCTCTCTGGACTGCCTCGATACGGACCAGGTGTCTGTTCGTGAAACGTACCAAGGCATGCTCCGCGAAATCGCGAAGCCCGTTTCCGAGGGCATCCCAATGCAGGAGGCCGCTAATCCGTAAACTAAGGCACCGCCCGCGAGTGTTGCCGTTGCGGCGAAACAGATTGAACCTGAGCCTGCGATTGCTGAGCCTACTCCCGTGTGTCTGACGCCCGGCGTTCAGCTTTCTGAGGAGCCGCTGACCATCCAAAGATTGACGGAGCAGTTCGAGGCAGCGCGAGACTGCAATGAACCGCTACACCGTTCGCCCGCCAAACAGCCTTACGGCGTAGACATCGCAGGCACCTGCGAGCGAAGCATCAAGATCGCGCAGGCAAAGGGCGAAATGGACGGCAAGCCCGCCGACCAGCGGCGCTCTCGGGTCAAAACATTTTGTTTGCTGACAGGCATTCAGACCGTCACGGAGGTGGAACAGTATCATTTGCGGATTTTCGAAGAACGGATTGAGGATCTCAGAAAGAACTTCTTAAAACGAAGAGACGATGCCTTCCTGACCTGGGCGGATATCGAGACTGAAGCACAGGAATTGGAAGATGAACAACTGGGTCGCGCTGCCTCGACCTACAATTCGTATCTTGATCAAATTGGTGCTGTGTTGAAACATGCGCGGGCCAACGAGCGGTCTGCCGTAGGTGCAGACCGCTGCTACGCCGGCAGGAGGATGTGCGCGCCCGCAGCAAGCGCTCCGCTTTCCAGCCTGACGAGATCAACGCGCTCTTCCAGCAACCGGTCTGGCAGGGCTGCCGCAGTGACGCGCGGCGGCACGAGCACGGCAATCAAGTCATCAAAGACGGACTGTTTTTCGTGCCACTGATGGTCGCTTATTCGGGCGGACGGATGGAGGAGATCGCAGGTCTGACCGTGGATGCCATCGTCGAGGTCGATGGCCAATACGGGTTTGATATTCGCTCCCATGAGGAACGCCGGATCAAAAACGCGCACAGCGCACGCCTGATCCCGCTCCATGAGCATCTACTCGAACTCGGTTTGCTGGACCATCGCGACAGGATGACGTCCAAAGGGGAGAGGTTGTTGTTTCCGGAACTGCGCCCGACCAGCGCAAAGAAAAAGTTCATGTCTGCCCTGAGATACAACTGGCGGAAACTTCGCGAGGGTCAGTTGGATGGCAACCCGAAAGGTCTTGATGGCCATAGTCTACGTCACAGTTTCAACCGAGCCCTTAAGACTCGGCCAGAAAGCACTTCGAGCTTTGCCGCGAGAAAGGGCCGCACCAAACTGGAAAGAGGCTTATAAACGCAGCGCTTTTAAACGCTTGGGACTCACTTCACGGCGGTCTCTGAGTGGAGCTTGAGGCCACAGAAAAATGGAGCGGCACGTCGCTTGCCCACCAGCAATGAAACGAAGCACTTAACTATTTGGCGAACTTCACGCGCGTTCTGCCCCATTGGCTGAACCACGCGACAAGACCTGCATGGTTATTCTTGGTTGGCGGTATCGTACAGTCCACCACTAGCAGCACGATCAGCAAGGCCCGCTCACGCCCTTCCCGGCAGCACCTCGCGCAGCCAGTCGAGAGACACGGCAAGCCGTTGCAGGCCGGAGGTGCGCGTTAGGTAGGGCGCGGTGATGTCGAGCGGGGGCGTGTCCAGCTGGCCGGGGACCAGCTCCACCAGCCGTCCTGCCGCGAGTTCGTCGGCCACCATGTAATCGGAAAACCTCGCCACCCTCAGCGGCCCGCGCGGGGTGCGGCTTCCTTGCGCGATATCCAACAGCGCCTCGGTCTGGCGCAGGTTCTCCTGCGCCGCCTCCAACAGCTGCCGTCCCTCCGGGGTCAGTTCGATCGCACGGGTGGAGCGGCGCAGCAGCGTGACGCCCAAGAGCGCCTCTAGCCGCGTCACTGTGCGCGACAGGGTCGAGGGTGCCACCCCCAGCCGCCGCCCGGCCGTGGCAAAGCCGCCGCCCTCCACCACCGCTGCAAACGCCGCGAGATCCCGTGTCTGGGGAAATTTGTGCGCGAAACGCAATGATCCTTTGGAAACCTGTCTGTTCACGCAAGGCCCTATCCGGTCCATCTGGGCGGGGACAAGCAAAAGCAGGAAACTTGCCACGCCCCTTGCCCTCTGGGCGCTGACGATCAGCATCTTCGCCGTTGGCACGACCGAATTCGTCATCGTCGGCCTGATCCCCACCATCGCCGCCGACCTTGGCGTCAGCCTGCCCTCTGCCGGCCTATTTGTCAGCCTCTACGCGCTTGGCGTCACCATTGGCGCGCCAGTGCTCACGGCGCTGACCGCACGCCTACCGCGCAAGACGCTGCTCTTGTCGCTGCTGGTGCCCGTCAATCTTCCGCAGGGCGCGGCCCCCGGTCTGCGCGCACAGGCCCGGGTGCTGACCGCACCGCGCTATCTGATCACGGCCATCTGCTATGGCAGTAATTTTGTCGCCTTCACCTATCTCGCCCCAATGCTCACCGATGTGACCGGGTTCCGCGCGATCAGCGTAAGCGTCATCATCCTGCTCTATGGCGCCTCGGTCGCGGCGGGCAACATCCTCGGCGGCAAGCTATCGATCGCAACGGGCCGGTGCCGGCGCTCACAGTGATCTTCGCGGGCCTGTCTGTAGTGCTGCTGGGCCTCGATCTGGTGCTGACTTCGCCGGTGGCCACCGTGGCGGCGGTCGCGGTCTGGGGCGGCTTTGCCTTCGCCAATATGCCGCCACTGCAAGCCAACGTGGTGCAGATCGCTCCTGAGGTGGCCCGGAAGCCGTCGATGTGGCCTCGGGCCTGAACATCGGCGCCTTCAACCTCGGCATCGCCCTTAGCGCTTGGCTTGGCGGTCTGATCGTTGAAGGCATGGGCCTTGCCGCTGCCCCCTATTTCGGCGCGCTGATCGTGGCAATGGGCATCGCGCTGACCCGCCTGTTGGGTCGGCTGGACACTCCTGTAGCCCCACGGCGCACCGTCGCGGCTGAATGAAAGGACATAGCATGACAATTGAACATATCGGCCCCACAGGGATTCCCGCACTAAGCTTTGGCACCTTTGAGATGAACGCGGGCGAGGCGCGTTAGATCACCAAAGCGGCTCTTGCCGAAGGCTACCGCCAGATCGACATTCGCGTTGAAAACAATAGCACCGGGACAATATGTGCTCGGATGCCTCATCGGACGTTAACGCTTGCGTTGGGAGCATCTAACGCCGCTCCATCGTTCTTGTATTCAATTCCGCAAGGTCCACCCCTTGTTCGACTGCAAACACCCGCGTTTCGCGCAACCTTTCCGCCGCGCCTGTCAGGTGGCTGGCAACGGAGCGCAGCAGGCTTGTGGCGACTGCGGCATCGTTTTCGATCACTGCCAGCAGTTCCTGCGCGCCAACCCGCAAAAATTTACTATCTTCGAGAGCGACCAAATTCATCGTGCGGTCTTCGTTCATGATCACGGAAAGATCGCCGATCAGCCGTCCGGGCACGATTTCAGTCAGAAGAACGTTCGATATCTCGCTTTCTGGCCAATACAACCCGGCCGAGCCTGACACGCAGAGATAGGCGGCGTCTGCTTTTTGCTGCGCGCTGAAGATTACCTGTCCTGTTTTTGGCTCATACCACTGCGCGCTAAAGGCCAAAAGGCGTTGCTGCTTGCGGTCCAATCCTTGGAAAAGCTCAGCTTGGGCGACAGCGCGTAGTTTGCGGTTCAAATCCTTACGCGCGTCTTCGTCCAGTCTCTCGACATCACGGGTTGCGCCGTCTATCCGGCCATCCTCAATCTCAACGAAAAGGTCATAGAATTCCGGATTGGAGAACTTCTTTTCGATGAAGATCTTGGTCGCATCGGGCAAAAGCTCACTGATCCGTTCCCGCATTTTGGACCGCATGTCGCTGTCATGATTGGCCATGGCGTTTTGCAGGATCAGAATGTCCGGCTTCTTGATCCCCGCACGGCTGAACGAGATGCGCTCGCGGAAAACGGATGGGATGTTGTCGCCGCCGGGGGTGGTTGGCAGATCGAAGATGCTTTGGGCGACCAACCCCCTTAGCCCATGTTCATCAAGCACCGCGACAACGATGTCCTCAACCTGCTTTTCCCGGGCACCGGCCAAGCTTGAGATTCTTCCGAAAATTGCATTGCCCAAGACCGACATCACGGGGATGTATTTTTTCGGGTCGATTTTTTCGAATAATCCATCAAGTTCAGCGACCATCTGCGCGGCGCTTTCCCTGCGGATATCAAGAATTCGTTCCCGCAAAGCATCGCGGAATGTGGGGCCGATTTGCTCTGCGGAAAACGCAAATGGCACTGTCAGCATCAGGGCAAAATCCTCTGGTGGCAGCCCAGCGTCGCCGACCTCTCGTCGCTTTGCCGCGATCTCGCCCAGACGGAGGTACAGTTCATCTGACAGATTAAGACGTCGGAACAGCGGGTGGTTCATGTCTTCTGTGCCGAAGGTCGCGGTCAGCCCTTCGATAACCCCTGCCGAAATCTGAACCAGTTCATCGACAAGTCCATGATCGCGCAAAATCTGGATGAATTTCTTCTCCTGTGCCAACGTCTCTTGCGGAAGCCTGCGGGTCGGGAGAGCATAAAGGAGGTTGGTGCCCAACGGCGATACCGGGCTGAACTTGGCCGGGTCAAAAGCATCTACGGCATCATTTAGCCCTGCCTCAGACAGCCGTTTGGCGATCTTTGGACGGAGCCGGACAATCGCATTCGTCAACTCCCATTGGGTGTGGGGATCCACGCAAGAGCTTAAGGCACGCCGCACCATAAAATCGTCGATGCCCATGGCCTCGACCAAGTGGAACCACCAGTCGCGGATTTCGTTTGAGGTGGTCAGACCCGCAAGCCCGGGCTCAATCCAATCCATGCCGAACGGGTCGGTACTGTTGCCTGTAAGGGCGGCTTCTGCTTGCCAAAGGGCTATGTCATCCCGAAAGGGTTCAGCGACGACGGGCTTGTTTTTGAAAGGCATCAACAGGTTTTCGCCAATTGTCCCTTGAAAGATATAGGGGGTCGAACTGGCATAACCGATCTTGTTGGCAATAGTGGCTTGATGCAGGTCATTCAGCGCCTGCCCGGCGATCCGCACTTCACCACGAGAGGGGATAACCTCACGCGTTAGGACATCAGCAAGCGCCAACGCAGCGGTCTCATTCCGGGCTTTGATAGCAATGCGCGCGCCTTTAGGCAGGACGAGGTTGATGTCTTCAAGAACCGGGAAGCCGTTGTCATTCAGCACAGTCACATTGCGCAGTTCAATATCGCCATTTAGATCCGGTAAGGTGTCGGGCGTGCCTTCGAACAATGCTTCGTCTACAATCGTATCTTGGGCGAATTTTTCGGTGACGACTTCCCAACGCAGAGACATATCTTGGGTTTGGTTGTAGTAGGTAAGCACCTCTTTCCACGGCGACGACAGGTCTTTATAGGCCGCCAATGCCGCGACAAGCGCGCCAACGGTGATTTCCCCGATGATCGCGAGGTATCCCCCGACAGAATAGAAGAAAAATGGCGTCAGCTGATTAATGAAGTTGTTCAAAAACTTCATGAAAAACTTCTTTTTGTACAGATCTAGGCGGATGCTGAACAAAAAACCAAGCCGGTTGGAAAACAGCGACATCCTGTGGCGCGCGCCACCATTTCTGCGAATGTCGCTTACACCGGCTGCCGTCTCACCGATCTCGGCGGCCAGTTTGCGCACTTCTTGAATTCGGTCTTTGTTGAGCAAGCTGACCTGACGCTGCAATCTTGGAATGATCCAGGCTTGCAAGGGGATAAGGGCGATGGACACCAGCCCGAACCAAAAGCTTTGGGCGAAGAGGAACACCAGAATCGTAAGCATCTGCCCGATCTGAAAGACGGGTTGCGAGAGCATATCGCCCATCAAGCCACCCATCGGCTCGGCTTCTGATGTCACCATAGACACCAGTTCGCCCTGACTGGTCGAACGGAAGAATGGGCGCGGAAACTTTACCATGCGCGATAAAAGCTGAAACCTGAACCGCCGTAGCAACCGCTCGGATAGGACACCTTTCATCGTGTTGAGCCGCATTTTCAGCAGCCCGTTCGCCAGTACCGATAGAAGAAACCCGACACAGAGAACCAAGAGAAATTCCACTTGGGTCAGGGTGATCCCCAGAACATCGATATCCGCGCCGGTGCCGCCAATCGCATCGTTGATGATACGCTTGGGCAGCTCTAGCGAGATATAAAGCAACGGAAACGTCAGCAATGTGATGGCCAGCAACACAAACTGGTTTCGTTTGGAGTTTTTCCAGATGAACTGAAAGAGGCTCTTATCCATCAAGGCCATCCGTTATTCTAGGGTCAGAGGTATATACCGATTTTTCCGGCTTAGGGGCAGAGTTGTTTAGCCGAGCGTGCGGGAAGAGGCGTTAGCCATGAAAAACTAAGGCAGGTCAATAGGCTGTCGTAGAAAGTCACATGGTTTTGCGCCGCCTTCCAGCAGCTCGGTCAGGAACTCGCGCGAGAAATCCCAGATCGCTTTGTCATGAACCAGATGGTGACTGAGAAACCCCAATGGTTCAGTGTCATCCGTCCGCCCCGCGCGCCGGTCTTGTAAGAGCGCGACCGTCTTAGCGATCACCTCGTCCGGTGGCACCAGCCCCCCGCCTGCGCGCCAAGCGATTGGGTCGACATGCGTGTTGATCTGTACCAGCCCCGCTACGTGTCGGGCGCGGCGGGGCGTGAAGGTCGAAAGCGCCACATAGCCTTGCGCGGCGAGGCCCGCTGTCACTTCTGCGTCAATCCGGTTCCACGGCGGGACGAACATCGCCAGCATATCGTGGCCGAAAAGCTGCCGCATGCGCGCCAAACCGGCTTGGGTTCTGGTGCTTGCATCTGGGTGTGGGTGTCCAAACTCAGCCTTCTTAGACCCCTCTGGCGCAAGATTTTCATGCGCCCAGCCATGGATAACGGGGATCATGGAACGTCTGTTTTTTGCGATCTCGGCCAGCGCGGACGTGGCTGTTTTGGGGATCACGGCAATATGTACGGGCAGGCCGATTTCTTCGCTGACCCCCAACAGCTTGTGCAAAGCGGGGGTAGGGGCGGTTGCATCATCGTCCCGCCACCAGATTGGCAGGCTCAACCCCTCCGCGCGATAGCGGGCCAGTTCCGTCCGCAAAGGGGACCAGTTAACCGTCACGCTTTCTGTGTCCGCATCATCGCTACACGCCGAACAGTCTCAGCCGCACCATCGAAACCGGTCCTCACTCCTGCGCGTTCGGGCAAAGGCGCAAGACGGCTGAGTGTGTCCAGCAAGCTGTCGGGCGTCAGGTCGGCACTGGCCAGAACCTCAATCCCCGGCAATTGGGCCAGCGCGTTTGCCCGGATGGTTTGCTCAACCTCTGCCCCTGCATCGAAGGGGATGAAAACGGTCTTGCACCCGGCCTGCAATACGTCAATCGCGGTGTTATATCCGCACATCGAAACCGAAGCGGCAGCATGAGGGAGCAGCGACCGAAAATCAGGCCGTGCGGCTTCAATAATGACGTTGGCAGGCGCGTCTGCGCGCCATTGGGCGATGCGCTGGTCTGCCTGTGCCCCACCAATCAACAGTCGCCATACCCGCCCGCCGCTCAAAGCAGCGCGCAGAGCCGCAAGAAAGATATGCGCGCCAACATCGCCGCCCCCCGCGCTGACGATGATTTCATCTTTGCCGACCTGTTCGCTGTGCCGAGCGGCGGCGGTTGGAGCGATGAAACCTGTGTAATGCAGCTTTGTACGCAGGCCATCGGAAACAGGCCAAGATGCGTCAAGCTTCATGACCTGCGGGTCGGCATGAACCAAAATCGCATCATAGAACCGGTCAACAATATTATGCGTTTTTTCAGCTTTTTCCGGTGATGAGGGCGGCGCCAAGATGTCGCGCACCGAAGCACAAATGAGCGGGCGGTCGGCCCGCGCATCGGCTGCTTCAAGCAAGGCGAAGAATTCGGGGCGTAGAATGCGGCGACCGAAGGGGAAAAGTTCGGTTATCAAAACATCGGGGCATAGTTGCTCAAATTCGTCGAGTATCTGGGCCTTGCGGGCATTCAGCAACGCAGGATGAGCCGGAGTGCCATCTGCGTCCAACAGCCGGGAGAAATTCACGCCATCCGACCGCAGCGGGGGGAGTTGTACGAGGGGCACATCGCCGCGATCGAGCAAAGGGGCCGGCATGCCGCCCGACACGACAGTAACCGCGTGCCCCGCATCCTGAAACGCGCGGGCAAGGTTCAATGCGCGGGCCAGATGGCCCGTTCCTAGCAGATGGGTGACGACGATCATCACGTTCATAAGCCACGCTCCACAAGGCGGGTGAAACCGTCCTCAAGTTGCCAGCTGCTCTTTGCAATGTGTATGGTATAGAGCCGATTGCGCTTGATCTGAAACGGGGCCGGGCTGTCGAAATCCCAGCCCGTTGCCTGCGCCATCAAGACACGCATCACACCAATATGGCAGACCGCAAGCGCGTCTTCCGTCAGTGCCTCTGCCCAACGGTTCAGGCGGTTTTTCACGTTTGTTAGGCGCTCGCCCCCCGGCGGGGAAAACTGCCAGCCCCAGTCCTCAATGTGGCGAAACCCGGAAGTGGTGTCTGCGAAGAGGTCATGGCTCTTGCGTCCTTCCCAGTCTCCGAAATCCATCTCAATAAGAGCTGGATCAGTCACTGGGTGTTGGCCGCTGACAATCTGGGCCGTTTCAAAGGCGCGGGCCAGCGGACTTGACCAGACCTTTGCGCTGTCCCATGGCGCAGGCAGGCAAAACCCTTGCAATTGCGCGCGCGCCGCATCGTCGAGCGGCACATCCGTCCGGCCTTGTATCCGCCCCTCCCGGTTCCAAGGGGTATGCCCATGACGCAAAAGTGCCAAACGGGGCATCAGGTGACTCCCACGCTGGCAAGGCCTCGCGTCAAGGTTGCAACGGCAGTGGGCAGCAGGTGATTTTCGGCCACGTGTTTGTGCGCGGCACGTCCTGCAATACGGCGGGTTTCAGGATCATCTAACAGACGCGACAGATTGGCGGCGAGGGCTACGGGGCCATCTTCTGCGGATGGATAATTTCTGCGTGCCAGCACCTCTCGCACACCGGGGCGATCCTGTGCCACAACCGGCAGCCCTGCGGCCTGAGCCTCAAGATAAACAAACCCAAAGGCTTCGTTCACCCCCGGCCAGAAAAGCAGTGACGCACGGGCATATGCCGCGTCGAGTTCTGCGGCGTTTAGGTTGCCAAGGAAAGTCACCTTCTTGCCAAAGGGGGCCATCAGGGCCATTACCTCATCCCGCGCGGGGCCATCACCTGCAATCTCAAGCCGCCAAGTATCGTCCGGCAGCAGCGCCAGTGTCTGGGCGATGATGCGGTAGGAGGCGATCTTGTCGCCTTCACGCATCATGCCCACGCTCAGCATCGGGCCATCTGGGGCAAAGGGTGCGGCAGCTAGTGTGTCATCTGTCAGAAAGGGAGCCAAGTGGATCAAATTCTGCGCAGGCGGCGCGTCTTTCCGCAGGGCTTCGGCATCGCGGACGGTAAGATAAAAGATAGCATCCGCCAGATCGCAGGCGCGTTCGGCGGCCATTGCATAATGCGCCCACGGCCCGCTAAGCCGCTTGGCCGCGCGGGTGGCTTCGACAAGTACATACGGAATGCCAAGCGCCTGTGCCACCGGCCCGCCGATCAAGTCAGGGGCTTTGTAGTAGGTGTGGTAGGTGATCCACGCGCGCCAGCCTTCCGCCCGGCCACGGGCGATCAGGGCGGGCAGGGTGGCATCCGCCTCTGCCATGATCTGCTGTTGTCGCGCCGCATCGCCTTTGCCGTCGCGGCTGCGCAAGCGGCTGGCAAGGATGACGGTATGCCCCGCGCTTTCTAGCGCCCGGATCAGCGCGCGCGCCATTGTGCGATCACCAGACGGCACCGGATGGTCCGGTGGCTTCATCGGCGCATAAAAGGCCAGGGTCATTCGGTCGCTTGGCCTAGCATGGCCCGCAGACGGTGATCAAGCTGTGCGATGCCGGGCGCCATGGTGAAGTCTCGGATCAAGCGCCGATGCGCGGCCTCGGCCAGACGGGGCCCGGTGGAAGGGTCGGCAGCAAAGGCGGCGATGGTCTGTGCCAGCACGATCGGGTCGTCGCTGCGCAGCAACCCGTGGGTGCCATCCTCAATGAACTCTGGGATGGCGGAAACCGGCGTGCTCAGAATAGGGAGTTTCTGGCTTGCGGCTTCCATCAAGACATTCGGCAGACCATCCCGGTCGCCATCTTCGGCCACCCGAGACGGAAGAACGAACAGGTCATGGGCACGCATCGCTTCAATCACCTCAAGTTGGTCACACGCGCCCCGCCACGTGATACAGTCTGCGACACCCCGGTCGGCGGCGCGGTCGCGCATCTGCACATCCAGAGTGCCACCGCCGATATGGGTCCAATGCCAATCAAGGGTGCCCGGCAGCAGCGCAAGCGCATCGATCAGGTTGTCAAAGCCCTTCTTTTCCACCAGTCGACCGACCGACATCAACCTGATTGGGCTGCCATCCGTGCGCATAGCGCGATCTGGCGGGGCAGGAAAACGGGCAAGGTCCAACCCGTGATACACAAGGCTGACGCGGCTCGGATTGTCGGCCAACCCTTGCAGATGCTCTGCTCCGAAACCAGTACAAGTCGCGCCGAATGTCGCGCCATAGTGATCCGGCGACAGCTTCTCGCGCAACTCCCATTCAGGAGAGGTCCAGATGTCCTTTGCGTGAGCCGAAAAAGACCACGGCAAGCCACGCAGGATCGACACATAGCGCGCCACCGATGCGGGCGTGTGCAGGAAATGCGCATAGAGACCAGCGACATCATGGCCCATCTCATGTGCCATGACGCAGGCCTGCCCCCAGCGTCGCCGCCGGTTTGGCGTGTCATCGCGGGCGACGTCCCGAGCATAGGCCTCGGCGGCAGCATCAAAACCGGGCAGGGCGACCGCGGCGCCGATGGCCTCTGCCACCCGGCGCGGCTCGTCTCGGAGGTATTCCGGCAGATAGCGCACTGGCGCCTGCAAGCGGGCATGGAGCGGATGTGTCTTTACATCTGTGGGGTGGCGCAGCGACCAGATGTCCAGTTCAAGGCCCGCTTCCTCCAGCGCCACAAGTTCTTGCGCGATGAAGGTTTCTGAAAGGCGGGGCCATCCTTTGACGACGACGGCAAGGCGGGGCTGGGTCATCGTGGCTCTCTTTTGCTCATCAGCGCATCGGCCCGCGCGATCACCGTCTCAAGCCCGCCGAGCACATCATTGGCCCCGGCCTCAGAGGGTTTGCCCTGCTGCGGCAGATTGCGGATCGCATCAATCATGGTCTGCGGGGTCATGCCGTCACGGGTCTCGTCCAGCATCCGCACCAGACCCATCTCCTCAGCCCGGCTGGCGCGCAGCCATTGTTCGAGACGTGGGGTGGTGCGCGGCACGATCACGGCGCGTTTGTCAAAGGAAAGCACCTCGCAAAAGGTGTTGTAGCCGCCCATGCTGATCACGCCCTCGGCGCCGACAAAGAGGTTTTCGATATGCCTGTCAAAGCCGATTGCCGTGACCCGCCCGCCCAGTTTGGCGACCCGCGCCTCAAAGCCTTCGCGCAGATCGCCCGACAGGAAGGGCCCATAGACCAGCACGGCGTTTGGTTTCAGGGTCGGGTCTTGCTCGTAAGCCGACAAGACAAGCGAGACCATCGCGGCCCCATCGCCGCCGCCCCCGGGAGTGATCAGCACATAGGGCGTCGCGGGGATCTCTGCCTCATTCGCGATCTCGCGTCGAAGATAGCCGGTCCAATGCATCCGCGCCCGGGTTTCTTTCGACAGCGGCAAGCCTTCGGTTGGGTCATACATCTCGCGCATGCCGTAAACCCAGATCTCGTCATAAAGCTCCTCGGCCGCACGCACAGCGCCTTTACGCGCCCATTCGGCGGCCAAGGCGGTCGGTTCGTCCAACACATCGCGCAGCCCTAGAACGCAGCGGGTCTGTCCCCGCTGGCGCAGCCCCTCAAGTGAAGGCAGCAATTCGCCGCGAAACCCTGTTGGTTCCTTGTCCACCACCAGTAGGTCAGGCTCGTAGCGTTCAATCGCCGCCTGTATCAGACCTGCGCGCAATGAGGTCGTGTCGTCGATGCCGGTGCCGAGGGACTGGCTGATATAGCTGCCATCGGGCAGTTTGGTCACCCCCGGCAGACGGATGTGATCGACACGTTCGGGAAAGGTGAAACGCCCGGCCACCGGAGAACCCGTCAGAATGATTGCCGAGGCGCGGGGATCACTTTGCGTCAGCGCGGTCGCCAAGGTGCGAGAGCGGCGCAGATGGCCCAGCCCAAAAGTGTCGTGGCTGTAGAACATGATCCGGCGCGGCGGCAAGTCTTCACGGTGATGTTGGGCAGCTTTTTGGTCCGCGCGTTTATCCATCTCAACCGCCTTCAAAGCCGCAAGTCACTACCGGACTTTCCGAAAATACCCTTGATGTCAAACAATACCGCGCTGGGTTTGCCCAATTTTCGCAGGGCGTCGCTGCCCAATTCGACAAATTCTGCGTGCCCCACTGCCACGATCACGGCGTCATAAACGCCAGCTTCTGGGGCCTCTATCCCGTTCACGCGGTGCTCTGATTGCAGTTTCTCTACCCCGACCCACGGATCATGCACATCAACGCTGACAGAATAGGCAGCAAGCTCTGACGCGATATCGGCGACCTTTGTGTTGCGGGTGTCGGCGCAGTTTTCCTTGAAGGTGTAGCCCATGATCAAAACCCGGGCGCCGCGCACGCCAATATCGCGACCCAGCATCGCCTTTACCAGCGTCTGCGCCACATGTACGCCCATCTGGTCGTTGATGCGCCTTCCTGCAAGGATGACCTGCGGGTGATAACCCATCTGCTCGGCCCGGTAGGTGAGGTAATAGGGATCGACCCCGATGCAATGTCCGCCAACAAGACCGGGACGGAATGGTAGGAAGTTCCACTTGGTGCCTGCCGCCTCAAGGACTTCCAGGGTATCCAGGCCAAGTCGCGAAAAGATCAGCGAAAATTCATTGACCAGCGCGATGTTCAAATCGCGTTGCGTGTTCTCGATCACCTTGGCCGCTTCTGCCGTTGCGATCGATGAGGCGCGGTGCAACCCGGCTTTGACCACGGGGGCGTAAATCGCCTCGACCCGGGCCAGAGTGTCGGCGTCTTGCGCGGCAATGATCTTGACGACATTCTCCATCGAATGTTCTGCATCGCCGGGGTTCACCCGCTCGGGGCTATAGGCGAGCTTGATCTGGCGCCTCGCGTCCAGACCGCTGCCCGCCGCCAGCGCCGGGCCGCAGACCTCTTCGGTCACACCGGGATAGACAGTGCTTTCCAAGATCACCATCGCCCCGTCGGTCAGATGCGGGGCAATGGTGGCGCAGGCGTTCAGGATCGGGTTCAGGTCGGGGGCTTTAGCGTCGGTGATCGGGGTTGGGACGGCAATGATGAAAACGCTGCATCCCTCCAGATCGGCGGCATTATCGGTATAGGTTGCGGTGCTTCCGGCCACGGCAGCGTCAGACACTTCGCCGTTGGGATCACGTCCCCCGCGCAGGGCCTGCACTGTTGCAGCGCTGGAATCGAGCCCAACGACGTCAAACTGGTTTCTGGCGAGCGCCAGCGCGAGGGGCAGGCCGACGTATCCAAGGCCCAAAACTGCGATGCGGGTATCAGGAGCGGGGCTGGGCAACGGTATATCCTTGGGGTCGTGTCAGTCCGCGCAGCCCAGTATGCAGAGGCAAAAAGCGGGTCGCCGCGCGCAATAACGGATAGATTGGCACCTGCAGAATTGCAAGGTCGGTCGCTCTGGCATAGCCTGATAGTGGTCTGGGTGGATCTGGTTAGGAATAACATGCGCACCATTTTCAATGCCGGCCTGTTGTGTTTAGCGCTAATCTTACTGCTGCCGATTGCAGGGCAGGCGCAGGGCGTCAGCTCGATGTTCTTTGACAGCGAAGCGGCAGACGGCGCGCCGGCCTCTGAGATCGACCAGCTGATGCGCCGCGCGGCTGAGACCGGTGTTGGCGTGGTGGTGATCGACGGCACCGGTCAACTCTTGAGCGACGCGCCCGGGACTGAACCCGCCTTGGCCGAGGCCGACAGCCCGTCTTCACTGATGCGCATGCAGGACAACGCGGCCAAATTTCGCGACGCGCTTGTGCAGCGGGTGCTGACCCTCCCGGTCGCCTTTAACGAAGTGCTCTACATTCTGCGCGCCGCCAGTCCCGACGGTACGCTCTGGGCCTTTACCGAAGCCCTATTGCTCAGTCTACTGATGTTTGGCGTCGGCGTCCTTGTGGAGCGCCAGATCTATGGAAAACGCCTGATGCGGGGGCTGGTCACGCGGCGGGTTAACGAGGACCCGCAGGGCTACCGCGATAAAATCCCCTTTCTCGTGCTGCGCTTTGTGGTCGGGCTGGGCGGCGTGCTTGTGTCCATGGCGGTGGCCTATCTGCTGGGCGCGGCAATTTTTGGCCCGCTCACCGACACGGCAATGCAATACACCGTAACCCTGATTAACATCGGCTATTTCACCTGCCGCTTTGTGGCGGGCCTGTGGCGCATGATCTTATCGCCCTTCCTCTCCCAGTACCGTATTCCCGCGCTGAACGACCGCGACGCCAAGAGGTTGCACCTCTGGCTCTGGCTAATGGGGTCCTTCGACATCTGCGCGCTGTTGTTCAGCTTCTGGATCGCGGAGCTTGGACTGAACTACGAAGCCTATGCGTTTTTTGCCTCGGTCTTGTCCGCCGTGCTGGTGATTTTGAACATGCTTTTGGTGGTGGTCAATGGCCGCGCCATCAGCGGCGCGCTGCGCAACGGCAAGCCACCTGAGGAAACTTCGACCATCGTCCGCCTGCTGTCGCGGGCCTGGGCGCCGTTTGTATTTTTCTATGTCATCTTCGCGTGGTTTGAACTGACCGTTGATCTTGTCTTGGGCAACCCCAGTTCGATCCCGCTGATCGCAGGCGCTTACGGGATTTTGATCACAATCATCGTGGTTTACGGGCTGATCAACTTTGCAATCGAGCGCAGCTTTGCCCGCTCTCGCGCGTTCGCGCGCCTGAATGCCGAACGCGACACGAAAAGCGCCCCGCCGCGCGAGGCCGCAGTGGACCAAAGCGCGCCGGATGCTTTGGCTCCAGAGACTGAGCCCTCAAGACCCGCCCAAGACGATCTGAAGGCGGAGGCGCTGGCGCTGCAGCCGTCCCTGACGACGTTTGAAGAACTGGCCCGCCGGGTGGCAGGCATCTTGTCCTTTGTCGCGGGCACCTATGCGTTTTTCTATATCTGGGACAATGACGGCGCCGAGATGGTGGAGAACTTTGCCACCCAGCTTCTGGACATCCTGGTCGTCATCTTTATCGGCTATGTGATTTATCATGCCTTCCGGATCTGGATCGACAGCAAGATCAAGGAAGAAACACCCGAAGAGGCTGAGATCCAACCGGGCGACGAGGGCGGCGGCTCGGGCGCCAGCCGTTTGGCGACCCTGTTGCCCTTGTTCCGCAATTTCACCCTGATCCTTGTGATCATCACGATCCTGCTGATTGTGCTGATGGAGATTGGCGTCAATGTCGGCCCCCTGTTTGCCGGTGCTGGGATCATTGGCATCGCCATCGGTTTTGGCAGTCAGGCGCTGGTGCGCGACGTCTTTGCAGGGGCGTTTTTCCTATTTGATGATGCTTTTCGCAAAGGCGAGTATCTGGATGTCGGCGACGTCAAAGGGACGGTCGAGAAAATCTCGGTGCGGTCTTTTCAACTGCGTCATCATCTGGGGGCGCTGCACACCATTCCGTTTGGCGAATTGCAGGTGATCACCAATTACTCGCGCGACTGGGTGATGATGAAACTGCCGTTGCGGGTGACCTATGACACGGATGTGGAGCAGGTGCGCAAGCTGATCAAGAAACTAGGGCAGGAGCTTCTGACTGATCCTGAAATCGGAGAGGCCTTCATCCTGCCGTTGAAATCTCAGGGCGTCATCGAAATGCAAGACAGCGCCATGATCATCCGGGTCAAATTCATGACCAAACCGGGGGACCAATGGCTGGTACGCAAGAAGGTTTATCAAGAAATCCGCGATTTGTTTGAGCGCGAAGGCATCAAGTTTGCGCACCGGGAGGTGACGGTACGTTTGGCCGATGCCAAGGCGGAGGATTTGACCGAGGCGCAAAAGCACAAAATTGCGGCGGCTGCCCATGCTTCGCTCGACGAGGACATTTTGGACGAAGACGATGCGGGCGAAAGCAGCGGGGACGACCGCTGAGCGGCGCTTTAAGACCGCAGGCGACCCTCTTTTGCGCCCTGCGCAGCGCTGCCGGATCAGTTCTTGTAAGGGTCCAAAGAGGCACGGAGCCCATCGCCGAGAAAGTTGAACGCCAGGACCACCACGATGATCGGCAGCATCGGAATGGCCGTCCACCAGTAGATCTCGATACTAGCGAGGTTTTGGGCATCATTCAGCATTACGCCCCAGCTGACGGCCGGCGCACGCAGGCCGAGGCCAAGGTAACTCAGCGCCGTTTCACCCAAGATCATGGCGGGGATCGACAGGGTCGCACTGGCAATCAGATGCGACATGAAGTTGGGCAGCAAATGGCGGCGAATGACTCGACCCGGCTTGGCACCCATCATCTCGGCAGCTTTGACGTATTCCTCTTCGCGCAGGGACAGGAATTTGGCGCGCACCGACCGCGCCAGTCCGGGCCAGTCGAGAACTCCAAGAATGATCGAGATAATGAAAAACACCGCCACCGGTCCCCAACTGGACGGCACCGCCGCCGAGAGCGCAAGCCAGAGCGGCAATTCGGGCAGGCTGCGCAAGATCTCGATGGCGCGGTTGATGATCCAATCGGTCTTGCCGCCAAAATAACCCGCCATTGCCCCAAAGCTTATCCCAAGTGCGAAGGACACGGAAATGCCAATCAGCCCCACGGTGAGCGACAGTTGGGCGCCGTATAATATCCTGCTGAACACATCGCGGCCCAGCCGGTCAGAGCCCCACAGAAACAGGCTTGCGCCCTCGGGCGCGCAGACTAGATGGGTGTCCGAGGGGATCAGGCCAAAAAGCTTGTAGCTTTGGCCCTCGCAGAAAAACCGCAGGGGCAGGGGCTGGGTCTCATCGGTGGTATATCTCCAGCGGTAATTCTCCAGATCGGCCTCAGCGGTGATCGGATAGATATAGGGGCCAATGAAAGACCCCTCGTGCCAAAGGTTGACGCTCTGCGGGGGCGCGTAGAGATAATCAGCGCTGCGTTCGTTGGGCGTATAGGGCGCGATAAATCCGGCAATGGGCAGGATCAGGTAGGCACAGAGCAAGAAGATGCCGGAGATCAGCGCCAGTTTGTGACGGCGAAAACTGCGCCACATCAGACGCCATGCGGGCGCGTCCATATCTGACCGCTCCGGCGCCGAGATGTCTGGGCTATCGACCCAAGGTGTCGTGTCGACAAAACGATTGGAAGGCTGGGTACTCATTTGGCGCGCCCCCCATAGCGAATGCGCGGATCAAGCAGAACCAGCAGCATGTCAGAAACCATCGTGCCGATCAGCGTCAGTAAGGCCACAAACATCAGCACAAAACCGGCCAGAAACTGGTCTTGCGACTTGAGTGCAGTCAGCAGGAACGGTCCGATCGTCTGCAGGCCCAGCACAACCGAGACCAGCACCGACCCCGAGACCATCGCCGGCAGCAGGTTGCCGATATCCGCCACGAAGGGGTTGAAGGCCATCCGCAGCGGGTATTTGGCCAGCAGACGCGCTGGGCCCATGCCCTTGGCCTTGGCGGTCTCGACATAGGGTTTGCTCAGTTCATCCAGCATATTCGCGCGCAGCCTTTGCATCATCGCCGCCGCACCTGAGGTGCCGATGACAAAGGTGGGAACGATCATATGCAACAGGATGGATTTGACCTTGGGCCAAGACATCGGAGCGCCCTCAAATGCCGGGTCCATCAGGCCGCCAATCGGCAGGTCGAGGTATTTATGACCGTAATAAAACAAGATCAGCGCCAAGAGGAAGTTCGGTGTCGCAAGGCCCAGATAGCCAACAAACCCTGCCGTGTAATCGGCCCAAGTCTCGGCCTTGGCGGCAGCAAAGACACCCAAGGGCAAAGCCACCGCATAGACAAAGAGCACAGCGGCCAGATTGATCAAGACCGTCAGCCACAGCGCATCCCCGACGATCTCGCCGACGGGGCGATCAAATTCAAAAGACCAGCCAAAATCGCCTTGAATCAGACCGGAAAATCCCTGCGGGCCGGGAGCAAAGCCCACCCAGATCAGGTATTGCTCCCAAAGCGGGCGATCGAGCGCATATTCGCTGCGCAGGAATTCCGCCTTGGCAACGCCTTCGGCCTGACCGGTGGCGCGCAATTCGGCGATCTGGTTGGACAGGAAGTCGCCCGGCGGCAGGTTGATGATCACAAAGATCAGGACCGAGACCACCAATAGGGTCAGCAACATCGTGGCAAAGCGGTAGAGTGCGTAGCGGAGGAACATCATTGGACAACCTGCTGGAATGGTTCCTCGAAATAGAATTCGTCGATCCGGTGAACCCCAAAATGGGCGCCCGGATCATAGGCCCAGACCCCCTGTTCGGGGACATTGCGCAGCAATTTTGAGACAACCACGGGCTGGGGTGCTTCCGAAAGAACGCCAATGGCATAGACTTGCTCGGCGTGAATCTGGAGCATCTCGCGCCATATAGCGGACCTTGTGGCCGTGTCGGTCGCGCGGTTCCAGCGGTCAGCTAAGGCCAGCAGATGGTTCGGCGCTGTGCCCTGCGGTCTCTCGCCCAATTCGCCCTTGGATTGGTAATATTGCCCCCACATCGGCCAAGCGAAAAACTCTTGATGGGTGGGCGCAAGATACATCGGAGAGGTTTCGGCGGTGGGCAAGCCATTGTCCCAGCCGAACCAGACCGAGGCCATGCTGAGGCCGGCATAGGCCCGGTTGCGCAGGATATTGCGGTCCAAGGGCCGCATCACCAGTTTGATCCCCAATTCCCGCCAAGTGTCGGTGACGATCGCCAGGGCATTTTCTACCTCTTGTCGCTCGCCTGCGGTCTCAATGACAAATTCCATTGGACGGCCATCGGGCAGCTTGCGGATGCCAGCTTGGCTGCGTTGGGTCAGGCCCATTTCATCGAGTAAAGCGTTTGCCTTGGCGGGCGCATATTCGGCGTAGGCAGAGGCATTTTGGGGATCGTGCAGAGGGCTAGTCGACAGCGCCGTCATACCGGCTTCTTTAGCCAGTCCGAAATAAAGCGCGCGGTTGATCATATGCCGGTCAATGCCGTGGCTGAGGGCGCGGCGAAACCTCACATCGCGCATCACCTCCTGCCAGACCGGGTCGGCGAAGTTGAGGTTGGGAAAAATCGCGATTTGGCTTGCCGCCCCGTTCTCCCACAGCAACGTGCGGTAGTTGCCGCCATCCGCCTCACCCTTTTTAAGGATCGAGATATCGGGGAAATCGAGGCCACGCGCCTGCAAATCCGTTTCACCCGCATTGGCCTTTGCGGCGATCAGACCGCCTGTGGCGATCGTCATTTCGACCACATCAATATAGGGCAGCTGCACCCCGCGCGCGTCAATGCGGTGGTAATATGGATTGCGCACAAACAACTGCCGGGACCTGCCCGAAGCCGTGGCATTGATCCAAGGCTGCAAGGTCGGTTGCTTGGGGTTGTCGAATTTGCCCATATTGTCGCGCTTGTTGTGCAGCGCCGCCCAGCTTTTGACGCGCGCTTTGGTGATGGCGTCATGCAGCGCCTCGGGGCCGGTGAATCTCTGGTGGAACTGCCTCAGGTAATGCGCGGGGCGGTAGATGAAGGGCGGGCTAGCTTGGGCCAGCTGCGGCAGGAAATTGGGGTTTGCGTTCGCCCATTCAAAAACCACTGTATGAACATCGGGGAAGGTGACTGTCCCCAAGACACCATCGACATACATAAAGTCCGGCGGACCAGAGGGCGTGATGTCGGGGTCCTGCGCCACGTTCTCCCACCAATAGCGGAAATCTTCGGAGGTAAAGGCGGCGCCGTCCGACCATCGGTGACCGGGGCGCAGATGCAGCGTGAACCTGCGGTTTTCGGTCACTTCGACGTCGCGCAGGATATCCGGGGCGAGCGTATAATCAGCTGCATAGCCCACAAGCCGGGCATAGCCATAGGCCGACATTAGACGCACATCTTTAGACCGCGTGCCAAAGGTCCGCAGGGTGCCGCCTTGGGTGCCAAAACTGCGCCCCTTGGCTTCCAGATCCACAATCAGGGGCTGCTCGGGCAGGCGTTCGGCGATCGGAGGCAAATTGCCGTCTTTCACTTCGGCCGCCCAAAAGACCGTTTCTTGCAAGGGCGGCATGGCCCATGCCGGTGCGGCCAGACAGACCAACAAGGCGAGAAGCCTAGACATGACAGCGGACCTTATGGCCGGCGCCGATGTCTTGCAGGCCCGGCACGCTAGCCCCATCAATGCGGAACATCTCGGGCCAGGTCGAGGGCGCCCCGGCCCCTTTGGCGACCAAATCGAGGTCAATCGGTCGCGCCATGTCCGGTTCGGGCTGTGCTGCGATCAATGCTTTGGTATAGGGATGGCGCGGGTCATAAAACAGCGTCTCGGGCGGGGCCTGTTCCACAATCACGCCTGCGCGCATCACCACGACCTCGTCCGCGATGCGGGCCACGACGGCCAGATCATGGCTGATGAACAGATAGCTCAGCGCGGCGCGTTCACGGATCTCCTCCAGCAAGCTCAGAATTTGCTCCTGCACGGAGACATCCAAAGCTGAGGTCGGCTCGTCACAAATCAATAGTCTGGGGTCCAGCGTCAAGGCGCGGGCAATCGAGAGACGTTGGCGTTGTCCGCCTGAGAACGCATGCGGATAGCGGGTCATCATATCGGGGTTGAGGCCCACCAATTCCAGCATCCGGGCCGCCTTGTCGCGCCGGTCACTGCGTGTACCGATGCCGTGAATGTCCAGCGGTTCTGTCAGCGCAGCCCTAATGCGCATCCTCGGCGACAGCGAGGAATAAGGGTCTTGGAACACCATCTGTGCTAGGCGCTGAAAGGCGGTGCGTTGCGCCTTGGACATATCGTGTACCGGCAGGGGCGGGGCGCCCGGTTCGGGGTAGAACAGAACCTCGCCGCCGGGATCGGGAAGCTCGGCGCCAAGCGCCATGCGTGCGCAGGTCGTCTTGCCCGAGCCGCTTTCCCCGACCACCGCCAGCGTCTTGCCCCGGACCACCTGCAGATTGACATCCTTGCAGGCGGTGATTGCAATCGGTTTGCGCCATCCACCGCTGCGCATGGCATAGGTTTTGTTCACCTCTCGCAGATCGAGGATCAGGTCTTCATGGGGCAGCGCACGGGCCGGGGCCGCGACTTCGGGGATCATGGTAGCGGCGGCAAAAAGCTTGCGGGTGTAGCCATGTTGCGGGCTGCCCAGGACCTCGGCTGCGCTGCCGCTTTCCATGACCCGGCCGCCGTTCATGACCACGACCCGTTGGGCCATATTGGCGACCACGCCAAGGTCATGGGTGACCAAAACCACCCCCATGCCGGTTTCTGATTGCAAGGTCTTGATCAGACCCAGCACCTGCGCCTGTGTTGTCACATCAAGCGCCGTCGTAGGCTCGTCGGCGATCAGCAAGTCGGGTTTGGCCACCATCGCCATGGCGATCATCACGCGCTGGCGCATGCCGCCGGACATTTCAAAGGGATAGCTTCGCCAGACCCGCTCCGGATCGGCAAAGCCGACGCGTTCGAACTTGGCGAGGACGGCGCGCTTGGCCTCCGCGCGGCCCATGGAGCGATGCAAACGCAGCACTTCGGCCACTTGGTTGCCCAAACGGTGCAGCGGCGAGAGCGAGCGCATCGGCTCTTGAAAGATCATTGAGATGCGGTTGCCCCTGATCTGGCGCATCGCGGGCTCTGCCAGTGCCAGCATATCGACCGGCGCGTCATCGCCTGCAAAGACGATCCGGCCGCTGCGGATGTCTGCGGCATCGGGCAGGATCCGCAGCACGCTGCGGCAGGTCAGGGTCTTGCCCGAGCCGCTTTCTCCGACCAAGGCCAGCGTTTCCCCGGCGTCGAGCGAAAAGCTGACGTTGCGCACGACCGGGTCGGCCTTGCCAAAGCCGATCGTCAATCCGTCAACTTCCAATAAAGGTGCCATCGCAGTCCCATTCTAGGTCCGCAAGAGCGCGGTTCGCAAAAGGAGTGAAGCCGATTTGCGGGGGGGCGTCCAGTCTCACGAGGCTGTTGGCCCCATATTTGACCTAGACGGGCGCCGAAAGGGTCTGCGGGGAAAAGTGAGTGTACATTGAGCCGCTTGGATGGTTCAATTGATCTGCAGACAGCACCTGAAAGGGGCACCTCTTGGCGACTTGGGCGGACTTAGACGGAGAACTCGAAACTTGGGCCGCGCAGGGGGAAACACCGACATTCTGGTGGCGCGACGATGACACCGAGGCCTGCACGGCCGACTTGGAGAGGTTGATTGCTCTGTCCGAGCGCATTGCCGCGCCCTTGCACCTCGCGGTCATCCCCGTTGCGATTGCTCCCGACCTTGCGGATCGCCTGCGCGCCTCCCCGCAGGTCTATTGCTTGCAGCATGGCTATGCGCATAAGAACCACGAACCTAAAGGCACCCGCGCCTCCGAGGTTGGCAGGCTGCGCGATATGGCCTTGATCGAAACGGACCTGCGCGAGGGCTGGCGGCGTATGCAGCAAGCGCAATTGCCAAACCTGCTGCCGGTCTTTGTCCCGCCGTGGAACCGGATCGGCGAACAGGTCCTCCCCCTTTTGCCTCAATGGGGCTATGCCGCCGTTTCGGGGTTCGACGCGCGCCCCCATCCCGAGCCGGTCGCGGGGTTGCAACATTTCAACGGCCACATCGACCCGATCCGATGGAAAGAGGGGGCCAAGTTTGCAGGTGTCGAAAAGACATTGGAGCAATGCGTCCGCCATTTGCGAAAGCGCCGCATGGAAACCACATACAAAGACGAGCCGACGGGGTTTGTGAGCCATCACCTGCAAACCGATGCGGACACGTGGGAATTCACCGAAGCCTTGATGCAGCGACTGACACGGGATGCCGCGACCCGGTGGATATCCTTGGACCGCCACATAAGATGAGCCCGACATGTTAGACATTGCCTATGCATCCCCCGCTGAACGCGAGGAAGTTGCCCAGTTCATGAACGCGGTCTTTGTTCGCGCAAAATGGGGCATCGAAAGCTGGCGCGGCTTGCTGGCCGGCAGATGGTGCGGCCCGGAGGGGCGCTATGCCATTACGGTGCGTGATGCCGGAAAGCTGATCGGTGTTTTGGGATTGGTCTATGCGGAGCGCCAAACCTCCCGGGGGCTAAGAACCACGGCTGATATGACCTCATGGTATGTTCTCAAGGATTACCGGGGGCAGGGGATCGGCAAAAAGATGATCGCTTTGGCGACCCAGGACCCGGATGTGACGGTGACAAATTTCTCCAGTGCAAAAGCGGCAGTCAATGTCTTGGAAAAGGCGGGGCTGAAGGAGTTGGATCGGGAACGTCTGGTCTGGCTTCCCTCGCAAGGGGCAGGCTTTCAAGTGCATGAAGACCCGCTATCCTTAGGCGACCGTCTGCCCGCAAAGGACCGCCGGATCATTGCTGACCATCAAGGGCTGCGGCTGCGGCATTTGGCGGTGGAGACCCCTGAGGGGCTTTGTACGATGGTGATCTACCCGCAGAAAAAGCATGACGACTATGTGACCCATGAAATCATGTATCTTGCGGATCAGCCGCTTTTTGCCCGGCACGCGAAACAGATCGCCCGCTCGGTCCTGCCTTCAGAGGCTGCAATTTTGTCCTTGGATCGCCGTTTTGCGCGCGAGGGTATTGTCTGCGACGAGGTCAGGGCGTTCGCGACGCCCAGATATTGCCAGCAGGGGCTTTTGGACCCAAGCGAGATCGACATGCTCTATTCGGAATGCGTGTTGCTCAACATCAAAATTCATTGAAGCGCCTCAGCGCTCGCCTTTGCTCCGCTCAAACGTTGTAAAACGCGCGGTACCAATCGACAAAATGCTGCAGCCCTTCACTGACCGGTGTCGAATGCTGCTTGCCGATGAGGGTCTGTAGCAAAGTGGTATCGGCCCATGTCGCGGGCACATCGCCGGGTTGGATCGGGAGAAATGTTTTGATTGCCTCCTGCCCGCAAGCGGTCTCAATCGCCGCGATGAAATCCATCAGCGTCACTGGGGACGCATTGCCAATATTGACGACCCGAAACGGGGCGACAGGTGAAATGCTGTCGTTGGCTACCGGATTGGCAGGGTCGGGAATGGCATCAACTAGGGCGATAATAGCGTGGACAAGATCATCGATATAGGTGAAGTCGCGCTTCATCTTGCCATGATTGTAAACGTTTATCGGCTCCCTGTTTAGGATGGCTTTGGTGAACTTGAAGTATGCCATATCGGGGCGCCCCCATGGCCCGTACACGGTAAAGAAACGGAACATAGTTGTCGGCAGATTGTAAAGATGCGCGTAGGAATGCGCCATGCTCTCGGTCGCCTTCTTGGTCGCGGCATAGAAGGACATCTGGGTATCTACCTTGTCCGCCTCCTTGTATGGCATCTGGCTGTTTGCACCAAAAATGGAAGAACTTGAGGCCAGTAGCATATGAGCGGGCGGGAATGCTCGTGCGGCTTCAAGCAGTTCGAAGGTACCGATGATATTGGCATCTACATAGGCACGCGGCACGTCGATGGAGTGCCGCACGCCTGCCTGCGCCGCCAGATGGATCACCATCTCCGGACGGTGCTCTTTGAAGAGAGACATCAGCGCTTGCGGCGTTTCGAGCTTTTCGTTCACGATGCTGAACTCACCGTATGCGCAGAGCTGAGATTGACGCTCCAGTTTTAGATTGGGGTCATAATAATTCGAAAGGCTGTCGATACCGACGACACGCCAACCCAATCTAAGAAAGGCCAGAGAGACAAAATACCCTATGAACCCGGACGACCCGGTAACAAATGCGGTTCTCATTTAAAGCGCCTCGTTGCTGAGAACTCGGAAGTTCTGGGGCGAGAGAAGAATGAAGTGCATGAGGCTATGCTAACTTCGGCGTCACGGGGCCCAGAGGAGGGCGAAGTGGTTGCGATTTGCATGCACCCTGACAGTTGTTACTTATTGAGCAGTGGGAAGGCAACAAAGCTCGATACCTATACGAAGCGACAAGGTGTCTGATGTCAGCACCTTTGGGACCGGAGTGTTTTGTCGATCGACGCCTCGGAAGCCAACGTGTAGGGGATAGTTCAGCGTCTTGCGCAACTCAACTCTGTTTCCAAAAGGGGCAAACCGCGCGCACGACCGTTCCGGCATTTTCTGACTAGATACCCCATACCGCTTCTTGCCTCATCGAGCGGCGCGCTACTACGCTAGTCCTCTTGTGCATCCACAAACATCCGGTCCTTTGCGGCGGTGATGTGGTGGCGCATTGTGGCTTGTGCCACGTCGGGTTGCTTTAGGCGGATCGCCTCGAGTACCGCGCGATGCTCTGCCAAAACCAGCTCTTGCCGGACGGGGGCGTCCAGAAGGGTGAGTGAACGCGACAGCCTAACGCCATAGGCAATTTGCTCGCTCAGAGACTCCAGCACAGACGAGAAAAACGGGTTCTTGGCGCCACGGGCAATTGCCAAATGCAAGCTTTGATCCGCATCAACCCCAAGAGCGTTTTGTTGATAGGTCTGTTCCATCAAAAGATAGGCCGCATCCATCGCGGCCAGATCCTCATCATCGCGGCGCCGTGCCGCCCAAGCGGCGGCGGCACCTTCGACATCAATGCGAAACTCATAGCAGCGTTGAACATCTGAAACCGATTCCAGAGGCACGAAGCTAATCAATTCGCGGTCGGGACGGCGCAGAACGTAGCTGCCCGACCCCCGCCGTGATTGGACGATGCCATCGTCTCTAAGTCGCGACAGCGCCCCGCGCACAACGGGTCGCGACACGCCAAAGCTTTCGGCCAGCATTTCTTCGGTCGGTAGTCGGCTGTGTACTGGATATTCCTCTTCGAGGATCTTTGTCAGGAGCTGATCGTACACTTGATCTGCCAGTGAGGGGCGACGTGTCTCTGACAAAGTGATCTCCTTGCTTGTGGCCCGGCGTTCGGAGTGACCCTTATAAACCGCATTTGATTAAAATACAGGGGGGCGGCACACGCGGGACAGCAATCTAAGGGACCGCCCCTTCAGAAAGAGGCGGTCCCCGCATTGGTTACGACTTGCTATTGACGACAGCTGGCTTCTTTGCCGGCGTGCGGATGACCAAGAAGTAGACGAACACCAGCGTCAGCGCGACAAAGAACAGGCTGTCGGGATTGGTGAAAAAGGTCGTCGGATCACCGTTCGACAGCGCCAGCGAGCGGCGCAGGAACTCTTCCAGATTTGGCCCAAGGATATACCCCAGCAGCATGGTGATGACCGGAAAGCCGTTACGGCGCAGATAGAAGGCCAGAACCCCCATCGCCAGCGCCATGAACATCTGGAAGGTCGAGTAGGTGGCGACATAGCTGCCCACGACCGCCAAAAGCGCGATCACCGCATAAAGCACATCTTTACGGACTGAGACGATCTTGATGAAGTATGGCCCAATCAGCCACAGCGTTAGGGGGATCAGTACCACCGCGCTGAACAACAAGGCGGCCAGCATCGGCGCAATAAGCCCCGCTTGATCGGTCATCAACTGCGGTCCGGGTTGAATGCCGTTAATCACCAGCACGCCCAGCATAATCGCGGTGATCGGATCGCCGGGAATACCAAAGGTCAGCATCGGCACCATGGCGCCGCCACAGACCGCATTGTTGGCGCTTTCAGAGGCGGCGATGCCCTTGGGGTTTCCCTTGCCAAAGGTCTCAGGCTCCGTCGAGGTGCGCACGGTTTCGGTATAGGCGAGGAACGATCCCATCGAGCCACCCGCACCCGGCAACGTGCCGACGAAATAGCCAATCAAGCAAGATTTAAAGTAGCAGCCGAAACCGATTTTGCGGATGTCCGACCATGGCGGCAGGAAGTCACGGCGACGGATCTTGACCTTACCGGCGGCTGCGGCGGCGGCAGTGATATCCGTGCGCGCGCTTGCTTGGGTCAGCACTTCGGCAATGGCGAAGGTGCCGATGATGACGGGCATCAGATCGATTCCAGCCGTGAGGCTGGAATAGCCATAGGTAAACCGGGTGATCGGCTCCATGGCATCAAGCCCGACCGTCGCCAGCATCAGACCGATGCAAGCCGCAAGACCGGCTTGCGGAATGCGTCCCCGTTGCGCGATCACGACGACGATCAAAGCAAAGGCCAAGAGAGAGAACTTGCCCGTTGTTTTGACGTAAAGCGACAGTTCGGCCACGAAAGGCGCGAGTGCGATCAACAAAAGCGCACCGACTGCGCCGCCGAACATTGAGCCGAGCGCCGCGTGGCCAAGCGCCAGCGCGCCTTTGCCTTGCTGCTGCATCGGATAGCCGTCGAGCGCGGTCATCATTGAGGATGGTGCGCCGGGGATATTGATCGTGGTCGCGGTGATAGACCCGCCGCACATGCCCGCCATATAGATACTGGCACAGGCCATCAGCGCGGTCTCAACGCTAAGTGTGTAGGTGAGGGGCAGCAAGAGCGCCATCGCCAGTGTCGCGGTCAGCCCCGGAACGGCGGCAAAGATCGTGCCGATGACAAAGCCAAGGATCACATAAGTAAAGTTGACCGGATCGGCCAGCAGGGAAAAGCTGCTGAAAACGAGGATGATGAAATCCATGACTTAACCCCACAGTGTCGGGAGGCGAACCCCGAACAATTGTTGAAACATGACAAAGGCGACCCCAACGATCGCCGCCGATATGACAGCCTTGAGGACCAGCTTTTCGAACTTTGAAAACAGCAGGATCAGGGCAAAGACGAACAGGCCCGACGACAGGAAATAGCCTAAGGTTCTGAAAGCGACGATGTAGAAGAAAATCGCCACCACCACCCAAACATGGGTGTAGCTGCGCGCCTCGTCCGCGGTCTCGGTATCGGGCGCAGCCTCGGGCGGGACCCGCAGCGCCTGCACAATGAGGATGCTGCAAAAAACAATCGCCGCACAGCCTACAAGGATCGGAAAAAAGGCCGGCGTCAGCCCGTTGTCGGCGATCGGTGCGCCCAGGCTGAGCGCCGTCACCAAATAGCCAACAGACACTGCAAGAGTGACATACAGAAATACCAATTGCCTGTTTAAAAGCATCGTCGTCTCCCGAACTGGGTGTGATAGGGGCGTCTGCGCAAGGCGGCTGTCAGTGCGGTGGGTGCGATTGCGGCAGGTGGCCACTTGTTCGATCCCAAAGTATGAAAAACCGGCTTGTGGTCAGTGACTCTGCGTCTCTGACCCCGACAGGGGAGCATGTCTTCGGCCCCTCGGGACCGAAGACATGGTGGGCGTGGTGGCTTACAATTCCAGTTCGTCCATCAGCGTGAACGTCTTGGTTTGCAGCTCGTCGATCCAAGCGTTGACTTCGCCAGAACCCAGCCAATCGGCGGTCACGCCAATCTGTGCCAGCCAGTCTTGGAATTCCGCGCTGTCATAGGCTGTCTTGAACGTGGTCTCCAGCGTCTCGACCGCCTCATCCGGCGTGTTGGCCGGTGCTGCGAGTACAATGAAGCTGCCGGTCTGCAGGTCATGGCCCTTGGATTTCAGCGTCGGCACGTCGGTGTAGGTGGCATTCTGCACGCCCGTCAGTTCGACCACACCTTTGGCGTCACCAGAGGCTAGGATGCCGCTAAAGTCACCAAGGCTTGAGATGGCCGCATCCAGCTCGCCCGAGAGCAGCGCCTCGGCTTCGGCACTGGATGAGCCTGCATAGGTGATGACGTTGAAATCCACATCCAGCAGTTTTTCCAGCTGCATCACCGAAAGGTAGGGGCCGGAGCCTTTGGGGGCCACGCCGACACGCACTTGGCCGGGGTTCTCCTTGGCACGGGCGATTAGGTCTTCGTAGCTCTCAATCCCCGAATGTTTGGAGACGACAATCGCATCAGCCTCAGAGGTGATGCGCGCGATTGGCTTCATATTGTCGAGCGAATAGCCCGGCACCATTTGGCCACGGGGCAGGGTGATGACGCTGTCATAGGTCAGCACACCGACCGTATGCCCATCGGGGCGTGCATTGGTCATCTGGATCAGGCCCGTCGCGGTAACCGCACCAGCGATGTTTTCCACATAGATGGATTTCGGCAGATCCTGCTCGGCAAGGTTGCTGATTTTGCGCGAGATCGCGTCAGCGCCGCCGCCGGCGGGCCAAGGGACGATCAGGCGAATGTCGCGCATCGGAAAGTCCTGCGCCGCGACGGATGTGCCAAGGATGGCTGCGCCAAGCGCAACACCAAGGGTGGTTTTCAAGCTTTTGTAAAACATAGATCTGTTCCTCCTCTACAGATGTCGTGTGCCAGACAAGGTCTGGCGTCTTGCGTGCACCGACTGGTCCGGAAAAGCGGGGCTTTACCGGTTCGGCGTCATGACGTTGGTCAGCGTTGTCGTCAGTGGGATTTGCCATCGGGCCAGATAGACTGGCTGTTGTACGGCTTTGGCTGGATCTGGTCGCGGTGTGGGCACGAACTGCGCCTGTCCCGACTTATTCTTCGCGTGGATACACAGGTGGCTGTGTCTCCGATGCGACTGTTGCGATCCTCCCCCTTCCGCTTCGGCAAATTGCCTCTCCGGGTGGCCGCCTGCTGGGGCGGGTACGGTGAAGCTTTGGTCACATTAAACAGCGTATATTTACAAATCAACACAAATTTAACAGATAAGGCGTATTAATAGCGCTATATCGCCTAGTATTTGTTCATTAAACATACACATACTTACAATTCCTGCCAAATTCTTGCCAGCAGACGGCGCGATTTGGGAAAGTTGTAAAGCTGCGCGTCAGAATGAACGGTATTAGCCCGCCAACATGGGGTCGGCGGGCTCGTATCTGCGCCGTTTGTCAGTCTGCCTGAAGATCGGCAGGCAACAGCGCCTCGGGCAGGTTCTGGTAGCAAACCGGGCGCAAGAACCGGCGAATCGACAGGGTGCCGACCGAGGTTGCACCAAAGTTGGTCGATGCCGGATATGGCCCGCCATGCACCATAGTGTCGGCGACTTCGACCCCGGTGGGGAAGCCATTGGCCAATACGCGCCCGGCCATCTGCTCAAGCACCGGCAAAAGCGCGCGCGCCAGATCGGTGTCGCCCTCGTCCATTTGCAAGGTCGCGGTCAATTGACCTTTAAAGCTGGCGGCAACGGTCTGCATCTCATCCGCGTCCCTAACCCGGATCACCAGACCCAACGGGCCGAACACCTCTTCCGAAAGCTCTTCGTTTGACGTCCAGTCTTCGGCTGAAACCTCAAACAGATACGGCGCGGCAGAGCGGCCTTCGCAGGCGGTGGTCAACAACGATTTCACACCCGCGCCCTCAGACACGCGGCGCGCGCCGCTGCGATAAGCATCGGCCATGCCATCGGTCAGCATGGTTTGGGCGGCCACGGCTTTCAGACCTTCGCTGGCGGCAGTCACAAATGCATCCGCTTCTGGCCCGTCCACCACGATCGCGATGCCGGGATTGGTGCAGAATTGGCCCGCGCCCATGGTTAGGCTTGCAGCCCAGCCCGTGCCAAGGTCGGCACCCCGTGCAGCGGCGGCCTCAGGCAGTACGAACATCGGGTTTACACTGCCCAACTCGCCAAAGAACGGGATCGGCTCGGGGCGTTTGGCGCAGAGGTCAAACAATGCGCGCCCGCCGCCAAGGCTGCCGGTGAAGCCAACGGCTTTGATCCGGGGATCGGTCACAAGCGCTTCGCCAACTGCACGGCTGCCGCCCTGCACGAAGCTGAAGATGCCACCGTCCATGCCGAGCTTGGACAGTGCCGCAACAATGGCGTCGCCGACGATCTCGCCGGTGCCGGGGTGCGCGGAGTGGCCTTTGACGACAACCGGACAACCCGCCGCCAATGCCGCGGCGGTGTCACCACCAGCGGTCGAAAAGGCCAGCGGGAAGTTGGACGCGCCAAACACTGCCACCGGGCCAATGGGCCGCTGCATCATGCGCAGGTCAGGCCGGGGCAACGGTTGACGGTCTGGCAGCGCCGTATCGTGACGACGGTCCAGGTAGGCGCCATCGCGGATATGGGTCGCGAACAACCGCAGTTGGCCCGTGGTGCGCCCACGCTCACCCTGAAGCCGGGCTTCGGGCAGACCGGTTTCGGCTGTGCCGATCTCGGTGATTTGCTCACCGCGCGCATCGATCTCGTCGGCGATGGTTTCCAGCAGCACTGCGCGCTCTTCGCGCGAAGTTGCAGCAAAGGCCCGGAACGCTTTATGCGCGGCATCGCAGGCCTCGGCGATCAGCTCGGGCGAGCCGGCTGAATATTCAAAGGCGTCGCCACTGGCCGGAGAAGAGGTGAATTTCGCCTCAGCACTCACGCGCTCGCCAGCAATCAGGTGGTCGCCATGTGGGGTAAATGTCATGTTTATCGGCCTTTCTGTTCGCGCCATGCGTTAAATTTCACGATGCTCTCGTCGTCGGTGCCCGGGTAGAGACCGATAATCCCGGCCCCATCGTTGACCTGCTCCAGGACGAAATCCTCATAGGCTTCCATTTCAATGCATTCCGCTGCGATTTCGTCGGCAAGATGAGCCGGGATGACCATGACGCCATCGCCATCGCCCAGCATCACATCACCGGGAAAGACCGCCGCATCGCCGCAGGAAATCGGCACGTTAATGTCGATCGCCTCGTGCAGGGTCAGGTTCGTTGGGGCCGAAGGACGGGCAAAATAGGCGGGCATATCAAGCGCGCCAATGCCTGCCGCGTCGCGCACACCGCCATCGGAAACCACGCCCGCGACGCCGCGTTGCTGCAACCGGGTAATAAGGATTGAGCCCGCCGTCGCCGCGCGGCAATCTTTGCGCGCATCCATCACCAAAACATGCCCTTCAGGGCAAGTCTCAACAGCGACGCGCTGTTTGTGGTCGCGGTTGCGGAACACAGTGATCGGATTGCGATCTTCGCGCGCCGGAATGTAGCGCAGGGTAAAGGCCTGACCGACCATGGTCACCGCCTTACGCTCGACCGGGGTAACACCCTGCACGAACTGATTGCGCAGCCCGCGTTTGTAAAGCGCCGTGGCCACGGAGGCCGTCGACACCTTGCGCAATTTGTCGCGGGTTTCGTCTGACAAGTTATAATCGCTCATTTTTCTTCCCCATGGTGTAGCGTTTTGCATTTTTGGAAAGATCAGGCGCTAGAGTGCTCTCCCCCAGGCCGTCGCCGCGAACGACACTGGCCGCGAAGTCTCGCGAATTTTTGCCCGCTCCTCCAAGAGCATTGAGCCTTGGAGCTACATAAGGAAGAGAGATATGTCAATATTTGTAATGTATAATCGTCAGATTAGTAAGATTTAGTCGTTATCAGCGCAATATGGCTTACTAATTCTTACAATAATGGGGGCCGACGGTCTTCGGTCTCTGTGCTTTTAACCGGCATTCCTGGTCGAAACCGGATTTATCTTTGCCGCTGGACTGAACTGGCCCATAAGCCTTAGCACGGTCTCGACCCGTAAAGCGACCGCTTCGCTGGCGCAGGGTCTTTCGCTTCAACGTCCCAGAACCAGAGCGAGGATGATCGCTCAGTTTTAAGAGGCATCGTGGCGAAGCCTGCTTCCAAGACAACCATGCCAGAACAAACGGCAATCTCCCCCTCTGTCACAAATGTTTCGCAATATCAGGCGACAAGGGCCCGATGCGCGCTGAAGTATAAATTGACCAAACGGTCTAACGCGCGCATTCTGCCGACAATTAGTACACTAGAAAGAGGATTTCCCATGACACGAACCATTCTGCTGGCCGGCACTATGCTGGCGGGTCTCGCCTCCGTGGCCCAAGCCGACACGCTGCGTCTTTTGACATGGGGCGGCTACGCACCTGAGGACGTGGTCGCGAAATTCGAAGAAGAGACCGGCCATACCGTCGAAGTCACGAAATCCAACAACGAAGAAATGATCGCCAAGCTGCGCGCGACGGGCGGCGGTGGTTTTGACCTCGCTCAGCCGTCGCAAGACCGCATCATGGGCCCGCAGATGGAATTCGGCATCTACAAGCCGATTGATGTCTCCAAGCTGAACAAAGAGCTTTTCATCACCTCCATGCTCGACTCGACCATGGCGAACACCACTGTAAACGGCGACGTCTACGGCGTGCCGCATGTCTGGGGCACCTCCGGTCTGGTGATAAACACCGCCGAAGCGGGCGAGACGGTCAAGGATTACACCGACCTCTGCGCGCCGGAAGTGGCGGGTAAGGTCTCCTACCGTCTCAAACGTCCGACGCTCATCGGTTTCGCCTTCGCCATGGGCGAAGACCCCTTTGCCGCCTATGGCGACGAAGCCAAATACGCCGAGATCATGGGCAAGGTCGAAGCCAAGCTGATCGAATGCAAAGCGAACGTCAAAACCTACTGGGGCGGCGGCGATGAGCTGATGAACCTGCTGCGCTCGGGCGAAGTGACCGCGTCGATGGCATGGGACACCGGCGGTTGGAAGCTGAACGACGACAACGCTGACCTGACCTTCGTGGCCCCGGCCTCGGGCGCTCTGGGCTGGATTGACACCTTCGTTCTGCCCGCCAAAGGGCAGGCCGACGATGTGGCCTATGAGTGGATCAACTTTGTCATGCAGCCCGAAGTCGCGGCGATGATCACCGCAGCGGCGGGCAACTTCACCGCCTCCGCCGGCGCGGATGAGTTTGCCGAAGACAGCCTGAAAGCCAAGTATCAGGCCAGCTTCCCACAAGAAGCGATCGACAACATCAAATGGTATCCGCCGGTGCCTGCCGGTCTGGAAACGATCGAAGGCGAAGTGCTGGACCGCGTCCAAGCTGCCAACTGATAACTGACCATCGGGCGGCACCCTCATCTTGGGGGTGTCGCTCCATTACACGGAATTCACATGACCCCAGATCTGGAATGCGTCGACCTCGTGAAGCGGTTCGGCGATACCACCGCTGTTAACAACGTCTCCTTCACGGTGCCGCCGGGCAGTTTCTTCTCCATCCTCGGGCCTTCGGGCTGCGGCAAGACGACGATCATGCGGATGATCGCGGGGTTTCTTGACCCGACCTCGGGCGACATTCGGATCAAGGGCGGCTCAGTGCTCGACACGCCACCGAACAAGCGCCCGGTGAACATGGTGTTTCAACATCTAGCGCTTTTCCCGATGATGACGATTTCCGAGAATATCGGCTACGGCCTGCGCCGCCGCGGCATGGCGAAGGGAGAGATCGCGCACAAGGTTGATGAGGCGCTCGACCGGATCGGCCTACCGGGGATCGGCGCCCGCAAGGTGGATGAGCTTTCGGGCGGGCAGAAACAGCGGGTCGCCATCGCGCGCTGCATGGTGTTGGAGCCTGACGTGCTGCTGCTGGATGAGCCGCTGGGCGCACTGGATCTGAAACTGCGCGAGCATATGAAGGTTGAGCTGAAATCGCTGCAAGCCGCCTTTGACACGACATTCGTCTATATCACCCACGACCAATCCGAAGCGCTGGTGATGTCCGACCAAATCGCTGTCATGAGCAATGGCCAGTTTGAGCAGGTCGGTAAGGGGCAAGATCTCTACTACCGCCCCGAGACGCCCTTCGTCGCGGGCTTCATCGGTGAATCGAACCGCTGGAAGGGCCGGATCGAGCGGGTTGAGGGCGACGCGCTGCAACTGCGCACCGACAGCGGGCTGGCGATGCGGGCGACGGGCGCGGGCCTTGCCCAAGGCGCACGGGCCGAGATTTTCGTGCGGCCTGAATCCATTCGCCTGGCCGCCAGCGCCGATGCGCTCTCGGGCTTTGACAATCAACTGACGGGCACTGTCACGAGCCTGCTGTTCAACGGCGCGGCCTCGCGTGTGTTGGTGCAGGACGATGTTGGCGAAACTCTCGAAGTCACGCTGCCGCAATCGGGAGAATTCTCAAGCCTGCAACGTGGCGATGCGGTGCATATCGGCTGGGGCGCGGGGCAGGCGACCTGCTTTGGGGCCGCCTGATGCGCAGCCAATCTCGAATTACATTCTACCTGCTGCTGACGCCTTTGGTGCTCTGGCTGGGGTTGCTTATCATCATTCCGCATATCGACATGTTGCTGATTTCGCTGCGCGAGCGGATCAGCTTTGGCGTCTATGAAACAAGTCTTGCGCAATTTGAAAAGGCGCTGACCGAACCGCTGTATCTGCGGACCTTCTGGCGCACGGCGGTGATGTCGGTGCTGGCAACCGCGCTGACGCTACTGATCGCCTTTCCGGTATCCTATTACATCGCCAAGATGGCCAAGGGGCGCTTGCAACAGGTGCTGTTCCTGCTCTGCCTGATCCCGTTTTATGTCTCTGAGCTGGTGCGTACTTTTGGCTGGATGATCCTGCTGCGTGAGACCGGTCTCGTCTCGAACCTGCTGCAATGGGTGGGTCTGGCGGATCGCCCGGTTGAGATGCTTTATACCGATGCCACGATGATGGTGGGGCTGGTCTATACCTCGATGCTTTTCATGGTCGTGCCGCTTGTCACCACGCTGGAAAGCCTCGACGACAGTGTGATTGAAGCAGGCTATGATCTGGGCGGAAGCGGGCTTTCGGTCTTGCGCGAGATCATCATACCCCATGCCATGCCCGGCATCGTCTCGGGCTGTATCGTGGTCTTTATGCTGAGCTTGGGAAACTACCTGACGCCAACAATGCTTGGTGGCAAGGACAGCCTGTGGTTCACCGAAATGATCTATAACCAGTTCATCGTGCGCTCCAATTGGGAGCTTGGCGCCGCTTTTGGCTTTATGCTTTTGGTGCTGTCTTCGGTGATCGTCTGGGGGATGCTCTGGCTCACGGGCCGGACCCTCAAGGAAACGATGGGGTGATCCAATGATCCCGACAATCCCGCAATCGCGCAGCTTTCGCATCCTCTATGCCGGCTATGTGGCGCTGTTCTTTCTCTATCTGGCCCTGCCGCTGACCGTGGTGGCGGTCTTTGCCTTTAACGACAGCCAGTTCCCCTCCCTCCCGTGGGAGGGGTTCACGTGGAACTGGTTCTTTGGCGAGGAACGCCCGCAGATTGGCGTCTTTCAAGAACGCGGCATTCTGCGGTCGGTCGGCACCTCTGCTTTCGTGGCGCTTTGCGTGGCGGTCATGTCGGTCTGCGTGGGCACGACGAACGCCTTTTTGTTCAACCGCTATGAGTTTCGCGGCAAAGGGTTTCTCTATGTTCTGATGCTGCTGCCGCTGGTGATCCCTGGCATCGTGCTGGGCATCTCGGTGCTGGTGTTCTCATCCACGCTGGCCAATGGCGTTTGGGACATTGCGCAGATTGACATTCAGGCGCTGCGCCCCGGTCTGCTTCTGGTGATCTTGGGGCAGTTCAGCTTTATCACCACCATCGCCACACTCGTCATCTCGGCCCGGTTGCAAAAGTTTGACCGCACCCTGGAAGAGGCGGCGCTGAACCTTGGCGCGGATCGTTTGACGGCTGTGCGCACGATCACGCTGCCGTTCCTTGCACCTGCGATGATTGGCGCGGTCGTAGTGGCGTTTCTCATGAGCTTTGAGAACTTCAATACCACGCTGATGCTGGTAGGCTCTGACGCGCCGTTGACGATTGCGATGTTCGACCGGTTGAAGGAAGGCTCGACCCCACTGCTGAACGCCGTGTCACTGCTGTTGATGCTGGGCTCATCGCTTTTGGCGCTGATGCTGATCCTGTTTCAAAAACGGGGATGATAAGAGGGCAGGCCCGCGCTGGGCCTGCCGCTCTCTGGTTACAGCGCCTTCCGTACCGCTTGACTGAAGCTCTCCAACAGGTCGGGATCTTCGGCAAGCGTGCGCCGCAACGACCGGGGCAGTTCTAGCTGCACCCCCTCGCCAGAGCGGGTTCGGTTGCAGATGTTCGTCTCATGCACACCGGGTAGCGTGGTGTTCAACGCCGCCTCAAACCCCGCATCACGCAGGGCCGTGCCGATTGCGTCGCGCAAACCTTCGGCCCGCCCGCCCAGCCAGACCGTCTCGGTGCCATCATCCCTGCGGCCATGGATGGCCACGGCGACCTGCGCGCTTGCCACAAGTTCCAACGCCTGCGGCTCGTCAAAGCGGTGCGAGGTGATGTGAAAATCCCCATGCGCCCCGGCTTTCAACGCCTCAAACAGATAGTAGGAATAATCGCGCCCCGCGATGGCCTCAGCGATCAGGCTGGTCTCAGGCTCAATCGTTCCGCCATGGGGCGCGATGATGATGACTGCGCTTTCACGATCCTCGGCGCGTATCTGGTAATCATCATCGCGCAGCATTTCGGCAGAGAGGTCGGCATAGTTTTGGAAACGATCCGTCATGAATTGGCTCCTGTCGGCTGGGGGCGGCGATCAAACGTCGAGCTTGCGCACCGTTTTGGAGATACGCCCGTCTTTCCGCTCCAGAAACACGATCTCGCCAAACTCGATTTTCTGCCATTCCTCACCGTCTTCGGTCAGCGGCTCAGAGGCAAAGATCGCCGATGTGGCTTCGCCCTCGGGGCAGGCGTCGACCTTATAGGAGTCTGCATGATCCTCGAAGTTCGCGCCTGTCAGTACATAGACCGGCTCAAGCAGCATAGAGAGGGGCAAGTCTTCGTCGCGCAGCTTCTTCCAGTCGCCGGTCACATCCGTCTCGCCGTCATGCCCGCAGCCATAGTTTACGCCGATAATGCGATCTGAACTGACCAGCGCGATTTTGAGCTTGGTCAGTGCCGCCAGATCAAGTTTTCGCGCAGCCTCACAAATGACCCGCAACAGTTTTTCAAATCCGCGTTGCACATCATCGTCACTGTCGCCTTCCAAGAGGGACAGCAGCAGCACATACAGAAATTCCGTATCAGTCGTGCCGCGCATTTGGGTCAGATAGCGATCTTCACAATGCTGCAAAAGCTCGCGCTGCAGCTGCCGCCAATGGGGCAGGGCGCCGTTCTGGGCGATGATCCACGGCGTATGCTCAAAGGAAAACGGGTGACAATTCTCATCGGCCTGCACAACGCTCGCGTCATAAGATGCTGCGCGGATATGCGACAGCAGCGTGTGCGCTTGCAGGCTTGGGATCAAAGTCTTGGCGTTGTCATCGTGAAAGGCCGCTTTGGGCCGGTGGTACAGCAGCGGCGCTTCGGGTTTCAGCAGATGGTCGCTCCACGCGGCAAAACCCCAGCCCGCCAGTTGCAGGCTTGGGTGAAGCTCAGGATCAAGGCTTTGGTTCAGCAGAGAGTTCTCAGGCGCAAGGAGCAGCGCGTCGATTGGTAGTTCGGGTCCGATATAGGCGAGGAAGCGGCACATATTTGTCCTTACTCTTGAGAGGTTTCACTGACTGTCACAGCGGGTGTGAAGCCCTCAGATAGAGTGATGTGCAGGTAAATCTAGCCAAGTGCCGGACAGCGGCGCCGTAGGACCGTCTGAAAGGGAGGGGGGCGTGCGCCGCCCCGCTCCGGCTTTCGCGTCAGATGTCGGAAATATAATCAGCCGAGACATAGCCGCTCACCTCTGGCGCATCGGCCAAGGACACACGGCACCAAAGCTGGCCAGTCTCAGTCACGCAATCGCGACGGTTCAGGATGGTGCCATCCGGCAGCCCCATGATGACCCCAAAGTCGAGGCCGGGGCCGCTGCGCAGTTTCAAAAGCTCATCCGGCCCGGTGCGGTGCACCATCACCTGATCGGCGGCGATGCCCGCACAACCTGCGACGAACATAAGGGTGGAAACGGTTGCGAATGTGATCCCGCGCATGATCTGCCTCTCTTTGGTTTTCTCCCGTCATAGATCGAAAACCGGGCTGATCCTAGCCTCCTTATGCCCCGTTCGCCTTGCATTGCTCGAGCGCGCGTTTCAACGAATGCTCATCATAGGGTTTCATCAAGCTTACAAAGCGCGTCGCGATGGTCTCGCCTTCGGCATATTCTCGCGGATCGGCCCCCGACGCGATGATGACCGCGATCTCTGGCCGCAGTTGCGTGACCTGCTCTACAAGAACCATGCCAGATCCATCCGGTAGGCCAAGGTCGGTAAACATGATGTCAAAACGCTCCTGCGCAAGGCAGTGTTCGGCGGTGGCCACACTGTCCGCTTCGGTCACAGCATACCCCAGATCAGAAAGCATATCTGCCGTAGCCATGCAGATCAGTGCGTCATCTTCGACCAACAAGACTTTCAAAGCATCGCTGGTTTGGGCCTGCTCGGCTTGCCGCCCCGAAAGCGCCGCTTCGGCGCTGGCATGGCGGGACAGGATCTCGTGAATTTTCAACGCCAGCCGTTCGCGGGTGTAAGGTTTGCTCAGCAGATCGACACCTTCATCCAGCCGGCCGGCGTGAACGATGGCGTTTTGCGTGTAGCCAGAGGTAAAAAGAACGCCAACGTTCGGCAAATGTGCCTTGGTTTCGCGCGCAAGCTCGGGGCTGCGGACTTTGCCGGGCATGACCACATCGGTGAACAGCAGGTTGATCTTCACACCGCTTTTGACAATCGCCAGCGCGCTGTCGGCATTTTCAGCCGTTAGCACGGCATAGCCCAGATCGCGCAGCAGATCGACGGCGGTCTCACGTACGGCGGCGTCGTCTTCGACAACCAAGATCACCTCACCGCTGCCAATGGGCGTTTCGGTTGTGACTGGCTGGCGCACGCTCTCTTCTTGGCGCTGTGTGCGCGGCAGATAGACACGCACAGTCGTGCCCTGCGCCTCTTCGCTGTAAAGTTTGATGTGCCCGCCGGACTGTTTGATAAAGCCGTACACCATGCTGAGGCCAAGCCCCGTGCCTTCGCCGGTTTCCTTGGTGGTAAAGAAGGGGTCAAAAACCTTCTCCATAATCTCGGGCGCGATGCCAGAGCCGGTATCGGTGATCGCCAGCATCACATATTGGCCGGGGGTCACATTGGGTTGGCTCCGTGCATAGGCGTCATCGAGGGATGCGTTGCCCACCTCAATCGTCAGCTTGCCATGATGCGACATCGCATCACGCGCGTTGATCGCAAGGTTAAGGATCACGTTTTCCAATTGTGCCGGATCGACAAGGCAGTTCCACAACCCGCCTGAGATTACCGTCTCAATCTCAATCCCTTCGCCCAAGGTGCGGCGCAGCATGTCGTCCATGCCCCGCACCAAACGGCCAAGGTTCTGCGGTTTCGGCTCCAAGGGCTGCTGTCGCCCAAAGGCCAGCAGTTGCGACGTAAGGTTCGCCCCGCGCGACACGCCTGCGATCGCATTATCGACGAAACGTCGCTTGGCGTCGCCTTCGGCCAGTTCTTTCGACAAAAGTTGAAGGTTGCTGCCCACCACCTGAAGCAGGTTATTGAAATCATGGGCAATACCACCGGTGAGTTGACCGACGGCTTCCATTTTTTGGGCCTGTACCAGCTGCGCTTCTAGCCGGTCACGCTCGGCCATGGCCTCTTCGATCTTGGTCTTCAACGCGTTGCTAAATTCAATCTCCGCATTGCGGGCGCGAAGCTCTTCGCGCAGGTCGCGGACTTCGATCACCGTGCCAACGGTCTTGCCGTCTTCGTTCTTCATTGGCGACGCCGTGAAACCTACGGGATAGAAGCTGCCGTCCTTATGAACGAAGGTTTCCTCGCCTTGGGTCTGGTGATCTTCGGGAAAGGCGCGGTCGATGGCGCAGTCTTCGATGGGGAAGTGCCGCCCGTCGGGGTGGGTGTGATGGATCACATCATGCAGTGACCTGCCGACGGTTTCCTCGAACTTATAACCGGTCAGTTCTTCCGCCGCGCGGTTCATAAAGACGCATTGCTGTTGGTCGTCCATCATGAAGATCGCCATGGTGGTGTTGCTTAGGATCGCGTCCAGCCTAGTCGAGACTTTGGTCAGCGCCGCGTTGGTCTCTTTTTGTTTGGTGATGTCCTGAATGGCCGCATAAAACACCTTCTCGCCTTCGGTGACGATCAATTGCAAATGCGTCAAGACGTGATAACGCGAACCATCTTTGCGTTGGTGTACGGTCTCATACTCAAGGGTGGTTTTTTCGCCCCGCAATAGCGGCTGCACAAGGCTTAAAAAGCTGTCGCGCGACAGTTCGGGTTTGATGTCCCACGCGACCATGTCGCGCAGATCACTCATCGAATAGCCCAAGTTCTCACGCGCGCCGCGGTTAACGAGAGTGAAAGTGAAGTCTTCGGCTGAAAATAGGTAAACTTCGCTCGCCGCGTCTTCGACGATTTGACCCAGACGATCGCTCGCCAATTTGATTGCTTCTTGCACCTTTTCCCTCAAGCTTGTCGATTGCAATAACCGGCTGACATCCACCTGCGAGATGCAGAGTGGGTGTAATTTAGCTTTAAGGCGCGGCAAGGCGAGCGAAAAGGGCCACTTTTCCGCTTAGCAACAAATTTTTGTGCTGCTTGCCCCTGAGGTTAGGGAGGGTGATGCGCGTGGCGGCACCCGCCTTGAGGGGCGGGTACGCTGAAATAGCCATCTGCGCCGGTCAGGCGACACGCTTGCCCATGGCAATAACTGAACGCAGGATCGGCGCGTCTTTCATCACCTCGAACTCGATAAGATCGGCCCGCATCCCAAGTGCAATCTCCCCCCGGTCGGTCAGCCCCACATGATGTGCAGGCGTGCGGGTGACGGTGGCAAGCCCGCGGGCCATATCGCCCCAAAGGTTGCCCAGTTGCACCGCGCCCAAGAGGAGGGCAGCAGGCACGTAGTCTGACGAAAGGATATCCAGCAGATCCAGTTCGGCCAATTCCCGCGCCGCCACATTGCCCGAATGCGATCCACCGCGCACAAGATTGGGCGCGCCCATGATCGTGGCGATGTCTTGGGCATGGCAAGCCTGCGCCGCCTCGCGGGTGGTGGGGAATTCGGCCAAGCGCGCGCCATGAGCGTGGCTCGTGGCAACCTGCTGGGCCGTGGTGTCATCATGACTGGCCAGCGCCGCGCCATAGCGCTTGGCTGCCGCCACCGCCGCCGCCTCATGCTTCGCGCCCAGCCGGTCTTGCAGCCCGCGCAGGAAGGTGACGTAGTCCCCAAAGTCCTCACGCGGGAGGCCGTTCTTGCCGCAGACGTAATCCTCGAACTTTTGCACATCGCGGAATTGCCGCTGCCCCGGCGTGTGGTCCATCAGACTAACAATGCCGACCTTGTCGTCGGGGCCGAATTCGGCCAATTCCTCTTCCAGCGTTTCCGAGCATACCTCGGCGCGCAGGTGGATATGGTGGCTGATCGACAGCGCGCCGCTGTCGCGCATCATCAGAATTTCATCGGCCATGTTGCGGGCGTATTTATCATAGCGTTTGCGCCCGTCGTCCGAGACGATCGACCCCACCCGGATCGCATCAAAGACCGTGGTGATCCCGGTGCCCGCCAGTTCCCGATCATGGGCGATGATTGCTGCGCGATGTGGCCAGTCGACCTTTGGGCGCGGCTTCATGTGGCGCTCAAGGTTATCG
This sequence comes from Sulfitobacter sp. AS92, assembly GCF_038900015.1. Taxonomy (NCBI): domain Bacteria; kingdom Pseudomonadati; phylum Pseudomonadota; class Alphaproteobacteria; order Rhodobacterales; family Roseobacteraceae; genus Sulfitobacter; species Sulfitobacter sp. AS92. Next base: position 461,733 of record NZ_JBBMQL010000003.1, read on the forward strand.
GTGTGCAGTTCCACCAAACCGGGCGCGAGGTAGCGGCCCTCACAATCGGCTGCCCCCTTTGGCACGGCGGTGCCTTCCGTGATATCCGCGATCACCCCGTCACGCAGCACCACGCTGCCGGTCATAACCGCATCGGGCAGGATCAATTTTGCATTGGCGAGAATGGTTTCTTTTGTCATGAGAACGTCACGCTAGTTGCGCATCCATGGATGCAAGGAGAAGATGAATGAAGTTTGACCGCTATGCGATCTATTATACGCCGCAGGGCGGTCTGGCCGAGGCCGGTGCCGCGTGGCTGGGCTGGGATGTGGCGCGCGGGCAGACTGTGGCACATCCGAATGTGGCCGGGCTGGACGTGGCCGCCCTGACCGAGACGCCGCGCAAATACGGGCTGCATGCGACGATCAAACCGCCCTTCGTTTTGGCCGAGGGGGTCATGGCGGACGACCTGCAAGCCGCGTTCAAGGCGCTTTGCACGCGGCTTGCGCCCGTCACGCTGGACAGGCTTACCCTGACCCGGCTGGGTCGCTTTCTGGCGCTGACGCCCGAGGGCGATACCGCCGCGCTCAACGCCATGGCCGCCGAGGTGGTGCGTGGCCTCGATACCTTCCGCGCGCCCCCGGCTGAGGCTGACCTTGCCGCCCGCCGCCAAGCCAGCTTGACCCCGGCGCAGGAGGCGAACCTCATCCAATGGGGCTATCCTTACGTCATGGACGCTTTCCGCTTCCACATCACCCTGACCAGCAAACTGCCCAAAGCCGACCTGCCACAAGTCACAGCAGCGCTGACCCCCTATATCACGCCACATCTGCCGCAGCCCTTCATGCTGGACAGCCTGACGCTGGTGGGGCAGGCCAAGGACGGTATGTTCCACGAGGTTCATCGCGCCACCCTCTCGGGGTAAAGTGCCGCCGCCGCCTGCGCCACGGTTTGCTCCAGCGGGCCAGAGTTGTCGATCTTGATCGCTGCGATATGATCGGGCAGGGCGCGCTCGGCCTGTGCCAAACGGGCGGTGATTTCTTCTTCCGTTTCGCGCCCACGCCCGCGCAGCCGCGCGGCCAGCACTTGAGGGGAGGCAGTGAGCGACAGCACCTCGAACCGCGCGAACCGAAGCTTTGCCTCAGCCAACACCCCGCGCGAGAGGTTGGCCAGCACATCGCGCCCGTCTTCCAGCGCCGTCTCGATCGCGATGGGAATGCCGTAATGCAACCCATGCGCCGCCCAACTCAGCGCAAAGGCACCCTCCGCCTTAAGCGACAGGAATTCGCTCTCGCTGATCCCGTCAAAATCCTCGCCGCCAGCCTCGCTGGGCCGCGTGATGGCGCGGCGGGCGAGGAAGAGGTCTGGCCGCCCTTCCGCCAGCTTTGCCATGACACTGTCCTTGCCGACGCCTGACGGGCCGACCACCGCGATGAAACGCCCGCTCATGCGGCCAATCCGGGAGTGAAGCGGGTCACGTCTACTTCGCGGTCACAGATCTGATCGCGGGCGGCCTCATCGTGGAAAATGCCCAAGATCGCCGTGCCGCGGGCTTTGGCTTCTTCGATCAGCGCCAGCACCGTGGCGCGGTTGGTGGCATCCAGGCTCGCTGTCGGCTCATCCAACAGCAAGACTGGGTAGGGGTGTGCAAAGCCGCGCGCGATGTTCACCCGCTGCTGCTCCCCGCCCGAGAAGGTCGTGGGGCTGAGCTGCCAAAGCCGCTGCGGGATGTTGAGCTGCGCCAGCAACTCTCCGGCCCGCGCCCGTGCGTCGGCTTCGCTGCTGCCCACCGCGCGCAGCGGTTCGGCCACCACGTCAAGCGTGGCCACCCGCGGCACCACCCGGAGGAACTGGCTGACATAGCCCAGCACGTTGCGGCGCAGGTCCAAAATCTCTCGCGGGGCGGCGCGGGCGACATCCAGATCGCCCACCATGACCCGGCCCGAAGCGGTCAGATAATTGCCGTAGATCATCCGCATCAGCGTTGATTTCCCGGCCCCCGAGGCCCCGGTCAGCGCCACGCATTCGCCGCGCGCCACGGTCAATTCACCGCCGCGCATCACCGGGATCACCGCCGCACCTTGGTTGTGCAGGGTGAAGGATTTGCTCACATTTTCCACGCGTATCATGGGTTCAGCCTTGTTTAACTTATTGTTAACGTTTGTCATTTGTTTCGCGTGCGAAACATTTTCCTGCGCTGTCAAACCTGTAGCACGCTAGAGACCAAAAGCTGCGTATAGCCATGCTGCGGGTCGTCCAAGACTTGATCCGTCAGCCCGGTTTCCACCACATGGCCGTCCTTCATCACCATTAACCGATCGGCGAGCAGTCGCACCACCGCCAGATCATGGGTCACGATGATGGCGCTCAGCCCCATCTCGCGCACCAATCCGCGCAGCAGGTCGAGCAGCCGCGCCTGAACGCTCACGTCCAGACCGCCGGTGGGTTCGTCCATGAAGACCAGTCGCGGCCCGGTCACGAGGTTGCGGGCGATCTGTAAGCGCTGCTGCATCCCGCCTGAAAAGGCCGAAGGCCGGTCGTCGATCCGATCTTCGTTGATTTCCACCCGGCCCAGCCAATCGGTGGCGCTGGCGCGGATGTCGCCGTAGTGCCGTGCGCCCACGGCCATCAGCCGCTCGCCCACATTGCCGCCCGCGCTCACGTTCATGCGCAGCCCGTCGCGGGCGTGTTGGTGCACAAAGGCCCAATCGGTGCGCGACAGCATTCGGCGCTCCGGCTCGCTCATGGTCACCGTGTCGCGCAGGCCATCGGCGCGGGTATCGAAACGCACCGCCCCGCGATCAGGGGTCAGATGCCCTGCCAGTGTGTTGAGCAGCGTGGATTTGCCCGAGCCGCTTTCGCCGACGATGCCCATGACCTCACCGGGGTAGAGGTCAAAGCTGACATCGGTGCAGCCAATCCGCGCACTATAGAATTTCGCGATGTTTTCAACTTGCAACAAGGGGGTCATGCCACGCCCTCCAACACGGGGGCCGCTTCCGCGCCGCGATGCCCAGCCGCCTGACGCGCCGCGCAGTAATCGGTGTCGGAGCACATGAACAAACGCCCGCCTGCGTCATCGACGATCAACTCATCCAGATAGCTGTCCTCGGCCCCGCAGAGGCCGCAGGGATGATCGGCTTTGCTAGCCTCAAAGGGGTAGTCCTCAAAATCTAGCGACACGACCTGCGTATAGGGCGGCAGCGCATAGATCCGCTGCTCGCGCCCTGCACCGAAGAGTTGAATCGCGGCCATTTCCAGTTTCGGATTGTCGAATTTCGGGATCGGCGAGGGGTCCATTACATAGCGCCCCTCGACCTTGACCGGATAGGCATAGGCCGTGGCAATCGCGCCGTGCTGGGCGATGTCTTCGTAAAGCTTCACATGCATCAGCCCGTATTCCTCTAGCTCGTGCATTTTGCGGGTCTCAACCTCCGAAGGCTCAAGAAAACGCAGCGGTTCGGGGATCGGCACCTGATAGACCAACACCTGATCTTCGCGCAGCGCGGCTTCGGGGACGCGGTGGCGGGTTTGGATGACGCTGGCCTCTGTCGTGGCTTCGGTCACGGCGACCCCGGCGGTCTTTTGGAAAAAGCGGCGGATCGAGACGGCGTTGGTCGTGTCGTCTGCCCCTTGGTCGATCACCTTGAAAGTATCCTCGGGCGTCAGCACGGCGGCAGACACCTGCACCCCGCCCGTGCCCCAGCCGTAGGGCATCGGCATTTCGCGGCTGGCAAAGGGCACCTGATAGCCGGGGATCGCCAGCCCTTTCAGGATCGCGCGGCGGATCATCCGCTTGGTCTGCTCATCCAAATAGGCAAAGTTGTAGTCGTTCATGCCGCTATCCTCATTCGTGTCCTGTTCGCTTTCGGTCATGGCCTGCGTCATTCTGCGGCCTCCCGGGGCGCGTCTTGGGCCGCTGTCGCCTCGCGGCGCAGCTTGCGGATCAGTTCAAGCTCGGATTGAAAATCGACGTAATGGGGCAGTTTGATATGCTCCAAGAACCCCGTCGCTTGGATATTATCCGCATGATAAAGCACGAATTCCGCATCCTGCGCAGGCGCGCCGACGTTGTCCTCGCCCAACTCCTCCCAACGCAGTGCCCGGTCCACCAGGGCCATGGAGATCGCCTTGCGCTCAGACATGCCGAAGACCAGCCCATAGCCGCGGGTGAACTGCGGCGGTTCGGTTTTGGAGCCTGTGAATTGGTTCACCGTTTCACATTCAGTTAGCTCAACCTCGCCAATCTCGATGGCGAAACCCAGTTCGGGAATGTCCATTTCCACCGCGACCTTGCCGATGCGCAGTTCCGCGACGAAAGCGTGGTTGCGCGCATAGCCGCGCTGGGTGGAGTAGGCCATGCCGAGCACGAAACCCTCGTCGCCGCGGGTCAGCGCTTGCAGGCGCAGGTCGCGGGTGGCGGGCAGTTCCAGCGGTTCGCGGGTTAAGTCGCGCGGCGGGGTCGTGCTATCTGTATCGCGCTGCATCAGCCCCTCGCGGTCGAGGAATTCCATGATGTGCGGTGTGTCCTTGGGCGGCTCTGCATCGGTCACCTCGGGGGCGGGGGGCACCTCACCATCGGCGGCAAGTTTGAAATCCAGCAGGCGGTGTGTGTAGTCGAATGTCGGCCCCAAAACCTGACCGCCAGGCGCATCCTTGAAGGTGGCCGAGACGCGGCGGTCACAGGCCATGGTGCCAGTGTCCATCGGGCGCGAGGTACCGAAACGCGGCAGGGTGGTGCGATAGGCACGGATCAGGAACACCGCTTCGATCAGATCACCGCGCGCCTGTTTGATCGCCAACGCAGCAAGGTCGGGATCATAGAGCGAGCCTTCGGCCATTACCCGGTTCACTGCCAGCGTCATCTGTTCGCGAATTTGCGCGACGCTGAGTTCGGTCACGCTTGCGTCTCCGCGCCGCTCTTCGGCGAGCCATGCGTGGGCGTTGTCGATCGCCCGCTCGCCGCCTTTTACCGCTACATACATCAGGACACCTTCGTGCTTCGGGGCAGCGCCGCCAGTCGGTCGCCGCAGGTGAAAATGAAATCCAATCCCCGCGGGAAGAGCGCCGCGTTTTGCTGAAAGGCCGCGCGGTCGGGCAGCGACAGCGCAGCACTGTCCTTGATGCCGGGGCCGGAGAGGGTCGCGCCATCGCTGCGCAGATCATCCACCTCGACGATCAGCGTGGCAGAGCGGTCAGGGTAGGCCGCGCTGCCGAGGGGGAAGTCGCTGAGGGGCAGCTCTGCCCAAGTGCCTAAGGCGAATTGCGCGGCGCTGGCCGGGACGAAGGGCGCGCCGGTGTGAAAGGTAATCCAGTCGCGCAGCTCGGGGCGGTCGAGGCTTGGGGCGAGGTAAATAGGCGTTTCGGGATCGCAGAGCGTCAGCAGAACGACCCCGGCAGCGATCGACAGGCCCGCGGGCGGTTCGGCTCCGGCAACGCTGCTGATCTCACCCGGTTTGGCCATGGCGTTCATCACGGCGCGAAAGGCAAAAGCGGCGTCTTTGGGCGCGTCGCGAAACCCGCCTGCCAGCGATAGGGTCTGCATCAGTCTTCTCCTCTGACCATGGTGAAAAAATCGACCTTGGTGGCCGCGGCTTTGGCGGCACGACTGGCGCGGCGTTGGGCCTCAATCTCGGCCAGCGGGTCGAGCAGTTTGGCGCGGACCTCATCGGCGGCTTCGCTTTGCATCAGCGCGTCGACGAGGGCGGCTTGCAGCGCCTTGTCGCGGCTGCGGCCTTGCACATAGGCGTGGCCGTCGGGGCCTTCCGCCAGCCGGACCGAACAGCGCGTGACCGACATTTCGCCCATGTTAAAGGCGTCGCCCACAGCGCCCATCCGGCCGCGCAGCATGACGCCGCCGATCTCTGGCGCTCGGAGCAGGTCATGGGCGGGGACTGCGCCGTAGCGCGCCCAGAGCTGGGCCAGATCAGCGGCCTCGGCCCGCGCGAGCAGGCCCATCCAAGCCTGCCGATCGCGGGTCTTTTCTTTGGTTTCAACCGTCATCTAGACACCTTGTGCATTTGTCTAATTTACTATACAACTAGACAAGTATTAGCCGCTGGCCTCCTGCTGGCGCAAGCTTGGATATGTGAAACTTCTGCGACATGGCCCGAACTGCGATCTGGAAAACCATCACCGCCACGCTGACCCATGACATCGCCACGGGGAAATACGCCCCCGGCGACCGGCTCCCGACAGAGGCGCAGTTGGCCGCGCGGTTCGGGGTGAACCGCCACACGGTGCGCCGCGCAATCAGCGATATGAACGAGAGCGGGCTGACTTATAGCCGTCGGGGTGCGGGGGTCTTCGTGGCGCAGCGGCCCACGGATTATCCCATCGGCAAACGGGTGCGCTTTCACCAGAACCTCGCGGCGGCGGGGCGGGTGCCGGCCAAGGAGGTTTTGACCTTGGAGACCCGCGCGGCCTCGGCCCATGAGGCCGCGCAGTTGGGGCTGGATGGGGAGGCGCTGGTGCATGTCTATGAAGGGCTTTCGCTGGCCGATGAGCAGCCCATCGCGATCTTTCGCAGCATCTTTCCCGCCGCGCGGTTCCCCGACCTGTTGGCGGCGCTTGAGGCCAGCCGCTCGGTCACCACGGCCTTGGCGCAGGGCGGGGTGGCGGATTACACCCGCGCCTCGACCCGGCTGACGGCGAAGCTTGCCAATGCCACGCAGGCGCTGCATTTGCGGCTGACCGAAGGCGCGCCGATCCTGCGCTCTGCCGGGATCAACGTGGACCCCGAGGGCGTGCCGGTGGAATACGGGGTGACGTGGTTCGCGGGTGATCGGGTGACGCTGACCCTCAACCCCGGCGACTAGCCGTATTTCTCCAAAAACGCTTCGGCGGGCATGGTCTGGAAATCCTTGAGCGATGCTTGCAGCCGGTCATGGGGCCAATCCCACCACCCCAATTCCTCCATCCGCGTGGCGATGCTTTCGGAAAAGCGGCGGCGTAGGGGTTTGGCGGGGATGCCAGCAACGATCATATAGGGCGCCACATCGCGGGTGACAATGGCTCCGCCCGCGACAACCGCGCCAGGGCCGATGGTCACTTCGGGCCGGACCTGCGCGCCGTGGCCCAACCATGTGTCATGGCCGATCACCGTGCGGCGGCTGCGGCGCAGGGCGAACCAGTCGGCGTCATCCTCGGCCCCGTCGAAGCAGTCCCCGGCGCGGTAGTGGAAATGGTGCAAGCTGGCCTTTTCCATCGGGTGATCGGTGGCCCCGATGCGCACGCTGGCGGCGATATTGCTGAACTTGCCGATTTGGGTGTTTGCGATGTCGCACCAGCGGTCGCAATAGGAGTAGTCGCCGATCTCGGAATGGGCGAGGCGGCTGGCGCGCCCAATCTCGACATAGCGCCCGAACTGCGTGTCCGTTATTTCGCAGTCGGGGTGGAGGAAGGGCGCGTCGGGTTTAAGACGCGCCATCAGTGGCCCGCCTCGGTGCCCGCGATCAGCTTGCGGCGGAGCCAGCCCGAGAAACTGTCCATCGCCACGACCATCAGGATGATCAGCACGATGTAATAGCTGACTTCCTCCCAATCCTTCTGGGTGATGATCGCTTGGGTCAGCAGCAGGCCAATGCCGCCGCCGGTGATCGCGCCGATGATGGTGGCCGAACGGGTGTTCGATTCCAGATAGTAGAGCACTTGGCTCAGCAGCACCGGGGTGATCTGCGGGATGACGCCAAAGCGGTAGCGTTGCACGGGTGCTGCCCCGGTGGAGGCGATGCCCTCGATCTGCTTGTCGTCCACATTCTCCAGCGCTTCTGAGAAGATTTTGCCGAAGGTGCCGGTGTCTGTCAGCAGGATCGCCAGTGATCCGGTCAGCGGGCCGGGGCCAAAGGCACGGGAGAGAACGATGGTCCAGATCAGCCCGTCGACACCGCGCAGGAAGTCAAAGAGCCGTCGCGCGGCGAAGCGCAGGCCGCCCAGAGGGGTGAAGTTCTTGGCCGCGAGGAACCCCAGCGGCAGGGCAATCATCGCCGCGCCAAAGGTGCCGAGGAAAGCCATGAGAATGGTCTCAACCAATGCCCAAGCAACATCGCCGTGACGCCACATTTTGTTGGTCCAGAAGTCCTGCCAGATCGCGCCATAGTCGCCGCTGCGCAGCAGTTCCAGCGGGGACATGCCGTGATAGGGGCTGTCGAGCGTGAAGAAGAACAGCTCCCACCCGTTGAAATAGCGGAACACTTCGGCCCGGTTGCGGGTGATCGTCAGGCGGCCTGCCTCCGTGGTCACCGCAAGGCGGTTTTTGGAGGCGTTGATCCACTCGGGCAGGGGGCCACCCGGCAGGGTGGCGTTGACGCCGCTGCGCCCCGGCGTGGCGGTGATCAGCCCGTAGCCCGGCACGTCATAGCGCACTTCGGGGCCAAGTTCGACGGTATGGCCGTTGCCCAGCTCGACGATAGAAGTCGCACCCAAAGTGACCCAATCAGGGGCGGTGCCGGGGGCATAGCGGCCTTTGCGCTCGCCCTCGATGGCGATCTCCATCTCGCCGTTGCGGTTGTCGCGGGCGACATGGGTTTTGTAGCTGTAGCTGTCGGCCACCAGCGTCTTCATGTTCGACACGTTGATGCGATCGCCCAGCCCCGCCACGTCGAAGGCAAAGAAGACGTAGGTGAGGTAGGCAAGGATCAGCACCGGAGCGGCAAGGCTCGCCATCCGCTTGCGGCGGAAGCTGCGGCTGGCGACCTGCTGAGCGGGGAGGGTGGAAGCGGTAAGGTCGGTCACAGGATGGCTCCCTTGTCCTTATAGGCGCGGCCATGGGTCAGCCGGTTGCGGAAATGGCTTGAGACTTGGTCAACGATGATGATCGTGCCGAAGAGCAGCAAAAAGATCGCCGCCGCCTCGTCGAATTTGCCTTGGCCCCAAGACATCGTGTTGCGCAGGTCATAGCCGATGCCGCCTGCGCCGACGAAGCCGAGGATGGCAGAGGCGCGGATGTTGATCTCGAACCGCAGCAGCGCGTAGGAGAGGTAGTTGGGCGCGACCTGCGGCACGACGCCCAGCACCATGCGTTGCAGCCAGCCCGCCCCGACGGAGGCAAGGCCGTCGACAGGTTTGAGGGAGGCGTTCTCGTTCACCTCAGAGAAAAGTTTGCCAAGCGCGCCCACGGTATGCAGCGCGATGGCGATCATCGCAGGCACCGGGCCGCCGCCGAGCAGGAAGATCAGCACGAGGGCTACAACAATCTCAGGCACCGCGCGCAGCACGTCGAGCAGGCGGCGCAGGTGGCCGACGAGCCATGGCGCGGGGGCAAGGCCACGGGTGGCCAGAAGGGCGGCGAAGAACGCGAAAAGTGCGCCGATCAGTGTGGCGGCCCCGGCGATGTTCACCGTCTCGATGAGGGAGGGGATGTATTTCACAAAGTAGCCGGGTAGCAGATGGACGCGCTCCCACGCCTCGCTCAGCACATCGGCAGGGAAGTCAAAGACATTGGGCAGCCCGTTCCAGAACCCGCCAGCGTTGCGGGCATTGGCGGTGCCGAAACCGCCGATCAGCAGGGCCACGAAAACGACCAGCAGGATCATATTCATCACCCGCTTCTGTCGGGTATGGGCAAGGTAATCCGCCGTGATCTGCGGCGCGGTGGTGGTCTGGTGCATCTGTCGTCCCCCTATGACGACAGGCCCCGACAATCGTTGCCGGGACCTGCCAGATGTCTTTTGTCCCTTAGGATCAGTTGGATTTCGCCTTGCGCGCTTCGACGATCGAGACATACGCGTCATGGGCAATCGGATCGAAGCCAAGGCTCTCACCCGCGGCCACGCCGTAGGCGCAGTCGGCATCCATCTCGTGCAGCTCATCCACCAGTTGGGTCATGGTCGCTTTGACTTCTTCGGGCAGATCTTTGCGCAGCACGACCGGGCCTTCGGGGATCGGCTTGGAGCGCCAGATTTCCACCAGATCGTTCATGTCGATCAGGCCCGCGTCCACGGCTTTGCGCAGCGCGCCGGAGTTGTAGCCGTCTTCCCAGTTGCCCTGACCGTCGGCCCATGTCACGCCGCCCGCCACATCACCGTTGTTGACCGCGACGATGGTCTGCTCATGCCCGCCGGTGAATTTCACTTCGCCGAAGTAGTCGCCGGATTCCATGGTGGCACCGGTTGTCTGGGGGATTTCGATAGAAGGGATCAGGTAGCCGGAGGTGGAGTTCGGATCGCCAAAGCCAAAGACCTTGCCTTGCATGTCTTCAAGCGTGTTGATGCCCGCATCTTTGCGCGCGAAGCCGATGGAGTGGTAGCCGTAGGAGCCATCAAGGTTGATCTTGACCAGCACCGGCTCAACCGCCTCGAGGTCTTGCAGGTGAACGGCGGCATAGGCCGATGCACCGAGCCATGCCATGTCGAGCGTGCCGCCCAGCAGACCTTGGATCACGCCGTTATAGTCGGCAGGGGCAAAGAGTTTGGCCGGAACGCCAAGGCGCTCTTCGGTGTAGCCGCGCAGACATTCGTAGGAGTTCATCCGGTCCTGCGCGTTTTCCCCGCCAAGGATGCCGATGCGAAATTCGGTGACATCGGCGGATTGAGCCAGTGCAGCGCCGGTCAGGGCAGTGGTTGCCAGTGCGGCGGCGATGAGCTTCTTCATTTTGTCGTCTCCAGTTTGAAAATATGCCCCTTGGGGCGGGTCGTGTCAGGCTGGCACCTTGTCCAGCGTTTCGATCTCGGTTGAGGTGGCGGCTTCGGAAAAGCTGCTGTCTGCACCGTAGATTTCGCGGGCCATGCTGGTGGTCAGCTGCTCGGGCGTGCCGTCAAAGACGATTTTCCCGTCGCGCATCCCCACCACGCGGTCGCAATAGCGGCGCGCGGTATCCAGCGTGTGAAGGTTGGCGATGACCATGCGGCCGTCTTCCTCGTGAATGCGGCGCAGCGATTGCATCACCACCTGCGCGTTCATCGGGTCGAGGCTGGCAATGGGTTCATCGGCCAAAATGATCTGCGGGTCCTGCATCAGGGCGCGGGCGATGGCGACGCGCTGCTGCTGGCCACCCGAGAGCGCCTCAGCCCGTTTGGGTGCGTGCTGCGCGATGCCCAGCCGGTCGAGGATTTCGATCGCGCGGGTGATGTCGGCGTCGGGGTAGAGGTTGAAGATGCTGCTGAGCGTCGAGCGGCGGTTGAGCGTGCCGTGCAGCACGTTCGACACCACATCCATCCGTGGGACGAGGTTGAACTGCTGAAAGATCATTGCGCATTCCGCCTGCCAGCCGCGCCGGGCGGCGCCGCGCAGGGCGGTCACATCTCGCCCTTGGAACAGGATCTGCCCAGAGGAGGCATCGGTCAGCCGGTTCAACATCCGCAGCAGCGTGGATTTCCCCGCGCCGGAGCGGCCGATGATCCCGATCATCTGCGGTTTGTCGACCTGCAGGTTGGCGCGGGCTACCGCTGTGTTCGCGCCGAATGTTTTGGTCAGTTCAGAAATGACGAGCATAAGTCCCCCGGGGTTTGCGGGGCGAGCTATCGCAGGGGTGAATGTCACGAATGTTTAAGTTTAGCGAAGCTTTTGTAACGCGCCATTTTTTGAGAAACCTGCGGAGCACGTAGCGCGTTCGGTCTGGCGCGGGCAGCTGTGCAGAGCGTGGTTTTGGGGATTTGCGGGTGCGGTTTTCTTGGCTCGTAAGGCAACCAATTTTCAGCGCCGAGGCGCAGAAAAATAAGGGATTATGGAACTAAATACCGCGATACGGGCTTTCACTCGTAGGGCCGTTTAGATAGGGCCACATCTTGTCCAGCTGCGCAATGTCGCGCAGGCTAAATCATCTTAGGCGAAATCACCGGCTTGTGCAGCGCCCATCCCACGCGCCCCATCGGTGATACGGCCCCCGCAAACGAAAAAAAGGAGCGCATTTATGAGCGCACAAGTTATCGCATTTCTGATTCTGCTGCCGATCACATTGGTTTTTATCTATGCAGGCATCCACGAGTTTCAGCGCTATAAAAGCGAGGGTAAGGCGAGCTATGGGTTGGTCTACGATGAGGAAAGCGGCACGACCCATGTGAGCGGCATTGCTGATCATGAGGACCCGTATGATCCTGATGACTTTGACCCCAACAACTACAACGATCCTGAAGTGAAAAACGATATCGACCCGCAGGTTGAAACGGAACTGCCCAAGGCCTGATCTGGGGAGGGACGTCTCGGATGGCTGAAGGGGAATAGAGCGACGTTGGTGATCTTCCGAACGCCTTCTTTGCGGTTGTCAGGCATATTGCCGTAAGATTCATGAATGCAGGTGTGCCATGTTTGGGTGGTGGTTGAACAAACCTCTATGCTTTGCAACGAAAAAGACGGCGCCGGACGGACGAAGACGTATCTCACCTTGCTGGAGCTCAACTACATGGTTCGAGACAATTGCCTGCCACAGTATTTTGCACCCTTCCGCATCTCGTTCCCTGAAATGACGCCCATAGGCCTGAGTGCGTTTCTATTTTGCTTTGCCTTGCCAGCCGGTGCTGCCCCCACCGCCGACATCGTTATCTTGGGCGAGGTCCACGACAATTCCCATGCACATCTTGAACAGGCCGCCGTGTTGGAAACGCTGCACCCTACGGCTGTTGTGTTTGAGATGCTGACGGCCGAGCAGGGGGCAAAAGCCGATGCCGACCGTAGTCAGATCGCACAAGCTTGGCGCGCCAGCGGCTGGCAGGAATTCGATATCTACGCGCCGATCTTTGATGCAATGGGGGCCGCGCGCATCATCGGCGCCGCTGCCCCGCGCGAGGCGGTGCGTGCTGTCTATCGTGATGGGGCGGCGGCGTTATTTGGGCCTGAGGCTGGGCGTTTTGGTCTTGACCAGCCGCTGCCGGACATTGAGCAAACCGCGCGTATTGAGCTGCAGTTCACAGCCCACTGCGAAGCGATGCCGCGTGAGATGTTGGGCGGCATGGTCGAGGTGCAACGCTACCGCGACGCCACATTCGCCCGCGCGGCGTTGGACGCGTTGAAACTCTATGGCCCACCCGTTGCCGTTATAACTGGCAACGGTCATGCCCGCACCGATTGGGGCATTCCGGCCCTGATCGCTCTGGCCGCACCTGAGGTGACGACCCATGCCATCGGCTTTGTCGAAGCCCGGGGCGCCGCCCCCTATGACGAGACCCATATCATTCCGCCCGCTAAGCGGGAAGATCCCTGCAAATCCTTGATAAAAGACTAAAGGACATCCCATGTACCTCGCCATGAACCGCTTTACCGTGCTGCACGACAACGCCGCCGATTTCGAAGACCTTTGGCTGGGCCGCGAGAGCCGTCTGAAAGGTACCGAAGGGTTTATCTCGTTCCACATGCTCAAAGGGCCAGAGGAGGAGGGGCAGGTTCTCTATGCCTCTCACACGGTTTGGGAGAGTGAGGCGCATTTTCGGGCGTGGACAACCAGCGACGCTTTTCGTGCTGCCCATGCGCGGGCAGGAGAAACCCGCAAGCTGCACGAGGGGTCGCCGCGTTTCGAGGGGTTCCGCGCCATTCAAAAGATTGAAGCTTCTTAGCTAGAGTAAGGACTTGATAGGGCCAGCATCGATACTTGACTAAAATAATCGGATTAAGTAACTTGTTCAGAGGCCCGGTAAAAACCTCGGGCGCTTAGACAATTTACGCTGATACCGTCCAAGCCACCGCTTCCGGCAGCCGGGATGTCACCGCAAAGGAGCCCGCCCCCGTGAAAACATCCTTAACCACCCCCGAATTGCCATCCCATGCCCTGCGCGCCGCGCAACACAGAAATCTGCGCGACCTCGCGCCTGGGCATCTCATTGACCAGCAGCCGCTGCGCCGGGCGGAGGTAGGACGATGAGCCTTATGCAAAAGCTACCCGATCTGTCACCTGCAAACCAACCGGTCGAGCAGGCCGTTCATGATGCCCGTGCATTGGTGCCCAACGGCACCACGGCCAATATTGTGCTGGACGGTCAAACCTATACGTTGCGCATCACACGGGCGGGGAAATTGATCCTGACGAAGTAAGCTGCGGCTCTCTTTGGGGCGGCTCTCAGCTCGGTGCCGCATGGTGCGTCTGTGGCTTGCTTTGACGGCGCGCCATCTTTAATTGAGCGCCATGCTTGGCCCCTTTATCCTACACAAAGATAGCTGCTGACGTGTTGGCCCTTCTGAGCCTGTTTTTCGCGGCGCTGTTGGCGGCGACATTGATCCCCGCTCAATCCGAAGCGCTGCTTCTGGGGCTGATGTGGTCGGGGTCGCATGCGATTGCGCTTTTGTGGTTGGTAGCGACTGTGGGAAACGTCCTGGGGTCGGTGCTGAATTGGCTGCTTGGGCGTTACCTTAGCCATCATGCTGATCACCGCTGGTTTCCCTTCTCGGCCAAGCAGATGGAACGCGCATCATACGGGTACCAGAGGTGGGGCTATTGGAGCCTGCTGGCCAGTTGGGTTCCCATCATTGGCGACCCGCTGACTTTGGCTGCGGGTATTCTGCGCGAGCCGCTTTGGCGCTTTATCCTGATCGTCACACTTGCAAAAGGTGGGCGCTACCTTGTGCTGATCCTGATCGCACGTGGTTATTTGTGAGGATCAAAGCGGTGTGATGCCCTCAAGCGGCGGCAGCGGGTTGGGCGTGGTCACAAGGGCCGGGCGGCGCTTTTCGTAAAAGGCATTCCCGCCTGCCGTCACAACGTAATGCATGTTGTTGTAATTGGCATTGTACCACGCGGCGTGGAAGAACTTGGCACGCGTGACCTTGGGATGACGTTCGCCTTGCAGCACCGCCAGTGCCGTGGCGCGCGCCAGCGGGGCAGAGCGGTCGTTCATGGGTTTGCTCATGACGCCCGGTGCGAATTGGTTCGCCTGCCCAACCACGCCGCAGATCGTGTTAGGGAAGGCGTCGGAATGTACGCGGTTCATCACCACCGTGCCCACGGCAATCATCCCATCCCGGCTGGAGCGGTTAGATTCGAAATACATCGCGCGTGCCATACACTCAACATCACGCGCAGGCACCGAAGCCGCCTCAGGCGATTTGCCACAGGCAGCAAGCAGGCCAAGGCCCATGATTAGGACGGTGGTCGTGAGTTTCCGAGATTGCGCGCGCATGGATGACCTTCCGAAAGCAGTGGGCTGTTTGGCTGGCAATTTTTCAGCAAACGCTTGGTGAGGCAAGTCCTGTACCTTCGACCCGGCGATTTCCACCCTTACGGAGCAGAATGTGGCGCTTGGGCAGGCCCTCACGCTGTGACGGACGGGCGGCACCGGCACGCGATAAACTGAAGTCAGGTTTCGACGTGCCATTGTGGAATTGACGGCGCGCCGCGGAAACCTTCCAGCCTCTGGGAACTTTGGCATGGTCTGCCGGGTTTGCCCTATAACAAGGTCGCGCGACGCATATTTCGCGGCGCAGATCGAAGCAATCGAAAGGGAGCGGATCATGAGTCCACCAGACACAAATCTGAAAAAGCAAGAAAGCCGTCATAAATGGCCGCTGATCGGTATGGCGATCGTCGTGATCTTTGGCATCGGGATCATTGTGTTTTGGACCGGCGAAGAAGTCGCGACCGCGCCGGGCACCGAAGAAGAGGTGATTGTTGATGACGGCACTGCAATCGAGGGCGAGAGTACTACAACCGTGCCCGTCGCACCTGATTGACAGCACCTCGGCCTGATTAAAATTCAGACCCGGAAGCCAAAAGCTTTCGGGTTTTTTGCTGTTTGACCTTTGCCGCGCGGGTGGGCCATCTTGCGTCAGCATTCAGGGCATCGGGGCAGACATATGTGGTATCTCGTAGGGGACATCGGCGGCACGAACCTGCGGCTGGCAGCGGTCGATGCGGCAGGCGCGGTCATAAGCCGAAGCGAGCATGCCACTGACGGTCGGACAGCGCTGCCTGAGGTCTGCGCCGACTTCTGTGCGAAGATGAGTGGCGCGCCAGAGGGGGTCGCAGTTGCGGTGGCCGGTGTCGTTGTCGATGGCCGGGTCCGTATGACCAATGCCAATCGTACAATCTCGCGCGGTGATCTGGCGAAGGCTTGTAGGATCGCGCCGTCCAAAGTGATGCTGCTTAACGATTTTGAAGCGGCGGCATGGTCACTGGCCACATTGGACCCGGAGAAAGTAACCTATCTACAGGGCGGTCCCGCCCCGCAGCCGGGCCCGCGGGTGATCGTCGGGCCGGGGACGGGCTTGGGCGTCGGGGCTTTGGTCTGGCAAGGCGCGCGGCCAGTGGCAGTGCCGGGCGAGGGGGGGCATGTGCGGCTCACCCCGCATAGCGCCGAGGAAGTGGCCTATTTCGAGGCGCTGATCGCGCTTTGGCCTGAGGTTCAGATGGGCTACGCATTGGCGGTCGAGGCCGAGGCGATCCTTTCAGGCACCGGTATGCCCTATTGGTATCGTGCCATTGCTCAGGCACGCGGCGAAGCGGCGACGTTGGACGGGGCAGCGGCAATTTTCGCGGCGGCCAAGACCGGAGAGGATGCCAACGCGTGCCGCGCGGTGGGATTGATGGCGCGCTATCTGGCGGGTGTTGCGGGGGATCTGGGTTTGGTTATGGGCGCGCGGGGCGGGGTCTTTTTGACGGGCGGCGTGGCACAGCAGAATGCATGGATATTTGACGCGGCCTTTCTCGCGGCGTTCAACGCAGGCGGGCGGCACAGCAGATGGCGCGAAGCGCTGCCACTTGGCCTGTGCCATGACCCGGATTTTGGTCTGCTTGGGGCGCGCAACTGTCTGTTTGCGGATCGCGATCACCCTCTGCCGGATTGACAGCAGGCCGCACACCGCCAAGATTGCCGCAGCCGTCGGAGTGCCCTTGCCCTATGTCCAACCTCAATAGCCCGAAACGTCAGTTCTTGGCAGAGCTGTTTCACACTGCCGTTGCCGCGGCCGACCCGCGTTTGATCTTGAAGGACAGGCTCCCGCCGCCGCCCAAGGGGCGCACAGTGGTGATCGGCGCGGGCAAGGGGGCGGCGCAATTGGCGCAAGCGTTCGAAGCGCTTTGGCCGCATCCCTATGAAGGCGTGGTGGTAACGCGCTATGGCTACGGCGCCGTGTGTCAGCGCATTCAGGTTTTGGAGGCCGCCCATCCGGTGCCCGATCAGGCCGGGGTAGAGGCTGCGCGCGCATTGCAAGGTGCTTTGCAAGGCTTGGGGCCAGAGGATCAGGTGATCGCGCTGATCTGTGGCGGTGGGTCATCGCTGTTGCCCGCGCCGCCCGAGGGATTGACGCTGGAGGATTTGCAGGCGTTGAACAGCGCACTCTTGGCCTCAGGGGCACCGATCTCAGTCATGAATGACATTCGCAAACAGTTTAGCACCGTGAACGGCGGGCGGCTGGCGGAATTGGCCTATCCGGCGCAGGTGGTGAGCCTTGTCGTGTCGGATGTGCCGGGAGATGATCCGGGCGCTGTTGCCTCTGGTCCCACCGTGCCGGGACGGCGCAGCGCAGGGGATGTGTTGGAGGAGGTGGCCGCGCGTGGGTTGGAGTTGCCACCGCGCTGCATGACCTTTCTGACGGAGGCGATGCTGCTGCCATCGTTGGACGCACCAAGCAACACGCGCACAGATGTCATCGCCTCTGCCGGTCAGTCGCTCGCCGCCGCCGCCAAAGCCGCACGCGCGCGGGGGGTGAACGCTTGGATTTTGTCTGATGCTATCGAAGGCGAGGCACGGGATGTGGCGTTGGTTCATGCGGCTTTGGCCCGACAGGCCGCCCAAAGCGGTTTCCCGCATCGCGCGCCTTTGGTCCTGCTTTCGGGCGGAGAGACGACAGTGACCCTGCGCCACAAGGGCCGCGGCGGGCGCAACAGCGAGTTCGCCCTCTCGTTGGCGCTCGGCTTAGAGGGGCAGGCGGAGATTGCCGCCTTGGCCGCAGATACAGATGGTATCGATGGGTCAGAGGAAAATGCCGGGGCCTTTGTCGACGGCGGCACGACGCGCGCGATGCGTGGGGCAGGCGTGGATCCGCGCGGCGCGCTACAGCGCAACGATGCTTATGGCGCGTTTGCAGCGATTGAAGCGCTGTTTCAAACTGGCCCCACAGGGACCAATGTGAATGATTTTCGCGCGATCCTGATCGGCGATCTGCCGGAGAGCTAAGTCAGCCGAGTTGATTGAACAGGATTACATTGCGCCGCGCGGCACCGGTTTTGGTATCGGCAATCGCCTCGTTGATCTGATCCAGTCGCCAGCGCCCTGAGATGAGGCTGTCGAGTTGCAAGCGGCCCTGTAGGTAGAGGTCGACCATCCACGGAATATCGCGCTGGATCACTACATCACCCATTTTCGAGCCGACCATCCCTTGGCCCATCGCGGCAAGGATCACCGGCTCATAGCTGGCACGCGCCCCGCTGTGCGGCATGCCGACCATGATCACACGGCCCCCGGCGGCGAGATAGCGCATGGCAGTCTCATATGCGGGGATCGCGCCGACGGTGACGATAACGGCATCTGCCCCGCGTCCCATCGCCTCGGTCGCCGCACGCCAAGGTTTGGCATCGGTGGCCAGCACCGTGTCGGTGGCGCCAAATTCTCGCGCGATGGCAAGCTTGTCTTCGGTCATGTCGACCGCCACGATCCGCCGCGCCCCGGCGATACGCGCACCTTGGATCGCGTTTAACCCAACGCCGCCCGCGCCGATCACCACCACGTCTTGGCCAGCGCGCAGCCCCGCCGCGTTGACCACCGCGCCGACCCCGGTGATGACACCGCAGGCGATCAGGCAAGCGGCCTCTTTGGGGATGTCATGCGAGATTTTAACGACTTGTGAGCGGTCCACGACGACCTTCTCGGCAAAGCCGCCTGTCGCCATGGCTTGATACAACGGCGTGCCATCGGCGGTTTGCAATGGACCTTCGGGATCCTGTGGGGTTTCGCAGATTGTTGGCTGGCCCGAGGCGCAGCTGGGGCAGCTGCCGCAGGCGCGGATCAGGGTCACCACCACGCTATCGCCTTCTGCCAGTTCTTGTACGTTTGGCCCCACGGCGCTGACGCGGCCTGCGGCCTCGTGGCCATAGACGGCAGGCAAGCTGCCACCCCAAGCGCCATCCGCAAAAGAAATGTCGGAGTGGCAGATCGCCACGGCATCAAGGGTGACTTCGACTTCGCCCGACACCGGCGCGCGGAGCAATACATCTTCGACGCTCAGCGGGCTGTCAAAGGCGTGGCAGACGGCGGCTTTTATGGTTTGCAATGGCCTGTCCTTTTATCTCAATTTGGCTCAGCGTGGCCCGGATGGACGCGCGGTGCAAGACTGGGAATGGCTTAGGACGCACGTGAATCGGCCTGTGACGTAGGGGTAGGGCGGCTGGCGAAGATCACCAGCCCACCGAAGGTCAGAACAAGCGCGAGTAGGAAGGGCGCGCCGGGCAGATAGAGAGGCGCCTCTGGCGCGGTGAAATAGGCAAAGACCGCTGTCATCGTCAGGGGGGAGATGATCATTGCAAGCGCGGTGGAGGAACTGAGCGCGCCGTGAAGCTCGCCCTGCGCATCTGCGCTGACGCGGGCCGACATGATGCCTTGCAGTGCGGGAGGGATGACGCCAGCTAGGGATGCAAGTGGGGTCATGATCAGCGCCCAAGTGCCCGAGGTCAGCAGGGTCAGCGCCGCAAAGGCCGCAATGGCAAAGACATGACCCAAGATGACCGTCCCGCGCGCGCCAAGGCGGCGGATAACCGGGCCGATTAGCGCGCCTTGGACCAGTGCCATCTGCACCCCGAACAGACCCAGCGACAGGCCGATCATCGTCGGTGACCAGCCAAAACGCTCCACACCGAAATAGGCCCAGACCGCCGGGTAGGCAGCAAAACCCACATGATAGATGAAATAGACAAACAGCATCCGGCCAATGCCCGGCAGGCGGCCAAGGACGCGCAATGCGCCCAGCGGGTTGGCGCGCCGCCAGTCGAACGCGCGACGTTGCTCTTGGGGTAGGGTCTCACGCAGCACTGCCCAGCCAAGCGCTGCATTGCCCGCCGCCAGCACCGCCGCCGCCCAAAAGGGTGCGCGGGTGCCATATTCGCCCAAGATGCCGCCCATCAACGGGCCCAGAACAAAGCCTGCGCCAAAGGCCGCACCGATCAGCCCAAACCGCGCGGCGCGGTCCTGTGTGGAAGAAATATCGGCCATATAAGCCGAGGCGGTGGCATGGGTCGCCGCCGTTACACCGCCCACCAGCCGCCCGATCAACAGCAGCCAGATGCTGCCCGCCAGCGCCATGACACCATAGTCCAAAGTCATTACCACCAGCGCCAGCAACAAGACCGGGCGGCGGCCAAAGCGGTCGGAAAGCCCGCCCAAAACGGGGCCGAATAGGAACTGCATCGCGGCGAAACCAGTCGCCAACACACCCCCCCAGAGCGCAGCATCGCTAAGCCCGCCGCCCCGCACTTCGCGGATCAGGTCAGGCATCACCGGCAGGATCAGACCAACGCCCATGGCATCGATCATCACGGTCAGAAGAATAAAGATCAGCGGCAGCGGCATCCGGTTAGATGTGGTCCGCGCGAGTGGCAAAGGCAAGGGCATCGGCGGGGGCTTGGCGCAGGTGCGGCACCAGCACTGTGTCGATGCTGTACTGCGCGGTCGCGCCCCAAGGGACGTTTTGCGCAGGTTTGGGGGCCTGCGTCTCAGAGCGAAACCGGTCGATCAGGGGAGGCAAGCTTACGCCGTCTTGTCCCGTCGCCTCGGCCAGCGCACCGGGCTCGATCCGGTTCTCCAAGCTGGCGCGGTGGATGGCGGCGGCGCTGAGTTCGGGGATCACAGCTTGGACCTTGGCAAGCGCCTTTTGACCAGCAGCATGGCACGCACGGCAGCACTGTCTGTGAACCGCCGTCCAACCGCGCCACAGTCGAAAAGACGCGCGCAAAGGGAACCGTTGAAAACGCTGGCGGCCACTTTTAGCCCCGCGATTTAGAGATATGCCCGACACTGGCGAGGAATTCGTTCAGCGTCTCGGCGTATTCTTGGGGCTGCTCGACGCAAGGCAGGTGTCCCGCGCGGCGGATCAGTTTGAACTTGGAGGCCGGGATCAGGTCCATCATCTCGCGCACCAGATCGGGCGGGGTGGAGCCATCCTCGGTCCCGGCGATGCCAAGCGCGGGCAGGCGCAGGCCAGAGGTCGGGGTCATGAAGTCACTGTGCGAGATCGCCGCCGAACAGCCCGCATAGCCCGCGTCAGGCTGCCGCGTGAGCATATTACGCCACAGCGCCAGTTCCGGCGTGGCGCGGAATTGGGCAGAGAACCAGCGTTCCATCACCGCATCGGCAAGGCTCTCGATACCGCCTTGTTCCACCGCCGCGATCCGCTCGGCCCACATATCGCGGTTGCCGATTTTGGTGGCGGTGTTGGAAAGCACCAGCGCGCGGATCATGTCGAGGCGTTTAACCGCCAGTCCCTGCGCGATCATGCCGCCAATCGATAGGCCGACGAAGACGCAGTCGCGGACGTTGAGGTGGTCGAGCAGACGCTCGGTATCGGTGATCAGCGACCCCATTGAATAGGGCGCAGGCGGGCAGGACGACAGACCGTGCCCGCGTTTGTCAAAGCGGATGATGCGCAGGCCGGGGGCGAGCAGCGGCAGGATCGGATCCCACAGGCGCATGTCGGTGCCGAGCGAATTGGCGAAGACCACGGGCGCGCCATCATCGGGGCCGTCGACGCGGTAGTGGAGTTGCACCTCGCCGGTGTCGAATATCTGCATGGGGTGTCTCCTGTGGGTGGCTGTGGTGGCTAGCATATCGCGCGAACGCGGAAGGTCAAAGATACGACAATCTAGAAATGCCCCGCCCGGTGGTACACCGGGCAGCGTCATGCCAAAGGCATGCCTCCGGCATGACCCGCCCCCATGGGGCGGCGCTTTCAGCACCACCCCGCGGGTCGGCGCTACCCTTGTCTTTACCCCAACGTCTGCAGCGCGCGGGCGAACATGTCCGCATCCACGTTCCCGCCAGAAATGGTGACGATCACATCCTCGCCTTCAATCTCATCGCCGCGGAACAGGGCTGCCGCCAGCGCCACAGCCCCACCCGGCTCAGCCACCAGTTTCAGCCGGTTGAACGCCTGCGCCATCGCCTGCAAAGCCTCGTCGTCGCTCACCACCAGGCCGGGACCGGCCAAGCGCTGCATAATCGGAAAGGTCAGATCACCCGGCTGTGGCGTCACGATGGCATCGCAGATTGATCCGAGGGGGCGGTCGTTACCCACGATCTTCCCCTGCACCAGCGACCGGGCCGCATCGTCGAACCCTTCCGGTTCTGCCGGGCGCACACGAAGAGAGGGGGCCTCGGCCTCCAAAGCCAGCGCGATGCCAGAGGTCAGGCCACCGCCGCCGCAGCAAACGATCACATCGGCAGACTTAATCCCGGCCTCGGCTGCCTGCTGGGCGATCTCGAGCCCCGTGGTGCCTTGGCCCGCGATGACCTGCGGATTGTCATAGGGTTTGATCAGCGTCAGACCGCGTTCTTCGGCCAATTTCGCGCCGATCTCTTCACGGCTCTCGCCCGCGCGGTCGTATAGCACCACCTCGGCCCCATAGGCGCGGGTGTTGGCGATTTTCAGGCGCGGGCTGTCTTTTGGCATGATGATCACGGCAGGCGCGCCGTGCATTTTCGACGCAAGTGCGACGCCTTGCGCGTGGTTGCCACTGGAATAGGCGATGACGCCCTTGGCGCGCGCCTCGGGGTCTAGCGCCGAGAGCGCTGACCACGCGCCGCGAAACTTGAAGCTGCCGGTGTGTTGCAGACACTCAGGTTTGACCCAGACGCGGCGGCCCGCGATCTCGTCCAGAAAATGCGAGTTCAGCAGGGGCGTGCGGCGCACATGGCCTTCCGCACGGGCGGCGGAGGCGCGGATCATGTCGATGTTCATTGCAGTTGTCCTATCCATTCGTGCAGCGCGGCCAGCGCTTCGGGTTCGTCGAGAAATGGCACATGGCCACGGCCCGGCACTTCGGCCACGATCATATCGGGTCGTTTCTCTTGCATTTGCAGAAGCGTCTTGTGGCTAAGTAAGGTGGAATTGACCCCGCGGATCGCGGCCAGCGGCATGCCTTGGAGCGCCTCGAAAAACGGCCAAAGGTCAGGTGTGGGCTGGCCAGCCGTGGCGACGGCATCGCGCAGGTGAGGGTCGTAGGTGATTTTCAGCCCGTCCTCGGTCGCCGTGTAGTGGCGCTGCACCTCTTCCATCCAACGGCTTTCCGGCACATCGTGGAATTCAGGGAAGGCGCGCGCCATGGCGGCGGCGGCCTCTTCATAGGTCTTAGCGGCGGGGTTGCGGCCCAGATAGCCCATGATGAACTCAATGCCCTTGGCGTCAAGCTCGGGACCCACGTCATTCAGCGCTACGCCCAGCAGGTGATCATGCGCCACCATAGCCAGCCCCATAGCGTTAAGCCCGCCGCGAGAAGTGCCGATGACGGCGACCTTGTCTAACCCCAGATGCGCCAGCAATTCCAGCACGTCGCGGCATTCCACCGGCAGCGTGTAGTTCTGCCAATTCTTGTCGAAATCCGAACGCCCTCGGCCACGGTAGTCCATGCGGATCAGGCGATGATCGGCCAAATGCGGGGCCAGATAGTCGAAATCCGCGCCGGTGCGGGTAAGGCCCGCAAGGCAGAGGATGGGCAGGCCGTCGCCTTCGTCCGTGTAATGCAGCGACAGCCCGTCGGAGGTGGTGAACCGCGCCATCAGAGACCTGCCAATGCGGGGATGCCACTGAGTTCATGCAACTGATGCGCCGGTTTCCATGGCAGCCGGTCCACCGGATCACCGCCCCGGTTGACCCACGCGGTTGTGAAACCATAGCCCGTGGCCGCCGCTGCATCCCAGCCGTTGGAGGAGACGAACAGCACCTCGTCCTTGGTGCAGCCGTAGTGCTGCCCCACAAGATCATAGACCGACGCATGCGGTTTGAAGACGCCCACGCTTTCGACCGACAGCGACACGTCCAAGAGATCACTGATTCCCGCCGATTGCACCGCGCCATCCAACATCGCGGGTGTGCCGTTCGATAAAATCGCGGTATTCATGCCGCCGTCTTTCAGGGCGCGCAGCATGGCGGGAACTTCGGGGAATGCCTGAAGCTCCCAGTAAAGCGCCAGCAGGCGCTCGCGCAGGGCAGGGTCACCCGCCACGCCCAATTTCTCCAGCGACCAATCCAACCCGTCTTGGGTCACCTGCCAGAAATCATCATGCGCCCCGGTCACGGCGCGCAACCATGAATACTGCAACTGCTTGAGGCGCCAGTGTTCTGCCAGCTGCGGCCAAGTGTCGGCGATGGCGGCAAAGGCAGGCTCCTTGGCCGCCTCACGGGCGGCGGCGGCCACGTCGAACAGGGTCCCATAGGCGTCGAAAACGCAGGTGGTGATAGGCATCTGACTGGCTCTCCCTTTCCATGTCGCGGCACAGTTGCACGCAGGCGCAGCGGCGAAAAGGGGCGAATTCCCCAATCGGCCAGGACTGGGGGTTTACTCTCAGGCGCACAATCTTCATGCTGTCGCGGAATTTGGAGCACCCGCGCAGATACGCGGCCTCCTTCCCTTTTCCCCTGACAAATTGGAGACGACAATGGCTGAGGTCAAATCCGGCGACACAGTACAGATTCACTATACCGGCACGCTGCAGGACGGCACCACTTTTGACAGTTCTGAGGGTCGTGACCCGCTGGAATTCGTTGTGGGTTCGGGTCAGATCATCCCCGGTCTCGACAGCGCGCTGCCCGGCATGACCGAAGGCGACAAGAAGGTCGTTCAGGTGCCCAGCGAAGAAGCCTACGGCCCGGTGAACCCTGAGATGCGCCAGTCGGTGCCGCGCGACGGTATCCCAGCGGACATCCCGCTTGATCCCGGTACGCAGTTGCAGATGCAGACGCCCGAAGGTCAGGCGCTGCCCGTAACCGTCGTGGAAGTGGACGAGACCACCGTGACGCTCGACGCCAACCACCCGCTGGCGGGCAAAGACCTGCAGTTCGATATCGAACTGGTCAAAATCGCCTGAGCGATCTGACATTGCCTGCCGGGGGGGATGCCTCCCCGGTGGGCCTAGAAGACGCGATGCGCGTCTTTTTCCCCTCGCACCGCGCCGCGCAGGCGCTTATGTAAGGGCCATGGATACCCCAGATACATTCGAGATTTTCCTTGTCTGCCCGCCCGGGCTTGAGGATTTGCTCTGCGCCGAGGCGCAGGAAAAAGGCTTTGCCAAAGCGCAGGCCCAGCCCGGTGGCGTGACCGTTCAGGGCAGTTGGCCCGAGGTCTGGCGCGCGAACCTAGAGCTGCGCGGCGCGGGTCGGGTGCTGGCGCGGATCGGAGGCTTTATGGCCTTCCATCTGGCGCAGTTGGACAAGCGCTGCCGCAAGTTTCCCTTTGGTGACGTGCTGCGTGCCGATGTGCCGGTGAAGGTGCAGGTGACGTGCAAGGCGTCGAAGATTTACCACGCCGGGGCCGCGCAGCAGCGGGTCGAGACCGCGCTGCGTGAAAGCCACGGGATTACGGTGGATGCGGAGGCGGCCTTGGTCCTGAAGGTGCGGATCGACGACAACGCGGTGATGTTCAGCATCGATACTTCGGGCGAGGCGTTGCACAAGCGCGGCCACAAGGAGGCGGTGGGCAAGGCGCCGATGCGCGAGAATATGGCGGCGCTGATGCTGCGGTCATGTGGGTACACGCCGGGCGAGCCGGTGGTGGACCCGATGTGCGGCTCGGGGACGTTTCTGATCGAAGCCGCAGAGATCGCGGCGGGGGTGAAGCCGGGTCGCAGCCGGAGCTTTGCGTTTGAGGACTTGGCGAGTTTTGATGCTGGAGTTTGGGAGGAGATGCGCAGCGGTGGGGCGGTGGCCGAGCCTGCGGCGCGGTTCTACGGCTCGGATCGGGACGCAGGCGCAATCCGCATGAGCACGGCCAATGCCGAGCGTGCGGGTGTGGGTGCGTGGTGCCATTTCGCCTGCCACGGGGCAGGGGAGGTGCAGCCGCCAGAGGGTCCGCCGGGGCTGGTGATCGTGAACCCGCCTTATGGGGGGCGGATTGGGAATAAGAAGCTGCTTTATCCGCTCTATGGGACTTTGGGTGAGACGCTGAAGACGCGATTCCGCGGGTGGCGCGTGGGGCTGGTGACGTCAGAGCCACCCTTGGCACGGGCGACAGGGCTGCCGTGGAAGCCGCAAGGGCCAGCGATTGCCCATGGCGGGATGAAGATTTGGCTCTGGCAGACGGATGCGCTGCGGTAGAGACCGAGGGTCAGCGCCTGCCCGTGGGGTGGCGATTGCAGCGTTCATCCGTCCCACTTTATGGTGCGGCTTTAGCGCACCCTCGAAAAGGCGCGCCCGGCCTCACCAAATCGCCTCCCCGTGGGGACGGGCAGGCGATGGCCCGGCGCCTACGGCTTGATTCCGGGCCGAGATAGTTAAACCCTTAAAGGTTCTCCGCCTGCGGCATCCCCAACACGTGGAAACCACCATCCACACGGACAATCTCACCCGTCGTGCAGGCCCCCGCATCCGATGCCAGATAAACCGCCGTGCCACCGACAGCCTCCAACGTCGCATTCGACCGCAACGGCGCGTTCTGATCCGTGTGCTTATAGGTCTTGCGCGCGCCACCGATGGCAGCCCCCGCCAGCGTCTTCATCGGCCCCGGCGAAATCGCGTTCACGCGGATACCCTCCGGCCCCAGATCATTCGCCAGATAGCGCGTTGCACTCTCCAGCGCCGCCTTGGCCACACCCATGACATTGTAGTTCGGCGTGACACGGTTCGACCCCATGTAGGTCAGCGTCAGCAACGTGCCGCCATTCTCAACCATCAGCGGATGGGCGCGCCGCGCCACGTCGATGAAGGAATAGGCCGAGATATCCATCGAGTTCTTGAAGTTCGCCCGGCTGGTGTTCAAGAACCGGCCCGTCAACTCGGATTTGTCCGAGAAAGCAATGGCATGCACGACGAAGTCAATCGTCGGCCAGCGCGCGCCCAACTCGTCAAACGCGCGGTCGAGCGAGGCGTCATCGGTCACATCGACATCGACCATGAAGTCGGACCCGACACTCTGCGCCAGCGGCTCAAGACGCTTGCCAAAGGCCTCGCCCTGATAGGTGAAGGCCAGTTCGGCCCCGGCCTCGGCCATCGCCCTGGCGATGCCCCAAGCGATGGACCGTTCGTTAGCGACACCCATGATGAGGCCGCGTTTTCCTGCAAGCATTCCCGACATAACGCGCCCTCAGCCCTTATACTTTGACAGGATCATCGACCCGTTGGTGCCACCAAATCCGAAGGAGTTGGTCATCACGGAATCGAGCCCTGCGTTGTCGACCCGCTCCAGCGCAATCTCGGAAGGATCAAGCGCCGGGTCGAGGTTTTGCACGTTGATCGACTTGGCGATGAAATCGTTGTCGAGCATCAGCAGCGAGAAAATCGCTTCCAGCGCGCCCGCAGCGCCCTGCGCGTGGCCTGTCATCGATTTGGTCGAGCTAACGGGCGGCGTGCTGCCCTGGCCGAAGACGCGACGAACCGCTTCGATCTCGCCCACATCGCCGACGGGGGTGGAGGTGCCGTGTGCGTTGATATAGCCGACCTTGCGGCCCTCGGGCAGCGTGTCGAGCGCCAGACGCATCGCACGCTCGCCGCCTTCGCCGGAAGGGGCCACCATGTCGTGCCCATCGCTGGTGGCGGCATAGCCCGTCACCTCGGCGTAGATTTTCGCGCCGCGCGCCAGTGCGTGGTCGAGGTCTTCGAGCACCAGCATGCCGCCGCCGCCAGAGATCACAAAACCGTCGCGGTCCGCGTCAAAGGCGCGGCTCGCTGTTTCGGGGGCGTCGTTGTACTTGGACGACATCGCGCCCATTGCGTCAAAGAGGCAGGACAGCGTCCAGTCCAACTCTTCGCCGCCACCGGCAAACATCACATCTTGCTTGCCCAGCATGATCTGTTCAGCCGCGTTGCCGATGCAATGCAGCGAAGTGGAGCAGGCCGAAGTAATGGAATAGTTGATGCCTTTGATCTTGAAAGCGGTCGAGAGGTTCGCGCTGACGGTTGAAGACATGCATTTCGGCACGGCAAACGGCCCGATGCGCTTGGTCGCGCCTGTGTCTTTCACGATGTTATGCGCGGCGAACATGGCGCTTGTCGACGGACCGCCCGAGCCTGCCACCAGACCGGTGCGCGGGTTGCTGATCTGATCTTCACTCAGCCCGGCATCCTTGATCGCCTGATCCATCGCCACATAGGCATAGCCTGCGCCCGGCCCCATGAAGCGTAGCGTGCGCTTGTCGATATGATCGGCCAGATTGATCTTAAGCGTCCCGGCCACGCGGCTGCGGAACCCGTGTTCGGCCATCTCCGGGCTTGCTTCGATCCCGGAGGTGCCGTCCTTCAGCGCGGCTAGCACTTCTTCGGCGTTATTTCCGATGGATGAGACGATCCCCAACCCTGTGACGACGACGCGGCGCATGGGCAGCACTCCTTTGTTTTATCAGCCCCGGTGTATGACAGCACGGCGGGACGGCGCAAGCGGTTTGCCGAAACCACATGCGCAGAAGTTGCCGGTCAAGGTTCTGTGATGGAACGCGCGATGGACGGGCGGTGTTTGCCCAACGAGACATAAAGGAGAACAGAATGCCCGAGATCAAGACGGTAAACCCCGCCACCGAAGAGGTCCTGAACACCTACAACGTCATGTCCGAAGCCGAGGCGATCCGCGCGGTCGAGGCCACGCATGAAGCATTTAAGGACTGGCGCAAGCTCTCCCATGATGAGCGCGCGCCCTATCTAAAAAAGATTGCTGAAAAGCTTCGCGATAATAAGGAGGAACTGGCCGAGTTGATGACCCGCGAGGTGGGTAAGCTCTATCAAGACAGCCTTGACGAAGTTGACCTCTGCGCCGCGATCTTCGACTGGACCGCCGATGCGGGCCCAGAAAAGCTTAAGGACGAGACCCGCGAGTTGATGGATGGCAAGAAAAACGGCGTGGTGACCTATCAGCCGATTGGCGTGATCTATTCGGTCCAGCCGTGGAACTTCCCCTTTTACCAGCCGGTCCGCGTTCTGGCGGCAAACCTGATGGCGGGCAACGGCAACGTCCTGAAACACGCCCAAATTTGTACCGGCAGCGCGCTGCGTCTCAAGGAGATTTGTGAAGAAGCAGGGCTGCCGAAAGACCTGTTTAACGTCGTCATCATCGACCATGACACAAGCGACAAGCTGATCGCCCATGATCTGGTGCGCGGCGTGACCATGACCGGCTCGGACAAAGCGGGCAGCCACATCGGATCTTTGGCGGCAAAACACCTCAAGAAATCGGTGCTGGAACTGGGCTCGAACGATGCCTTTATCGTGTTGGATGATGCAGACATCGACACGGCGGTGAAATTCTCTGCTGCTGGCCGGATTTACAACAATGGTCAGACCTGCATCTCGGCAAAGCGCTTTATCGTGACCGACAAGAACTACGATGCCTTCGTGAAAGCCTTTGTCGAGCAGATGAAATCGATCGAGATGGGCGACCCGATGGACAAGAGCACCGGCCTTGGCCCGCTGTCGAGCCAAGAGCAGTTCGAGACGGTGCGCGATCAGGTCAAGGAAAGCGTCGAGAAGGGTTGCGAACTGCTCTGCGGTGGCGACGTGCCTGACCGTACTGGTGCCTATTATCCATCGACCGTCCTGGGCAACGTGAAGCCCGGCTCGCCCGCCTATGACGATGAAATCTTTGGCCCCGTTGCCTCGGTGATCCGCGCCAAGGATGACGAAGATGCGATGCGCATTGCCAATGACAGCCGCTATGGTCTTGGCGGCGGTATCTTCTCGAAAGACGAAGACCGCGCGTTGGAGTTGGCCCGAGCAGAGTTTGACACCGGGATGATCCGGATCAACGGTTTTGGGTTGGCGGATCCGAATATGCCCTTCGGCGGGGTCAAGAACTCCGGTTATGGACGCGAACATGGCGGCTTTGGCATGAGCGAATTTGTCAACGCCAAGGCGATCTTTCTGCCCTCATAAGCAGCACTCGCAGATTTGAGGCGGGCGGCTTCCTGCCGCCCGCTGTGGTATTAACGATTATTCGAGAGGTTCCAAATGACGATTAAGGTACTTGTTGCCGGTGCGACCGGCAAAACCGGGCGTTTGCTTGTGAGTGAATTGCAAGATCGAGGGGCGGAGCCGATTGCGCTGGTGCGGAAGGGCTCTGACACTTCCGTTCTGCCCGAAGGCACGGCTGAGCGCCAAGGAGATTTGACCAACCTGCAGGCAGGCGTTTGCGATGGTGTTAATGTTGTTGTTTTTGCCGCAGGCTCGGGTGGCAACACCGGCCCAGAGATGACCGAGAAGGTCGACCGAGAAGGCGCGCAGCATCTTATTGATCTGGCCCGCGATGCCAATGTGGATCGGTTTGTGATGCTAAGTTCGGTCGGGGCCGACAACCCACCCGAGGATACAGAGATGACCCACTACCTTAAGGCAAAACAGGCGGCGGATGAGCATCTGATAGCCTCGGGACTGACCTATTCAATCCTGCGCCCCGTGGCGCTGACCGATGATCCCAAGACCAATGCGATCAATTTGGGCGAGGGGGTCGATCAAAAGGGCCAAGCCCGCCGCGCAGATGTGGCTGCCGTGCTGGCCGAGGCGGCAGTGACAGGTCGTCATAACGGTAGGGTTCAGAAAATGCAGTCCCTCTAAGGTCATGTCAAAGATGCAAAAGGGGGCCGCGCGGCCCCCTTTTCTTTATTCCAAGATGATGTCGGCTCAGCTTTCGCTCAGCGCGACTTTCATGTCTTTCACCTGATAGATCACTTCGCCATCGGCTTCGACGATGCCGTCAGCCACACCCATGGTCAGGCGGCGTGTTTGGATCGCTTTGGTGAAATCAATCTTATAGGTCAGCATCTTACGCTCAGGCCGGACCATGCCGGTCAGCTTCACTTCGCCCACGCCAAGCGCATAGCCGCGCCCCTGCCAGCCGCGCCAGCCGAGGTTGAAACCGGTCAATTGCCACAGACCGTCAAGACCCAGACAGCCGGGCATGATCGGATTGCCGGGGAAGTGGCATTCGAAAAACCACAGGTCCGGGGTGATGTCGAACTCGGCGGTGATATGGCCTTTGCCATGGGCGCCGCCATCGGCCGAGACATCGGTGATCCGGTCCATCATGAGCATCGGCGGGGCGGGAAGCTGCGCGTTACCGGGGCCGAAAAGCTCGCCGCGGGCGCATTTCAGCAGATCTTCCTTGTCGAAACTCGTGGGGTAGTCGGCCATACTGCGGCTCTCCTGCTGGTCTGTTATCACTTGGGTCCCGTTTAGCATCGCGCTCCAGCATGCTGCAAGGGCCGCGCGAAGGCGGCTGCGACGATTGGTGCGAGGTTTTCAATTGAAAACCGGGGATTTCATCCTTTATATGACCATGAAAGGCAGGAAATTGATGTCCGAACAGGAACAAGAGGTCGGGACGCGCTGGTTGGCGCAGGCTGGACTACGCCCCACACGCCAACGTGTCACGCTGGCAAGCCTGCTGGTGGGCGATGGTCAAGACCGTCACGTCACCGCCGAAAGCCTGTTTGAGGCGGCTAAAGGGCAGGGCGAAGCCGTGTCGCTGGCAACGGTCTACAACACGCTGCGGGCGTTCTGCGATGCTGGGCTGCTGCAGGAAGTGACCGTTGATGGCTCCAAAAGCTATTTTGACACCAACACCCACGACCACCCGCATTTCTTTTGGGAAGACGACAGCAAACTGACCGACGCGCCGTCAGAACAGTTGGTGATTGCACAGCTTCCCGATGCGCCGGAGGGGGCTGAAATTGCCTCGGTCGATGTGGTGATCCGCCTGCGCCGGAAGTCCTGAGCGGCGGGGCGGCAAGCCCCACCGATTGCTTTGCTAGCCGCGTTTGCGCAACACCAGAAATGTCATCATGCCCATTGGCGGCAGCGCGCGTTCGTCTTCGACTTGCAGCGCATCTTGTTGCAGCACGGTTTCCATCTCAAAATCCGAGTGCCAGCCCAGCGTATTGGCAAAGGGCGCGGACACTTTTTCAAGAAAACCCAAGACGCCGTTGGTGCGCATAAAATGGTTGGCGATGACCACCTGACCGCCGGGTTTGAGCACGCGGGCGATCTCTTCCATCACGCGCTCAGGTTCGGGCACGACCGACAGCACATGCATGGCGGCGACGGTGTCGAAACTGGCGTCGGGAAAATCAAGGTCACGGGCATCCATCTGGCGCAGGCCGGCTACATGCGTCAGCCCTTCGCGCGCAACGCGCTGGCGGGCCTTGGCGAGCATCTCATCGCTGAAGTCCATACCTGTGACCGAAAGATGTGGCGCGTAATGCGGCAGCGATAATCCGGTGCCAACGCCGACTTCGAGCACGGTGCCTTCGCCCTTGTTGATATGGGCGACCACATGGCGACGGCCACCGCTGGTGAGCGCGCCAAAGGTCTTGTCGTAGATCGGCGCCCAGCGGGCATAAGAAGTCTCGACCGCCTTGATATCCATCTTAATTCCTTTTGGTTTTATTTGGTTTTTTTGCCGCGCAGCAGGCCCCAGATCACCATGCCGATATAGGCCACGCATACTGCGACCAATGTGGTCCAAGCATAGGTCGCCAGTGCTGCGGCAAAAATTGCCACACCGACGAGCAGGTATTTCACATGGCGGCGCGAAATCTTGGTGGTTTTGAATGACCATGTGGGGATGCGACTGATCATCAGAAAGCCGATCAGCACCATATGCGCGGCAATCATCCAGTCCGGCAGAATGGGCTGGTTGTGGAAAGCAAAGGACAGCGTCATTGGCAAAAGCACCAGCAGGGCACCGGCGGGCGAAGGGATGCCGGTGAAGTAGGAGCCGGATTCGCCCACCGCATCCCCGTTCTTGGCCTTCTCTGCCTCGGCCTTGTCGTTCACATTGAACCGCGCCAGCCGCACCACACAGCAAACTGCATAGACCAGAACCGAGATCCAAGCCGCGCTGCGCATATCTTGCAGCGCCCAGAAATAGAGGATCAGCGGCGGTGCCACGCCGAAGTTCAGAAAGTCGGCGAGCGAGTCCAGTTCCGCACCCATCGGGCTGGAGGAGCGCAACAGCCGCGCAAGCCGCCCGTCCAAACCATCCAGCACACAGGCCAGTAGGATCAGCTGCACGGCCAACACATAGTTGCCCTGCACCCCGAAACGGATCGCAGACAGCCCCGCGCAGATTGCGGTGATGGTCAGCGCATTCGGAAGCAATTGGATCAGCGCAAGGTCTGCGCCGGACTTTTCAGAAGAGGGGCGCATGCAGCAATCCTAGACGGGGGTGGACTGGGCCACCGGCTGTTTCAACTCGGCCAGCACGGTTTCCCCGGCGACCATGGTTTGCCCGATGCGCACCATTGGGTCGACACCTTCGGGCAGGTAGACATCTAGCCGTGAGCCAAAGCGGATCAAGCCAAAGCGTTCGCCAGTTTCCAACCCGTCGCCGGATTTCACGAAACAGACGATCCGCCGCGCCACGAGGCCCGCGATCTGCACCACGGCCAGATCACGCCCGTCGTCCATACGGATACACAGACTGTTACGCTCATTGTCGGCGCTGGCCTTGTCGAGCGAAGCATTAAAGAATTTGCCCGGGCGGTAGGCCACGGCCTGCACCTTGCCCGCGACGGGGGCGCGGTTGATGTGGCAGTTGAACACGCTCATGAACACGCTGACGCGGGTCAGAGGCACATCGGGCATCCCCAGTTCGGCGGGTGGCACCGCAGGCTCGATCAGGGATACGATGCCATCGGCGGGGCTGACGATCAGGTCGGGCCGATCGGGGGTGACACGCTCTGGATCGCGGAAGAAGTAGTAGCACCAGACGGTCAGACCGACGCCGATCCAGCCCAGCACATCCGCGATGGCAAAAAGTACCAGTGTGATGGCAGCAAAGATCGCTACGAATTTGACGCCCTCGCGGTGCATCGGTTTGATGAATGTGTCGAGCATGTTGACGGACATCGGACCCTCCCGTGGTGGCTGTCTTCCGTCATAGGTGCATAGCGCGCGAGTGCAAGTCGGTTTTGGGAAAGCGGCGGGTTTGGGCAGGGCGGGCACAGCCTTGGCATCGCAGTCGTTGAAGGGCGATAAGCAACATCGCATTTATGCAAAGGGTTTGCCTCAGACTATGAACCTGCAGATGCCTACAGGCGGCACGGTGGTTGCCGGGCTCTGTTCAAAACCATTGGCCCGGCTCCATCAGACCCAAATCCATCAACTGTCGTGAATGCCACTCAAACGGCTCTGAGTTATGCCATTGAAAAGTGGGTATATCATAGCGGCTGCCCGGATTGCTTTTCAGCGCTTTGGCAGTGCGGAACGAGCAAATGGCCGTGGTTATATTGTGGTGCCACTTACAGGCGTAGGTATTGTATTCTTCATCATTGAACGTGTGATCGCTGCGCAGCATTAACCCCGGCTTGGCGCGAAACAGGGGGATGCGGTCAATCTTGCGGCTTTGCGGGGGGACGTGTTCTTCGAACCGCCAGCGTAGGCCGCCAAAGAAATCCAACTGCCGTTCCTTTGGGTGCCCTTGCTGCTCCGCGTCCTTGCGCGCCAATGCGTAATAGCCTGAGCGGTCCAGGTGCGCTTGATCAAGTGAGACCGCATCGGGGTGCCGCTTGAGATCCAGCGCGTAGAGGTCAACCACATAGCCCAGCAACGCATCGCGCCGCTCTTCAGTGTGAAAAGCCAACAATTCCTTGATATTGCGCGTCTCGCTGAAGGGGTGGAAAAGGTATTCAGCGTTGTAACAGTAATAAAGCCATTGCCCCGGCAGCGCCGCGATCATCTGGTTCACCGCCTGCTCTAACGCGCCGTCGCGGGTGGTGTCGTAATCGACCCTAAGCACGCTTTGCTGCAAATCGCGCGGCAGGTCGAACGGCGGGGGCATGAGCGCCAGCACCGTGTCAAAACCGGCCTGCTGGTGATGGCGCAGGGTGGTGTCGATCTCGACATCGTCCTCGACCAGCACCATCGCGACGGGGCCCGCGTTCAGCGCCGTGCGTGCCTCTTTGATAAGGTGATCAAGATCGCGATACCGCATAGGCCCCCGCTGGAAATTCCGTGGGGCAAAGTCGGTCAAATCCGGGCGCATTGCAAGACGCGGCTGCCGCTGTTAGACGACGCCATCTGCCTATATACTGCCAAAGCCAGTTGGATCCCCGCCATGACACAACCGAAAAAGCTGTTCATCAAGACCTATGGTTGCCAGATGAACGTCTATGACAGCGAACGCATGGCCGAAAGCCTGGGCGGTCAGGGCTATGTCACGACCGACAAGGCCGATGACGCTGATATGATCCTGCTCAATACCTGCCACATTCGCGAAAAGGCGGCAGAGAAGGTGTATTCCGAGTTGGGCCGCCTGAAGCCGCTGAAAGACGCGCGCCCTGATCTGAAGATCGGTGTGGCGGGCTGCGTAGCACAGGCCGAGGGGGCCGAGATCATGCGCCGCCAGCCTGCAGTCGATCTGGTGGTGGGCCCGCAAAGCTATCACCGTCTGCCAGAGATGGAGGCGAAGGTGCGCAGCGGGCAAAGCGCGCTCGACACCGATTTCCCGGCCGAAGACAAATTCGATCACCTCAAGAGCCGCCCCAAGGCGAAACGCGCGCCGGCAGCATTCCTGACGGTGCAAGAGGGCTGCGACAAGTTCTGCGCTTTCTGCGTGGTGCCCTATACGCGGGGTGCCGAAGTCTCGCGGCCCGCTGAAAAAGTGCTGGAAGAAGCGCGGGATCTGGTTGAGCGAGGGGTGCGAGAAGTCACCTTGCTGGGGCAGAATGTAAACGCCTACCACGGCGGCATGACACTGGCCGATCTGATCCGCGCCTTGGCCAAGGTCGATGGGCTAGAGCGCATCCGCTACACCACCAGCCACCCCAACGACATGGGCGACGATCTGATTGCGGCGCATGGTGAGGTGCCAGAATTGATGCCTTACCTTCATCTGCCGGTGCAATCAGGCAGCGACCACATCCTGAAACGGATGAACCGCAGCCACACTGCCGAAAGCTATCTGAAACTGCTGGAACGCATCCGCGAAGCGCGGCCTGATATCCTTCTGTCAGGCGATTTCATTGTCGGCTTTCCCGAAGAAAGCGACGCCGATTTCGAGGCCACGATGGAGTTGGTCCGCCAAGTGCGCTACGGCTATGCCTATTCGTTCAAATATTCCACCCGCCCCGGCACCCCTGCGGCAGAGCGCCCACTGGTCGATCCGGCAGTAGCGGACGACCGCCTGCAACGCTTGCAGGGGCTGATTACCCAGCACCAGCGTGAGATCCAGCAGTCGATGGTTGGGCGCGAAGTCTCGGTTCTGGTTGAGAAGCAGGGCCGTTTGCCCGGTCAGATGCTCGGCAAGTCAGAGTATCTTCATGCGGTGCATATTGAGAACTGCACGGCGGCGATTGGTGACATCCAGCGCGTGCGGGTGACCGAGGCCAAGACGAACTCTCTGGCCGCTGTTCAGGTCTAAAGATTAGGGCCGCCTTGGGTGCGCGTTGCCGCGCACCCTGAGTGCTTCAGTAGTTGTGCTTGCGGTGAGAAGACGCATCCGCAAAGATCCGCTCCATCTCCGCTTTCATGCCAGCAGGGTTGCCCACCAGTTTGTCGTCGCGGCAGATGCGCTCGGCCACGGCATGGGCGGTCGAGAAATCGTAGCCCACGGCCACGAGGCTATCCACGAAGACAGAATTGGGGCGGTCCCAGATCACGCCCTTCCACGGGCCGCGAAAGCAGCTGACATGGATCACGTTCCCTGTTGGATGCGCCTTGCCCTGATGGTGGTAGGCGTATGTCACACCACCAGCAAAAGCAGGCATGGCAAGCAGGCCGGTGACGGCGGTGGCGAGTATTGTTTTCATCATGAGTTGGTCCCCCAAGTGATTATTGCAGCGTCAGTCCAGATCAGCAAAGCCGCGCGAAAGTCCCACCCTCGCGATCCGATGCTTAGAGGCTTAGACCCAACCGTGCGCATTTCAAGAAAATTCGATGGAACTGTCAGGGGGCTGCGAACAATCTTGAAGGGCCGCGGTTGATTGTCGCTAGGGCAGTGATCAATGGGGTGTTTTCTAAGTCGGCGGTTCAGGCGCGAGGCCCGGAGCGACCTGTCTTTCCCCAGTCACCCGCCGCAGCAGATTCGTTGTGACCTAAAGTGTCCAAGCCACAAAATGTTGATTTCACAGCTTCACAGCAGGCAAGTTTTTGCCTAACCTGACATCATATTATGTAGATGCCGCTTCGGGGCGGGGCCGCATTTGCCAAAATTTAGAATGAGGACTAACGCTGTGGGACCCACTTTTTCCAATGCGCTGCGCGCCATCGCCAGCCTGACGATGGCAGCCGCGCTGACCGTTGCCAGTACGTCGGCCGATGCGCAGACGCGCTCACAACAGGGCCGTGACAAGGGCGTCTACACGCCGACCATCTGGGTTGATCCCGACGGCTGCGAACATTGGGTGATGGATGACGGGGCCGAGGGGTATATGACCCCGCACACCACCCGTCAGGGCATCCCCGTGTGCCGCCGTGGCGATGTTTGCGGTGTGATGGAGGCGGACCAGTTCTTTGCCACCGACAAATACAACATCTCCGCTCAGGGCCGCGCGCGTTTGGCGAATTTCTTCCAGTCGACCGGGGCGGTTTCCTATATCATCACCGGCCATACCGACAGCCGCGCGTCGGACGCTTATAACATGCGCCTGTCCTACAACCGCGCAAATTCGGTCGCGCATGTCGCCAACCAAGTTGGCGCACGGATCGCCGATGTACGGGGCTACGGCGAACGGATGCCTGCCGTGCCGAACAATTCCGCTGCGAACATGGCCAAAAACCGCCGTGTCGAAATTATCTGCATTCGCTGAAGGGACCAAAAAAGTGATTAAGACGAAACTTCTCATGGTCACCGCCTGTGCCGTCGGCCTGTCGGCCTGTACCGACTACGAAGGCGGTCTGGGCCGGGGTTATCCTTCGGACAAGACTTTTGACCGGGGCATCGACAAAAAGCACCTCAGCCAGCTTCAGGCGGGCATCTGGGTTGATCCAAATGGCTGTGATCATTGGATCATCGACGATGGGGTTGAGGGCTATCTTTCGGCGCGGCTTGATAAATTCGGCAAGCCGGTCTGTTCGGGCGTCGCCCCTCCCACGCATACCGCCGGAGATTTCAAAGGCGGCTCTAGCATCAAAGACCCGAATTGACCTCTGTGGTCCATATCAAACACACCGGGCCGGAGCGCGTTGCGCTTCGGCCCTTTTTGTCGGAACGGGTTGGTAAATCCTGCCCGCCTGCCTATCTCTCCTTTTAATGCTTAACAAAGGATACGCGCATTGCCTTCAACTGATCTGATGACACCGGAAACCGCAGCCGAACGGGTGGTGGAGTTTCCCGATAACCGCCTGCTGATCGACCTCTGCGGCGCTTATGATGCGCATCTGGCTGCTATCGAGAAATCGCTCGAGGTGCAGATCATCCGGCGCGGCAATCACCTGCAGATTTTGGGTGAGGGCGAGGCCGTTGAAAAAGCCGAAAGCCTGCTGAATGCGCTTTATGTGCGGCTTGAAAGCGGCCGCTCGGTTGAGGCTGCTGATGTGGACGGCATGTTGCGCATGGGCAATTCCAGCGCTGGCACAGGCGTGCGTCAGGGCGACCAGCTGGAAATGCCAATGGGCGACGCGATTGAGATCCAGACACGTAAGAAACGGGTCGAGCCGCGCACTGACGCGCAGAAGGCTTACGTGCAGTCGCTGTTCGACAATGAACTGGCCTTTGGCATCGGCCCTGCGGGTACCGGCAAGACCTATCTGGCCGTGGCTGTGGGCGTATCGATGTTCATCGGTGGCCATGTGGACCGGATTATTCTCAGCCGTCCTGCGGTCGAAGCGGGAGAGAAGCTGGGCTATCTGCCGGGTGACATGAAGGACAAGGTCGATCCTTACATGCAGCCGCTCTATGACGCGCTGAATGACTTCCTGCCGGGCAAGCAACTGGCGAAACTGTTGGAAGAAAAGCGCATCGAGATCGCACCGCTGGCCTTTATGCGGGGGCGGACGCTGTCGAATGCTTTTGTCGTGTTGGATGAGGCGCAGAACGCCACGTCGATGCAAATGAAGATGTTCCTGACGCGTCTTGGGCAAAATTCCCGCATGGTAATTACTGGCGACCGCACCCAGATCGACCTTCCGCGCGGGGTGCAATCGGGGTTACAGGATGCCGAGCGTTTGCTAAAAACGATCCCGAGTATTAGCTTCAATTACTTCACTTCTAAAGACGTTGTGCGCCACCCGCTGGTTGCGGCGATTATCGAGGCTTATGAGGCGGATAGCGGTGCCGCTTGACGTGATGCTTGAAGATTTCGATATCGTGATTGAGGACGGCCGCTGGGAGGCGGTCGACCTTGAGCCGCTGGCGCATGCCGCCGCGCAAGCCACGCTTGGGCATCTGGGGCTGGACGCGGAAACCGCTGAGATGACCCT
This sequence comes from Sulfitobacter sp. AS92, assembly GCF_038900015.1. Taxonomy (NCBI): domain Bacteria; kingdom Pseudomonadati; phylum Pseudomonadota; class Alphaproteobacteria; order Rhodobacterales; family Roseobacteraceae; genus Sulfitobacter; species Sulfitobacter sp. AS92. Next base: position 501,108 of record NZ_JBBMQL010000003.1, read on the forward strand.
ACTGGCCTGCGATGATGCGCGCATTGCAGTGCTGAACGAAGATTTTCGTGGCAAGGCGCGTGCCACAAATGTGCTCAGCTGGCCTGCGGAGGAACGCGGTGCCGCCGCGCCGGGCGGCGATCCGCTGCCCGTCGCCCCCGGCATTGACGGAATGCTTGAACTGGGCGACATCGCCATGGCTTATGAGACATGTGCCGCCGAAGCCAATGCGGCGGCCAAGCCTTTGAATGCGCATGTGACCCATCTCATCGTACATGGGCTGTTGCATCTTCTGGGCTATGACCACGAAAATGACCCCGACGCCATGTTGATGGAGGGGTTAGAGCGCGAAATACTTGGCAAAATGGGTTATGATGACCCATATAAGGAAAATGGCCCTTAGGGGGCTTGTAACACAGACGGGACCCAATGGGCGATACAGACGGATCATCTGAGGCGGCGCAGAGCGCGCTTGCGGATGAAGATAGACATGAGCTGCCGGATGATAGTGCAATGCGCACCGGCAATTTCTTTTCTCGAGTGTTCGAGGCATTAAGCCCATCGGACAGCGAGGATGACACCCCCGAGGCATCGGCAGAGACCGAGCGGCCCACCGGGCACGGCATGATCAACCTGCGCCGGATGCGGGTTGATGATGTGGCGGTGCCCAAGGCGGATATCACCGCCGTGCCGGTCAGCGCCACGCTGGATGAGTTGGTGGCGGTGTTCAAGGAAAGCGGCATGACCCGGCTGCCCGTCTATGACGGCACGCTGGACACGCCGGTGGGCATGGTGCACCTGAAAGACCTTGCGCTGAACCACGGTTTTAATGGTAAAAACACCAAATTCGATCTGCGCGCCATGCTGCGCCCTTTGGTCTATGTGCCGCCGTCGATGACCATCGGCGTGCTGCTGACCAAGATGCAGGCCGAGCGGCGACATATGGCATTGGTGATCGATGAATATGGCGGTGTTGACGGGCTTGTCACCATCGAAGACCTGATCGAACAGGTCATCGGCGAAATCGAAGACGAACATGATGTCGACGAAGGCACCTATTGGACGGTTGAAAAACCCGGTACCTATCTGGCACTCGCCAAGACACCATTGGGTGATTTCGAGGCTGAGATTGGCCATTCGCTGACCGATCATGAGACCGTCGACGAAGAGGAGATCGACACGCTTGGCGGGTTGGTCTTCATGCTGTCGGGCCGGGTTCCGGCACGCGGCGAGGTGGTTTTGCACCCCGACGGCCCTGAGTTTGAGGTAATCGACGCCGATCCGCGTCGCATCAAACGTCTACGGGTCCGCACCCAAGGGGCCGGGGGATGATGCAGCGGCTGGCGATGCGGGGCCGCATGTTGCTGGCTCCGATCGCCGGAGCTGCTGCCGCCTTCGGGCAAGCGCCCTATGAGCTGCCGCTGCTGCTCTTTGCCGGGCTGCTGGTGGCGTTCTGGCTGTATCGTGCGCAATCGGCTGGCCCGTTTCGCGCGGCGCTTTTGGGCTGGGGCTTTGGCTTCGGCTATTTTCTGCACGCGCTGCAATGGATCGTGTCGCCCTTCATGGTCGATGTGGAACGCCATGGCTGGATGGCGCCCTTTGCGCTGATCCTATTGGCGGCGGGAATGGCACTGTTCTGGGGACTGGCCTTCGGTCTTGCCCGATGGATTGCACCACGGCGCGGGCTTGCCTTGGCGCTGACCTGGGCGGCGGTGGAACTGCTGCGCGCCTATATTTTCACCGGTTTTCCATGGGCCATGCCCGCGCAGGCGCTGGTCGGCGTGATGGCCGGGCAGGGGTTGGCTTGGGTCGGCCCCTATGCGCTGAACCTCTGGCTTTTTGCCATTGCCGCGACCTTGTTGCTGCGTGGCCCTTTGGCGCTGCGCTTGGGGCAGGGGACGTTGGCGCTGTCGACCGGTCTGCTCTTGCTGTTGTCGCCGCAAGTGCCGCCTGCGGTGTTGACCGATCAGGTGGTGCGCTTGGTCCAGCCCAATGCAACGCAGCGGGAAAAGTGGAACGCGGACAGATTTGAATTCTTTTTCTCACGGCAGCTCGATTACACCGCCGCCGCGCCGAAAGACGCAAGCCAAGCGCCTGATCTGGTGATCTGGCCCGAAACGGCGATCCCTTGGGCGTTGGATATGGCGGGCAGTGCACTGGCCGAGATCGGTGCGGCTTCTGACGTTCCGGTGGTGCTGGGTGTGCAGCGCCGGTCTAACATGCGCTATTACAATTCGCTGGTGGTGTTGGATGCCAATGGCGCTGTCGATCAGCTTTATGACAAACACCACCTCGTGCCCTTTGGCGAATACATGCCGCTGGGTGATCTGATGGCGCGTTTCGGGATCCATGGCCTCGCCGCGCAAGAGGGCAACGGCTTTTCCAGCGGGCCGGGCGCGGAGCTTCTTGATATGGGGCCGCTCGGCGCCGCATTGCCGTTGATCTGCTATGAGGCCGTCTTTGCCCATGATGTGAACGCCGCCCCGGCGCGGCCCGCCTTCTTGATGCAGGTCACCAATGACGCATGGTTCGGCAAGGCTGCAGGGCCGCGCCAGCACCTTGCCCAAGCGCGGATGCGGGCGATTGAACAAGGGCTGCCCATGGCCCGTGCGGCCAACACAGGCATCTCGGCGATGATCGACCCGCAGGGGCGCGTGACCGCTTCGCTGGCGCTCAATTCCGCAGGGTTCATTGACGCGCCGCTGCCCGCGCCACTGCCGCCAACACTCTATAGCCGCAGCGGAGATTTGCCGCTTTCGCTGCTCTTGGGGCTTTGCTTTGCAGGGCTTGCCGTGGCCCGCCGCCGCAGGCCCGGGAATGCCGATTGACCATCCACCAGCGGTTGTCTAAGCCGTTGGCACAGCACCACAACGGCTTCCTGACGTGGTGCGTAATTTTTATTGGAGCACTACATGTCCCGTCAGAACTATACTTTCACTTCGGAATCCGTTTCCGAGGGGCACCCGGATAAGGTCTGCGACCGGATTTCGGATGCGATCCTCGACGCTTTCATCAGCGAGGAACCCGAAGCGCGGGTCGCCGCCGAAACCTTTGCCACCACCAACCGTGTCGTTATCGGCGGGGAGGTCGGTTTGGCCAATAAGACCAAGCTTGATGAATATCTCAGCAAGGTCGAAGACATCGCCCGCGCCTGCATCAAAGATATCGGCTATGAGCAGGACGAATTTCACCACGCGACATGTGAGATCACCAACCTGCTGCACCCACAGTCCGCGCATATCGCCCAAGGTGTTGATGCGGCTGACGGCAAAGAAGAGGGCGCGGGCGATCAGGGTATCATGTTCGGTTTCGCCACCGACGAGACACCCGAACTGATGCCCGCGCCGATCCACTATGCCCATGCGGTGCTGCGGCGTCTGGCAGAAGTGCGCAAAGACGGCACCGAGCCGACCCTGCGCCCGGATGCGAAAAGCCAGCTTTCGGTGCGCTATGAGAACGGCAAACCGGTTGGCGTAAGCTCTATCGTGCTGTCGACGCAGCATGAAAGCGAGAGCCAGTCCAGTGCCGACATTCGCGATATTGTTGAGCCCTACATCCGCGAAGTCCTGCCCGAGGGCTGGATCGACGATGAGACCGTCTGGCATGTGAACCCCACCGGGGTTTTCGTAATCGGCGGACCGGATGGTGACGCGGGCCTCACGGGTCGTAAGATCATTGTCGACACCTATGGCGGCGCGGCCCCCCATGGCGGCGGTGCGTTCTCGGGCAAGGACCCGACCAAGGTGGACCGCTCGGCGGCCTATGTCGCGCGCTATCTGGCGAAAAACGTCGTGGCAGCGGGGATGGCTAAAAAATGTACCATCCAGCTTAGCTATGCGATTGGCGTGAGCGAGCCGCTGTCGATCTATTGCGACACCCACGGCACCGGCGATGTGCATGACGCGGCGATTGAGAAGGCCATCCGCCAGATCATCGATCTGACCCCGCGCGGCATTCGTGAGCATCTGCAGTTGAATAAACCGATCTACCAGCGCACGGCGGCCTATGGTCACTTTGGCCGGGCGCCTGACGCGGATGGCGGCTTTAGCTGGGAACGCCGTGATCTGGTCGATCAGCTGAAGGCGGCAGTGTAAAGTTATCAGGGTGGGCGATTGCGCCCACCCTTTAAGCTTAGCGGCCCTTAGCCCCGCTCGGCCTGTTTGGCCTCGACCAAAGCCACCGCTGCGGCCACCGCATCCTCGATCGCCATTTCGGTGGTGTCGATCTGCCTAGCATCAGCGGCCGGTTTTAGCGGCGCTTGGTCGCGGCTCATGTCGCGCAGGTCGCGTTGTTTGACGTCGTCCAAGACGGTTTCATAAGTGATCTCGATCCCCTTGCCCGAAAGCTCGGCAAAGCGGCGCTGTGCGCGCACTTCGGGGCTGGCGGTGATGAACAGTTTCACCGGTGCGTCGGGACAGATCACCGTGCCAATGTCGCGCCCGTCCAACACTGCACCGCCTGCGCGGGTGGCAAAGCTGCGCTGGAACCGCACGAGGGCCGCACGCACTGCCGGAATCACAGCCACTTTACTGGCTTCCTGCGCCACATCCGGGTTGCGCAGGCTGGGGTCTTCGAGATCGACAGGGGCGAGCGTTCGTGCGGCCTCTTCGGGGTCAATCCCTTTGAGAGTTTTGGCTGCCACAGCACGGTACAAAAGCCCGGTGTCGAGATGCGCAAAGCCGAAATGCGCCGCGACCGCCTTTGCGACCGTGCCTTTGCCCGCCGCTGCGGGGCCGTCGATGGCAACGGTCATGCCGCCATTGGTACTCTTCGTCATTGTACATTCCTTTCGTTGCGCGCCCTGAGGCCAAGCAGCAAGGCTGCTCCGAAACAGGCGGCCAGTATTGTCCATTTTACCTGCGTAAACAGGCTGGCGGTCGCAACCGCTTGTTCAGTCAGCCGTTCTGACCCCAGTTCAACCAGCCGCGCGATCAGCATATTCTCGGTGTAATCCGCCCCGAGGTAGAGTGCGACGGCAAGCGTCAGCGTCAGCCGAAGCCCGCCCGCCGACCAGCGCCGAAACCACAGCAACAGCGCCAGCGCCAAAAGCGCGGGGAAGGCGGTGTCAGCCAGCCGGAACTGGCCGAGGTAAAGGGCTGTCTGCCTCGGGCTGAGGGCGGCGAGATAGGCGCGCGCCTCGGCCAGAGCATAGCCCAAAAGCCGCCCGTCCAAGACCCCCATGCCCGCCGCGCGCAGTTGGGTTTCGGCAAATCCCGCAAGGGCGGCAAAGGCCAACGCGGCGCAAATGCTGAGCCAAATGAGCCTGTCCCCTGTCACGCAGGCAGCCGTTCGACCTGCGCACCCAAGGACGCCATCAGAGGCTCGAAAATCGGGAAAGACGTGGCAATGGGGCCGCCGTCATCCACCTGCACCGGCTGTTGCGCGACCATGCCAAGGATCAGGAAAGACATGGCGATGCGGTGGTCGAGATGGCTTTGGCAGGTCGCACCCCCGGGGATATTGCCGTGGCCCAACCCTTTGACGATCCACCAATCCGGCCCGTCTTCGACCTCGACCCCATTGGCGCGCAGCCCGCTGGCCATGGCCTCGATCCGGTCGCTTTCCTTGACCCGCAATTCCTTGACGCCGCGCATCACGGTGTCTCCCGTCGCACAGGCCGCCACGACCGAGAGCACGGGGTATTCGTCGATCATGCTTGCCGCGCGCGCGGGCGGAACTTCGATGCCATAAAGATTGGGGGAGAATTTCGCGCGCAGGTCAGCGACAGGCTCGCCGCCTTCGGTCCGCTCGTTTTCATAGGTCAGGTCTGCGCCCATTTCGCGCAAGGTTGTGAACAGCCCCGCGCGCGTGGGGTTCAACCCGATGCCCGGCACCAGCACGTCAGAGCCGGGGACGATCAGCGCCGCACAAACGGGGAAGGCGGCAGAAGAGGGATCGCGCGGCACGTCGATATGCTGTGGTTTCAACTCTGGCTGGCCCGTCAGGGTGATGACGCGGCCCTCATCGGTATCCTCAACTGTGATCTCGGCGCCGAATCCTGCCAGCATCCGCTCGGTATGGTCGCGGGTGGCTTCGGCCTCGATCACCACGGTCTTGCCGGGGGCATTCAACCCCGCCAGCAGCACGGCGGATTTGACCTGCGCGGAAGGGACCGGGACGGTATAGCGCACCGGCACTGGCTCAGCCGCGCCCACGAGGGTCATCGGCAAGCGGCCCCCGGCGCGGCCCACGGATTGCGTGCCGAAAAGGGCCAGTGGGTCGGTCACCCGCGCCATCGGGCGGCTGTTGAGGCTGGCGTCACCGGTGAAGGTCACTGAGATCGGAGAGGTCGCCATGGCGCCCATCAGCAGGCGCACGCCGGTGCCGGAGTTGCCGCAATCGATCACATTGTCAGGCTCGGCAAAGCCGCCAACGCCAACCCCGTGCACGGAATAAGAGCCGCCGCCGTGGTCAATCACCTCGGCCCCGAATGCCCGCATCGCCTTGGCGGTGTCGAGCACGTCTTGCCCTTCCAAAAGCCCGGTGATCGTGGTCTCGCCCACGGCCATGGCGCCAAGGATCAAGCTACGGTGGGAGATGGATTTATCGCCGGGCACCTCGGCAGTGCCGCTAAGCGGCCCGCAGGCGCGCGATGACATGGGAATGGGGCTGCCGTGACTGGACATGAGGTACCTCTGATCTGCTTGAGGCCCCTATTATCGCAGGCGAACGGCAGCGTCCATCGCCGCGCGTGCAATGGATTGTAATCAGGGTGGTATCAGGCGCTCGGGCTCAGCGTTTGCGGAAGGTCAGGTAATGTGGGGTGCGCCCCTCGCGCAGAGCTTTTTGCTCATAGCGGGTCGAAATCCAATCGTCCCAAGGCGCGCGCCAGTCCTCCGGCCCTTCGGCCAGCCAATCAAACCCGTGCTGCGGCACCTGTTCGAGGGTCTGGCGCACGTAGTCTTCGATATCGGTCGCCACGCGGAAGATCGCACCGGGTTTGAGCACGCGTGCCAGCGGCTCTAGATGCTCGGGCGTGACGAAGCGGCGGCGGTGGTGGCGTGTTTTCGGCCAAGGGTCGGGATAAAGCAAAAACGCCCGGTCGATCGAGGCTTCGGGCAGCACGTCGAACATATCGCGCACGTCACCGGGATGGATCGCGAGGTTATCCACGCCCGCCCGCCGGATTTTGCCCAGCAGCATGGCGACGCCGTTGATGTAAGGCTCGCAGCCGATGATGCCGACATCCGGGTTCTGCCCCGCCTGATGCACGAGATGCTCACCACCGCCAAAGCCGATTTCCAGCCAGACCTTGCGCCCACCAAAGAGCGTGTCGAGGTCCAGCGGTGTGCGGTCGGGATTGCTCTCCCAATCAACGGCCCCCGGCGACAATGCGTCGAGATCCTCATCGATATAGGTCTTTTGCGACTTCTTTAGGGATTTGCCTTTGAGGCGGCCATAGAAGTTGCGGCGGGGGCGTGCTGTTTCACTCATGGCGGCTCATGTAGCGGCCCCGCTGGTCCTTCGCAACAATCCTCTGCTTGGGGGCGACGATTTGGCGAAGTTAAACATTTGTTAGGCTCCATGGGCGTAGATGGCGGGGCAAAGCAGGGGGACGGCAGATGGGCGTGGCCAAGCAAGAGACGGGCGGGGGTCGGGCAGGCGGCGCGGCTGAACCGGGCGCAGCGGCGCGTATCTTGATCGTAGATGACCAGCGGTTTGACCGAATGCGGATCAAACGACTATGCGGGGGCCTCGATTTTCCCACGCGGCTAGCAGAGGCGGAGAGCCTTGCCGCACTTGCCCAGCAGTTGGACGAGGGCGAATTTGACCTGATCCTGCTGGATTACAACCTGCCGGACGGGGATGGCTTACGCGGGCTACAGCTCATCAGGGATCATGCGCGGAACGGCAATGTGGCGACAGTGATGGTCACGGGAACGGATCAGACCGACGTGGCGATTGGGGCTTTGCGCGGCGGCTGTAGCGACTACATCGCCAAGGATGAACTTTCGCAAAGCACCCTGCGGCGCTCTGCCTTCAACGCGCTGCAAAAGTCGGCTCTACAATTGGGTGTCGCCACGCAGGAGCAGAAACGGACTGAGGTTCAAAGCGTCCTGCGGCGATTCACCAAAGAATGCGCGCAGGAGATCAAGCCGATGGTCAGCGACATGATGCGCGACCTGCGCGCGCTCGATCGATCTAATCCCGCGTTAATAGAGGAAGAGCTCGCCAAGGTTGACTATACATTTTTGCGGCTGTGGGAGTTTGTTGAGGATTTGGCGAGCTTTCAAGGCAGTGAGCTTGCTGATGGGGATCTTAGCGATCCGCCAAAGCCGACGCCGGGACTGGGCGCCGGGTGGGGTGGGGGCCTTGGATAGGAAGTTGTTTTGCGGGGCTATTTGCCATGGGCGTTTTTCAACGGGGGCGGTTTTGTAAAGCCCTTGATGCCCTGCTAAAGGGGCAAACAGCGGCAACGAAGGAAAAAACCACACTCGATCTGCGCTTTGGGGAGACGCTTCTTGCAGCCCCTTGGTTGCAAACGTAATCCCATACGCCACCTCCGGCAAACCCCTGCAAATCACCCGCCATGAGCACCCATGGCCCTTGCAGGAGCGCAAAATTTCCCCTATACGCGCCTTGTCTAAGGGGCGGTTACAGCTTCGGACGCGATATAACGGGCAGGGTCGGTTTCAACCGGCCCTCTTTTGTTTGCGTTCGACTGCGGGTTCACCGCTGTGCCTTTGTTTCGGAGTTCCTCCGGCATGATCAGCACAGTGCCACCTCGATGACCAATTGCAACTCCAGACCGGCGGAGACAACCGCGCGGCCAGAAACATTTGATAAGGAAACGAAAAGCTACATGACTAAAGCAATGGACGAATTCGAAGCGCTTCTGAACGAAAGCTTCGAGATGGACACACCCGAAGAGGGTACAGTCGTTAAAGGCAAGGTGATCGCTGTCGAAGCGGGCCAGGCCATCATCGACGTCGGCTACAAAATGGAAGGCCGCGTTGATCTGAAAGAATTTGCTGATCCCGGCGAATCCCCCAAAATCGAAGTTGGCGACGAAGTCGAAGTTTTCCTTCGCCAAGTCGAAAACGCGCGTGGCGAAGCTGTCATCAGCCGCGAAATGGCCCGCCGTGAGGAAGCCTGGGATCGTCTGGAAAAAGCCTATGCCGCAGAAGAGCGTGTCGAAGGCGCGATCTTTGGCCGTGTCAAAGGTGGCTTCACCGTCGATCTCGGCGGCGCAGTTGCGTTCCTGCCCGGCAGCCAGGTTGACGTCCGCCCCGTGCGCGACGCGGGCCCGCTCATGGGTCTCAAGCAGCCGTTCCAGATCCTCAAGATGGACCGCCGTCGTGGCAACATCGTGGTATCGCGCCGTGCGATCCTCGAAGAGTCCCGTGCCGAACAGCGCGCCGAAGTCATTGGCAACCTGACCGAAGGTCAGACCGTCGATGGTGTGGTCAAGAACATCACCGAATACGGCGCGTTCGTTGATCTTGGCGGTGTTGACGGCTTGCTGCACGTCACCGACATGGCATGGCGCCGGGTTAACCACCCGTCCGAGATCCTGGCGATTGGCGAGACCATCAAGGTTCAGGTCATCAAGATCAACAAAGAAACCCACCGTATCAGCCTCGGCATGAAGCAGCTGCAGGAAGATCCATGGGATCTGGTTGGCGCCAAGTACCCGCTCGAGTCGGTGCACACTGGCCGCGTGACCAACATCACCGACTACGGCGCATTCGTCGAGCTGGAGCCGGGTGTCGAAGGTCTCGTTCACGTGTCCGAAATGTCTTGGACCAAAAAGAACGTGCACCCCGGCAAGATCGTGTCCACTTCGCAAGAAGTCGAAGTCATGGTGCTGGAAATCGACGGTGCCAAGCGCCGTGTTTCCCTTGGTCTCAAGCAGACCATGCGCAACCCATGGGAAGTGTTCGCTGAAACACACCCCGAGGGCACCGAAGTCGAAGGCGAAGTCAAGAACATCACCGAATTCGGTCTGTTCGTTGGCCTGCCAGGCGACATCGACGGTATGGTTCACCTCTCCGACCTCAGCTGGGACCAGCGCGGCGAAGAGGCGATCCAGGACTACCGCAAAGGTGATGTGGTTCAGGCCGTTGTCTCCGAAGTCGACGTTGAGAAAGAGCGTATCTCGCTCTCGATCAAGAACGTTGGCGGTGACAAGTTCGCTGAAGCCGTTGGTGGCGTGAAGCGCGGCTCGATCGTGACTGTAAACGTGACCTCTATCGAAGAAGGTGGCATCGAAGTCGAATACGAAGGCATGAAGAGCTTCATCCGTCGTTCCGACCTCAGCCGTGACCGTGCCGAACAGCGCCCTGAGCGTTTCTCGGTCGGTGACAAGGTTGACGTGCGTATCACCAACGTCGACGCGAAAGCACACCGTCTGGGCGTCTCCATCAAGGCGCGCGAGATTGCAGAAGAGAAAGAGGCGGTACAGCAGTACGGTTCCTCCGACTCCGGCGCGAGCTTGGGCGACATCCTTGGTGCGGCGCTGAAAGGCGACGACGAGTAAGCACATTCCACGTTGAATGTGTGACGTTAGCGAAGGCCCCGCATGGCAACATGCGGGGCCTTTTGCTGTTCATCGAGCTTGCTCGAATCGGGGTGACTTTGAGGGTATGGGTGGCGGAACTGCTGCTTTTTGCAGCACGACGTCCGGCAAGGTGGCGGAAAAAAGCCGAAATAACAGGGGTTTCGCCCAAAAAAATCTACCGCCGAACGGGCGGAACACCTTCCCGAGTGAAGCGTTATTTCCTATAGTCGGTTAAGACATCAACAAACTCTCGGGGGACGTGCCATGATCCGGTCGGAATTGATCCAAAAGATCGCTGACGACAATCCGCATCTTTATCAACGTGATGTTGAGCGGATCGTAAACACCGTTTTCGATGAGATTACAGGTGCCATGTCACGTGGGGACCGCGTAGAACTTCGCGGCTTTGGCGCTTTTTCGGTGAAAAAGCGTGACGCCCGTGTGGGGCGCAACCCGCGCACCGGCGAGACCGTGAATGTAGACGAAAAGCATGTGCCGTTCTTTAAAACTGGCAAGCTGCTGCGCGACCGGCTGAACGGGAAAAGCTGATGCGTTATATTCGTTATGCCTGCATCGCGCTATTTGCGGTGGCCTTGGTTTCTGTTGCTCTGGCGAACCGTAATATTGTGACCTTGCAGGTCTTGCCGGTCGAGATTTCCGGCTGGTTTGCGGTGAACCCGTCCATCCAATTGCCGCTGTTTATTGTCATTTTAGGCAGCATCATTGTCGGGCTTCTTGTGGGCTTTGTTTGGGAGTGGATCCGCGAACATGGCCATCGCGCAGAGGCTGCGCGTCAGGCGCGTGAGCGCCGCCGGTTGGAGCGCGAAGTGATCCGCCTGAAAGAAGAAAAACATCAGGGCAAGGATGAGGTTCTGGCGCTGTTGGATGAAGCGGGTTAAGCCTTTTCTATGCCTGAGAATATCAACGTAAAAATTTGCGGTTTGACCGATCCTGCCGATGTGCCTGCTGCTTTGTTGGCGGGTGCACGGACGCTGGGATTTGTGTTTTTCGAGAAATCTCCACGCCACCTTTCGCTGGAAGCAGCGGCCCATATGACCGAGGCGGCACCCGATGGCATTTGCAAGGTTGCGCTGACAGTTAATGCCGATGATGCGGCGCTGGACGCGCTGCTTGCTGCGGTGCCATTTTTGGACATGCTACAGCTTCACGGAAGCGAAAGTCCTGCACGGGTGGCTGAGGTCAAAGCACGCTATGGTTTGCCAGTCATGAAGGCCGTAGGCGTGGCGGATCGTGATGATCTTATTGCGTTGAACGACTATGTTGACGTGGCCGACCAGCTATTGGTCGACGCCAAACCACCCAAAGACGCGGTCTTGCCAGGCGGCAATGGGCTGGCCTTTGACTGGCGTCTGATTGCCGGCCGTCGTTGGCCGAAACCATGGATGCTGGCAGGTGGCCTTAATGCGGGCAACGTCGGCGAGGCGATTGCTCTCACTGGCGCGCGACAGGTGGATGTCTCCTCCGGCGTGGAATGCGCGCCTGGTGTGAAGGATGCGAACCTTATCCGTGCTTTCTGCGAAGCCGCGCTCAAGTAAGAACCGACACCTAGGATAGCAAAAAGGCCCGGTGGCATTGCCCCGGGCCTTCGTCGTTTTGATGAGTAGCTCACCCGCGGGTCAGATCGACTGGTCGTAGTCGCCAACCGCTGGCTCAGTACGGATCACCGCGTCGATATCAGCAAAAATCGCGCGCATCTCGGCCTCAGATTCGGGGCTTTCGCAAACCACAACTAGGTTCGGCGTGTTCGAGGACGCCCGCACCAGACCCCAGCCGCCGTTGTCGAGCATAACCCGCGCGCCATTGACAGTGATGACTTCAGCAATCGCGCGACCGCCGATCTTGTCACCGGCATCGGCTTTCGCGACCAGCTTTTGCACCAGACGGTCGAGGATGTCGTATTTCTCGGTGTCCGAGGCATAGGGCGACATGGTGGGCGTGGCCCAAGTCTGGGGCAGGGCGCGGCGCAGATCAGACATGCTTTTGTCGGGATTGCGGTCCATCAGCTTGCAGATCTCGACGGCGACGCGCATGCCGCAGTCATAGCCACGACCAATCGGCTCGGCGAGGAAGTAGTGGCCGGATTTCTCGAATCCTGCCAACGCGCCAAGTTCTTTGACGCGGCGCTTCATGTGGCTGTGGCCGGTTTTCCAATAGTCGGCCTTGGCCCCATGCTTTTGCAACTCGGGATCAGAGGCGAAGAGGCCGGTGGATTTTACATCCGCGACGAAGGTGCTGTTGGGGTACAATCTGGCCAGATCGCGGGCCATGATAACGCCCATTTTGTCGGCAAAAATCTCTTCACCCTCATCATCCACCACGCCGCAGCGGTCGCCGTCGCCGTCGAAGCCAAGCGCGAAATCAGCACCGGAAGCGCGGACGCTGTCAGCCATGTCGTGCAGCATTTCCATGGCTTCGGGGTTCGGGTTGTAATGGGGGAAAGTGTAATCAAGCGCGTTGTGGCTATCGACCACCTCAACGCCCAAACGGCGGAACAGCTCGGGTGCGAAGGCCGAGGCAGTGCCGTTGCCAGTCGCGCAAACCACTTTGAGTTTCCGGGTCATTTTGAAGTCGCCCCCGAGATCGTCGAGATAGGCTTCGCGCACACCCTCAATGAACTCATAAGCGCCGCCCGGACGCTTTTCGCCTCGGCCATTCAGCACGATGTCACGCAGTTCGGCCATCTCATCGGGCCCGTGGGTCAGGGGGCGCTCAAAGCCCATTTTAACGCCGGTCCAGCCGTTCGGATTGTGGCTGGCGGTGACCATCGCCACTGCGGGCGCATCAAGGTGAAACTGCGCGAAATAGGCCATGGGGGACAGGGCAGGGCCGATGTCTTTAACCGTAATCCCGGCCTGCATTAGGCCCAACATCAGCGCGTTTTTGATCGATAGCGAATAGTCGCGGTAGTCATTGCCTACCGCGATGACTGGCTCAATGCCGCGCGCGTGCATCTGAGTGCCAAGGCCAAGGCCGAGCGCCGTGATGCCCGGCAGATTGATGTCGTCGGGATACTTCCACCGCGCGTCATACTCCCGGAAGCCCGTGGGGGTGATCATCGCATCACGTAGAAATTCCCAAGTGTTTGGGGTTACGGTCGAAGCCGGTTTGGTCACGTCAAATACTCGCTTTTTGAATAAATTTAGAATGTCAGCGGATGGCTTTTTGCCAGCGCATCAAATTGCATGAGCAAGTTAATCAGCCCCGGCATTTGATCAAGGTAGATCATATTCGGCCCATCGCTGGGGGCGCGGTCAGGGTCTTCATGTGTCTCCATAAAGATCGCCGCGACGCCGATGGAGGCTGCCGCGCGGGCCATAACGGGAGCAAACTCGCGCTGGCCGCCAGACGATCCGCCCTTGCCGCCTGGTTGCGCGACGGAATGTGTCGCGTCCATCACCACGGGGTAGCCGGTCTGGGCCATTTGCGGCAGGCTGCGCATGTCGGCCACCAACGTATTGTAGCCGAAGGTCGTGCCGCGCTCGGTCAGCAGGATGTTCTTGTTGCCGGTGCTTTCGATCTTATCGACGATGTTCTGCATTTCCCACGGGGCAAGGAACTGCCCCTTTTTCACGTTGACGGCCTTACCGGTTTCGCCAGCGGCGAGCAGGATGTCCGTCTGACGGCACAGAAAGGCGGGGATTTGCAGCACGTCGACGACTTCACCGGCCTGCGCGCATTGTGCCTCGTTATGAACATCCGTCAGCACCGGCACATCATTGGCGCGGGCCACGGATTGTAGCACCTGAAGACCCTTTTCGATGCCCAAGCCGCGTTTACCTGACAGGGAAGTGCGGTTGGCTTTGTCATAGCTGGCCTTGAAGATGAACTGCGCGCCCGCCGCGTTGCAGGCTTCCTTCAATACGCCCGCAATCATCTGCGCGTGGTCTTCGCTTTCTAACTGGCAGGGGCCAGCGATCACGGTGAGGGGCCGGTCGTTGCCGACAGTCAGATTTCCGATGCGCAGCTGGGTCATGAAGTTACCTGTTCTCTAAGAATGGACGCCGTCAGGGACAGCATCAGGTAGATGCCTGCAAAGATAAGAAAAGCCAATATCGTGTTTTCGAACTTGCGAGGGTAGGTGGCCTCGTCCGGGGCCACAGGATTGACCGCTACGGTAAGGTAACGCACCTGCCGCCCGGCCTCTGTTCGGGCTTGATCCATTGCGGTTTGCGCGCTTTGCAGCACCATGTCGGCAGCGGCCAAATCGGCTTGCGCAAGCTGCGCTGCAACGGCCTGCTGGGCAAGCGAGTTTTCGCCTTCATTGGCAGCGGTCATCCGTTCGCGCAGTTTGGTCAACTGTTCACGCAGTCGCCGCACATCACCACGCGCGCCATCGACTTTGGCTTGGTTCGGGCGCTGGTTGTCGAGCAGGGCGGCGAGTTCCAGTTCCTTCTCGATCAGGAGCGTTTCATAGCTTGTGATCTGCGTGCGAATTGAGGCGATCATCGCTTCCGGGTCGACGTTGTTATCAACCTGCAATGTGATCAGCGCCTCTTGCGCATCACGGCGATTTTGGAACGCAGTTTCATAGCCTGCAAGCGCGTCCCGCATGCCGTCTTCGCGTTTTTGTTTGCTGAGATCGTTGACCCGCTCTTCGGCGTAGGTCAGCAGGCGTTTGGAGAACTCTTCGGACAGCTGCGGGTCGGCAGCAATGACCTCCATCCGGATTACGCCTTCGGTCGGATCGTATCCGATTTTGACGTTCTTTTTATAGGTTTTATAAGACTCTTCACTGGTTGGGTTTTCAGTTAACCGTTGGATCGGATCAATGTCAGGGTTGGCGAAATGCGCGCGGAATCCAGCATCTTCGTCAAGACGCAGCATCGCGTCCTTGGACTGCAGATAGGCCTGCGTGGCGATGCTGTCGGCGCTGTTGGCGAATTGCGTGGGCAGCAGCCCGCCAAAGGGGCTGGACCCGCCGCCGCCCTCGTTCTGGATGATCAAGAACTGGCTGTCGGTTGCATACATTGGCGTGGCGATCTTGTAGAAATAATAGCCCGCTGCAAAGGTTGGTAGCATGACAAAGAAGGCCAGCCGCACCAGGAGCATCGTCGCTTTGCGACGGCGGCGGCGGGTAATGTCGCGCTGAATATCGGAAATCTCGCGCTGGCGACGCTCGGCAGGGCTGACGTCGGTGGAGGGCAGGTTGCGACCGCCTGCTGGTGTTGTCTGCGGCAACTGCACACGCGCGACCCCCGGTTGGCCGCGGGTGGCAGGCAATCCGGCAGCGTCTTGATCGCCCGATTGCGGCACCACGAGTTCCAGCATGTTAGAGCGCTGGAACGGGTCGATCCCCTTGACGCGCAGCAACCGTACCGCATCAAAGTCCGAGGTGGGGGCAAGCCCATGTTTTTGTGCCACGCGGCGCGCCATACGCAATTGGCGGCCTGTCAGGCCCTCTCGTCGGATCGCATCCAAGTCTTGCTCGGCCGAGACCTCGTTGGCCGAAGATACCTCTCCCGCGCGGCTGGCCTCTGATTGGTCGGCTTTGCCGGATTTGGCAGCATGTTCTAGGGCTTCTTTACTATAGGAAGGTTTCACATCGGTCGCGTCCGCCACAGCGCGCAGCTTGGCCGTTCGTTCTGCCCGCTCGGCATCAGCTTGCGCGATCGGTGCCTTTGCGGCATTGCCTGTGGGCGCGCTGGTCGCCGAAGGTGGCGGCGCTTTGCGGATGCGGAATTTTCTAGCCTTGGGTTTCGTAGTCATAGAGCTGTTTCGCTTCTTCCAAGGTGTCGAACATATGCAGTTTACCGTCCAAAAGGACAGCGGCGGAGCGGGCGAATTTCTCAAGCGTATGGGCCTGATGTGAAACGATGATAATCGTCGTGGTCCGCAGCCGTTCTTTAAGAATATCACCCGCTTTTCGGTTGAACTCCACGTCTGTCGTGCCGGGCATACCTTCGTCAATCAGATAGATATCAAAATCCAGCGCCAACATCAGCGCAAAAGAGAACCGGGACCGCATTCCGGCGGAGTAAGTGCCAAGGGGCTGGTCAAAATATTCGCCCAGTCCACAAAGCCAGCGGCAGAAGCTTTCGACGTAATCAGGGTCGAGCCCATAGAGACGCGCGATATAGCGGGCGTTTTCCATAGCAGAGACTTTACTGACCACGCCGCCCATAAACCCCAATGGAAACGAGATGTTACAGCTGCGCCTGATCTCACCCTCGTCAGGTTTCTCAAGCCCGGCCATCATGTTAATCAGCGTCGTTTTGCCTGTGCCGTTCGGGGCCAGAATGCCCAATGAATGGCCAAGTTCCACGCGAAAAGACACCCGGTCAAGAATAACCTTATGTTGCGATCCCGTCCAATAGGACTTGGACACATTTTCAAATTCCAGCATTCCCTGCTCCGGTTGGTGCTGAGCGCGGCCTCGTGGCGCCTCTTTTATCAGAGGTATCTTAACCGTCTATTCACTGAATTTGACCACAATATGTCGAAATGCAGGCAAGAGCCACCTCCGGGAAGGGGTAGGGGCTGTCAAAGAAAGGGTAAAATGCCGCCCCGGCATGATATCGGGCCGCCCCGGCGTGATCTGGAGGAGAGGGCCGGGTACGGCAATTTGATTTGTGCAGCAGCGCTGAAGGTCAGTGCAGCGTATGTGTGCTTTCAGTAGGGGTCATCTCGCCGATATAGCTGACATTCATCAAAGCTGCCTGTGTACGGTCGCCGTCGATGTTTTGCACCGGGCCCACGGGAACGGCGCTCATTAGGCCAAGCCGCGTCATCCAGCGGCTGAACGTTGCAGGCACAATGCCCAGAACATGGCTCGCTCCCATGGCATAGGCGGCGCCGGCCATCTGGTTCATCAGCATACGTTGTACGGCAATGCGGCGCTGTGCAGGCACTGCGCTGGTGAGGAAAAGGCGGGTCGCTTCCCAGATATCGTCGCGTACGGGTGCTTTGAAGAACAGCACGTCCTGTGGAATATCGGGCAGCATGCCCAACTGCGCATCCCGCAGCATGTAGCTGTATTGCGCGCAGACCGAAGTGGTTGGCATCAGGCGCACGCCGCCCATGACCTCGCCATATTCGTGCAGCACGATCCACCGCGCGCGCGGCGTGTCGTATTGATCAAATTCCATCCCATCAACCTGGGGGAGATCCCATTGCTTGTCGTCGATAAAGATTCGACGCCGGGCACGCAGGAAATTTACAAATAATTCACCGTGCTGATGCATGTTTAAAAACGATAAAGTCGTCGCGCGCATATACGGATTGGCCTGGGCGAGGGCCTCTGGGCTGTAGGGATCGGCTTCAGCGCCTTTGGTGTTAATAAGCTTTTGAGGAAAGCGTTTGTTTTTAACTTCTAACGCCTTAGCGTCCTGCGGTGTCAGTTCAGGGAGAACATCTTGCCATGATCTTCCGGTAAAGTGTCGTCCTTGCAGACTCATATTGGGCCTCAAAAAATCGCTGTAAAAATGCATCTTATCAGGACGCTAACCTCTAGTTGCATGAAATGGCCACACTTATGTCCCATTTCCATGTGCAGAAGGGGGGATGATCGCGTCTAACATGTACTGCGGTGCCGAAATGCAACATGTTGAACGTGCAAATAAACGGCAGAATGCCGAGATACGGGAAGCCGACCGAAGAAAAACGAGAGCGATGGCGCAGAAAAAAGTAACATACGGGCCGACACAGTCACCCCTTCTGGCGGATGCCAGGAAGGTGCAGCAGATGCGCGACTATTCTCAAGTCGGTGTCAGCCTTTTTTGGCAGCGGCAGATGATCTTTGCGGCGGCCATTTGCTTGTCCGCGTTCTACTACGAACTTTGGCTGTCGATCTCGACGCTTGTCCTCATCGCAATTTCCGAGACATTTGATTACCTTCTGTTTCTACGCATCACCCGATGGCGTGGGCGCAGCCCTCGCTTGGCGCGGGTGTTTATGAACCGAATCTACCTTGGCACAGCGCTTAGTGCGGGTGTGATCAGTTATTTCGCGCTTGGTATCGCTTTGCAGCAGGGGGCGACGACGCACTTTTTGCCGCTGTTCTTCCTGTTTGCAGCGGCCCTTTTCGCGTCGATGAACAATTACCACATCCTGCCGGTGCTAATGCTGCGACTGGCGATTTATGGTGTAACCTTTCTGTTTATCCCCATCTGGGACATCGTGAGCACGGGGGCGGGTATAGAATCCGAGCTATGGACACAGTTGTTCACCGTTGTTTTTGTGCTCTATTTTATCGTCGATTGTTCCCGCATCTTTATGAAGATGTACCGCACCAACCTCCGGCAGTTGGAAGAGCTGAAGGAAGAACACGAGAAGACCAAGATCGCCTTTAAGGTAAAAACTGAATTCGTCTCGACCATCAGCCATGAGCTGCGCACGCCCATGACCTCTATCAAGGGGTCGCTGGATATGGCTTGCGCGGG
This sequence comes from Sulfitobacter sp. AS92, assembly GCF_038900015.1. Taxonomy (NCBI): domain Bacteria; kingdom Pseudomonadati; phylum Pseudomonadota; class Alphaproteobacteria; order Rhodobacterales; family Roseobacteraceae; genus Sulfitobacter; species Sulfitobacter sp. AS92. The sequence goes on from NZ_JBBMQL010000003.1 coordinate 519,987, forward strand.
GGTCTTGGGCGACATGACCCCGCAGATGGAAAAGGTGCTGAAGATCGCGCAGCGCAATTCGGCGCGGCTCACATCGATCATCAATGAGATCCTCGACCTGCAAAAATTTGAGGCAGGTAAGGTGAGCTTCGACATCGAACCGCTTGAAGTACAGACCATCATTGAAGACGCAATTGAACTTAATCAGGCGTTTGCGTCGAACCTAGGTGTCACGCTGCGCTATGCAAAACCGTCGGACGCGGCGGGCATCGCCACTGACGAAAAGCGCCTGCAGCAAGTGATGTCCAATCTTTTGTCCAACGCGGCCAAGTTTTCGCCTGCGGGATCGACTGTGAAGGTCACGTCTGTCAAGCAAGACGAGAAAGTGCGCATCAGTGTAATCGATGAGGGAATTGGTCTTGCTGAATCTGAGCGGGAAAAGGTCTTTGACGAGTTCTCGCAGATCGATTCGTCCGACCAGCGTGCCGTTGGTGGTACCGGTTTGGGGATGAATATCTCAAAGCGGATCATTGAAGCCCTGGGCGGGCAGATCGATTACTTTAAGAACGAAGGCCCCGGCACGACGTTCTACATCGATATGCCTCTGGGCAACGGAACTGGTCGCGAACTGGCGCATGGGATGCATATCAAAGACATGGTCAGCGGTGCCGGTCCGATTGGCGATGAAGAGGCAGAGAAAGCCACAGGCGATCGCGCGGCGGCTTAACGCGCGGCGACGTGATCTGCGATTGGCGAGCGAGGGCCACGGCCACTACTGTTAATGTTACCGCCAGAGTGATCCATCTCGCGGCGTGAGACGGATCAGCGAAAAACGGTGGGGGTTTCTTAACGAGATGGAAACTCTTCATGACCAATGTGATTTAAGCGATCTGCGCTAACACGAGAGGTCAGTTGCTGCGCGGCGTGCGACCGGAGGCGCTGCGAACAGTAACGTTAAGGCGATTATCACAGTAACGTTAAGGCGATTATCTCTGTGAAAAAGCCGATGACTTGGCGCTGGATGCCGAGCTGTTAGCTAGCATCCCGTAGTGCCCTGCGTCACGGATGGGCCCGCTGATCCCTTGGGCGGCGACACTAGGGTCGCCGCCCAAGGGATCACGCGAGGATGCCTGTGATCCATCACATCACGCCACCAACTGCCAAGCCATGCCGGCAAAGATCGCACCGACAAAGGCAAAGGCAAGGTAGGCAGCAAAGACATGTGGTTTCACCAGTGCCCAGACCGCGATGGCCGCCGGGATGCAGCTCACCCCGCCTGCGATGACAAAGGACATGGCCGCCCCTTGGGTCATGCCTTGGGCCAGCAGCGCGTCGATCAGTGGCACAGCGGCATAGCCGTTGAGATAGGCGGGGGCGCCGACCAAAGCGCCAAGGATGATCGGCATGATCCCGGAGCCGCCCAAGATATTGGCGATCCACTCTGCGGGCACATAGGTCAGCATTAAGGCTTCGACCACATAGGCAAGCGTGAGCCATTTCACGAGGAACAGCGCATTGCTCAACGCCGTGTCGTTAAAGCTCGCGCGGCGCTCGATCTCTTGCCAGAACTTCCAAACCGGCGTGCCGGAGAAGGGTTTGGCCGACGAACAGCAGCTGCTTTTCGCAGGCTGGGCACGCAGCGGATCGTTGAAGAGCGGGGTTCGTGATAGGGCCAAGACGGTGAAGCCACCGAACATTCCAACGCCGAGCGCGGCGATGGTTTTCGCAACTGCGAAATCGAATCCGAGCGTGCCGGACGTGATCGCAAACATCGCCGGATCCATCAGCGGGGAGGCGAGCCAGAAGGCCATGACCGCGCCCAAAGGTGCACCCACGGCGAGCAGGGCGGCGATGAAGGGGATGACCTCGCAGCTGCAAAACGGGGATAGCCCGCCAAGTGTCGCCGCCATGACGACCATCCGGGCGGGGTTTCCCTCAAACGCGCGGGCGAGCAGGCTCTCGGCGCCGCTGGCTTTAAGGTAGGCGACCGCTAGCACAGCGAAGGCGATGAAAGGGGCGGTGCCCAAAAGCGCTTGGCCGGTGAAGATAACGGTCGGTACAAATTGCGGGGGATCCAGCAGCGCGATGAGGGCTAGAAGGCCCAGTATAATGCCCCAAGCGCTTTTCAGAAACGCCAACCGATGGAGGGCGGGGACAGATTGAGTGGTTTCAGCCATGATCATGCTCCGTGCATTCATCGATTGCGTCTGCGCAGCATTCGGTGAGAAGGAAATTCGCCAAGGCGCGCACTTCCTCGTAAGCGACGGCTGCGCAGATCGTGCTGCGGCCCTGCTTTTCCTGTTTTACCAGTCCAGCCGAGGCGAGAAGTTTGAGATGGTGCGTTAACGTTGAGCCGGTCACGCCTGTGCGGTCGCCCAGCGTGCCAATGCTCAGCCCCGCTGATCCGGCGCGCACCAGCGTGCGCAGTACCAAAAGGCGTTGTTCTGATCCAAGTGCTGCAAAGCTGCTGGCTGCGAGGGTGAGGGCGGGGGTTGCTGATTCATGTTTCATGTTTCTAGAATTATCGAAATATAGGCTTGAGGCAAGTTTTATTTCGATAAATGTAGAAGTAAGGGGCCGCTCCCCTTTATCTTCTGAACCTTTTGCCTATCTCCTGACCATGAAGGATATCCGAAATGATCTGGCGGCCTGCCGTCTTTGCGCCGAACGGTTTGCCGTGACGGCGACGCAGCATCGCCCGCGGCCCATCGTTTGGTTCAAGCCCGGGGCGCGGCTGCTTATCGCAAGCCAAGCGCCCGGCAAGCGCGTGCATGAAGCGGGTAAGCCCTTTTGGGATATGTCCGGCACGCGCCTGCGCGATTGGCTGGGGCTGGATGAGGCGACGTTTTATGACCGCAACCGCGTCGCCATCGTGCCGATGGGGTTTTGTTTTCCCGGTTATGACACCAAGGGTAGTGACCTGCCGCCGCCGCGCATCTGTGCGCAGACATGGCGCGAACCGGTGTTGGATATGTTGCCCAACCTGCGCCTGACGGTGCTGATCGGGGCCTATGCGATGAAATATCACCTGCCCGGATTTCGCAATGTGACCGAGGCCGTGGCGGGCTGGCGGGACCATCCGCCGGGGGTCTTTGCCTTGCCTCATCCGTCCTGGCGCAATACCGGATGGTTGAACAAGAATCCCTGGTTCGCGGAAGAGGTCTTGCCCCGTCTGCGCGCCGCCGTGTCCGAGGTGATGAATGACCGATCCCCAAGCTGACCCCCAAACTGCCCGGCTGATTGAGCCGACCCCGCTGGACCAAGCCCATGCCGCGATGGTGGCCGCTCCCGACGATGATGCTGCCCGCCTGCGGTTTTACGAGCGGATCGCGGATGTCGAACTCTTTATGCTGTTGGAGGATGAGCCGCAGGGCGATCAGATCAGCCCGGTGCTACTGGACGAGAGCTATGTCATGGTCTTTGATCGCGCGGCCCGGCTTTCAGCGCATGTGGGGGAGGCGTCTCCCTACGTGGCGCTTTCGGGCCGGGCGATTGCCACGATGCTCGCGGGGCAGCCCTTGGGCATGGCGGTGAACATCGGCGTAGCGCCTTCGGAAATCCTGTTGCCGGCAGACGCGATGGATTGGTTGCGCAGCACCTTGGCCCATGCGCCCGGCGAAGTTGAGGCGGGCATTGACCGGGTGTTTCCACCGCAGGGGCTGCCCGAAACGCTGATCGCCGCGATTGATGCCAAGCTTGCGACGGCGACCGGCATGGCTGCGGGCGCATTTCTTGTGGGTGTCGAATATACAGGCGGCGGGCGGGGGCATCTGCTGGCCTTCGTCGGTGCGATTCCTCGTGCGCAGGACGCGCTGGTGCGGGCAGCGTCCGAGGCGTTGACCTTCTCAGGTATCGAAGCGGGCGCTATGGACGTGGGTTTTTTCGGCCCCAAGGATGCGGTGGTCGAGAAACTGGCCCGCGTTGGCCTGCGCTTTGACTTGCCACAGATGGAGCCTTTGCAGAACACCCCGCGGATGGCACCGGGCAGTGATCCGGCGAAACCGCCAAAACTGCGCTGATCTTTTCACCGGTCAAAGAAAAAGGCGGGCAGGGCAATCATGCCCGCCCGCCTTCCTTCATTTCCCTGAGCCGGTCTTAGCGGCGGCGGTCGCGCCGTGCGCTCATCGGCTGGAAGGCCACACCTACATGGGCCTCGCAATAGGGTTTGCCCTGCTGCACAGGCAGACCGCAGAACCAGAAATCATCGGTCGCGGGGTCACCTACAGGCCATTTGCAGGTCCGCTCTGTCAGGTCCATCAGGCCGATCTTCTTGGCCTTCTTCTCAACTTCGCTAACTTTGGCCAGCGCCTCGGGGCTGATTTCATTGGCCGACGGCTGCGGCGGAAGGGGCTGGCCCGCTGGGATGATCTGTTTGCGCGCGGGCAGGTTGGGCCTTGGCGCCGGGGCTGCGGCGGGCTCTTCAGCTTCCGCTGCGGGGGCGGCTTCGGGTTCGGGCGCAGGCTTGGCTGCGGGCTTTGGCTTGGCTTCGGCCTTGGGGGCGGTGGGCTTGGCTTTCGGCTCCGGCTTGGCCGTTGCGTCGGCGGCTGGCGCACCGGCGGTGCGGTTCGACAGGCCCAAACGGTGCACCTTGCCGATCACCGCGTTGCGCGTCACCCCGCCCAGCTCTTTCGCGATCTGGCTGGCGGACTGGCCTTCGCCCCACATCTTTTTCAGTGTTTCTACGCGCTCATCAGTCCAGGACATACGGGGTTCCCCAGTTAAAAAGCGGCCCCATAGCCCGGACCGCTTTGTCAGTGTATCGGCCCCCATTTTATCTTGTGGGGCCGCAGGTGCAAGCGCCGATCCCCATAAGGGCGGCAGGCTGCGATTGGGGCTTTACGTGGGGGATGAAGGGCGGCTATGCAAGGCCTATGATCAAAAGCGCCACAAATTCCATCCGACGACGCACCGTCCGATAACTGCGCGGCCCTGTGGGGCCTGATCACGCAGCATGTCTGCTGCACCCTTTCAAAATCCTCCAAATCCCATTGACCCGGCGCCAACCCCATGCCCTTTTACCGGCGTGATATGGCCCCTTCCTAAGGACAAACAGATGATCGCTTCCGTTCTGCCGACCTATAACCGCGCCCCTTTGACCTTTGTCAAAGGCGAAGGCACTTGGCTGATCGAGGCGGACGGGCGACGCTTTCTTGATCTTGGTGCGGGGATCGCGGTGAACGCGCTCGGTCATGCGCATCCGGCGCTTGTGAAGGCTTTGACCGATCAGGCGCAGGCGCTATGGCATACGTCGAACCTCTACCATATCCCGCAGCAAGAGGCGCTGGCGGATCGGTTGGTTGCTGAAACCTTTGCCGACACGGCGTTCTTTTGCAATTCCGGCACCGAGGCTTGTGAGCTGGCCGTCAAAATGGCGCGCAAGTATTTCTATGAGGCGGGTCAGCCAGAACGGGTTGAGATTATCACCTTCTCCGGCTCCTTTCATGGCCGCTCTTCCGCTGGGATCGCGGCGGCAGGGTCTGAGAAGATGACCAAGGGGTTTGGCCCGCTGCTGCCGGGTTTTGTGCATCTCGACCTTGGCGACAGCGACGCGCTGGAGGCCGCCATCACCGACAATACCGCCGCCATCATGGTCGAGCCGGTGCAGGGCGAGGGCGGTATCCGCGCCGTGCCTGACGCGGAATTGCAGCAGATGCGTGCGCTTTGTGATCAGCACGGGCTGCTCTTGATTATGGACGAGGTGCAATGCGGCGTTGGCCGGACAGGGCGGCTTTTTGCCCATGAATGGGCCGGGGTAACACCCGACATCATGATGGTCGCCAAGGGCATCGGCGGGGGCTTCCCTTTGGGTGCTGTGTTGGCGACCGAAAAGGCCGCGTCGGGGATGACCGCAGGTACCCATGGGTCGACCTATGGCGGCAACCCGCTGGGCTGCGCTGTCGGCTGCGCAGTTCTGGATGTGGTGGCTGATGAGGCATTTCTGGCCGAAGTGAACCGCAAGGCCGGGCTGATGCGTCAGCGCCTTGAAGGGCTGGTGGCGGAGTACCCCGAGGTCTTTGAAGAGGTCCGCGGTGCGGGGCTGATGCTGGGGCTGAAGTGTAAGGTGGTGAATGCTGATGTGGTCGCTGCGGGCTATGCCAACGAGTTGATCACCGTGCCCGCCGCCGACAATGTGATCCGCCTGCTGCCGCCGCTGACCATTTCCGACGATGAGATTGCCGAGGCCGTGACCCGCCTTGACGCCATCGCGCGTGAACTGACCCCGGCCTAAGCGCCTTTCGCCTAAAACATTCCTCGGGCGTCGGGGCAAATGCTCCCGTTACCCGCAAGACAGAGACGACAGATGAACCATTTCCTAGATATCCACCAAACCGACCCCGCCGATTTGCGGCAGATTATCGACAATGCCGCCGCCATGAAGGCCGCGCGCCAAGGCCGCCCGCGGGGCGCGCCGGATGATGATCAGCCGTTGAAAGACCAGATGGTCGCGCTGATCTTTGAAAAACCCTCAACCCGGACGCGGGTCTCTTTTGACGTGGGCGTGCGCCAGATGGGCGGGCAGACCATGTTGCTGTCGGGCGCGGATATGCAGTTGGGCCACGGCGAGACCATCGCCGACACCGCCCGCGTATTGTCGCGCTATGTCGATATGATCATGATCCGGACCTTTGAAGAGCAGACCTTGGTCGAGATGGCCGAATACGCCACCGTGCCAGTGATCAACGGGCTGACCAACCGCACGCACCCATGTCAGATCATGGCCGATATCCAGACATTCGAAGAACACCGCGGCCCGATCAAAGGGCGCAAAGTGGTCTGGTCGGGTGACGGTAACAACGTCTTTGCAAGCCTCGCCCATGCGGCCAAACAGTTCGACTTCGAGCTGGTCTTTACCGGGCCGGAGACGCTGGACCCGGAAGCGGCGCTTGATGGCCTTTATACGGTCGAGCGCGATCCACAGAAGGCCGTGGAGGGCGCTGATTTGGTGGTCACCGACACTTGGGTCAGCATGCATGATCCGCAATCGGCCCGCGAGCGCCGCCACAACCAGCTGCGCGGCTATCAGGTGAATGACGCGCTGATGTCTCTGGCCAAGCCCGACGCACTCTTTATGCACTGCTTGCCCGCGCACCGCGACGATGAGGCGACAAGCTCGGTCATGGACGGGCCGCATTCGGTGATCTTTGATGAGGCCGAAAACCGTCTGCACGCTCAGAAAGCTGTCATGCGCTGGTGTCTGGGCGCATGAGCGACGGCCCCCGCATCGTTGTCGCGGGCGCGGGGGCGATCGGCTGTTTCATCGGTGGATTGTTGGCCGGGGCGGGGCATTCTGTAACCCTGCTGGCCCGGCCCCGCATTCAGGCCGAGATTCGCGCCCACGGGCTGACCCTGACGGACTTTGGCGGCATGGCCCGCAACCTGTCGTCGGATGAACTGACCCTAGCGAGTGATGAGACCTGTCTGCGCGATGCCGATATCATGCTGGTCACGGTCAAGTCGCGCGATACCGAAAACATGGCCCGGCTTATCGCCCGCTATACAGCGCAGGGCGTGCAGGTCATCAGCCTGCAAAACGGCATGGGCAACCGCGCGATCTTGGCCCAGCATCTGCCGCAGCATGATCTGCGCGCGGGGCTGGTGCCGTTTAACGTCGTGGCCATGGGGCAGGGGTGCTACCATAGGGCGAGCTCGGGTGATCTGGTAATTGAGCGCGGCCCGGCGGATCTGGCCGCGCGGTTGTCGCTGCCCCATCTTCGGGTGATTGAGCACGCGGATATCACCGCCCTGCAATGGGGCAAGTTTCTGATGAATCTCAACAACGCGCTGAATGCGTTGAGTGGGCTGCCATTACAGACGCAGTTGCGTGACCGGGCATGGCGCCAATTAATGGCCGATCAATGGGCTGAGGCGTTTTCCGTCCTGCGGGCCGAGAAAATCCGCCCTGTCATGACCACGCCGATCCCTGCGCGGCTCCTCCCGGCGCTGCTGCGCTTGCCGACGCCCCTGTTCACGCGCATCGCTTCGGCCATGCTGCAGATCGACCCACAGGCGCGGACCTCAATGGCCCAAGACCTCGCCGCGCGCCGCCCGACCGAGATCGACGCGCTGCAAGGCGAGGTACAGCGGCGCGGGCGGGTGCTTGGCCGAGCGACGCCGGTGGCGGATATGGTGCTGCGGGTGATGGGCTGGGCAGAGCTTGCGGGCGAAGGGTTGCCGCATTTGCCGGTCACCGCCCTGCGCGCAGAAATCGCAGCGGGGCAGGACCAGCAGAAGCGGTGAGGCGCAACAGCGCCTGACCTCAGCTCACGAGGGTATTAAGCACCCAAAAGACCAGCGCCGACAGCAGCGCCGCGGCAGGCACGGTGATCACCCAAGCAGCAACGATGGTCATAAAATGCGAACGACGCACCAGCTTGCGGCGGCGGCGTTCTTCTTTAGCGATGCGTTTCACTTCGCTGGTTTGGCCGCCGATAAGGCGCAAGCGCCGCTCCATATGCCATTCACGGTAAAACCCCACGCCAAAGACCCCGCCCACGGCGATATGGGTCGACGACACGGGCAAGCCTAGCCAAGAGGCGACAATGACCGTGATCGCCGCCGAGAGCGCCACGCAATAGGCACGCATCGGGTTCAGCTTGGTGATCTGGCTGCCGACCATGCGGATCAGTTTTGGACCGAAAAGGAACAGACCAAACGAGATGCCGAAGGCGCCGATGATCATCACCCATGTGGGAATGCTGACTTTATCCTCAAAGCCGCCGAACTCTGTCGCATGAACAATCGCGGCCAGCGGGCCAACCGCATTGGCCACATCATTGGCGCCATGGGCAAAGCTGAGAAGGGCGGCAGAAAGGACCAGCGGCAGACCAAAGAGAATTTTGACCGAGCGGTTGCGGTTCTCCATCCCTTCGGACTTTTTGCGGATCAGCGGGGCAGAGATCGCATAGGTCACCAGACCCACGACAAGACCGATGATCAGCGCCATGGGCATATCGATTGAGATGATCTTTTTCAGACCCTTCAGCGCCAGATACGCCGCAAATACCCCGGCCATGATACCGACCAGTACCGGCACCCAAGTACGCGCAGCAGCGATTTTGTCGTCTTGGTAGATGATGCGGGCTTTGATGAACGCAAGGAACATCGCGGCCACCGTACCGCCCAGCACGGGCGAGATCACCCAGCTCGCGGCAATCAGGCTCATGGAGCTCCAGTTCACGACACCAAACCCGGCTGCTGCAATACCAGCACCCATGACGCCGCCCACGACCGAATGCGTGGTTGAAACCGGCGCGCCGACCCATGTGGCAAGGTTCACCCAAAGCGCCGATGAGATCAGCGCGGCCATCATCGCCCAGATAAAAATCCGCGTGTCAGCGACGCTGGCCGGGTCAATGATGCCCTTAGAAATGGTCGAAACCACATCGCCCCCGGCGAGCAGCGCGCCCGCAGATTCGCACAGGGCCGCGATGACGATAGCACCGCCCATGGTCAGCGCATTGGCCCCCACAGCCGGGCCCATATTGTTGGCCACGTCATTGGCGCCGATGTTGACCGCCATGTAAGCGCCAAAGGCGGCGGCGGCGATAACGACGAAGCTTGATGGTTGATGCCCAAAGAAAACCGCCGCGACAGCCCCGGCCACCACGATAAAGGCCAGCGCGATGCCCGGCCCAACGAGAGGGCGGGCGACATAGGTCGCGGCCAATTCGACTTGAGAAATACGGTTAAGGTCTTTGTCCAGTGTCTTCCACTGGCTGCCCTGCGGTTCCGATGCCATTCCTAGATGATCTCCCAAAGATCCTTATGTTCAGCGGGGGGTGACATAAGGCTATCGAGGGCGCAAGTCACCCTGTCACAAAATTGTAACATGCGGGATATGGGGAATTTTGAGGGCAGCGGGGAGTTAAATGGGCACCGAACAGAGGTCCGGTGCCAAAATCCGTCAATGAAATGCGGCCAAAATCGCTTTAAGATCAGGCTCATCCACCAGCTCAGACGCCTCTTGCGGCGTGAACCAAGCGCGCTTGCGCATGCCCGCTTCGGGGTATTCTTCGCTCAGGTCACGTACGCGGGTCAGATAGACCTGTGTGGTCACGGGCACGGTCAAGCCTTCGCCGAGGCCCTTGTCATAATCGAAAATGCCCATTGGATCGGATTCGATATCCGCTTTTGTCACCCCGGCCTCTTCCCATGCCTCTTGTAGCGCGGCTCCGGCCCCGTCCAGCCCGTCGATTGGCCAGCCTTTGGGCAAGATCCAACGGCCCGTGTCGCGGCTGGTGATAAGCAGTACTTTTTTGCCCGCGTCAGTGGCGCGGTAGCAAAGGGCTGCCACCTGCACACGGCGGGGGCGTTTAAAAATGGGGAGGACCATATCCTCCCATGCGCGTCTAAATACGTGTGTCATTACTGGACTATGCCTCGGTCGGGTGTTTTTCTTGTTATGAGCACATTATATAGTGTTCCCAAACGCAAATCAAACTGCAGCGCTTCGGATCGGGGGGCTGACAGTATGACCGGCTAAAGATGAGGCATAATCGATATGGCAACTGGCACGCAGGCGAGCGGGGGCGCGGCACAGAGCACGGGCGCCGATATCGGGGTTTACGGGCTGGGCACCATGGGGTCGGCGCTGGCGCTGAATTTGGCGGACAGCGGCTTTACCGTGGCGGTCAGTAACCGGGAGGCGGAGTGGATCGCGCCCTTTCTGGCAGAAGCCGGGCCACTGGCCGAGCGTCTGACCGGGGCCGAGAGCCTTGAAGATTTCGTCACCGCCATTGCGCGCCCGCGCAGTATCCTCTTCATGATCCCCTCCGGCGCACCGGTCGATGCGATGATTGAGGCGATCAAACCACTGCTCGATAAAGGCGACACGCTGATCGACGGCGGCAACGCAGATTTCCACGACACCCGCCGCCGCAGTGCTGAACTGGACGGTACGGGGCTGCATTTCGTGGGCATGGGCGTTTCGGGTGGTGAGGCTGGCGCGCGCAACGGCCCCTCTATGATGGTTGGGGGCAGCGATCATTCTTGGCGGCAGTTCCAGCCGATGGCCGAGGCGATTGCCGCGCGGTTCGATGGCTCCCCTTGCGTGGCACATCTTGGTCCCGACGGAGCAGGGCATTTTGTTAAGACGGTGCACAACGGCATTGAATACGCCGACATGCAGATGATTGCCGAAGTTTACGGCCTGCTGCGCGACGCTGGTGGGCAGGGCGCGGTTGAGATTGGCAACCTCTTTGCTGAATGGCAGAAGGGGCCGCTGAGTTCTTATCTGATTGAGGTCTCCGCCGCGGCGCTTTTGTCAGTCGACACGCAAACCGGCACGCCGATGGTCGATGTGATCCGCGATCAGGCGGGGCAGAAGGGCACGGGGCGGTGGACGCTGATCGAAGCGCTCAAGATGGGGCAGTCGGCCAATACCATTGAGGCGGCAGTCGGTGCGCGCGGATGGTCGAGCGAGAAGGCGGTGCGCGAGATGGCCGAGCCGCTTTTGCCCGAAGGCGTGCAAGATGCGCCGTTGCCTGAGGCGGATGATTTGGAAATGGCGCTGCTGGCAGGGCGGATCATCGGCCACGCGCAGGGGTTTCGCATCCTAAGCGCGGCTTCGGAAGAGTTTGAATGGTCGCTCGACATGGCAAGAATCTCTGAGATTTGGCGCGCGGGCTGCATCATCCGCTCGGCGCTGCTGGATGAATTTGCTGACGCATTTCGCGGGGAATTACCCGGCGGGCATCTGATCCTCGCGCCCGCCATGCGCAAACGGCTGCAGGAAAGCATTCCAGCGTTGCGCCGTGTGGTGGCAGCGGGCGCGTTGCTAGGGGTGGCGTTGCCCGCGCTTTCGGCTGCACTCGCATGGTACGACAGCATGCGGCGGGCGCGTGGCACGGCGAACATGATCCAAGCGCAGCGCGATTTTTTTGGCGCGCATGGGTTTGAGCGGACAGAAGGCGAAGGTAAATTTCATGGCACGTGGAACCCTCTGCCGTAAAAGTGCTGCTCCGTTCCGAAGGTAAACCATAGGCGCCAGACTATCGCCTGCCCGCAGGCAGGCTATGGGCCTCGTTATTCTTCGGCAAACGGGTCCACCGGGTAAGTTACATGCGCCAGGTACAGTCCTTGAGGCGGACAAACTGGCCCACAGGCGGCCCGATCCCGCGCAGCAAGTGCCATGCTCATATCATCTACGCTCCAAGACCCGGCTCCGACGCGCTCCAAAGAGCCAACAAAACTCCGCACCTGATTGTGCAGGAAAGACCGTGCGCGCACATCGAAATGATATTCCGTCCCGCCCACGGTCTCGACCTCGCAGATATCCAGCCGATCCAACGTCTTCACGGGGCTTTGCGCCTGGCAAATGGTCGAGCGGAAGGTGGTGAAATCATGTTTGCCCACCAGCAGGTTCGCGGCTGCCTGCATGGCCTCGACATCAAGCTGGTGTTTGACCTGCCAGACCAGCCCCGCCTGATGTACCGCAGGGGCGCGGCGTGAAAGGATGCGGAAGTGATAGCGTCGCTCTAGTGCCGAGAACCGTGCGTGAAAATCCTCAGGTGCCAGCACGCAGTCGGTGATCGCAATGGGCTGAGGTTTGAGATGATAGTTCAACGCCTCGCTGAGCCGAAACGGTGACCACTCGCGCGACATGTCGCAATGGGCGACTTGGCCCAGCCCGTGCACACCTGTGTCAGTGCGCCCTGCGGCGGCGATGGTGTGTGTGCCGGGTTGCAAACGCGCCAAGGCGGCTTCGATGAACCCTTGTACAGTAGGCTGATCAACCTGACGCTGCCACCCATTGAACGGCGCGCCGTGGTATTCGATTTTCAAGGCATATCTGGGCATGGACGCGGGATTAGCGCGGGTTGGCGCTTCTGGCAATCCCCGCCTGCCGACCCTATGTTAACGGCAAAGACAAAGGGACGGGCGCAGCTTTGGGTATTACGGGCATTGCCGATGGCATTTGGCGGCAGTTTGAGAATGTCACCGACACGGTGGGCGAGACCTTTTTCGAGCCGGTCATCCGGCTGGGGGTCACGGGGCTTGCGCGGTCAGGCAAGACGGTTTTCATCACCTCGCTGGTGGCGAACCTGCTGGACCGGGGGCGGATGCCGGGGCTGCTGGCGGCCTCTGAAGGGCGGATCGAGGCGGCGTTTTTGCAACCCCAGCCCGACGATACCGTGCCGCGTTTTGACTATGAGAACCACCTCGCCGCGCTGACCGGCAAGACGCCGCATTGGCCGGAAAGCACGCGGGCGATCTCGGAACTGCGGCTGTCGCTCAAGGTGCGGCCCAATGGGCTGCTGGCGGGGCTGCAGGGGCCGCGCACGTTGCATTTGGATATCGTGGATTATCCCGGTGAGTGGCTGCTGGATCTGGCGCTGATGGATGTCACTTACGCCGAATGGTCGGCGCAGGTGATTGAACGCATCGCGCACCGCGAGGAGGCTGCGGGCTACCGGACGCTTGCTGAGCAAACCGATCCCCATGGCGAGTTGGAAGAGACCACAGCGCGCAGGCTTGCCGACAGCTTTGCCGAATATCTGCAAACCGCCCGCGCCAATGGCTATTCTGACTGCACGCCGGGGCGCTTCTTGCTGCCCGGAGACCTTGCTGGCTCGCCGGTGCTGACCTTTGCGCCGTTGCCCGGGTCCGATGGCGCGCCGCGCAAATCGCTGATCCGCGAGATGGCGCGGCGGTTTGAGGCCTATAAGAAACAGGTGGTGCAACCCTTCTTTCGCGATCATTTCTCTAGGATCGACCGCCAAGTCGTGCTGGTCGACGCGCTTGGCGCGATTCACCAAGGGCCGCGCGCGGTCGAAGACCTGCGCGGCGCGATGGCTGATATCTTAAGCGCCTTCAGGCCGGGGAAGAATAACTTCCTGACCAGCCTGCTGCGCGGCAAACGGGTTGAAAAAGTACTCTTTGCTGCCACCAAGGCCGACCATCTGCATCACAGCCAGCACCCGCGGCTAAGCGGCATCATGCAGGCGCTGATCCGCGATGCACGGGACCGGGCGCAATACGCCGGGGCCGGCACGCGGGCCATGGCCATCGCCAGCCTGCGCGCCACGACCGAAGATGTGATGACCCATGGGGGCGAGCCGCTTGATGTGGTGCGCGGGACGCTTTTGAATGACGATGAAACACGCGGGCGGCAGGCGGCATTCTACCCTGGTGAGTTGCCCGAAGACCCGGCGCATCTGCTGACCCCCGCGCGGCAGGGCGCGCAGGAATGGTTGGGTGCGGATTACCAGATCATGCGCTTTGCCCCGGCGGTGCTGGACCTACGCCCCGGTGACGGCCCGCCGCATATTCGACTGGACCGCGCGGCAGAGTTCCTGATCGGAGATCGGCTTTGAGCGCGCTGCTGACACGCCCCGCCACGCTGCGCGCAGCACAACCCTTGGACGCAGGCGCGGTGGGAGGGATAATGAGCGATTTCGCAAGGCAGACCAATTGGTTGCCGCGCATTCATACCGCGGCTGAAGACATCGCCCATGCCGATGCGATGATAGTACGGGGCTGGGTAACTGTCGCCGAACAGGCAGGCCGGATCGCCGGTTTCATAGCCTGCAAAGGGGGCGAGTTGGATGCGCTTTATGTTGCAGATGATGCGCGGGGGCAGGGCATAGGCTCCGCCCTTATCGGGGGGTTAAAAACCCGTCATAAGGCGCTGACATGTTGGACATTTCAGGCGAACACGCCTGCCATTTCTTTCTACCGCCACCACGGGTTTGCCGAGACCGCGCGCGGCGATGGCAGCGCCAATGACGAAGGGCTGCCCGATCTGACATTGCACTGGCAAAGGGAGGCCGCCTAATGGCCCGCGGACCAATCCTATTCGACCTAGAGGAAGACAGCAAACCCCAGCCCTCGGTCGCCGATGCGCCCGCCGTGCCGGAGTTTGACACCGACGTCCCCCCGCCCAAGGGGCAAGCAATGCAGATTGCCGCGCAGCTTGCGGCACGCAAACCCTCGCGGCTGGTGCGGCTGTTCTGGGCGCTGGCGGGCGCATTGGTGACGGCGCTTGTGTCGATCGCCGCATGGACCTTCGTGACTGATCTAATGGCGCGCTATCCGGTGCTGGGGTGGGCGATGACCCTACTGCTCGGGGCTTTTTTGCTGGTCCTGCTGCTGCTTTCCTTGCGCGAAATGGCCGCCTTTGGCCGGCTTGCGCGGCTTGACGGGCTGCGCCATGACGCAGGCGAGGCACTGGCGCAGGCTGATTTGGCCGCAGCGCGCAGCGTGACGGATCGGCTTGAAGCGCTGTATAAACACCGCGAAGACACCCGTTGGGGCCGCGACCGATTGGCGGAACTGCGCGGCGACCAATTCGACGCAGAGGCTTTGTTGGGGCTGGCCGAGAGAGAGGTCTTGGCCCCATTAGACCGCGCCGCGACCCGCGAAGTCGAAGCAGCGGCGCGGCAGGTCGCAGCCGTCACTGCGCTGGTGCCCTTGGCGCTTGCCGACGTGGCCGCTGCACTCAGCAGCAACCTGCGGATGATCCGACGTATTGCAGAGATTTACGGTGGGCGCTCGGGCTTTTTTGGCTCATGGCGGCTGACCCGCGCGGTGCTGTCGCATCTTGTGGCAACGGGTGCTGTGGCGGTCGGCGATGACCTGATCGAACCGCTTTTGGGCGGGTCCATCGTTGCCAAATTGAGCCGACGTTTCGGGGAAGGTTTGGTAAATGGCGCATTGACCGCACGGGTGGGCGTGGCTGCGATTGAAGTCTGCCGCCCGCTGCCCTTTGCCCGTGAAAAGCGCCCCGGCGTGCGGGGAATCGTCAAACGTGCGCTTACAGGGGTTTTTGGCAACAACTAAACGGGTTAGGCGGCGGAAACTGCGTCACGTACCGACCGGAGAGGATGCTGTAGCAGGCCCGGCCACGGGGCCACGTTTAACCCCGGTTCATAGCCCCAGCGGGCAGCGCACTTCGCCTGCGCCACAGTCATCTTCGCGGCCCCGGCATAGTTTTGATTGCCGTCTGCGATCCCCTCCGGCAACCCCGCCTCGGGCAGGTCAAGGAACCGCGCGATCTGACGCATGCTGCGGGGGGCATTGGTAACGATATCCTCATAGCGCAGCACCATCACCGCATGAAGGTAGGGCAGGTCGCCCAACATCTGTGCCTGCGCCGCGATCCAGTGATCCAGCAGCTGCTGCGGCGGGGCATCGACCCAGGATGCGACCGAGGCCGCGACTGCTTCGGGATGGCGCAGAACAACGATGAATTGCGACATAGGAAACAGCTGCTGCATCAATCGCATACGGGTGAGGTTTACCGGCGATTTTTCAACCCGCCAGCGCAGGGCTGGGTCGAACCACGGGGCCCAGTCACGCTCGAGCCGCGCCTTTGTTTCTAAAGAGTTCAGCGGATGTCCTTCGGTCAAATGCTCTGCCGGATTGGTCGCGAAATGCATGGGCCGACCGGACTGCGCAGTATGGGCGATGGCACCCTGCAGATAGACGCCTTCGTTCTCAGGAGCTGCCGATCCGGTGATACCGCCCGCGCCGGGCAGGGCATTGGCCAGCCGATTGACCAAGGATGTGCCAGACCGATGCAGCCCGCCGATAAACAGATAACGAGGTGGAATTTTCGGGGCCATCAGTTGCTCATTAACGGGCGCCCCACGGCGCTATGGGTAGCCAACTAGTGCCGTGGGCGCCCCTTTCCAGCGGCTGGGGGGTTAACTTTTGTTATCGGAACGCAAAGGCTGTCATCGGGGGTTCACCTTTCACAAGGAGACCCATCATGTTCATCTGTCACATCGCCCTCGGGGGCTGTCTCACAGCTCCGACTGTTAATTATGGCGTGACCGAAGATACCGGCGGTCACATCGCCTATATCTTGGGGGCAGCCCGCGCACAGGCGGCGCGGGGGGATGTGGATGCGGTACAAATCGTAACCCGTGCGTTTGATGACCCCAGCCTCGGGGCGGTCCATGCACAGACCGACCAACAGGTCGGCCGCGGTTTGTCGATCCGGCGGTTGTGGACGGCGCAGCGGGGGTATCTGAGCAAAGAAAATCTAGCCGCTGAAATCCCTGCGCTGGTGGACGCGTTCCTGGCGGACTTGGCACAGGCGGCGCGACGGCCGGATGTGATCCATGCGCATTTTGCGGATGCAGCGCAACTGGCCCTGGCGGCGCGGGAGCGGTTCGGCATTCCGGTGATCTACACGCCGCACTCATTGGCACTGAGCAAATCCGGAGCGGTCGTCGATACTGCGCGGATCGAGGCCGAGCGGCGTGCTTTGCTGGAGGCGGATGCCGTCGTGCTGTCATCGCGCGACGAGGCGGAGGTTCAGGTGGCGGCCTATGGGGCTGGCGCGCAAGCGCGGGTTCATCGCGTCTCTCCGGGTGTTTCGTTGCGCCGCCCCGCAGGGGCGGGCGCAGGGCGCGCGTTTCTGGCCGACACTCTCAGCGATCCCGACCGCCCAATACTGCTGGCAGTGGCGCGCCCCGTGGCCCGTAAAAATCTAGCCACTTTGGCAAAGGTATATGCTGACAGCTCTGCGTTGCAGAAACGTGCGAACCTTGTGATCGTTGCTGGACAACATGGCGATGCCTTGCAGGCCAATCCCGAGGCGCGCGCAGAGTTGGCGCAACTACACGAGGTTTTGGGGACACCGCGTCTGCGCGGTCAGGTCGCCCTTCCGCCGCGTCATAGCCAAGCTGATGTGGCAGCCCTTTATGAAATGGCGGCACAGACGGGTGGGGTTTTCGTGAACCTTGCTCTGCATGAGCCCTTTGGCCTGACCATGTTGGAAGCGGCGTCTCATGGCTTGCCAGTCGTGGCCACGCAGGAAGGTGGCCCGGCCGATATCGTGGCGGACCTTGGCCATGGCATCTGTGTGCCACCACGTGACGTAGAGGCTATCGAGGCTGCGTTGCTGAAGCTGTTGGATAACCGGGCCGTCTGGAAGCAGGCGGCAGAGGCCGGACGTGCGCATGTGGGGCGCTACGATTGGTCGAAATGGGCCGATGAGGTGCAGCTTATTTGCGAGGATATCCGCCAGTCTAAGCCGCTTCAGGGCGCGCCGGTCATGTTGGCGAGCGACATCGACAACACCCTGACCGGCTGCGCTCCATCGGCTGCTCTGTTCGATGCTTGGGTTCGGCGTGATCGTCCGGTGTTTGCCGTGGCCACGGGGCGCAGTCTTCCCGAAGCCCGTCGCATTTTGCGCGCGTGGCACCTGCCGATGCCGCGTGTCTTCATCACCTCGGTCGGTACTGAAGTTTACCTACCCGATAGCCAAGGGCGTCTTTGTTTAGATGCGCGTTTCGCTCGCAAACTTGATGCAGGGTGGGAGCGTGATCGGGTGAAACGCGCCCTTCTGGATTTCGGGTTTAATTGGCAAGCGCGGGTCGAGCAGCGGCGATGGAAACTGAGCGGATTTGGCGACATGCGCACCGCGCTGCGGCTGGAACGCCATCTGGCGCGGCGGAATGTGGCGGCGCAGATCGTGGCTTCGCATGGTCGGCTTATTGATGTGCTGCCCTTGGCCGCGGGCAAAGGCGCCGCCGTCTGTGCTGCGGCCCGGCAGTTGGGCATGTCGATGGACCGTTTGGTTGTCGCCGGGGACAGTGGCAATGATTTCGACATGCTGCAGGCGGTAAAAGACGGGCCGGGTCGGGGCATTTTGGTTGGCAATGCCGTGGACGGTTTGCGCGAACGTTTGGGAGGCGGGCGACTTTACTACGCGCGTGCAGCCCATGCCGCGGGTGTGTTGGAGGGGTTGGAAACCTTTGGCCTTGCGCCCAACGCGATGGAAGCGCCGGTTAAGATGGTGGCGCAATGACGCGGCCGATTGGGTATTTCGTGCACCATCAGGGCCGAGGCCATGCCGAGCGCTGCGCGGCGGTGGTGAATGCATTGCCCGAAAACCAGCCAGTGACTGTCTTTTGCGCAAAACCGGACATATTCCCCGATTTCACCCGTCAGGTTGAGGTTATCACTTTGCCATCGCTTTTCGAAGCCACGGGGGCGGAGGATATAAACGACACAACGAGCGCGCCGGATACAGTGCATTGCGCCCCGTTGGGCTGGCCCGGCATCCGGCAAGCAATGGCTCAAATAGTAACTTGGTTTGCCAACGCCAATCCAGTTTTGATGATCAGCGATGTGTCTGCCGAAGTGGCGCAGCTGGCGCGCCTATGCTCGGTGCCGCACGTGAAAGTGCTGCAGCATGGGCAGCGCGGGGATGTGGGGCATCAAGCGGCCTATGACGGGGCGGTTGGTCTTCTTTGCCCCGGCGCGCAGGCATTGGCTCAACCTGATTGGCCAGAAAGGCATTTGGTCAAGACGCATTTTGCGGGCGGGCTTGGGGTAGACGTAAAGCGGCCCGATCCGGCACAGCGCGCGGCGTTGCGTGCACGCATGGGCATCGCGGCTGATCAACGGCTGGTGGTGGTCATGTCGGGAGGGGGTGGCACCGGCTTTGCCTCGGCCCCATTTGGGATCGCTGCGCGGGCCATGCCTGAAACGACGTTTATCACCATCGGTCAAATGGCACGGGACTGGCACGCAACCGAGCCTGCGAACCTGCACCACCATGGCTGGGTCGAAAGCGCGCCAGACTACCTTGCGGCGGCAGACCTGATCGTGGCCTCTACCGGCAATACCACCTGTCATCAGATCCTCGCGGCGGAAAAGCCGTGGCTGGCTGTGCCAGAATGGCGCTATTTCGATGAGCAGATTGAAAAGGCCAACGCGCTTGCCCGCGCCGGCGGCGCCCATCATCTACCGCATTTCCCGTCGTCTGCCGATGCGTGGCGCGCGGCGATCAAAACCGCATTCGATACCCATGACCCGGCACTGCAACGGTCTTTAGTGAACGAGAATGCCGCGTCCGAAACGGCTGATTGGCTGTGCAGATTGGTCAATCAGCTACTTCCCAAAACATCAAATGAAACCGGAGATTTAAATGACGTCGTTCACCCCATCCGCGCCTGATGACATCTTGGTCAGCGCGCTGACACTTGCGCGGGGCCGCGCGGCACATTTGCGCAATGTGATCCTTGGTCTTACCCGTCAAACCCGGCAGCCGGATGAACTGGTGATTGGGGTGATGCAGGAAGCCCTGTATGATGATCTTCCGCAGACCGATTTCCCAATCAGACAGGTGCAGGTCACAGGCCGCGAACTGCCGCTGTCGCGCGCTCGCAATGCAGTTGCAGCTGACGCAACGGGCGAATGCCTCGTCTTTCTTGACGTAGATTGCATTCCTGCGCCCGACCTCATCGCCGATTACATGGGCTATGGGCGGCCCGGCAATGGATTGATCATGGGCGAGGTGAACTACTTGCCCGCAGGCACGGCCAGCGAAGGCTGGAGCTATGACAAACTCGAAGCGGTTGCCGTGCGCCATTCTGACCGCCAAGGGCCACCCGCCGAAGGGTTGAAACGCTGCAATGACTACCGCTGCTTTTGGTCGCTGAACTTTGCCATCCACCGCGAAGACTGGGACCAATCCGGCGGTTTCGATGAACGCTTTACAGGGTATGGGGGCGAGGACACCGACTTTGGCCGAGAGCTGGACGCGCGCGGCGTGCCGATCCATTGGGCGAAGGGCGCAAAGGTGTTCCACCAGCACCACGCGCATTGCATGCCGCCCATTCATCACATCCCGTCGATCCTGCGCAACACCGAGATTTTTGCAGACAAATGGGGGCATCGCACGATGAACCACTGGCTCACGGCCTTTCGTTTGATGGGGCTGGTGGGCAGCGATGGGGATGCATTGGTGCAGCTGCGCGAGCCGGATGCGGATGATTTTGCCCTTTGCGAACAACAGTCGGATCAGCCCTACGCCAATACTGCGCGCGTACTTCGCCATCTGCGCGGCGAAGAGCAGATCGCGGCGGAATGACCCTGCGCATCGCCATCGTTGGCCATATCCGCCATCCCATCGCACCTCCCTTTAAGGGGGGGATGGAGGCGTTTACACACGGGCTTGCACGGCTGCTGGCCGCGCGGGGCCATGATGTGACCCTATTGGCCAGCGGCGATAGCGGGGTAGGGTTGCCACCGGGGGTAAAACTGCTGCCGATTTGCGATGCTCATTACGATGCCCGTTTTCCATGGCATAATTTTCATGGCACCGAGGCGCTGAATGACCATCTTGATGCCTGCTATGCCCGTGCGGCGCGGCTGTTGCTAGAAGGGCGCTTTGACGTAGTGCACAACAACGCGCTGCACCGCTACTTGCCGCGCCTGTCACGGGCAGAGCGGATGCCGATGGTGACATCGCTGCATATCCCGCCGTTCAAAGTGTTACGTGGCGCGTTGATGGATGGGGCTGCACCGTGGCATTTTTCGACCGTCGTTTCAGCGCGGCAGCGCGGCATCTGGTGGCCCGAGGGCGCGCCCGAGACGGCGCATGTTGTGCACAATGGGATCGACCTTTCTGAGTGGTCAGAAGGGGAGGCGGGCGACGGCAGTGCCGTTTGGGCCGGTCGGATCACGCCGACAAAAGGCACGCATCTTGCGGCAGAGGCCGCGCAGATCGCCGGTGTGCCGCTGCGTATCTACGGCGCGGTTGAGCATCAGGATTACTTTAACGATATGGTAAAACCGCATCTGTACGGCGATGTGGCCTATGTTGGGCATCTGGATACAGCCGCGCTTGGGCGGGCCTATGGCCGGGCGTCGGTTGCGCTTTTCACGCCCCAGTGGGAGGAACCCTTCGGCCTCGCTGCGGTGGAGGCGATGGCAACCGGCCTGCCGGTCGCGGCGACCCCGCATGGCGCTGTGGAAGAAGTGCTCGGCGATGCGGGGGTGATTGCGGAAAACGACAGTCCCGAAGCCTTGGCCGCAGCATTGCACCAAGCGCGTACGATTCCGGCAGAGGTGCCGCGCGCTCGGGTGGCGCGATTGTTCGATGCGCAAGTCATGGTTGCCAAGTTCGAGCGGCTTTACCGAGGGGCGCTCGCCCAACATGACGTGGCCATGCCGCGCACAACATATCCGGCAATTGCCTTGCAGGTGGAAGCGATTGGCCAGCCATTGGCCGAAGCGGGTTAGGGGGCCATCTCGGACTGGGGAGCATAAAGGTAGGCGGCCTCAAACATGCCGACCTTATGTAACCCCTTTCGGTCGTGGATCAAAAGCTCCCCTCCTGCCACCGTACAACACCCATGCTCGCGCAACTCGCGCAGGGTACGACTGACATGCACCGACGTAAGGCCAGTCGCATCTGCGATATCAGTCTGGCGCAGGCTGAAGGGCAGGCTCTGCCGCTCCGTGCCATACGCGATGCTCATGCGGGCGTCAAACTCGCTTAGGAAATTCGCGACCCGCGCCAAGGCCCGCATGGCGCTGTTGCGCATCACCCAATGACGGTGAATGGAGGCATCGACCAAGGTCATCAGCCACAACTTCCGCGCAAACTCAACATCGCCATTCAGCAATTCGCGCAGCGGTTCATGCGCAACTATGGCCACACGGGTATCGGTCAGTGATACGACATCGTGGTCAAGCCGCTTCAGCGGGAAGGCATGTAGGTCAACAAATTCACCGGGGAATTGCAGGGCGACAAACGTATTCCGGGCGCGCTGGCCACTTGGGACACTGCGCGCAATCAAACCATCCAGGAGCAAAAGACTGTGATCCAGCAAATCACCTCGGCGGCTGATGACCTCACCGGGCGCAAAGTGCATATGTTGGGTCAACAGGGGCGCAACCTTGGCCCACTGCGCATCACTGAGGTGATCGACCATGCCAGAGGGTTTGACGGACATATCGTTATAATTGAGCTGTTCTGTGGTCACATGAAGGCCTTTCCGCCCAATCGAAATGGCGCGGATGCCGTACGTATCAGGCCCGCGCGCTCATAAATCTATCGAATAGCGTATGATGCTGATTTTACCGAAAAATTCAAGAGAGGGCCGGAAATCATAATAAATGTTAAATTATCTGTTGGCGGTGTTCGGCGCGGCTTTCATGGCGGAGTTCGGCCATTCGACCGGGGCTTGTCGGGGCAGGGGGGGCTGTTTATAAGCGCCCCTATGACACGCCTTACCGCGATCATTATTCGAATTATATCCCCGGCGCTCTGATCTATTGAGCCGCCGGGCAGAGGTGTTTGAGCCGCTCGCACCGAACCAAATTGAATAACTCCCATATGCCTAGAGGACGCCCCCCATGTGCGCCGAGACCCCCGACTACAAAGCCACGCTGAACCTGCCCAAAACCGATTTCCCCATGCGCGCCGGATTGCCCAAGCGCGAGCCCGGCTGGTTGGAGCGGTGGGAAAAGATCGGCGTCTATGACCGCCTGCGTGAGAAAGAGGGGCGTACCCCTTTCACGCTGCATGACGGTCCGCCCTATGCCAACGGGCATTTGCACATCGGTCACGCGCTGAACAAGACGATCAAGGACATGATCGTGCGTAGCCATCAGATGATGGGCTATGACGCGCGCTACATCCCCGGCTGGGATTGCCACGGTCTGCCGATCGAGTGGAAGATCGAAGAGCAGTACCGCAAGAAGGGCCGCGACAAGGATCAGGTGCCGATCAACGAATTCCGCGCTGAGTGCCGTGAGTTTGCGCGTGGCTGGGTCGACGTGCAGCGTGAAGAGTTCAAGCGTCTGGGCATCACCGGCAACTGGGAAAACCCGTACCTCACGATGGATTTCCACGCCGAGCGCGTGATCGCCGAGGAATTCATGAAGTTCTTGATGAACGGCACGCTTTATCAAGGCTCGAAGCCCGTGATGTGGTCGCCAGTTGAGAAAACCGCGCTGGCCGAGGCCGAGGTTGAGTATCACGACAAGGAAAGCCACACGGTTTGGGTGAAGTTCAAGGTCGTCGGCACCGAGAGCGATCTGGACGGCGCGCAGGTGGTGATCTGGACCACGACGCCTTGGACGATGCCAAGCAACAAGGCCGTGGTGTACGGCGAGGGCATTTCCTATGGCCTCTATGAAGTAACCGCGACGCCGGACGAATGCTGGGCCAATGTCGGCGAGCGCTTCCTGCTGGCCGATGATCTTGCGACGGATGTCTTTGCCCGTGCCCGTCTTGAGGAGGGCATGTGGAACCGCGTTCGGGGCATTGAGAATGAAGAGTTGGCCAAAATCTCGCTCCTGCACCCGCTGGCCGGGGCCGAAGGGGCAAACGGCGAATGGGACGATCTGCGTGATTTCCGTGCCGCTGATTTCGTGACCTCGGATGAGGGAACGGGCTTCGTGCATTGCGCACCCTCCCACGGCCTCGAAGAATACGAGCTCTACCGCGACCTCGGCCTGCTACCGCAGGTGATCACCTATAACGTCATGGAAGACGGCCGTTTCCGCGACGATCTGCCGTTCTTTGGCGGGAAGGCGATCCTCAAGCCCAACGGCAAAGAGGGCAACGCAAACAGCGCCATCATCGACAAGCTGGTCGAGGTCGGCGGCCTGCTGGCACGCGGTAAGATCAAGCACAGCTATCCGCATAGCTGGCGCTCCAAAGCGCCGGTGATCTACCGCAACACGCCGCAGTGGTTTGCCGCCATCGACAAAGAGGTCGGCGACGGGCTGGACATGCACGGCAAGACCATCCGCGAGCGCGCGTTGACCGAGATCGACAACGTCAATTGGACGCCAAAATCTGGCCGCAACCGCCTGCATTCGATGATGGAGGCGCGGCCCGACTGGGTGCTGAGCCGCCAGCGCGCCTGGGGCGTGCCGCTGACCTGTTTCGTGCGCAAGGGTGTCGCACCGACGGATGAGAACTTCCTGCTGCGCAATCCTGAAGTGAACCAGCGCATCGTCGAGGCTTTTGAGGCCGAAGGCGCAGATGCGTGGTATGCCGAGGGCGCCAAAGAGCGCTTCCTTGAGGGCATCGTCGATCCGGCGGAATTCGATCAGGTGACGGACATTCTCGACGTCTGGTTCGACAGCGGTTCGACCCATGCCTTCACCCTGCGCGACCGCGAGGACGGAACCGAGGACGGCATCGCGGATGTCTATATGGAAGGCACCGACCAGCACCGTGGTTGGTTCCATTCCTCGTTGCTGCAATCGGTCGGCACCACGGGCCGCGCGCCGTATCGCAATGTCGTGACGCATGGTTTCACGTTGGACGCCAAGGGCATGAAGATGTCCAAATCCATCGGCAATACCATCGTGCCTGAGAAGATCGTGCAGCAGTATGGCGCGGATATCCTGCGTCTTTGGGTGGCGCAGACCGATTACACCGCCGACCAGCGGATCGGGGATGAGATCCTCAAAGGTGTGGCCGACAGCTATCGCCGCCTGCGTAATACCATGCGCTATATGTTGGGCGCGTTGAATGACTTTAGCGAGGCGGATCGCGTTGATCCCGCCGATATGCCGGAATTGGAGCGGTGGGTGCTGCACCGGGTGGCGGAGTTGGACAAGGTCGTGCGTGACGGCTTTGCGCGCTTTGACTTCCAAGGCGTGTTTCAGGCGGTGTTCACCTTTGCGACCGTCGATCTCTCGGCCTTCTACTTCGATATCCGCAAGGACGCGCTTTACTGCGATGGCGACACCCTGCGCCGCCGCGCCGCGCGCTCGGTACTGGATATCCTGTTCCACCGTTTGACGACATGGCTTGCCCCCGTGCTGGTCTTCACCATGGAAGAAGTCTGGCTGGAGCGCTTCCCGGGAGATGAGTCCTCGGTGCATCTGATCGACATGCCCGAGACGCCCGAAGCATGGTTGAACCCTGAACTGGCGGCAAAATGGGCCAAAGTGCGCGCCGCGCGCCGTGTGGTGACCGCAGCGTTGGAAGTGCAGCGGACCGAGAAGGTGATCGGGGCCTCGCTTGAGGCCGCCCCCGTGGTGCATGTCGACGACGCGGCGCAGCGTGAAGCGTTGGAAAGCGTGTCGTTCGAAGACGTGGCCATCACCTCTGACATCACCGTGACCGGCGACGCGGCCCCGGCTGAGGCGTTCCGGATGCCCGAGACCCAAGGTGTGGCCGTGGTGTTTGAAAAGGCCGAAGGCGCCAAATGCGAGCGCTGCTGGAAGGTGCTGCCCGATGTCGGCACCCATGAACATCCCGGCGTTTGCGGGCGCTGTGATGAGGCTGTGCGTGAGGCTTTGGCGGAAGCCTGAGCCTTGCGACCGAACTGATAGAACGGGCGACGGTCTAGCCGCCGCCCGTTTTTCTTTGCTACCTCTCAAACCGCCCCGCCCGGTGGAACGCCGGGCATCGCCCTCCCTTCCCCCGGAGGGCGATTTTGCAACGTCTCCACAGATCGCTGCCTCGGCGTTCTCTGCGCTCCCATACCAACCAAATAAGTATTAACGCCCGCCAGGGAGGGCGATGCCCTTAGCGCTCTTTCGCGGACGGGGTTTCTGGCGCAGAGTGGGGCGATGAAACAAGCCTCCCTCTCCACGCCCTTTGGCGATCTGATCTTAACCGAAGACGACGGCGCGATCACGGCGCTCGGCTGGGGGCAGGCGGCGCGGCAGGACCGCTCGGACCTGCTTGATGCCGCACTGGGCCAACTCAAGGAATACGCGACAGGCGCGCGCCAGAGCTTCGACCTACCACTGCGCGTCGAGGGCAGCGATTTCCAGCGCGAGGTCTGCGCCGCGATTCTCGCGATTCCGTTCGGCGATACACGCACTTACGGAGAGATTGCCCGTGATCTCGATGTACCTGCACAAGCAGTGGGTAGAGCCTGTGGCGGCAATCCGATCCCACTCATTATCCCGTGCCACCGGGTGATGGGTGCAAAAGGGCTCACCGGGTTTAGCGGGGCAGGCGGGGTCGAGACCAAGGTTGCCCTGCTGCGCCATGAAGGTGCTGCGGGCTTGCTGATTTAAGTGGCTTCAATCTTCGCCAATGGGCATCAACTGCTGCGCAGCACCTGCGAAAACAAGGTAAATTGATGTCACAACCAGACCCCAATGCGCCCAGCTTTCGGGGTCAAAGTTCACCCAAGCGGACCAGCCCGCAAAGAAGGTCCATGCCAGCGCCATCGGCAATGTCACCGGACGCCAGCGCTCCGTTCGCACGGGATGCACGAACTTGATCGGCAGGAACATCGCCGCGGCAAGGACCGTCACCACGATCAGGCTGACCCACCACTCGGGTTGCAACGCAAAGAGCACCAGCACCAGCATATTCCAGCAACCGGGAAAGCCTTTAAAGGAATTATCTTTTGTTTTCATGCGGGTGTCGGAGAAATACATGACACTTGCAAAGGTGATGATGATAATCATCGCCCAACCGCTCCACCCATCCATAAGGCCCGAAGTGAACAAGGCGAATGCCGGGATAAAGACGTAAGTGAGGTAGTCGATGATAAGGTCCATCAAGACGCCATCGAACTCGGGCGCGTTGGTCTTTACATCGTATTTGCGCGCCAATGGCCCGTCGATGCCATCTACGAAAAAGGCAATCACCAGCCAGAGAAACATCAGATCCCATTTTTCTTCCACGGCGGCGAGCATGGCGAGCATCGCCAAGACTGCGCCCGTGGCAGTAAAAAGGTGAACGAAAAGGGCGCGCATTTGTGTGGTCATGTGTCTGCATCGCAAATCCGTCAGGGGGATGCAAAGGAAACTCAATTACAGGTGGCAAAAACCGGCGTAGGAGTAGCGGGGAGGGGGGGCTGGCCTTGACGTCACAGCCAAACCCACAGGAAAAGCGCTCAACTCCTGCGCTTCGGGTTGACGGCTACCGCGATTCCCCTTAAAGCCAGCGAACCAATTCAGGGTCGGCTCTGCGCGGCCCCCACGTTATGTGTTTTTCCGGATCGCTGGAAGGACACAACAGCAAAAGGATGAACCCATGTCGCGCCGTTGCGAATTGACCGGAAAAGGCCCGATGACGGGCAACAACGTAAGCCACGCTAACAACCGTACACGCCGTCGGTTCTTGCCGAACCTCAACGACGTGTCGTTGCAGTCCGAAGCACTGGGCCGCGCGTTCAAGCTGCGCATCTCTGCCGCAGCTCTGCGCACCGTCGATCACCGCGGTGGTCTGGACAAGTTCCTGGCGAAAGCCAAGGACGTTGAACTGTCTGACAATGCGTTGAAGATCAAAAAAGCGATCGCGAAATCCAGCGCGACTGCCGATGTATTGAGCTAAGGCTTAACACAGACGAGATTGGGGCCTCGATCCGAAAGGATCGGGGCCTTTTTTGTTTCCGGTTCAAGATTTGTTAACCTCGCTCTTGTTTAAGAAGTGCGCTCAATACGGCTGCATCTGTAGATTTTCTTTCGCAGATTGATGTTTTTATTCGGGGAATCTCTGTAAGCAGAGCTAGTTAACCCTCTGACCTTTGGTGGTTTGGCCATGCGGGCTGTCGCAGCGGGCCAAGACCGTGCGTGCAAGATTGGAGACATCATGACTGAGCCCACCCCCGGCAACAGCGAGATCGAAACAGAGTTCGAAGTCGGTCAAGATAATATCGACGGCACTCTCGGGCCACTTGGTTTTGACATCCACAACCCGGTTTTCATGGTCTCGGGATTGACGGCTGTCGCTTTCGTTCTGCTCACGATGCTCTTCCCGGATCAGGCGGGGGTGCTCTTTCTCGCCGTTCGGGATTTTGCCACCACCAAGCTGGATTGGCTGTTCATGATCATCGTAAATATCTTCGTGATTTTCTGTATCGCGTTGATCTTTCTGCCCGTCTCAAAAGTTAGGCTGGGTGGCAAAAACGCTGTGCCGGAGTATTCTTACCCCGCGTGGTTTGCCATGCTTTTCGCGGCGGGCATGGGGATCGGGCTCTTGTTCTTCGGTGTGCTTGAGCCTGTGTATCATATGAACGTCTCCGGCCCTCTGGGGGTGCCGTTGCCGATTGCCGAAGACGGCTCGATTATTCCTGAGAATGTCGAGGCGGCACGTGCCATGGGGCTTGCAGCGACGTTTTATCACTGGGGCCTGCATGGCTGGGCGGTCTATGCCATCATGGCGCTGGCACTCGCATTGTTCACCTATAACAAGGGTTTGCCCTTTTCTATCCGGTCGTGTTTCTACCCCATCCTCGGTGATCGCGTTTGGGGGTGGCCGGGTCATATCATCGACATCTTGGCCGTGTTTGCCACGCTTTTTGGACTGGCCACATCGCTCGGCCTTGGCGCACAGCAAGCCAACGCCGGGTTTAACTTTGCTTTCGGGCTTGAGATTTCGACCAATGCACAGGTGATCATCATCCTATTGGTGACCGCTGTGGCGTTGGTATCGGTTTGGCGTGGGTTGGACGGCGGGGTCAAGATTCTGTCCGAAGTGAACATGGTCGTGGCGATCTTGTTCTTTCTATTCGTGCTTTTCGTTGGCCCGACTTTGGTGGGCCTCAATGGCTTTTGGACCGGTCTGGTCGCCTATACACAAGAGATCATACCGTTATCAAACCCGTTCGGGCGTGAGGACGATGCGTACCGCGAAAGCTGGACCGCCTTCTATTGGGCGTGGTGGATTTCTTGGGCGCCTTTTGTGGGCATGTTCATCGCGCGGGTTTCACGCGGGCGGACGGTGCGAGAGTTTATCATCTGCGTCTTGCTGATCCCCTCGTTGATCATTTTCATCTGGATGGGTGTTTTTGGCGGTATCGCGATTGAACAAATCCTTACCAGCCCTGAGACCTCGCTGGTCAAAGCCAATGTGATCGACAGCTACTCACCTGAACTGTCACTCTTTGGGATGCTGAATGAACTGCCCTTTACCAAGGTAGCGTCGACCATCGCGATTCTTCTCGCGCTGGTGTTCTTTGTGACGTCGTCGGATTCGGGTTCACTGGTCGTGGATACGATCACGGCGGGCGGTAAGATCGACGCGCCGGTGCCTCAGCGAATCTTTTGGTGCATTGTTGAAGGATTGATTGCCATCGTTCTGCTGATCGGTGGCGGCCTATCTGCGCTGCAGGCCGGCGTTACGGCCACGGGGGTTCCCTTTGCCATCCTGATGCTGGTGATGTGCTACACGGTTTACAAAGGGCTCAGCAGCGAGCCGCGGTAAACAATCAGGCAGGCGCGCCTTTTCGTGGCGCGCCTGCGCTTAACTGCGCAAGACTTCGTCAACCCACGCGGGGATTGTTTGGCTGGCGGGGCCGATGCGGTGATCTTCAAACTGATTGCCCACGGCTGAGCGTTCTAGATTGAACTCTATCGTATGCGCCCCGGCGCGGCGGGCTTCGGCGACGAAACCGGCAGCGGGGTAGACGTTGCCTGAGGTGCCGACTGCGGCGAAGATGTCGGCCTCGGCCAAGTGCTGAAAAAGCGTATCCATCTCATAGGGCATTTCGCCAAACCAGACGATATCGGGCCGCGCGGCAGGGGCGTTGCAGGCGGAGCAGGGATCGCCGGGCGCCATAACCATCGGGGCAGGCCAGCGATGATCGCAAGCAGCGCAAAGCGCACCTTTAAGGGCACCGTGCATATGCATTACATTCTGCGAGCCACCCTGTTCATGCAGATCGTCGACGTTTTGGGTGATGACCACGACTTCACCATCAAGCTCGGCTTCCAGCCGGGCCAGCGCCTGATGTGCGGCGTTGGGCGACACTTCTGCCGCCTGCGCGCGACGGGCGTTGTAGAAATCGACAACGAGTTTGGGATTGCGGTCGAAGCCCTCGGGCGTGGCCACGTCTTCGACCCGGTGCTGCGCCCAAAGGCCATCAGAGGCGCGAAAGGTCTCAAGCCCGCTTTCGGCAGAGATGCCCGCGCCGGTAAGGATCACGATTTTGGTCATGTCTAATTAGTCTCCGATCCGGTTGTCGTCTTCAAGCAGGTGAAACCCCTCTGCCAGCCACGGAAGTTCTGCTATGGCGGGAGCGATCATATGGGTCTGCATCAATTGCCGCACGGTTTGGGCAATGTCGCGCGGCACGGGGCCGGACCATTCGGCCCCGGCGAACAGCGAGATGGTCCGCGCCGGCACTGGGGTGGGCAGGGGGCAAGCGGCCAGCTTGTTGTGAAACCGCGCGGCGCGCATGTAGCCCAAGGGCGTTGTGATTGCCCAACCGATGCCGCGCGCCACCATGGCCATCAGCGCCAAATGGCTGCCGATCTCGAACCGTGCGGGCAGGCTGTGGCCTTGGGCGGCAAGATGGGCTTCGATCTGGCGCGCGATCAACTGGTCTTCGGCGTAGCGTAGGAAAGGCAGGTGCGTGTCGCCGCTCAGCAGGGCCGCGGGATCATGTGGCGTCGCTGCAGGGGTGACGATGATAAAGGGATCGCGGGCCAGCGGGTATTCCAGCACCGCGTCCAGCTTGCTGTCGATCTGAGCAGAAAGCGCCATATGCAGGCTTTTCTCGCGCAGGGCATCGGCCAACTCATTGCTGCCTGCAGTGATCATGCGAAAGCGGCATCCGGTCAGGCTATCGCCAAGGATCGTGGCAAGGCGCGGCGTCAGGTCATCATCGAAATCATCAATCACGCCGAGATTGAGTGCGTCTAAATGCGCGAGGTCCATCACGGTCACTTCGCTTTGCGCTTGCCGAAGCTCCGACAGCGCCAACCCGGCACGACGTAGGAACATCTGTCCGGCTTGAGTCAGACGCATTGGACGGCGTGTGTGATCGACCAGTTCCGCGCCGACGGCGGCTTCAAGGTTGCGCATTTGCTGGCTGACGGCGGGTTGGCTGAGCCCCGTGGCCTGTGCAGCCTGTGCCACCGATCCGCTGCGCGCTAGCGCTTCAAACACTTCGATGCCCCGAAGGGTGATGCCTTTGTTAAGCATATGCGTCCCATCTCTTTCAGATCTTGTGAAACTACGGGCCGCTCAGGTCAAGTGTTTGCCCGAGGAACTGGCTGGCCGGATTTGGAAATGGCGAAAATGCGCAGGCCCCCACCTGATCCCTTTAGCCGCCCCTTGAAGCCCCCGCCAAAGCCGCGCAGACTGCGCCGAATGCAGTCCCGGAGCACGAAATGAAAATTGCCACAGCCGCCTATCCGCTCGAAATTTTGACCTCTTGGGCGCAGTACGAAGACAAGCTCGCCCATTGGGTCGCAGAGGCAGCAGTGCAGGGGGCGGACCTATTGGTGTTCCCCGAATACGCCGCGATGGAATTGGCCACGCTTGATGGGGCCGAGGTGGCCGGGGATTTAGAGCGTTCACTCTTTTCCGTTTCGGAAAAATTGCCAGAGGCTGATCGGCTGCATTTGAAACTCGCGGCGGAGCACAATGTGCATATCGTTGCAGGCTCCGGCCCCGCGGCTACTGACAGCCGCCCCGTCAACCGCGCCCGGCTGATCACGCCCTCGGGGCGGGTAGGCGTGCAGGACAAGCAGATCATGACCCGGTTCGAACGTGAAGAGTGGGGCGTGATCGGGGGCAATGCGCTCCAGGTCTTCGAGACGGCGATCGGCAAAATCGGCATCCTAATTTGTTACGACAGTGAGTTTCCCTTGCTGGGTCGTGCGCTGGCGGACTGCGATGTGATCTGCGTGCCAAGCGTGACAGAAACACTGGCAGGCTATTGGCGTGTGCGGATCGGCTCCATGGCCCGCGCGCTGGAGAATCAGTGCATTACGGCAATGTCTTCGGTGGTCGGCGCGGCGGATTGGTCAGACGCGTTGGGTCAATCTTTTGGCGCGGGTGGCATTTTCTGCCCGCCCGATCGGGGCTTCCCGCCGACGGGTATTTTGGGCCTGCGCGAGGTGAATGCCCCCGGCTGGACCATTGCAGACGCCGATTTGGCACAGGTTGCCGAGGTGCGTGCAGATGGCATCGTGCTGAACCGCAGGGATTGGCAGGATCAGCTTGGCCGCGACGGAAAGGCGATAAACGTCGCTTTGCGCTGAATCCCCCTTGAAAAAGCGGCAAAATGCGCCCATTTAAGCCTGCGCCCTCAAATTGGAGGGTTTTATGCTCAAGGAGAGACCATGGCCAAGGAAGATACGCTCGAATTTCCCGGTGTCGTGAAGGAACTCCTGCCTAACGCGACGTTTCGGGTCGAGCTGGAAAACGGCCATGAGATCATCGCGCATACGGCAGGCAAGATGCGGAAAAACCGCATCCGTGTTCTGGCTGGCGACAAAGTTCAGGTGGAAATGACACCCTATGATTTGACCAAGGGTCGGATCAACTATCGCTTCAAGTAAGCGGCACCGCGTTCGCGCGTTGCGCGGCGCAGGCGGGGCCGTGCGCGGCCCCGACCGGGCTGCCGGCCTCAGACAAAGAGGCCCATAAGATGCAGTTCATTCTCGGATCAGGATCACCGCGCCGGTTGGAGCTTTTGGCCCAGATCGGTGTGGTCCCCGATGCGATCCGCGCTCCTGATATTGATGAGACCCCCCACAAGGCCGAGCTGCCGCGCCCCTATTGCGCCCGGATGGCGCGCGAAAAAGTGGCGGCAGTGCCTGCTGAGGCAGATGATATCGTGCTTTGCGCGGACACTACAGTTGCAATTGGCCGGCGTATCTTGGGCAAACCAGCGGATGAAGCGGAGGCCGAGGCCTTTTTGCGTCTGATGTCGGGCCGTCGTCACAAAGTAATCACCGCCGTGGCGGTGAAGCGCGACGAAAAGCTCTGGCAGCGCGATGTGCAAAGTATCGTAAAGATGAAATCCCTCTCCGAGCCTGAAATCCGTCGCTACCTCGCCACCGGCGATTGGCGCGGCAAAGCGGGTGGCTATGGGATCCAAGGCCCCGCTGGCGCGCTTATCCCATGGATCAGCGGCTCATTCACTGCAATCGTCGGCCTGCCATTGGCCGAGGCTGCGAACCTGCTGCAAGCGGCAGGCTACCCATTTGACGGAGGTGCCGCATGAAGGGCCGAACGATTATTCTCGACCATCTTGGCGATGTTGAAGCCGCAGCACTCATGGTGGACGGAAAACTTGATGATTTTCTAATCGACAGCGATGCGCCGCGTGTCGGTACCGTTTACCGCGCGATTGCGGATCGCCCAGTGAAAGGGCAGGGGGGCATGTTCCTAAAAACCCCTGACGGCGCGGCATTTCTGCGCCAGATCAAAGGTTTGGCACCCGGTCAGACGATCCTCGTGCAGGTCTCGGGCCATGCAGAGCCGGGCAAAGCGATTCCGGTCACGAACAAACTGCTGTTCAAATCGCGCTATGCTATCGTGACGCCCGATGCGCCGGGGTTGAATGTCTCGCGCTCTATCAAGGACGAGCAAGAGCGCGACCGGCTGCTCGAAATCGCCCATGA
The DNA here is from genome assembly GCF_038900015.1 of Sulfitobacter sp. AS92. Lineage (NCBI taxonomy): Bacteria > Pseudomonadati > Pseudomonadota > Alphaproteobacteria > Rhodobacterales > Roseobacteraceae > Sulfitobacter > Sulfitobacter sp. AS92. The sequence goes on from NZ_JBBMQL010000003.1 coordinate 554,004, forward strand.
AGCAGCGGGCGGAGCAGAATTGGGCCTGATCCTACGGTCTTCTTGCGCAGGTGCTGATGCCGATGACATCGCGGAAGACATCGCCAATATGATGGCCTTGGCCGACACCGTTGCCAACGACGACGCGCAGGAGATGGACGTGCTGAGCGAAGGTGATGGCCCACATCTACTGGCGTGGCGCGACTGGGTAGCACCTGCTGAGATCGTGACCGAGGCCGGAAGTTTTGCAGAGCACGGGGTTCTGGAAGAGCTCGACCGGCTGACTTCGCCTCAGGTGCCGCTCGGCAATGGCGCGTCGATCTACGTAGAGCCGACCCGCGCGCTTGTTGCCGTGGATGTGAACACAGGCAGCGACGCATCCCTCGCCGCCGGGGTTAAAGCCAACATGGCCTGCGCCCGCGTGCTGCCACGTGCGCTACGTCTACGCGGGTTGGGCGGGCAGATCACACTTGATCTTGCCCCCATGCCCAAAAAAGATCGCCGCACCTTCGAGAGTGCCCTGCGTGCCGCGTTTCGCGCCGATGAGGTGGACACGACGCTGGTCGGTTGGACGCCGCTGGGCCATTACGAGCTGCAGCGCAAACGCGCCCGCCCGGTGCTGGCGGAGGTTCTTGCGGGGGAAGATCAATGAGCTGCCCGATCTGCAAAGCCGAGACCGTCAAAGCGCACCGTCCCTTCTGCTCGCGCCGCTGTGCCGACATTGATTTGGGGCGTTGGTTCAACGGCAGCTATGCGGTTCCCTCGCGCGATCCTGAAGACGTTGAATCGGCCATCGACGCCATCGAAGCAGCACAAGACAACCCCGCAAGGTCCCATTAACGCGAGATAATTTCCGTTTCGGGAAAAGAAGTGAGTTTCAGGGTAAAATGGGGCTGGACACCCCGCGCCACAGATCCTAGAACCCGCTCACCCAACCTCGAAAGAGGTAACCCGTGCCCGGGTAGCTCAGGGGTAGAGCAGTGGATTGAAAATCCTCGTGTCGGTGGTTCGATTCCGCCCCCGGGCACCATTAATTACTTGAAAATATTGAATTTTTGGCTTTCTGAAGTTTTTCGAGCTCGCCCTTAAGATAGTACACATTTATACCCTTCTATCACGGTCTCATTTTGGCCGAAGTTTCCAAAAATCGAATACTAAAGACTAAGCAGTTGCGTGAAGGCTTGGCGATGTTGGTGACCGCGCGAAGTCCTTACTGGCTAATTCGATATAGAGACCTGTAAGTAAGTCTTTGAAAAGACGTTCTCTTACCCATCTGTAAAACGCACTGCACTGGCTGATATGTCAGGACAATGGATCAACCGTTTTCATGAGCGCAAGCCGTCGAAGTATATCACACTCGAGTTGGACACTTCTGTCAGCCAGAACACGGCGCACAGGAAGGCACGTCATGGAACAGTCATTTCGGCTGTATGTGTTATCACCCGCTGTTCGTCTTCAACCAACATGGCCACCTTGAACGCTGCGCTCCGCGCCGCGTTAATGTACATAGCGCGAGATGCGAACCGTCACCTTATGCGGTTCTTCCGGGGCGATGCTACCTTCGCCCATTCGCCTCCGCACCAATCGTGTTCTCCAGGGCGGGGCCGCCCAAATGGTCAAGCGCCCGGTGGGTCCGCCAAAAGGTGTGAGGCGTATCTATGACGACTTTGAGTATCAGGCGGTGTCTTGGGACAAGCCTCGCCGTGTTGTCGCCAAGGTCGAGTAGCATCCCGGTGAGTTGCTCCCGCGCATCGGAAGGACCGCCCAGGGTTGCATGCGGGTGCTTTCACAAACGGCTCTGAGATATTTCTTGCGATGAAGCTCCAACCAACTAACATGTAGTCAATTGGTAGTTTTAATAACCAAAAAAGATCGACCAACGAAGACTCTGGGAGGAGAAAAAATGAAAGAATCTAGAACCATCAACCGGCGTTCGTTTCTGACGAAATCCGCCGTTGCCGGGGGTGCTGCTGCTGGCAGCATGCTCGCCGCACCAGCCGTACTGGCGCAAGCTCCAATCGTCGTGAAGATGCAGACGTCTTGGAATGATGCGAACATTTGGCAGGATTTCGCACGCGACTACGCCACACGGGTCGAGGAAATGTCTGGCGGGCGCATGAAGGTCGACGTGCTGCCAGCCGGTGCTGTTGTCGCCGCGTTCCAGGTGCTGGATGCTGTGAACGACGGCCTGATTGACGCGGCCCACTCCGTGCCAGTCTACTGGTACGGCAAGAACAAGGCCGCATCCCTGTTCGGCACAGGCCCCGTTTTCGGCGGTTCCGCTACAACGATGCTGTCATGGTTCTATCAGGGTGGCGGTCAGGAGCTTTATAACGAGCTAACACAGGACATCATGGGCCTCGACGTCGTGGGATACCTTGGCTTCCCCATGTTCGCGCAGCCCTTCGGCTGGTTCAAGCAGGAGGTCAACACAGTCGCTGACCTTCAGGGGTTCAAATACCGCACAGTAGGCCTTGCTGCCGACCTTTTGCAGAAGATGGGCATGTCTGTTGCTCAGCTTCCCGGTGGCGAAATCGTCCCCGCGATGGAACGTGGCGTGATCGACGCTTTTGAATTCAACAACCCATCGTCGGACAAGGACTTTGGCGCGCATGACGTTGCCAAGAACTACTACCTCTCTTCGTACCATCAGGCATCGGAAAGCTTTGAGTTCTTGTTCTCCAAACAGTTCCTCGAAGACCTTGATCCCGATCTGCAGGCGATTCTGAAATATGGCGTTGAGGCTGTTTCCACAGCCAACACCGCCAAGGCGATGGACCGCTATTCTGCCGATCTGCAATTCCTGCAGGACGAAGCGGGTGTAACCGTACACCGGACGTCCAAGGAAATTCTGGACGCACAGTTAAAAGCATGGGACGAGCTGATCCCCGAGCTCGAATCCGATCCGTTTATGAAAAAGACACTCGACAGCCAGCGCGACTGGGTCAGCCGCGTGTCTTATTATGAGCTGATGAACGCGCCCGACTACGGCCTCGCGTACGAGCATTACTTCCCCGGCAAGATCAAGATGTGATCCGTTAAGGCAGTAGATTGGAACGAGCCCCGGCACCTGTTGTGCCGGGGTTTCCACACGAGGTATCCCAGCATCATGGTCTCATTCATTCGGTTCGCCGACAATCTTTCCGCATGGTTCGGCAAGGCATTTGCCTGGCTGATCCTGTTGATGTCCTTGGGCACAGGTTACGAGGTGTTCGTGCGCTATGTGCTGAACGACCCCACTGCCTGGGCGCTGGACGTGTCGTTTATCATGTACGGCACTCTGTTCATGATGGGCGGAGCCTATACCCTGTCGCGGGGCGGTCACGTACGGGGCGATTTCCTGTACCGGCTATTGCAGCCCAAGACGCAGGCCAAGATCGACATCGTGCTTTACATATTCTTCTTCTTTCCCGGTGTAACCGCTCTCATCCTGTCTGGCTGGAAATATGCCGCGCGGTCCTGGCAATACGGCGAAGTGTCGGTCAACAGTCCGGCGGGCGTGCCGATCTATCAGTTCAAAACGGTGATCGTCGCTGCTGGAATTCTTCTTTTTATTCAGGGGATGGCACAAGTTTGCCGCTGCATCCTCGCTATGCGCAATAACTACTGGCTGGAAGCCTATGAAGACGTGTTCGAGACCGAAGATCTTCTGATGCGCGCTGCCAACAAGGCCGAGAAAGACCATATCACATGACCGATCCGCAAATTGCCCTGATGATGCTGGGGCTGTTCATCATCTTTGTTTTCCTCGGCTTTCCCATTGCGTTCACGCTGATGGCAATGGGTATCGGCTTTGGCTACTACGCCTATTACGACGCGGGCCGCATGTGGCGCAGCTTTGACCGGCTGGATGAAACTGCAAGCAGTTGGGACAGTTGGTCTTTATGGTTCGAAGGGTTCTATAATAACCGAATATTCGACTTATTCGTGAACCAGACCTTCACGGTCATGTCGAACGAGGTTCTGACGGCTGTCCCGCTGTTCCTGTTCATGGGGTATATCGTTGAGCGGTCCAACATCGTGGACCGTCTGTTTACCACGCTGAACATCGCGTCCAAGAACATACCGGGTTCCATGGGTGTGGCGGCGCTGATCACCTGTGCGCTTTTCGCCACGGCCACAGGTATCGTTGGCGCGGTGGTGACGCTGATGGGCCTGCTGGCTCTGCCCGCGATGCTGAAAGCGCGCTATGATCCGTCCTTTGCGGCTGGTATTATCTGCGCCGGTGGCACCTTGGGGATCCTGATCCCGCCCTCTATCATGCTCATTGTCTATGCGGCGGCGACCAACGTCTCCATCGTGCGGCTTTACGCAGCGGCGCTGCTTCCCGGCTTGACGCTGGTAGGTCTCTATCTTGTCTACATTGTTGGTCGCTCAATCCTCCAGCCCTCCGCGGCCCCAAAGCCTACGGACGACGAAGTGCCGGATGTGCCCATGGGCAAACTGATTTGGTTAATTATCACGTCATTCGTGCCGCTTGCCTTCCTGATCTTCGCCGTTCTGGGCTCGATCCTGTTCGGCCTGGCCACCCCCTCGGAGGCGGCGTCGATCGGTGCCCTTGGCGGTATCTTCCTTGCCTTCATCTACCGGGCGATGACGTGGCAGCGGATGCGCGAAAGCGTTTATTTGACCGTTCGCACAACCGCGATGGTCTGCTGGCTGTTCGTGGGGTCCTACACCTTCTCGGCCGTGTTCTCGTACCTTGGCGGAGAACATGTGATTTCCGAGTTCGTGCAATCCATGAACCTGACTCCAATCCAGTTCCTGATCCTTGCGCAGCTGATCATCTTCCTGCTGGGTTGGCCACTGGAATGGTCCGAGATCATCATCATCTTTGTGCCAATTTTTCTGCCGCTGCTTGAGGTGTTTGGAATTGACCCGCTGTTCTTCGGCATCCTTGTTGCCCTGAACCTGCAGACCAGCTTTTTAACCCCGCCGATGGCGATGTCAGCCTATTACCTCAAGGGGATTGCGCCGCCGGAACTGCGACTGACCCAGATCTTCAGCGGCGTCATGCCGTTCCTGTTCTGCGTCATCCTATCGATGGTTCTGATGTATGCCTTCCCACAGATCGTATTCTATCTGCCGGAGTTGTTCTATGGCCGCTGATAGGTCCCAATCCGCAGGCATAGCAGCGTCACCCAGTGTGACGCTGCTGCGCGATCGTCTGGCATCCGGTGCGCTGGACGCGCTGACGCTGGTAGACAGCTACATCGCGCGGATTGAGGCCCGCGAGGCTGAAGTCGGCGCGTGGGCATGGTTCGACCCCGAGTTTGCCCGTGCGCAGGCACGCAATCTCGATGCATACCGCCGAAGCGGTCGCCCGCTTGGGCGTTTGCACGGGCTGCCTGTCGCATTGAAGGACGTGATCGATACGGCGAAAATCCCGACAGAGAACGGCTGCACTCGTGATGCGAACCGGATTCCTCTGCGGGATGCGTTCGTCGTGGAGCGGCTCAAGAAGGAAGGGGCTATTATCATGGGCAAGACGGTCACGACCGAGCTTGCCTTCATGCATCCCGGCAAGACGGCAAATCCACATAATCTGGCACATACCCCTGGCGGGTCCTCCCAAGGCTCCGCCGCTGCTGTCGCTGACGGTATGGTGCCGCTTGCCATTGGCACCCAAACCGGCGGGTCCATTATCAGGCCGGCGTCCTTTTGCGGCGTCACGGGTTATAAGCCCACATACGGCGCAATCCCCCGGCGCGGTATTCTTGCGCAGTCTCCGACACTAGACACTGTTGGCGTATTTGCCTCCGACCCCGCCGGTGCCGCGTTGCTGGCCGAGATACTGTTCGGTGACGATCCCGAGGACAGTGCGACGGCCCCGCTGCCCACCCCGGCGCTGCACACGGCGGCGCTGTCCAAGCCGCCCATTGCCCCAGTCTTTGGTTTCGTAAAACCGCCCAGTTGGGACACGGCAGATCAGCAGATGCGTAGTGCCTTCGATGAATTGGTCGACGCTCTCGGCGATCAGGCGTTCGAGATGCCTTTGCCTGCGATTTTCGACGACGCCGCAGAGCAACGCAAAAAGATCAACTTTGCCGAAATGGCCTATCACTATTACCCCTACGCCCGCGACATGGGCGATAGCTTGGGTCAAGTAACACGCGACGCAATCGTAGAAGGCAACGCCGTTCCGGCGCGTGATTATCTTTCGGCCTGCGACATGCCGAAACTGTTGAACGCGGCCCTAGACGAGATGCTGACGCGCTGCGATGCGATCCTTTGCCCTGCTGCCACCGGGCCCGCCCCCAATGGGTTGGAAACAACCGGCGATCCGATCTTCAACGGGTTATGGACACTTTGTGGGACGCCTTGCATCACGTTGCCGCTGCTCACCTCGGAAGAAGGGCTGCCAATGGGCGTCCAACTGGTCGCCGCCCGCGATAATGACGCGCGCCTGATGCGGACTGCCCAATGGCTCTTCAACTGGGCCGATGGCGTGGAACAATAAGGAAGATATGATATGAACCGTTTGCTCGCCCTTCTGGCCTTCTTAACCATCGCAGCGTTCCTGCTGATCCTCGCCGTCAACGTGTCAAGCCCCGATCTGGTGATTATCATCCTCATCACGCTTGGCTTCGTCGCCTATGATTTCGCCACATCCAGCCGTAACAAGCGGGACTGAAATAGCATGACGAAACCCACACTCTGGATCACGCGCACCCTCTCTGACGCCACGCTGGAACGTGCGCAGCGCGACTACTCAGTCATATGGGACCCTGCGGACCGCCCTGGAACTGCTGAGGATATCATCGAGATGAGCGCAAAGGTCGACGCGATCATCCCCTGCCATTCCGAATATTTTAGCGCACAAGTCGTTGGGCAGTTGGGCCCACGGCTTAGAATCGTGGCGAACCATTCTGTCGGCGTCGATCATTGCGATCTGGACGCGCTGAAGGCCAAGGGCATTGTGGTCACCAACACCCCTGGCGTGCTGTCGGATGCGACTGCTGAACTTGCGATGATGTTGATGCTGGCGGCGGCCAGACATGCGGTTCAAGGCGACCGGATCGTGCGTTCCGGTGCTTGGGATTTCTGGTCCCCCGCATTTTTGGTCGGAAAGCAAGTGACGGGCGCACGGCTGGGGATCATCGGGATGGGCGGCGTCGGCCGCTCCTTTGCCCGAAAGGCCCAAGGCTTTGATATGGAGATCCACTATCACAACCGAAGCCGCCTTGATGCGGATGAAGAGGCAGGCGCGACCTACCATGCCGACCTCGACAGCTTGCTGGCAGCTTCCGATTTCCTGACGCTGCATTGCCCCGCCACTCCACAAACCGTTAACCTGATGAATGCAGAGCGGCTTGCTCGCCTGCCCAAGGGCGCGGTCATCGTAAACACCGCACGTGGCAACCTGATTAATGAAAGCGCGCTTATCGCTGCAATAGAAAGCGGCCACATCGGTGCCGCCGGACTCGATTGCTTTGTCGCTGAACCAGGCGGCAACCCAGCTTTCGCGGTGCATGAGAACATCGTGATGATGCCCCATGTCGGCAGCGCCACTGTCAAGACCCGCGACGCGATGGGGTTCAAGGCGCTCGATAACCTCGACGCCTTCTTCCGAGGCGAAACGCCCCCTGACAGGCTTTAGAACCGCACAGGGCTCTGTTGTACAAATCTCTTAAGGGATTCATGTAGTGATTCCAGCGCGGTAACTGGCTTGCATGAGAAAACCGACACCTCCGATCTACAAAATCAGGACTAAGACGGAAGCAGGCTGCGCCTTAAGCGGCCTGACCGGTTCAGCAACTGAAACTCTGGTGTCATAGATCGCATATTTGGAGAGATGTACGATTGAAAGAAGCTTCGATTAGCTTGCCACCCCTTTGATAGGTGTTTGAAGCACTTCGGCATCAGCCATCTCTACATAACCTGCAAGAGTTTCATCTCGATCACAACGCCCCCGCTATCTTAATGTTTTTGATTTGCGCTCAGCCCGACATTGCGGAACCTCATCCTGCTTTCCGACGTTGCTCTTCTACATTGATAGAGGAGAACACCCATGGCGAATGAAGACCAAGCTAAAGGCAAAGCAAAAGACATCGGCGGCAAGCTGAAAGAAGAAGCTGGCGATGCAACGAACAACGAAGACCTCAAGCGCGAAGGCCAGGCCGATCAGGTCGAAGGTAAAGTGCAAAAAGGTGCTGGCGATGCGAAGGACAAACTGTCCGATTGATCACAAAAGCGCGTCTCTGATTTTCAGTGACGCGCTTTTTGCTCTCTCAGGTGGGTGTCGACCCGCTGCTATCTCTTTATAATGATATAGAGCGCATGAACGATACCGGGCAGATAGCCCAGCAGCGTCAGAATAATGTTGATCCAGAAATGTTTCCCCAGTCCTTCCTGCAGGAACACTCCAAGCGGGGGAAGCAGGATCGCGACGATGATGCGGATGATATCCATAGCGTTACCCCAGCTCGGCCGGGGTCCTTTCCTTAAAACCTAATCTCTGCTGAGAGCTAGCCCGCGCCCCGGCTTTGGCCAGTCGGGGGATATTGGGCGGGCGGCATAAAACATTCGCCGCAGCGCGGGAATTGTTGCAGGCTGTATAAAAAGCCGGAGGAGGGACGAGATGGAGCCAGTCAGGATCATGTGGCGCCAAGTGACTGAGATGGCGCGGGACACGATTGCGCTTTTGCCGCAGATAGCCGTCGCTGTCGTGGTTCTGGTCTTAACCTGGGCTCTCGCCGCACTTGGGCGGTCGCTGGTGAATAGAGCGCTGTCCCGGACCAAGCTGCGCCGCAGTCTGCAAGACCTGTTCATTCTTTTGACCTCGATTTTAATCTGGGTGTTTGGGATTATGATCGCGGCAGTGATCGTCTTCCCTGGTCTGACACCAGCAAGCATTCTTGCAGGGCTTGGCATCGGCTCGGTCGCCATTGGGTTCGCGTTTAAAGATGTCTTTGAGAACTTCCTTGCAGGCATCATCATTCTCTTTCGTCGCGAGATGCGTATGGGGGATCATATCGAATGTGAGGGGATCGAGGGAAAGGTGGCTCATATCGCCATCCGCGAAAGCCACATCCGTCAGACCGACGGACAGTTGGTGATCGTACCCAACGCGATGCTCTTCAAAAACCCTGTCTATGTAAGAACCGACCAAGATCACCGTCGCCAAACAATTATCTGCGGTGTGGCCTATGATGTGGATGTCGATGAGGCCCGTAGCGTTATCACCAAAGCCGTAGAAAGCTGTGAGACGGTTGAGCAAGGCGACCATCCGATCCAAATCTTCGCTCAAGAGTTCGCGGCTTCATCCATTAACTTTGAAGTGACTTGGTGGACGGGTTCGACCCCTGTCGAGCAACGGCGCTCAAAGGACGAAGTGGTAACGGCCGTGAAACGTGGGTTGGACGACGCCGGCCTGGAAATCCCATTCCCTTACCGTACGCTTACTTTCAAAGAGCCTTTGCCGCTGACCCGTCCACGCCAAGAGGATGGCGAAGATTAATGTCTATATAGTGTAGTGTAGGGCAGGGGCATCGAAGCAGTCGTGACTATCTGATCTCGTCCGCCGCGATTCAGTCAGGCATCGCCGGAATCGCGGCCGATTCACCCTCATTCGGTGCCTCTGCATAGCGTAACTTCGAGGGCAGGGGCTGAATTCAAGCAGCTGGCGCCCATAAAACAGCCTTATAAACAGTCACTTACCTATAAGTTCCCAGAAATGTCGCCTTTTCTCAAATTTCTGCTTGCGGGTCTGCGTCACTAACCTTAGAACCCCCCATACCGGCGGCGCAGAGATGCACCAACGGGGCGCCAGACGG